>NZ_KB235896.1:0-600000 GCF_000332135.1 Anabaena sp. PCC 7108
CTACGTGAGCTATTTCCATGATGATTGTGAATACTAATCATGGATTAGCTGCTTAAGAAGGAATGTGCAAGGCTGAAATTTTACAGTCAGGTTTTAAATGCGATTTAGGGATGGGCAGCGTCATATGGTTTGACAAACGCGACAGATGGATTGGCTAACTAAATCATGTGACTTTGAGTAACCAAACCATGCGCCGCGCTACATTCGGAGTTGCTTTATATAGCAATTACTATTGAAGTGAGGTACAAGCTGTAATAATTAAACGCAGATGGACGCAGATGGACGCAGATAAACGCAGATGATTTTGTACTTCACTAGACTAGGAAACGCTATATTTTAGAGCATCGTGAATTAGCGAGGATATAATATTATTTCAGAGGGAACAGGAAGCAACTCTTAACAGGAAAAACTCATGTTTAAAAACATGAGATTGAAATAATGACACTGTTTTTTTCGTGTCACTCTCCTTGTAAAAACATCCTTTTTTTGACTGAGCTTTAAACTCAGAACTAAAGTTTCTTATCTGTTCCCTGTTCCCTGTTCCCTTTTTTTGTAATTATGTATGGCTATTTTCACACAATTTATATTGTCTGGAATTAATCAGCATTTTTGGCAAATATTTTTACAAAGTATAAGTGAAGTTTTTTACCAACATCCCAGGAACTAATGTCCCTCCTAATTGCCGACTTTCATAGGTTCCGACTTCAGGAATAAATTCTTGAAAGTTGGTTAAATCTACTAAATTTTCTGCACCCCAAAAGCGATAGAGACTTTCATCAAAACGCAGGTTGGCAATGGGGGCGACAATTTCACCATTTTCTACCCAAAAACAGGCATAGCGAGTCATACCTGTAATTCTACCACTAGGGCGATCGCTCCAATTTAAATAATGTAAATTAGCAACATATAACCCTGTATCTAAACTTTGTAAAATCTGCTCAAATGCCAAATTACCTGGGGTTATTTCTGGAGAACGTAAGGTTTCTGAAGCATTAGCACCATTAGCAATTTTATTATATTCTTTGGCTGTACGAGAATTAACTAGAGTATTTCTCAAAACTCCTTTTTCTATTAGAGATAATTCCGGTGCGGCCATTTCTCCTAATTCATTAAATCTGGGAACTAAACCTAATTGAAAGTTTTCTTGCAAATTAAATTTTGGTGAAAGTTGTTTTTCTTGACGTGATAAAACAGCTAAAGCACTATTACCTTGTTGAATATCTGCTTCACTAATAGCACCCCAAGAAAGCATACCCAATAAATCAGCCACCGCAGCTGGAGCAAAATAGGTTTTATATTGTCCTTTTGGTAATTCTTTAACTGGACGAGACAGCATTGCTAATTGGTTTTTGCCATCATTTATTTTAGCTAGATAAGCAGATTCATCCCAATTGCTGCCGGCAAAAGTCCCTTTAACAGCTTGTCCTGATTCTATAAACAAAGAATAGTCTAAGGTGAAAGAATCAGTAGCAAACCAGTGTTTTTGTCCGCTAGAATCGCCATAAGCTCTGATGACAATTCCCCCAGCATACATTCCAGTAAAATCTAAATCAGCAACTGATTCTAAAATGTTATTAATAACATTTTCTGGTACTAATAATTTGCCTATATTTACTTCTCTACTTGCATTATTTCCGGTAGGTAAAACTAAATAAGGATCAATAGGTAATATAGTCAAATCTTCCCGTAATTCCTCTAAAGCCGTGTATGCTAATTGCCAATCTATGTCCCAATTCCCAGTCAAGGGAAACTGACGAAAACTACTGCGTTCATTTGCTATTAATGTCAGTTGAATCGAACCATCATTAACATAACCTGTTTGTCTAACTTTCGCACAATTAAAGCGGGTAAATTGACTACTTTCGCTGCTGAGTCTCACCGTAAAATGTTCATTTTCTGCTTTTTTAATTAGCAGAGTTTCCACAATTTGATTAAAAGTTTTTTCTAAGGTTGATAATTCTGTAATTTTCATTGTTTAAATTGTATCTGTGTCAATATTTAATTCTCGCAATTTTGCCGCTAAACGTTCTGCTTTTCTTGCTGCAAATTCTGCTCTTTCTGTTTCTTGTTCAGCTCTTCGTGTTTGTATTGCTGTTTTTCTAGTTTCCTCTGCTGCGCTTTCTTCTGGTGTGGGTACTAACTCTCCTCCTGGGGTAAAATACCTTAACAAACCCTCATAAACTCCTAAATATAAACCTAGCTGTTGACTCCATAAATGACCTTTTTCATTGGGTTCTAAAGGTTGATATTTTCCATTTGTTAAATAAAAACCTGCAAATTCTAAGGTATAAGGGTCAAACCAAAAATAATCCGGTGTGCGGAAAGTATTTTGATAAAGTTCTTTTTTATATTCTCTATCAGTATTAGCTGTACTCGGTGAAAGAATTTCTAAAATAAAATTAGGATATTTACCATCTTCTTCCCACACTACCCAACTTTTAGGGGTTTTGCGTTCTGTTCCCAAAACAACAAAAAAATCAGGACCGCGGAAAAATTCTGATTTCTTTTGGTGAGGACTATAATAAATAGTCAGATTTCCCGCAGCATAGAAATCAGTTCTATCTTTCCACAACCATTCTAGACATTTGAAAAGTAAAATTATTTGTCGTAGATGCAGTTCTGTTTCGACGGTCGGTTCATCACTATATAAATCACTAGGAGGAAATATTACATCTGGGGAGATGTCTGGTTGTGATTCTAATTCTTGAGCAATGATCATATTGATATGGCATCAAGTAGTTATTTGTTGATTGTAGCATTAATAGGAGAAGTCAGGAGTTAGGAAGAAGGCAGGAAAAATTTTATTAACCACCACCAAAGACTTCAATATTAGCAAATCCACAAACTGGTGAACCATGACCTACAAAAATAGCTTGATTTGGTTCTCCTTTACCGCAATATGGTGTACCATACATTTGCCAACTGGAATTATTACCAACTTGAATTAAACTGTGCCAAAATTCTGGTGTGGTAGCGCGATAGTTAGGGTTACGAAGGGTTTTGGTCAGTTTACCGTTTTCAATTAATTTGGCATATTCACAACCAAATTGAAATTTATAACGTTGATCATCTATTGACCAAGAACGGTTAGATTCCATGTAAATACCATGTTCTATTCCTGATATAATTTCCTCAAAAGTGGCATTTCCTGGTTCTAAATTTAAGTTAGCCATTCTGTCTATCGGGGGACGATTCCAGGAACAAGCCCGCGCACAAGCAACACCGGTTAAATCTGCTCTAGCTTGACTTTCTAAGCTACCTAAACCTCGTTGTAAAATGCCTTTTTTAATAATATATTCTTTGGTGGCTACTGCACCAGTGTCATCAAAACCATAACTAGAAAATTCACCTGCTACTGTAGGATCAAAGGTGATATTCATGAGGGGTGAACCATATTCTAGTTTACCAAAATCATTTTTGCTAACAAAGCTACCTCCAGCATAGTTGCGTTCATCTCCTAAAATGCGGTCAATTTCTAAAGGATGTCCGATACTTTCATGAATTTGTAGCATCATTTGGTCTGGTGCTAAAACTAAAGTAGTGCGGGTATTTGGACATTCTTCTGCTGTTAATAATTCTAATACCTGTTCACCAACCTTTTGAACTTGATGCCATAAATTATCTTCTTGGAAAAGTTCCCAACTACCTTGATAATAGTTCGCTTCTTCACCGTTATTAGTGCGTCTTTGAACGATTTCTCCATCTTTAGCTATTGCACTAAAATGATTACCAAGGGAAAGAATATTTTGATATACTTCAGAACCATTACTACTCACAAACCAGGTTTCTTTTTGCTGTGTGCGAACTCTAGCTGTGGTTTGAATGATTTTATCGTTGATTTTCAGCTTTTGACAAATCCGAATTAGTAAATTGTTTATTTCTCCTGGATTAGTAGCATCTAATGGTTCTAAAAATGGTGATTTATATTCTCCTACAACTTTGGGACGTGTACTTTCACTAACCGGATATATCCACCATTTACTGGCTGCAATTGCTTGTTTATAGGCAATTTTTGCAGCGTTTTCTAAGCTGGAAATATCTAATGAGTTGGTGGCTGCATATCCTAAACAACCATCAACTATAACTTCTATCATTGCTCCTATATCTAATGTTTTACCATTACTTTGGGGTAAACCATCACGCACGGAATGATGGGTTGAAGTGGTTTTTACGGCTCTAATTCCTACCCAGTCTGCTGGAATGTTTAAATCGGAAATGGCTGTTGTTAGTTGTTTCCACATAGCTTCAATTAAAAATTAAAACTTAAAAATTAAAAATCACTTTTGATGATTTTTTTGTGTTTTGACAATGATAGCACCAATTATCTTTATGACTTCATTAAGTTCACCATAAATCGGTAGTAATTTTGCTTCGGGTATTATATCAGTAGCCATGAGCAATTTTAACCAATATCTAGTTTCTCGTCCTTCTTTTAAAGCAATTTTTAATTTGTGAACAAAATCTGCTGTACTCTCTGCTGCTTGTGATTCATCAACGTTTGCACCAATGGATGTACCAGAACGAAGTAATTGTTTAGATATTGTTTTTGCAACTCCAGGGTGTTTATCTAATTCCTGACAAAGTTTGACTACACGAATAGCAAGCTCAAGTGTTCTATCAGTGATTGGTTGATAATTGCTCATGGTAAATTAATAATCACCTCCTGTTTTTTTTCTTTTTAATTTTTAATTTTTAATTTTTAATTTTTTCTTTGCCAGCGTGTTCCTTCTTTGCTGTCTATTAAGGTGATGCTTTTTATTAATAGTTCATCACGAATACGATCTGATTCGGCGAAGTTTTTGGCTTTTCTCGCTTCTTGTCTGCGTTGAATTAATTCTTCAATTTCTACATCGCTTATACTATCTGGTTTAGGAGTTTCTATTTCTGGTTTGGTTGTTAAACCTAAAACATCTGCTAATGTAGTTAGAGTTTGCCATTTTTGAAGTAATTCATTGGCTGGGGTTTCTGTTTTTCCTTGATGTACAATAATATTTCTTTCCCGATTTAGTTCTTTGGCTAATTCAAAAATTATTACTAACCCACCAGGAAAATTAAAGTCATCATTAACGGCTTCTTTAAATCTCTCAATCTGGGAATTTTGGATTTTAGATTTTGGATTTTGGATTAAATTAGATTCGTCCCAGCCTAATTTTTTACGATGTTGATAACCAAAAAGTAATCCTTCTTTAATTGTATGCCAGCCGTTTGTTGCTGCTAAAATTGCTTCATCGGTAAAGTCTATGGGTTTACGATATTGTGCCATCATCACAAATAACCTTACGGCCATTGGGTCTACACCTCGATCTAGCAATTCCCGAATAGTGATAAAATTACCCAAGGATTTGGACATTTTTTCACCATCTACTTTGACCATACCGTTGTGTAACCAATAATTAGCTAAAGGCTTACCAGTGACTGCTTCAGATTGGGCAATTTCATTTTCATGATGTGGGAAAATTAAGTCAGCACCACCAGCATGAATGTCAATGGTATCACCCAAGCGATCGCGCACCATTGCTGAACATTCTATATGCCATCCGGGACGACCTTTTCCCCAAGGTGAGTCCCACGCAGGTTCGGATGGTTTTGCAGCTTTCCACAAAGCAAAATCAAAGGGATCTTTCTTTTTTTGATATTCTGGATCTTCTACATTTACTCTTTCGCTTGCACCAGCTTGCATATCATCTAATTTTCGTCCTGAAAGTTTGCCATATCCATCAAACTTTCGCACCGCATAATAAACATCACCATCAGATGGATAAGCAAAACCTTTTTGTTCTAAATCATGAATTAATCTTTTAATACCGTTCATGGTATGGGTTGCACGGGGATATTCATCAGCTTCTTTAATTCCCAAACGTGCCATATCTTCAAAATATGCCTTAATAAAGCGTTCTGATACCGCTTCCATCGTCGAATTTTCTAACCGTGCGCGGTTAAGAATCTTATCATCAACATCCGTAAAATTTTGGATATAGCGCACATCATAACCGATAAACTCAAGATAGCGACGCACTACATCCCAAACAATACAAGCTCTAGCATGACCCAAATGGCAATAGTCGTAAACCGTCACACCGCAATAATACATCTTTACCTTCCCAGGATCGACGGTGGTAAATGGTTCTTGACGACGGGTGAGAGTATTGTAAATAGATAGGGTCATAATAGAGGAATAAGGCATCTAACGATCAGCAATGATAACGTAAGTTGCGAGTAATCGGATAGGTAAGTGAAACTGAATTAAGAGCGATCGCTCTCATCATCTATGATATCTGATGTAGTTCTCCCAATAATTCCCAGTAATATCATGTAATGCAATCAGCAGAGGTTGGTAAATTATGATTCAAGCTTTACCCAAAACTAAACCAGTAACTTTTACAGAGTTTGTGGAATGGAAACCAGAAAATAAAAGATATGAATTACATAATGGAGTAATTATTGAAATGAATCAACCTTTAGGTTTTCATGAATGGATTATCATTTTTCTGAATGACATCATCTTCTCAGAATATAAACGGTTAGGGTTGCCTTACGGTATATCTAAAACTGTTTTAGTTAAACCGACAAATAATGAATCTGCTTATTCACCAGATGTTTTAGTTTTAAATCGTGATAATTTAATCAATGAATTTTTATGGGAAAAACAAGCTACCGTTTCTCAAGCTGCATCAATACCTTTAATTATTGAAGTTGTGAGTACAAATTGGCGTGTTGATTATTTAACTAAAGTTAAAGATTATGAAGAAATTGGTATTGCTGAATATTGGATAGTTGATTATTTAGGTTTAGGTGGAACTCCCTATATAGGAAATCCCAAACAACCAACTATTTCTATCTATCATTTAATCAATGGAGAATATCGAGTTAGTCAATTTAGAGAAAATGAAACTGTAGCATCACCAACTTTTCCACAACTTACCCTTACTGCTAACCAGATTTTTCAAGCTGGTATGTAAATATGTTACTGTAATGCCGAGTAGCTAAAATCAAGATAAAATATAAAATACATCAATAGCCTACTTCATCACCATGCAAACAACAGTTAGTTCTGAATCTCAAACAATGGAAGCTCCCAAACAAGGATTGCCAGTAACAATTATTACAGGCTTCCTGGGAAGTGGTAAAACAACTTTACTCAATCATATTTTAACTAATCAGCAAGGAGTGAAAACCGCTGTTTTAGTCAACGAATTTGGCGAAATTGGTATTGATAACGAATTAGTTGTTGCTACCGATGAAAATATGGTGGAATTAAGTAATGGTTGTATTTGCTGCACCATTAATAATGACTTAGTAGATGCGGTTTACAAAGTTTTAGAAAGAGAAGAAAAGCTAGATTATCTAGTTGTAGAAACCACAGGTTTAGCAGATCCTTTACCTGTAGCCATGACATTTTTGGGTTCAGAATTACGAGATTTAACCCGGTTAGATTCCATTATCACCGTAGTTGATGCCGCAAATTATAGCTTGGATTTATTTAATTCCCAAGCAGCTTTAAGTCAAATTACTTATGGTGATGTAATTATTCTTAATAAGACAGATTTGGTTGATGAAACTACTTTAACAGAATTAGAAAGAAAGATTAATGATGTTAAGGAAGGATCAAGAATTATTAGAACTACAAAATCACAAGTTCCACTTCCTTTAATTCTCAGTGTTGGTTTGTTTGAATCTGATAAATATTTTGATTCAGAAGAAGACGAAGAAGAACACGAACATCATGATCATCATGATCATTCTACCTGTGGTCACGACCATCATGAAGATCACGATGATCACGATCATTCTAACTGTGAACATGACCATCATGATCATGATCATGAACATCATCACCATCATTCCGACCACTTAGAAAATGATGGTTTTGTATCCATATCTTTCCAAAGTGAAAAACCTTTTTCTATTAGAAAGTTTCAATATTTTCTAGATAACCAACTACCGACAAATGTCTTCCGCGCTAAGGGTATTATGTGGTTTGATGAAAGTCCCCAACGTCACATTTTCCACCTCTGCGGTAAACGCTTTACCATTGATGATGATGAGTGGAAAGGTGAAAAGAAAAATCAGTTAGTGCTAATTGGTCAAAATCTAGATAGTGAAACTTTACTCAAGCAGATAGAAAACTGTATTTGTCTTCCTTCTACTAGTAGAGGTAAAGGTTTTGGGAAATAGTAAATAGACAGTAGGTTGGGGAGCCATCGCCTTGGACGGGTTCCCCGGCTTGTGGCGAATGGCGTTTGACACAAGGAAACCCAACATCTAAAAATTTAAAATTTTATTTATGCGGTTGGTGTAACCTCATATAGAATTGGTATTACTCATTTAATTGCTGCACGTTGAGTTTGATAAATATGGATTTGGTCTACTAAACCCTGAATACCAGGAACATCAAAACCATAACTCTGAAAACCCTTCCCAATAGAATTAGTTAAAACGTCTGCACCTTTACCTTGATAGTAAACAGGAACTGGTCGGTTTGCATGATTTCCCCAACCATATTTAAATTGAGAATTAGAACCCCAAAAATGACCTGCTTTCTCAGGGTCAGATTCAGCCGTTAAAGCTTCTGCACCTTTTAATTTTAAAAGTTGCTCGAAATTGGGATTTAAAGTTAGGTAATGATCATGATCTGCGGTGACAATCAGCAGGTTATTTTCCCAACCACCGTTATTTTTAATCCAGTCAATTGTAGTTTGGACAGCTTTATCAAAATCTAAAACTGTTCCAATCAAATTATCTAGGTTATCATCATGAGCAGACCAATCAATATCACCACCTTCTACCATTAACCAAAATCCATCTTTGTCTTTAGATAAAACTTCTAAAGCGGCTTTTGTTAAATCCTGGAGAGTGGGATTTTCATTAATTTCTCTAGCAATAAATGATTTATCTGTTTCTCCAGGAAGCAGCGGACGAACTGTATCGGGTTTTTGTCCTTGAGAACTAAACAGAGAAAAGATACTCAATCCTGTATTGCTGTAGTCTCCATTAGCGGTACTCACAGGGAGATTTCCCTCTTGTCCCCTGGCTCCATATAATCCTAACAAGCGCTGTTTCTGATTTGGATCTAACTGACTCGCAGTCATGGCTAATTTAGCCGCAGCATCTTGACCCCTTTCTAAAAATGTATAATCGTAGCGGTTGCGATTGGGGTTTTTGCTCAATTCTGCGTAGGTTGATTTCGTAATATATTCAAACTTTGTCGGTGGTTCTACTCCCGTTGGTAAAGATTCACTACCAGCACCTGTAAGGGGATGACCACCACCTAAAATCACAGTAGGTTGATAAATGCGGAGTTCCTGCTGTAAGATATTGTCCAAACTGGGAAAATCAGCATCATATTTATTGCGACGATTAACGTTAGCTGCTGCTGCACCAGGAGTAGCATGATCAATCGGTACAGAAGTGACAATCCCTGTAGATTTACCAGCATCAGCCGCAGTTTTGAGAATTGTTTCTAGTGGTTTTTCAAATATATCTACGGAAATAGCGTTGTTATAGCTTTTAACTCCGGTATAAAGAGTAGTAGCTGTGTTGGCTGAATCAGGATAACTGTGCTTGATGTATTCAGGGTCATTTCCAGGTGTCCAAGGATTTATCCCCCCACGCACAGGATCATAACCGACTAAGTTACCAACAGCATCAGCACTGAGATTTTCTGTACCACCAGATGGTTTATTTCCTGGGTTAAATTTGGGTTGGAATTTGAAACCTGGTAAAATCGGACTACCACCTGTAATAGAGATAGAGTTAGTTAATGCAGAGTTGCTGGTACTGAAAACGCCATTACCAGGAGCAATAGTTGTACCATAGGTTGTAGCTAGGGCGTAATTCTCCAGGCTTTGGAAGCTGAGTCCTTCTCCTTTCCCAGATTTGTAATTATATCCTTTAGCAACAGCCGCAGCGCGAGCCATTTCCCAACCCATACCATCCCCAATCATGAGAATTACGTTCTTGGTATTGGTTAAATTTATCGCTGGGGCGGAATTAGAAGCAATAGCTCCGGCTACAATCATGATCAGGGTGAAGATTCCAGCCAATAAACTGACCGTTAATCGAAATTGTGGACTAGATTTAACTACCATAGGTAAAATGCCTCCTCTATGATGAGAGAATATTACATAATGATCACAAAACTTAAAATTCATTCATCATGGCAAAAATTCAGTTTTCTAAAGGCGTTGACGAAGAAGTAATTCCAGAGGTACGCTTGACGCGATCGCGCAGTGGTGATCAAGGTACAGCAACATTTATTTTTACCAATCCTCAGATTTTAGGTCAAGGTAATACTGAAGAAATCACGGGGATGTACATGATTGACGAAGAAGGTGAAATAATCACCCGCGAAGTTAAGGGTAAATTTGTCAACGGTAGACCAGAAGCGTTAGAAGCCGTTTACCTGATGAAAACCCCCGCAGAATGGGAGCGATTTATGCGCTTTATGGATCGTTATGCCCAAGAAAACGGTCTAGGATTGAGTAAATCCTAAGTAGTCATTAGCCATTAGT
The DNA here is from genome assembly GCF_000332135.1 of Anabaena sp. PCC 7108. Lineage (NCBI taxonomy): Bacteria > Bacillati > Cyanobacteriota > Cyanophyceae > Nostocales > Nostocaceae > Anabaena > Anabaena sp. PCC 7108. The sequence continues at coordinate 10,512 of NZ_KB235896.1, forward strand.
CATTGGTCATTGGTCATTAGTCCTTGGTCATTGGCTAAAATTCAATTTAATTTAAATTAATTTAATTTAAATATCTATGAATCTTCAACCACACCCCGATTCAGCGAAAATAACGGTAACTTGTGCTGTTATTACTGTCAGCGATACCCGTACCACGGAAACGGATCAGAGTGGTCAACTAATTAAACAATTACTTTTGACTGCTAATCATGCTGTCGGAGTCTACGCAATTATCAAAGATGAACCAGCACAGATTCAAGCACAGATAGAATTGCTGGGTAAAACTAGCAATGTAGATGCTTTGATTTTCAATGGTGGGACAGGAATTGCACCTAGAGATACCACCTACGACGCTATAGAAAAGCTGTTAGCAAAGACTTTACCGGGATTTGGTGAGTTATTCCGCTTTTTAAGTTATCAACAAATTGGTTCCCGTGCGATCGCATCTCGTGCTGTAGCTGGTATTTATCAAAATAAACTGATCTTCTCTCTTCCTGGTTCCAGTACTGCAGTACTACTCGGAATGGAAAAACTGATCTTACCTGAACTTGTTCATTTAGTCACTCAATTAGATGATACCAGGAGGCAGAGAGTTGTTTAAATATTTTGATACAGGACTTACGCAACTGGCACATTGGTAGGGTGCTTCAGATATCAACAATCTGTTTATTTGCAGGATTTATGCAGTAGTAAAGCACCCTACAACTGATTTTTAGTGTGACACTTGCGTAAGTCCTATAGAAGTCATATTTGATTTTTGAAAAAAATTAGGTATTGTAGGGTGCGTCAGATATTACAAATCTGTTTATTAATAGAATTTATGGAGTCTGACGCACCCTACGTATCTTTTCATAAATCAAATATTATTCCTATATGATATATAGCGTTTCCCAGTCTAATGAAGTACACACCAATTTATTCACTGTTCTCTGTTAAGAGTTCCCTAAAACGAAAAAACGAGGAAATCCGGGTTAACTATTTACCCTTAATTCTTGGGCGATTAAGTAAAGTTTCCTGATAGGATTCAGTATTATTTATGACTAAAAAAATGTATAATCAGCAATCATATTTACAGATGGAATTTTTTTCATGTTAACACTTTATTACTCACCAATTCATGTAAACCCACGGCGAGTTTGGATTACACTAATAGAAAAAGGATTAGAATTTGAACTCGTAGAAGTTAAACTGATTAATGAAGAACAGTTTAAACCAGAATTTTTAGCGATTAACCCTTTCCATCATATTCCAGTTTTAGTAGATGAGGGTTTTAAGATGGTGGAATCCTTGGCAATTTTGGATTATTTAGAAGCTAAATATCCAACCCCGCCAATGTTACCAAAAGATGCTAAAGATTTAGCGATTGTGCGAATGGTGCAAAATATTAGTGTCAATGAAATATTACCAGCCAGCCAGCCGATGTTGTCAGTAATGTTCGATTTACCAGGAGGAAAAAATGCAGAAGCAATTGAACAAGCGAAGATAAAAATTAGTACAGGATTGAAATTTTTTGAGAATCTGCTTGATGATCGTCCATACTTTGGCAGTGATAACTTAACTTTAGCCGATGTTGTAGCGGGAACTATCATACCTTGGCTGCTGAAAGCGGGTATATCCTTTGATGAATATCCCAAATTGAGTGCTTGGTGCGATCGCATAGTTGCACGTCCATCATGGCAAAGTACCCAAGCGACACCAGAGATGTTGCAAACTTATCACAACTTGTTAATCAAAAGAATGGGTTAACGATAGTAAGTTTAGTAAAGCGAATAGCAGGTTGGGATTCCCGAATTATCAAAAAATTCGGGTATCTTGTTGTTGGGAAATAGTTATAATTTAACTTGCGCCAAATGACTGCGGGGATTGTAGGTACGGATAGCGCGGATTTTTTCATAATACTCCCTCTCCTGTGGGCTAAGGTCTTTTGGAGGAGCGATCGCTACTTTGACAAACTGATCACCACGTCCACCTTTAGCTAGAGGCCAACCCTTACCACGTAAGCGCAGAGATTGACCAGAACGCACACCTGCCGGCAACTTAACATTAACATTACCATCGGGTGTAGGTACATCAATAGCCGCACCTAATGTAGCTTCATCTGGTGTAATTAGCACTTCACAAACTAGATTATCACCCTCAATTTGGAAAAAAGAATGAGGTTGTAATTCCACCTTTAAATATAAATCTCCCCGTTGTTGAGTCATAGGGTTTAATTGACCTTTCCCCCGCACTCGGAGACGAGTACCAGATTTAGCACCAGCGGGAATACGGACATCAATAGTTTCGTTACCCAAGTTAAAACGTTTTTGAACTCCAGCAAATGCTTCTGCAAAGGTTAACTTAATCACCGCTTCCGTATCTTGGGCAGCACCTACACCAGCATCGGGAAACCCAAAATCATTAAAACCGCCCACACCACCACTAGGTCTACCGGTGGAAGTGCGATAAGAATAACTTTGTCGTCCACTGCGAGGGCCAGCAGCACCAAATAATTCATTTAAAAAGTCATTAAAACTGCCATATTGACTGAAGTCAAAACCATTCATATCAACCCCAGCACCGCCACTGGGGAAACCTTCACCAGCCTGTTTCCAGTATTGCCCGAATTGGTCGTATTTTTTCCGCTTATCTGGGTCTGATAGAACTTCGTAAGCTTCGTTAACCTCTTTGAAGCTTGCCTCTGCTTGTTTATTTCCTGGGTTGACATCAGGGTGAAACTTGCGGGCAAGTTTACGGAAAGCTTGTTTAATTTCTTCTGGAGTGGCAGTCTTACTGATTCCTAAAATTGCGTAATAGTCCTTAAAGTCAGTTGCAGCCATCTACCAGCCTCCTATATAAATTTAGGTTATGTTTTTTTTCTAAGATAAGACATTTACTGTTGACCAGATAATCTCTGGGAACAGGATTATGATATTAAATTAGCAAAGAATATCAAAAATCAAGTGAGGTTGTCGCTCATACTGCCAGGGCAATTCCCGTACTCCTTAGCTTTAAGTCCAAAAAATTAACTTGTCTACTCCTTCTTCTATGCTGGGGGGAGAATCCCGGAGTTGGCGATGCATTCGCAAAATAATTTCGTCGGGAACCTGGCGAATCCGCCTTTGATTGCGTGCTAAACATAGCCAAACTGGGGTTTTCACCCAAATTCCAGTAATGTGAGTAAAACCCAAATTACGGGCTTGGATAATGAGTTTACGGCGATCGCATCGTTTGGCGTTGGTAGCATCAAAAATTACCCCTCTATCTGCCCCTATAGCTTGTTGAAATTGCCGCTGTATTTCTCTCCAAATCAACAGCCATGCCCCTTGAGTCGCTTCTGAACCAAAGAGTTGCCCCCTGATAGCATCTGTAGAAATTAGCTGCATCTGGGGGCTTTCTGTGAGTAATTGTTTTGCTAACGTTGACTTACCGCTACCAGGAAGACCAATCAGTAAGATGAGTTCTGAGTGCAAATTTGGGAGTGTTGAGTGAGTAGTTAGGAGTGAAGAATAATTAGAAGTTTGATCCATAACTCAATTACTCATAACTGATTACTCATAACTCATGACTCATAACTCAGCACTCAGTACTTTTAGATGATAGTTCCATCCTGAATTACGGCGTTTTTCAGTACAACGACAATCCCACTGCGAATGTAGAAGCCTTGACTTTCTCGTTCGGCTTCTTGCACATTGTCTTTATTGATAATTTTCACATCATGACCGATGCTGGCATTTTTATCAATAATGGCACGACGAATGATCGTGTCTGTACCAATGCCTACGGGGATATCACCTACTTCTAGGCTACATTGGCGTTCTACAGAGGGTTGGTAATAATCTGCACCCATGAGTAGGGATTCTTCAATCACACAGCCAGACTCAATGCGCGATCGCACTCCCAAAACTGAATGCTGAATCCGGCAATTTTTCAAAATGCAACCGTCACCAATCATTGATTCTGTGATTTGGCAATTTAGCAGTTTCGATGGAGGTAAATACCGAGCGCGAGTATAAATTGGCGCTTTTTCGTCGTAGAAACTAAAGGGCGGTAGTGGTTGTCGAGTCAGGGCTAAATTGGCTTCATAAAAAGCTTCGATAGTCCCAATGTCTTCCCAATAGTCATCAAATAAGTAGGCTTGAACGTTGTGATCTTTAGCTGCATCAGGAATAATTTCTTTACCAAAATCAGTCCGTTCTAAAGACTCTTTCAGCAACTTGATCAAAACATCTTTTTTAAAGACATAAATCCCCATCGAGGCGATGTAGGGTTGTAATTCAGCCTGTTCTTTAGTTAACCCTAGAACAGTAGTATCAACCCGCATATTAGCTAAAGCGTCACCTTTGGGTTTTTCGCTAAAGTCAATCACCCTACCAGAGTCATCGATTTTCATCAAGCCAAAATCCGACGCACGGCGATTGTCTATGGGAATGACAGAAAGGGTAATATCAGCATTTGTATCTCTGTGGCGCTGGATAAACAGACGGTAATCCATGCGGTACAGATGATCACCGGAAAGAATCAGAAATTCATCTACATCCCAATCTTGCAACATCCAGATATACTGACGTACAGCATCAGCCGTACCTTGGAACCAGTTGGGGTTTTCTGGGGTTTGTTGTGCGGCTAACACTTCCACAAAACCATCACTAAACCCACTAAAGTTGTAAGCACGGGCAATGTGACGATTCAGAGAAGCAGAGTTAAATTGAGTGAGAACGTAGATTTTAAAGATTTCTGAATTGATACAGTTGCTAACAGGGATATCTATTAAGCGGTACTTCCCAGCAACTGGTACTGCTGGTTTAGCACGGAGTTTGGTTAGCGGATAAAGTCGAGTACCCGCACCCCCACCAAGAATGATTGCTAAGACTTTTTTCACAAAATTTCTCCGAACTGCCTTTCAACTCTCACCTACAGTTTAGGACTGTATGTGGCAGCTGATAAGGGGGGATCAAAGAATCTTGGGGAGGAATTTTTGAGAAGGGGGTTAAGTACGCAAAATAGAACTGATGTATTAATGATGGGGGGAATGGAGAGAATTAAGTGCGATCGCACTTTAACCCAATCTTAAAGACTAGTTAACAGAAAAAAACCTCGAATCATAAAAACTCTGCGTACCTCCGCGCTAACCTCTGCGTTAAAAAACTCTACACTTACTAAAATGGCACTAATACATCATACTCAGAACGCAACTTATGCAAATTCACACCCCAGACTGGGTAAAACACGCAGTTTTCTACCAAATCTTCCCCGACAGATTCGCTAAAAGCCAACAACCACATAAACGATTATTAAATAATGCAAAATGGGAAAATTGGGATGCAAAACCCACACTCCAAGGTTATAAAGGTGGAGATTTATGGGGAATTTTAGAACAATTAGACTATATTCAAAGTTTAGGAATTAACGCCATTTACTTTACACCCATCTTTCAATCAGCTTGTAATCACCGCTATCACACCCATGATTACTATCAAGTTGATCCAATATTGGGAGGAAATGAAGCCTTTAAAGAATTGCTAGATGCAGCCCATCAACGCAATATTAAAATAGTTCTCGATGGCGTTTTTAATCATGCGAGTCGGGGTATATTCTTTTTTCACGACATCTTAGAAAATGGACCACATTCACCTTGGGTAGATTGGTTTAAAATCGAAGGTTGGCCGCTTGCACCATATACAGGTGATGCACCTGCTAACTACGAAAGTTGGGCAGGAATTCGCTCTTTACCAGTATTTAACCATGATAACCCAGATGTGCGCGAATACATTATGGAAATTGCCGAATATTGGCTTAAATTCGGTATTGATGGTTGGCGATTAGATGTACCTTTTGAAATCAAAACTCCTGGGTTTTGGCAAGAATTTAGAGAAAGAGTAAAAGCCATAAATCCCGATGCTTATATTGTCGGAGAAGTATGGACAGATTCCCGTCAATGGTTAGATGGAAACCAATTTGATGGGGTAATGAATTATTTATTTACTGGTCCGACTATTGCCTTTACCGCAGGTGATCGTGTAGACTTAGAACAAGTAAAAGGACGGGATTATAAAACCCATCCACCATTATTTGCTGCTGACTACGCCGAAAAAATAGAAGATTTATTAAAACTTTATCCTTGGGAAATTCAGCTAACACAACTTAATTTATTAGCAAGTCATGATACAGCCAGATTAATTACCATTGCAGGTGGTGATATTGCAAGTATGGAATTAGCAACTTTACTGTTATTGACTTTTCCTGGTGCGCCAAGTATATATTATGGTGATGAAGTTGGTTTACCTGGTGGATTAGATCCCGATTCTCGTCGTGGTTTTCCGTTAACAGAAAATTGGAATTTAGAAATTCTTGATCTTCACAAACAATTAATTTCTCTGCGTCATCAATATCCAGCTTTGCGAATTGGTAAATATCAAATTCTTTATGCACAAGGAGAATTATATATCTTTGCCAGAACTTTAGAAACTGAGGAATTAATTATTGCTGTGAATGCGGGTACAGAAACTGCAACAGCTAACGTAGATTGTAGCAGTTTACAAACTCAACCGCATCAAGTTTTATTTGGTAATGGAGAAATTGAGTGGAATAGTAAAAATCTTGGTTTAACTATTCCTGCGCGTACTGGTTGCATTTTGGGTTAAATGTCGAAATGTCGGTGGAAACGATTGTCTATTTTATCTGTTTTTTGCTGATTACAAGTTAAGCAGAGAGTTTGTAAATTACTAATATCGTTTTTACCACCACGAGATAAAGGGATAATATGATCAATGCTGAGATGAGTTTCTCCAGAGATTTTACCGCAGCTTTGACATTGATATTTATCCCTTTGGAAAACGTAGGTTCTGACTTCTGGGGGTATGGGGATTCGTGGAGTTTTATTCATGTTTTTGTTTCGCGCAAAGTCGCAAAGGGGCAAAGTCGCAAAGGTAAGAGTTATGATGTAGCATCATTTATCATACGTCGTAAATCATCAAGTGGTGATTCTGGTTCTTCAATTTCTGTTATTTGTTCAAGTTCTCGTTCGTCAGGACAAAATTCTAGAGATACCTCAAGATTAATTCTGACTTTTCCTTTTTGCCATCCTCCAGAACGCAATTTGAGTATTTCACATGGTATTCCTTCATCAAACCATTTTTCATAAAGGATTCTATCCAGACTGCCAGTTATCACTCCTTTCTTGCCTATATGTTGTCTATTTATTGCAGGGATATTTAAATTTAAATTTTCACTTTTGAACAAGTTTGTTAAGTCCTCTCCTAATTTTTTTTTATTGAATAAGTTCTTGATTTTTTCCTTTAATTTCTGGATCTTAAACATTGCAGCACCACAAGAGATTGCATCATCCTCACTACAACTAATAAACTTAAACTTATCTTCCATATCTTTCTTCCTTTGCGTCTTTGCTTCTTTGCGACTTTGCGCGAAACCATAAAATTAGGTGAACACTGAAAACCCTGAATTCACCTAAAATATTATACTTCTTCTTCACCAATTAATTTAGCTACATCACCCTCATAGAACCACGAGTTACACCCAATTGATTTTGCAATTTCAACTCTCTCCAAATTTGAGAACCTGTGATTTCTCCTTGCAAAAGTTGTTGATAATAATCTATTGTTTTGATCACTTGTTCTGGTGTTTCGTTGAGAAATTCAATTCTCAAATGTTGTAAACCCAAACTTATTAATCTTTGTACATATTCTGCACCAGTTTGTGCAGTGCCGTTATATACTGTATTTCGACATCCTGAATCTGCTTTAAGGATGTGTTCACTACCTACTCTATCTTTAATTTTGACTTCTTGTTTTTCACAAGGTCTACCACAATTGGTGTAATCTGTTCCTGTAGAGAGGAAAGCGCAAAACACGCAATGTTCCATATGAAACATTGGTATATGTTGATGTATTGTCACTTCAAAATTTTGTGCTGGGAAATTTGTAATTAAATCTTCAAGTTGGTTAATATTTAGGTCGTAAGATGCTGTTAATCGTTCTAAATTAAAGCGTTGTTCAAAGTAATCTGCTGTTAAAGGATTAGCAATATTTAAGGAAAAGTCAGCCACACATCTTTCATCAGCAAAATATTCTAATTGGTCATAATTTCTGATTAAATAACCATCAGCATTCGCAGCGCGAACTTGTTTTAAAATCCAGGTTTCTCCAGATTTAGTTATCCGAGGTGGTGCTACAAAGATGCTGACATCTTCTTTACATTCCCGCACTATTTTTACTGCTTCTTGATAATTGCGAGGATTTTCAAATTCACAATAAACTGTTTTGATATCTGCTGTTAATGCTGCTTTTAGTTGTTTGATATTTCTAACTAAAACAATCAGAGAAGGTAAAGCTGGAATAGGTGTAGATTTAGAAGTAATTAAATCTTGCCATTTTGCATGATGATTTAATTGCCAAAATTTGGGTTTCTTCCTTAATTCTTCTAATTGAGAGACTATTTCCCGACGCATTCGGTTTAATTCACTCACGGGTAACATGATATTACCGTTGAGATGATTAATGAAATTGTCTAAATAGAAAGGAGTATTTCCTAAACGTCCAAATTGTTCTTTTATCCTTTCTGTAGTCAGAGGTTTGGTGTGTGCTTCTACAACCAATATTTCTGATTCTACTTGAACTATATTACCAAATTCATCACGAGCGATAGCAATTAATTTATCGCCAATTTCCCCATATACCTCTATATTAATAGGTTTAGGAAAATGTGGATTTTCTCCAGCATAACTTTGACGGATTTGTTTATCTAGTTCTGGATCATTTGTCTTCCAAACTTTATCACCTATATTTATCCGTCGAAAGTTCAAATTATTTTTGCCAAAACTTAATATTGCGTCTTTACCTTTTTGGATAACTGCATATATTCTTCCCCCTTCTTCCTTGGTTTCTGGATGTCCACAATCAAAAACAATCCCGTCCCCTGGTTTAACTGGTGCTTCCAGTTTCACGGTAATTTGTTCATTGTAAATGCGGGTAACTTCTCCTAAATAAACACCGCGTTTTTTTCCAAATCTCGCGTGAACCAGTTCTTGATTATTAATTCCCTCAAACCAACCTGTGTAGAGTCCGCGAGAAAATGCCATTTCTAAATTATATTGGTCTTTTCTCCCATCAAATACCTTTTGTAGAGATTTTGAATGCAAAGTCTCGATATTAATTGTTGCTATTCTATCTAATGCTTTTCGATAAACTTGGGTAACGTTAGCAACATATTCTGGTGCTTTCAAACGTCCTTCTATTTTTAAACAAGTAACTCCAGATTTTACTAATTCAGGTAATACTTCCAACCCGGCTAAATCTTGAGGACTAAGTAAATATTTGCGATTATCTAAATTGACAATTTCTCCATCTGCAATTAAATCATAAGGCATTCGGCAAGCTTGAGCGCATTCTCCCCGATTTGCAGAACGTCCTCCTAATGCTTCACTCGTTAAACATTGTCCAGAATACGCGACGCACAAAGCACCGTGGACGAAAACTTCTAAAGGTAAAGAAGTATTCTTTTGGGTAATTTGTTGTTGAATTTTATTAATTTCTGTAATCGAACATTCCCGCGCTAAAACTACCAATTGACAACCGAGAGATTTTGCAAATTCTACCCCCGCAGCACTGGTAATAGTCATCTGTGTTGAAGCGTGAATAGGAAAGTCTGGGGAAAGATGACGAATCAGCCGACAAATTCCTACATCTTGAACGATGACAGCATCAACACCCGCAGAAATGATGGTTTTGAGGTATTGCTGTGCTTCCGTCAGTTCCTGGGGGAAAATCAGGGTATTCAGGGTGACGTAACCTTTGACTCCGCGTAGGTGCAGAAATTCCATTAATTCAGGTAAATCTGCTTCTGTGAAATTCTCAGCCCGCATTCTGGCGTTAAACTTATCTAAACCAAAGTAAATTGCATCTGCACCATTTTCTACTGCGGCTTTCGCGCATTCCCAATTACCCGCAGGTGCTAAGAGTTCGGGGAGTTTGAGGATAGGTGTGGAGATGCTTGTCATTTGCTTTAGTCTGAGTGATGTGAGTTTATAGATTGTATCTAAGTTTTTTTGAAGATGGGGGGGTTTGCTTATTGAAAATATTACAAAATTATAAGTCGTATAAATTCTTAAACCAATTTATAAATCCTTGCACTTTGGGAGTTTGTGGATTTAAAATATTGTACTTGATAGCTTGATGTATTTGTCTCCCTGGTTCATCTTGCCATGCTAACCAAGTGTAAATTTCCGCTTTATCAATATAAGATTCTTTAAATGTTGCTCCTTTATTTTTTGCCTCTTTTGCTACCTCCTGTGCATATACCCAAAGTTCTTCTCCTTGTTCTGGAATCATATAACCTAAAAAAGTTTCTAACATCCCTTCTATGATGTTATCTGGCATAAGCCAAACACCAAATTTCTTATCATCTGGTGTGTTAATAATTAATCCTGTTTCTGGTATTTCTTCAGGAAGATTAGGAATATTTGACACACAAGCATTTCTGATACTTTGCCAACGTAAAGACGCATCATCATCTGCATCTACCATTAAACCTAAATGTGTGCATCTTCCAGTTTGTAATTCTGTATATATAAGATCAGCAGTAATGTTTTCATAACCTCCACATTCTTGAATTGATATAATTGATTCTTCTTTCTTTTCACCCCAAGTAATTCCATTTTTTTCAATTAATTCTGGTATAACTCGTAAATCATCTTGACCTTCAACTAACAACTTCTTGGGGTTATAATGTTTTGCCATTGCTAACGTACCTCAAGTTCTCTTTCAGCAGCAATGGCAATTTGCTTTTCAGTAAAAACTATACTTTTTTCTTTACCTTTTTCAATTCTATGAATTCTAATACCATCATCAGTTGCATCTTCTTGTTCTGCGATATCAGCTAAACTTTTCCAACAATCACTATTATGTGTAGTTGCAAAAACTTGTACATTTAATTTTTTCGCTGTATCCCAAATCATTTTCCACATATCGGACATAGCAGTAAAATGAAGTCCTGTATCTATTTCATCTACAAATAAATAACCATCTTTAGCGCATACGGTAGACAATGTAAGTCCTAAAATCCTCCAAATTCCATCTCCCATACTACCAATTGGTACACGCTTACCATCAGAAAGAAGCACAAGAAAACCACCCCGCGAATCTAAGGAATATCTTAATTTTTGAGAACTAACTGGAGCAATACGTTGAATTTTAGAGTCTATTCTCTGAAGTGCCTCCTCTACAATTTTTTCTTTAGGGGTTAATACTAACTGATCAAATAGCTCAATCATTTCCTCAGTTTTTAAAGAAGATGATTTAATAAATTGCGTTTTTGGTGTTCTACTTGCACTTAAACTTTTCCTATGACGGAACATCATAATAGAGTCTATAGGAAGTCCACCGTCAGGTGATATATATAATGGTAATTTCTCTGATGGTTGCTCATCTCGTATCCATGTAACAATAAAGCCAAGTTTCTTTAAATCATCAAAAAATTCATCATTTGAACTAACTTGTTTTTCGGAAATATTAGTTTCATCATAACCATAGCTGGTATTATTTGCACGAAGCATGGCTATCAATATATCAAATTTTTCCTGAGTATTGTCGTTAATAACTGATATAGAAAGTTTGCTCCCAGGTTCTATCTCATGACCATAAAAAAGGTGACGAATATCAAGTTGACGCTCTCCTTTACCATCATCACTCCACAAATACTCACCTCGGTTAATCATTATCTCACCAAGTGGTTCAAGATTAGTACCTGAACATAAAAGTTGAATAGCTTCCAGTATTGATGTTTTTCCGCTATTATTGTCACCAACAAGCAGATTAATTCTACCAAGCTGCTGAAGTTCAAAAGATTTGAAACCTCGAAAATTCTCTATTTTTACGCTCTTCAACATAACTTTCCTAACTAGAGACAACAGAGCAAGAACTGTTATTCATATCAGCACTGCTGACACCTCCTACTCTAGCAAAAATAGAAAATTATCAATAGTTGTATAAAAAATTAGATAGTAAAATGTAAAAAAGTATAATAGATACCCTAAATAATCTACAATCAGGAACTAAACTGTTTTCTTGCCCTAACTCGGTAAAATAGTATATTTATGCAAATTAATGTCAAAATATTTACTGTTAACAAGCGGTTTCCCTTAACAATTAGTCGAGGAACAACGGCACAGACGACAAATGTATGGGTGCAAATTTCCGAAGATGGAATTGCAGGTTGGGGAGAAGCATCACCCTTTGGTGTTGGTAATCATCGGCAATCTACTGATACTATCCAAGAAAGTTTGCTGCAAATTACACCAATATTGCAAAAATTCCACCCTTGGCAAAGGCAGGAAATTGAAGAATTATTAACTCAAAAGCGAGTTCCATCGGCTGTGAGGGCGGCTTTAGATATGGCGCTGTATGATTGGATGGGTAAGAGTGTAAACTTACCTCTGTGGCAAATTTGGGGGTTAAATCGAGATGCTATAGTCCCCACTTCGGTGACAATTGGCATTAATTCCCCAGCAGGTGCAGCGGCTAGAGCGCGAGACTGGTTACAATTTATGGATGTTGGTTTGTTCAAAGTCAAGTTAGGATCGACCGAAGGAATAAATGCCGATAGACAAATGCTATTAGCTGTGCGTGAAGAAATTACCGGAAAAGAGTTATTTGTAGATGCTAACGGTGGTTGGAGTTTAGCAGATGCGATCGCCATGTCTCTTTGGTTAGCTGATTTGGGTATAAAATATATAGAACAGCCATTACCACGTGGACAGGAAACACACTTAGCCACGCTCAAGGAGCATTCACCTTTACCCATCTTTGTCGATGAAAGTTGCTTTACTAGCGCAGATATTCCCGAATTAGCCAATTATGTAGATGGAATTAATATCAAATTGATGAAATCTGGTGGATTAAGTGAAGCCATGGGAATGGTACATACAGCAAAGGCGCATGATTTAAAAGTGATGTTTGGCTGTTATTCTGATAGTACTTTGGCAAATACAGCAGCATCACAGCTTGCACCCCTAGCTGATTATTTAGATTTAGATAGTCACCTGAACTTAATTGATGACCCATTTACGGGTGCATTAGTCAAAGAAGGACGAATTTTGCCGAACGATTTACCTGGTTTGGGGGTACAATATAGTGCGTTTGCCGCTTAATCAAAGAACAGCAATTTTACTGCATGAAGGACTGAGTGGAACTAATGGTAAAACGGGGTTATCAATTTTACGCTACAGTGAAGCCCCAGTTGTGGCAGTCATAGATCGGGAATCTGTTGGTAAATCTTTACCAGAATTAACAGGTATCAAGCGTGATGTGCCGATTGTAGCATCTTTAACCGCAGCGTTGCAGTACAATCCAGAAGTGCTGGTAATTGGTATCGCTCCCAAAGGTGGTTTAGTCCCAGATAATTACTGGCCTGACATTAAAGATGCTCTAAAAGCAGGAATGTCTTTGGTGAATGGTTTACACACACCTCTAGCTAATATCCCGGATTTAAATGCTCTACTAAAACCAGGACAGATCATTTGGGATGTGCGAAAAGAACCAGCTAATTTAGATGTAGCTTCAGGGTTAGCACGGAGTCTTCCCTGTCGTCGGGTATTGACGGTGGGTACGGATATGGCTATTGGCAAAATGTCCACTAGCTTAGAATTACATTGGGCTGCAAAATTGCGAGGTTGGCGTTCTAAGTTTTTGGCAACTGGTCAAACTGGGTTAATGTTAGAAGGTGATGGTGTCGCTTTGGATGCTGTCCGCGTGGACTTTGCTGCGGGTGCTGTAGAACAACTAGTGATGCGGTTTGGTAAACACTACGATATTCTGCAAATTGAAGGACAAGGTTCTCTATTACACCCTGGTTCAACAGCCACTTTACCGTTAATTCGAGGTTCTCAACCAACCCATTTAATACTAGTTCATCAAGCCGGACAAACTCATAATCGCAATAATCCTCATGTGCCAATTCCACCTTTACCAGAAGTAATTCGGATGTATGAAATAGTGGCTAGTGCGGGGGGTGCTTTTGCTAAAGTTCCTGTGGTGGGAATAGCTTTGAATACTAGATATTTAGATGAATCTGGGTCTAAGGATGCGATCGCTCAAACTATAGCTGAAACTGGTCTACCTTGCACAGACCCTGTGCGTTTTAATGCTGGAGTTTTATTAGATGCAGTGATGCGGAATTAAACCCCTCATACAGACGTTGTAGACAACATCTCTAAAAAAAGAAAAAAAATTAACTTCTGATGCGAACCAAATATAAAATTCTCCGTCACTGGAGGTATGAAGAGATTTTAGAGGTTAAGTTATGTTATTTTCACCACGCCAAGTTTTATGTTTGAGTAGTCTGAGTTTATCCTTATTTCTTGGCAATTCTGTAGCCTTTGCCCAAACTGACAGTGTTGTTGTACCAACAGTACCTTCAGGCTCATCAACACCAGTAGATACATCTACAGATACGCCGATTAATACTACCTCTGATAATGGGGCAAGATTTAGCTGCCAATTTTATAATGGTAAATATACCGTTATGTATCAACCACAAAGTCAACCAGGGCAATTCTTTGCTTGGGCTGCACCAGCTTCTTTAGGTGGTGGTTGGACTCCCCAAAAGCGTTGTCAAGCGATCGCCTCTCGTTTAGAATTATATCGCCCCGATGGCTTACAAGAACTAGATATAGCCAGAGAAAATAACGAAAACATTATCTGTGTCACCACTGAAGCTAACTCCGCTTGTCGAATTCTCCTCACAGTCCCCCGTGATAAAGACCCCTACGCTATTCGCAGTAGTGTTTTTAACAACTTATCCAGTGCTGACAGCGGACAGCAAACCATAGCTGTGAATACTTATACCAATCGGAGTGGGGGAAGCACAAATGAATTATACAATTTAGGTCGCACACTCCTAGGTGGTAACAACCGGGTAAATTCATCCAGAGGTGGAATTAATTTGAAACCTTTCCTAGATCCCCAGGATGGTGGTACAGCCAAAAACCTCCGAAATGGTGTATCAATTGGTCGTCAGTCTCAACCACAGAACCGTACCATTCTCAATCCTCGTTTATTCCGCTAAGTTGTTTTCGGTTAACTCATCATTAATAAGTACAATTTTAGCTTCTTTGTTTGTATGTATAAAGAAGCTTTCGCATTTTGTTAGTCTTAAACCCTAAATATTATAAATTTTCAGTAAAAAAATTATCCTCTTTCTCGACGATTACAGGTTTTCATCTTACAGTAAGTGATGAGAAGTTAACAAACATCAGGATTTGTCTAGAGCTAAGGGTAAGACCATTAGTTTCTAAGTGACTGTCATCTAGACTAAATAGATCAACGTCAATAATTAAAAGTTTGTAGTCAGGGCTTCAGCCCTAAACCAACTTACTTAGCAGAATTTGACTGTTTCTTTGTGGCAATTTTGAGTTTAGATAAACACAGTGTAAACATTGTAACCAGGAACAAATTATGACAATATCATTTAGCGCACCCAACGACTTAACCACAGGAGATCGCCCCTATTCATTAGCTGTGGGAGATTTTGACAAAGACGGTAATCTCGATGTAGCAGTAGCAAATGCTGATGATAAAACTGTCTCAATCTTATTGGGTGATGGTGCAGGTAGTTTCAGCTTATTCGGTAGCTATGATGTAGGGTCTACATTGAATCCGATTTCCATAGCTGTATTAGACTTGAACGGTGATGGCAACCTAGACATAGCATCAGCAAACGTAGACTTATTAAATATTGCTGTTGCTAACAGTGATGTCTCCATCTTATTGGGTGATGGTACAGGGGCTTTCAGCACAGATCCCATCAACTACCCCAATTATGATGTTTCAGGACCAAGTGGACTGAATGCGATCGCATTAGGCGACTACAACAATGATGGTATTCTCGATTTAGCAGCGGGTACAATTTTCAGCCCTAACGTCTCAATTTTCTTGGGCGATGGTGTATCCAACTTTTCAACTTCTTTCACATACAATGTTGGACAGGATACTCGTGCGATCTCTCTCGCTGATTTCAACGATGATGGTATTTTAGACCTAGCACAGGTTAAGTCTAATCAAAGCAAAGTCTTTGTGGCATTAGGAAGTAACCCAGGTAGCTTTGGTGAACCAACTTCCTTTGGCACTGCTGAGGAATTCATGGTAGGCGCACAACCTCGGTCAGTAACCATAGCCGACATCAACGGTGACGGATTACTCGACTTATTAGTAGGAAATAGTGATGATGATAATGTTTCATTACTATTAGGCGACGGTACAGGGGATTTCGGCACTGCCACTAACTATACTGCGGGCGATGGTTCTCGCGCTGTAGCCGTAGCAGACTTTAACGATGATGGCAAACTTGATCTCGTAACAGCTAACGAACTCGCAGACAATATTTCGGTACTGTTGAATACAACTATCGGAGACACTTTTGTTGGGAATACTGGTGATAACTTCTATGTTGTTGATGATATAGGTGACATCATTGAGGAAAGTCCTAATGGTGGCACAGATACAGTCAGATCCTCGGTTACATACACTTTAGGTGACAACGTAGAACGTCTGACTTTAGCTGGAACCAACAATATTAACGGTACAGGTAACGACCTAAATAACAACATCACAGGTAATATTGGTAATAATATCCTTGATGGTCGTGGTGGTAACGATTCTCTTTATGGTGACGCAGGTGATGATACCTTAATTGGTGGTGATGGCAATGATAACCTCTTTGGTGGTGAAGGTGCTGATGCTCTAATTGGTGGTAACGGCAATGACACTTACTTTATCGATGATATGGGTGACACCATTACCGAAGATGTCAATGGTGGTATAGACACAGTTAACTCCTCAGTCACCTTCACTTTAAGCGACAACGTAGAACGTCTGACTTTAACTGGAACCGACAATATCAACGGTACGGGTAACGCCCTGAACAACAATCTCACAGGCAATTCTGGCAATAATATCCTGACGGGGAATGCTGGTAACGACTATCTTTACGGTAACGCAGGTGATGATATCCTCATTGGTGGTTTGGGTAATGACACACTCTTTAGTGGTGTCGGTAATGATATTTTCCGCTTCAATAGCGCAAATGAAGGACTTGATAGAATTCAAGACTTTGTAGTTGGTACTGACGTTATTCAGATATCTACTAGTGGTTTTGGTGTTGCTTTGACTGTAAATGCCTCTCTTGATGCTTCTGCTTTCCGTTCTGGTGCAGGAATAACCACAGCTAATAACAACGTACAAAGATTTATTTACAACACTAGCAATGGTGCTTTATTCTTTGATGCTGACGGTAATGGTGCTGGCAATAAGATTCAGATTGCTACACTTTCTGGACTACCTACTCTGAGTAACACTGACATTTTTGTGATTGCTTAATCTAACAAGTCTAATTTAATACCAGTTTAATACCAGCCCTGACTCTAAAAGATGGGGTTGCTTATAACCAAGTCTGCTCAGGCTGTGAGGCTTTGAGCAGTCAGAAGATCCCTCTACTCCACTCTAAAGCTTCACCTCGGTTTGTGTACCCACAGACGTTTCTGGGGTGAAGCTTTTCATAACTTAATGAAGGTATTGTCAGGAGATAATTGATTTCGTGAAGTTACTGGCTAGATTTGAAAGTTTTGTTGACTTACTGCCAGTTTAAGCTTGCAATTTTAGAAAATTATGATAGTTTGGTACGGTATATCCAAAGACGGATGCCTTTGTTACTAAGGTTGACAAGAGCATATTCGGTTTCTGCCGTGATATCCAAGAAATGTCTAAGCTCATAGTGACAAGTCTAGGGAAATAAGTTACAGATAAACATCTAACCTTAACCCATAGATAAACTGGCTGCAATCTGTTTCTATTATCTTTTTGACAACAATTAATAACGGTGGGAAATCTGCTTACAAGTGATATGAATTCAGTTCTGCAATTTGGCGATAGCATACTCACAGCCTCGGAAGTTCTGCAATCATTGGCGAAATACCAGTTGATGCCGCTATTGATCAGAGAGGTGGTCATTGATAGCGCGATCGCACAGATTGAGTGTACGCCACAAGAAGAGCAACTTGCTTGTGAACAATTAGCCCAACAATATCAAGGGCGACAAGAACAGGAAATAAGTTCCGAACAGTTAAATACTCTCGCTATTCGCCAATTAAAAGTAGAGAAGTTCAAAGAAGCGACTTGGGGACTAGATTTAGACTCTTATTTTTACCAACGCAAAGCTCAGTTGGATCGAGTTATCTATTCCTTAATTACCACTTCTGATATCGGTATTGCCCAAGAAATCTACTTCCGCATTCAAGAAGGAGAACAGTCCTTTGCTCAACTAGCGCGGGAATACGCAGAAGGACCAGAAGCCCAGACAGATGGTTTAGTTGGTCCTGTAGAATTACAGTCTCTTCATCAATCTTTGGTCAAAATTTTATCTGTAAGCCAACCGCAGCAAGTTTTTCCGCCCACTCAAATAGGAGATCGGATAGTGATTGTGCGATTAGAAAGATTACTACCCGCTCAACTGGATAGGCAGACGCGCCAAAGATTACTAAACGAACGTTTTCAAGGTTGGCTACAAACACAACTAGCGGCACAAAACTGGCAAATTCAACAATCAGAAGTGTAAATTAGCTGGAATATTAACCATAGTAAATTAATTCATTTTCATAAACATGACTTATATTAAGAACTCTTTTGAAGAATTTCTCACCACTGTTGAAGGCTTTGAGCAATTATCAGCAGCGGCAAAAAACAATCTACTATCACAACAACAAGCTTTACGCTACCGGATAGGTCAAAAAATAATTAGTAAAGAAAAGCTACCTGACCGCATAGCAATTTTGTATGAAGGACGAGTGCGGCTGTTGGCATATGACCCTCAGACCCAATTGCCAATTACCTTAAAAATACTAGAACCGGGAGCAATACTGGGCGAAATTAGTTTATTGCGGCAGATTGCTTGTGAAACAGCGATCGCATCCACCGAAGTCATCTGCTTAACTTTTAGTACAGCCGATTATTTACGTCTTTTTTCCCAGAATCCAGCATTTGCCCAAGCGCGTCAAAACTCTAGTCACATCCTAGAAATATTCGACATTCTCAGCCCGGAGTTAGCCCAACAAGCTAATGCTGGTTTAAATCTCAAAAAAATCACTCAACAATCTTTATTAAGGGCGAAAATACATCATTTACCCCCAGGAAAAACCCCTTTTAGCCAACTAGACACTGACAGTATCTGGTTTGTTAGCGGTGGTGGTACAGTAGCTAATTTTCCGCCCAGTTCTCGGTTAGAATCCAGTAGCGCCAAAGATGTTTTGGAAGTAACTGGGAATATTCCAGCCCGGTTAGTTGGTATAAATCCCATAGATTTATTATTTCAGGATGATCATCAAGCAGAGCAGGAAATTCCATTATATGAAAGAGCAATTACAGATGAGTTAGAAATTCCCTACGCCACAACAGAGGAAGTTTTACCATCACCCGCCGACACACCACAAGTTAAGCAAAAACATCAAAACTATCCATTTTTTCGCGGACAAGGCGAATTAAATTCTGCCTTGGCTTGCTTCCAAATGGTCGCCAAGCACTTAGAAATCCCCCTGCGGAAAGAGGTAGTGCGTCGCATCTTAAACGAACAAATTAAACGCCAAGCTGGTATATCCTTTCAACTTTGCGCTTATTTAGCCGAATTAATTGGACTTAAGTCCCAATTAGTAGATGTTCCCGCTGCTTCCATCACACGCATCCCTACACCAGCACTAATTCAATATAGTGATAGTTATGCTGTTATCTATGCAGTAGATGCCAACACAGTGGTTTTGGGTGTGCCATCTAAAGGTATTATCCGCTGCAAACCGGGCAAATTACTAGCAGAATTAGAAACTGATGAAAGTAATTTGCAGCCGCAACTCAGGGTATTATTACTCAGTGCTACCCAAGAAACACCCCAAGAACGCTTTGGGTTACGCTGGTTTCTACCCTACTTATCAAAATACCGACGAGTACTCATAGAAGTCTTTATCGCTTCATTTTTCGTACAACTGGCAGCTTTAGCAAATCCCCTAGTTATTCAGTTAATTATTGATAAAGTCATCGTCCAAAATAGTATTAGTACCCTGAATATTTTAGGGGTTTTACTACTGGCAGTCGGTGTATTTGAAGCCATACTTACTACACTGAGGACTTACCTATTTGTAGATACCACCAACCGGATTGATATGAGTTTGGGGTCACAAATTATTGACCACTTACTCCGGTTGCCACTACGCTATTTTGAACGCCGACCAGTTGGTGAACTATCTACTCGCATCAATGAATTAGAAAATATCCGCCAGTTTCTCACAGGTACGGCGCTAACAGTAGGGTTAGATGCATTGTTCTCGATAGTTTATATCGTCGTCATGCTGTTTTACAGTTGGAAACTGACAGTGGTTGGCTTAGGAACAATTCCCCTGTTTGTAGTAATTACATTAATTGCTGCCCCCACAGTGAGCCGACAGTTACGTGCCAAAGCGGAACGGAATGCGGAGACTCAATCTTATTTAGTTGAGGTGATGTCGGGTATTCAAACGGTGAAAGCCCAAAATATCGAATTGCGATCGCGCTTTTCCTGGCAAGAACGTTATGCTCGGTTTGTAGCCGCAGGCTTTAAAACTGTGATCACTTCCACACTGGCGAATTCCACTAGTCAATTTCTCAACAAACTCAGCGGACTACTAGTGTTGTGGGTGGGAGCTTATTTAGTATTGCAGGGAGAGCTAACTTTAGGGGAATTAATCGCCTTTAGAATTATCTCCAGTTACGTTACTAGTCCAATATTACGTTTGGCGCAAATCTGGCAAAACTTCCAAGAAACTGGTTTATCTTTAGAACGTCTCAGCGATATTGTTGATACACCACAAGAAGCAGAAATAGATCGGAACAATATTCCTTTACCTGCAATCTCTGGTGCAGTCAAATATGAAAATGTTTCCTTCCGATTTGCCCCTAGTGGACCACTCCAACTGAACAATGTTAGCCTCGATTTCTCGGCTGGTAAATTTGTCGGTATTGTCGGACAAAGTGGTTCAGGTAAAAGCACAATGATGAAATTACTGCTCAGACTTTACAACGTCGAGTCTGGCAGAATTTTAATCGATGGTTACGACATTGGCAAAGTAGAACTTTATTCCCTCCGCCGACAAATTGGTGTTGTTCCTCAAGATCCATTGTTATTTGATGGTACAGTTCAGGAAAACATTGCCCTCACAAATCCTGAAGCGACAACAGAAGACATTATCGAAGCAGCCAGGATTGCCGTTGCCCATGAATTTATCATGAACCTGCCCAACGGTTATAACACGCGAGTAGGTGAGAGAGGTTCAGCCCTTTCTGGTGGACAAAGACAGAGAATTGCCATCGCCCGTTCGATTTTACAAAAACCTAAATTATTAGTTTTGGATGAAGCCACTAGCGCTTTAGATTATCCTACCGAAAGACAAATAGGACTAAATTTAGCTAGAGCATTTCAAGGAACTACCGTCTTCTTTATCACTCACCGTCTGAATACTGTTAGTAATGCAGATACGATTATTGTCATGGATAGCGGTAGAGTGATAGAGCAAGGTAGCCATCAAGAATTAATGACTGCTAAAGGGCATTATTTCTACCTTTATCAACAGCAAGAAGTCAATTTGTAATTTTTAGGGGTGGGATTTCTCCACCCTTGAAGCCAGTTATTTAAACTATTGACTTAAATTTTCCTATTGCTGAATGAATGTATGAATTTTTTTTTTCTCGCAGAGGCTCGGAGAGTAAGAGTTTGAGAGATGGAATTTTTGACTTTCATACCTCGATATGGCTAACGCCAAGTTTTCAATCCCAAATCTAAAATCTAAAATCTAAAATTGTTATGACTCAACTTAATGGTAATCACATTAACGGCAACGGCAACGGCAACGGCAACGGCAACGGCAACGGCAACGGTAACGGTAAAAAGCAAGCTGTACAACTACTGAAACCTCCCAAAAAAACCACCAAAGATTCTTTAATTAATGCCTATCAGGATAACTTTGAGTCTTCTGTAGTTTTGCGTCAATCTCCCATGTGGTCACGTACCATCATGATCACCTTAATGGGGTTAGCTTGTTTTGGGATTGCCTGGGCTAATTTTGCCAAAATCGAGCAAACAGTTCCCGCAACAGGTCAATTAAAACCAGAAGGAACAGTCAAAGAAGTACAGGCTCCTATTAGCGGTGTTGTTAAAGCCGTTTATGTTAAAGATGGAGAACAAGTAAAGCAAGGAGATTTACTCTTAACTTTCGATTCTATTGCCACCTTAGCTGAATTAAGTTCGTTAAATAAGATTCGCAGCGCCTTAATTCAAGAAAATAATATTTATCGGCGCTTAATGGGAGCAAGTACAGGTATAGAATCAGAAATAGACTTTTTACGTAGTAAATTGCCAGCCGAATCTGCTTTTCTTCTGAAAAGTCGCGCTTCACTAGTAGCAGCGAATGAACTACTACGCGCTCAGTTAAAAAATTTAGCACCAGATGCCGGAAATGGAGTCGATGAAGAACAACTTCTAATCACCGCTAAAACAGAATTAGATTCTCGGTCTGCCGCAGCTGAGTTAGAAGTTGAAAAAACTAGAAAGCAACTATCTCAAACAATACTAAAAAGAAAAGACACTCAAGATAGTTTGACAATTCAACAAGGTATTTTAGAGAAACTCAAAATCTTAGCAATCGAAGGGGGAATTTCTCAGCTTCAATACCTGAATCAGCAACAACAAGTGCAAACTCTCAAGGCAGAAATTTCACAATTATTTGAAGAAGAAAAACGCCTCCAGTTTGATATTCAGAAAAGACAAGAGGAAGTAACGAATACCGTGGCATCTTCTGATAAAAACATTCTGGATAGGATAGGTGATAACAAAAAACGCATTGCGGAAATTGATAGCCAGTTTATGAAGGTTATTCTCGATAACGAACAGCGTTTGGCAGATATCACCAGCAAGATTTCTCAAACACAATTAAACGTCAAATATCAAGAAGTTCGCGCTCCTGTGGCAGGGACTGTATTCGATACACAGGCTAAAAATCCTGGCTTTGTAGCTAACGCCACACAAAAGCTACTACAAATCGTGCCAAATGATAAATATGTGGCTGAGGTATTTATCACCAATAAAGATATTGGGTTTGTCCGCAAAGGCATGAACGTAGATGTGAGAATTGACTCCTTTCCTTTCAGCCAGTTTGGAGATATTAAAGGTAAGGTAATTGATATTGGTTCCGATGCTTTACCCCCAGATCAAAATCATCAATTTTATAGATTCCCAGCTACAGTCAGTTTAGATAGACAATTCCTGGCAACGCAAGGTAAAAATATCTCTTTACAGTCTGGTATGTCGATTACTGCCAATATTAAAGTGCGTGAAGAACGAACAGTTATGAGCTTGTTCACTGAAATGTTTACTAAGCAAATAGAGAGTTTAAATGAGGTGCGTTAGTATTTTGATCAAGCACCCCACTGTAAATTCTAATTAATTGAACTGTTCTAACAATGTCTCCGCAGAAGCATTGTGATCTAAGAAGGAAAATAAATGTCTATAGATTAATTTTCCTTCTTGGTCTAATACAAACTGCGCTGGCAAAGGCGCTCCTAGGGCTTGTCCTACTTGATATGTACGAAATACATAACAACTGGGGTCGCTTAATAAGGGCATTTTTAAGTCTAAATCTTTGACAACTATTTGACTTTGCTTTTTGTCAGTACTAGTAACTAACAAAACTTCTATGCCACGTTTTTTAAATTGTTCATATTTTGCATTCAGATCCTTGATGTGTGGATAGCAAAATGGACAATATTGTTTTTCTGTGAAAATCCGTGTAAAGGCAATGACAACAGGTTGTTTACCTTTAAAATCTGATAACTTTAATGTGCGATTATTTGTAATATCTGTCAATTTAAAATCTGGCGTTCCTACTCCCAGTCTGATTTCATCTAATGCTGGTTTGGGTAAAAAATTACGAAAGAACCGCTCATTAAATAAACCGGTAAAATCTGTTGAGGTAAGCATAAAGAATAAAATACTAAAAATATCGGGTAATTAATCAAAAGAGGCAGGATAAAATTAAATCAAAATTTTCAACCTCCTGCCTCCAGGATAGCTGCTCGCTATTTATTAAACAGCAGAGAAGTAGATTTTGGACTTGACTGGATCAGGATTCATGGTTTTGTCACCTGGTTGCCAACCTGCGGGGCAAACTTCATCGGGGTGAGACTGAACATACTGAAGTGCTTGTAGTGTCCGCAGAGTTTCATCAACACTGCGACCAAAGGCTAGGTTGTTGATGGTAGCGTGTTGGAGGACACCGTCTTTATCAATGATAAACAGACCACGTAAAGCAATACCAGCTGCGGGGTCAAGAACGTTGTAATCGCTACTAATTTCTTTCTTGATGTCAGAAACTAGGGGATAATTTAAGTCACCGACACCACCGGATTTGCGATCTGTTTGAATCCAAGCTAGGTGAGAAAACTCGCTATCAACAGAAACACCGAGTACTTCCGTGTTAAGCTTTTTAAATTCTTCGTAGCGATCGCTAAATGCTGTGATCTCAGTGGGACAAACAAAGGTAAAGTCTAAGGGGTAAAAAAACAGGACGACATACTTACCGCGATAGTCGGAAAGTTTAATGTTCTTAAATTCTTGATCTACCACAGCTGTGGCTGTAAAGTCTGGAGCCTGTTGGCCAACCCGGAGGCATCCTTCTGTTCCGTAAGTAAGGGTCATTAATCTAGTTCTCCTTCAACTTATATCCATTTTTTAGCGTTGGCATTCGGGTTAGTAAAAACTCACCCAGCCACGCTGTCACAGTTTAATTACGATCTGTTACGACTATATCATAGTCATAACGATTTTGAGTAGCTAATGACTGACTTAGACACAAGAGAATGGTTACTTACTAATGGCTTGGGTGCTTTTGCCAGTGGTACAGTTTCTGATGTGCGGACACGTACTTATCATGGTTGGTTATTCGCGGCGACAAATCCCCCTGTCGGGCGAAAATTACTGCTTTCTCACTTAGAAGCAAGTCTGGAAATATCAGGAAAAGTCATAGCACTGGGGACGAATTTTTGGGGTGGTGGTCAAATTGAACCGACAGGCTATAAACTGCTGCACAATTTTGATATTAACCCAGTTCCTAAATGGATGTGGGGTAAGGAGAATTGGCAGTTAAGTAGACAGTTGGTGATGCCTCATGGGTGGGGAAATGAGGAGAATAAATTACCAATGCCCAATTCCCAAAGGACTTTAATCCAGTATCGGTATGAGGGTAAGGATGTAGGGATTTTAAGGTTAAGACTGCTGATAGGCGATCGCGATTTTCATCATCAGCAAACCGAGAGCGAGAAATTACAATTTTCCCAATTAGTCAGTCAACGCCTACTTTGTCTACAAGCGAATATTGATGGGGAATTTGGTACACCTTGGCATCTGCGCTGGACAAAAGGAGAATATCAAGCCAATGAAGTTTGGTACTGGAATTATAGTTTACCAGAAGAAACAAAACGCGGCTTACATGATCTAGAACACCTCTATAGTCCCGGTTATTTAACAGTTAATCTCCAACCAGGAGATACAGTCACCCTAGAAGCAAACGTAGGTTTACCCAGCCTCCAGCAACCTATTCTCTCACCAGATAGCTTTGTAGAAGCCGTAGAAGCCGAACAAGAGAGACTTTCGCAAATTTTCGGCTGGAGGCTAGAAGAAGCAGGGAGCAGGGGAAGCAGGGGAGCAGGGTGCAGGGTGCAGGGGGAAAAAAACCAATTACCAATTACCAATCACCAGTCCCGAATTTGGGAACAACTGCTTAAAGCTAGTGATCAATTTATTGTCTATCGCGCTTCTATTGCTGGACCGACAGTAATTGCTGGATATCACTGGTTTAATGATTGGGGAAGAGATACCTTGATTGCTTTACCGGGATTGACACTGGTGACACAGCGCTTTGATTTAGCCAAAGGGATATTAAAAACTTTTGGACGTTACTGTCGTCATGGACTGATTCCCAATGCTTTTCCTAATTTCGACAGCGAACCACTTTATAACAGTATTGATGCTGCATTGTGGTGGATTGAAACCTTAGGACTGTATTTAGAAGCTACTGAAGATTGGCAGTTTTTAGTAGAGGAGTTCCCAGTTGTGCAGCAAATTCACAAAGCCTTTGTTGGTGGTACTCACTACAATATCCAAGTAGATGCTACTGATGGGCTAATTTGTTGGGATGCTAATGGTGTGGCTCTTACCTGGATGGATGTGGTAATTGGGGGATTACCTATTACTCCCCGTCGTGGTAAGCCAGTAGAAATCAATGCTTTATGGTATTCTGCTTTATGTTGGTTGAGTCAATGGGCAGAACGCTTGAGCCAAATAGATTTAGGCAATTCTGTACGTTTAAATAATCAAGCCCAACGCTATAGACAGCAAGCAGAACAGGTAAAAGCTTCGTTACAAAAATTTTGGAATCCGCAGTTAGGCTATTTTTATGACTTCATTGATTTAGAAGATGGACGGAATTCGCAAATTCGCCCTAATGCAGTTTTGGCATTATCTTTGCACAATTGCTGTTTTTCTCAACAGCAAGGCCGTCAAGTATTGGATTTGGCTACTTCCTGTTTGCTAACTCCCTATGGTTTGCGTAGTCTTGATCCTGGTGATCCAGAATATATAGGTATATATAACGGAAATTCAGAACAGCGCGATCGCTCTTATCATCAAGGTACTGTTTGGACTTGGTTAATTGGTGCTTATATCCGGGCTTGGGAACGTTTTTATCCAGATGAAAAATTACCTTTTAACTGGGAACCGCTAATAAATCATTTTCTCTCTAGTGCTTGTATTAATTCGATTTCGGAAATTTTTGATGGTGATACACCGCATATATCTAAGGGTGCGATCGCTCAAGCTTGGTCTGTGGCTGAGGTGATTCGGCATTTTAGGTAATTGGATTTGATGAGATATCTGCTGGCAGAAGCGCCTTGCGATCGCACTTCTGCCTTCTTCTAGCTGGCTCTATCTAAACCTTGAACTTACCTTCAGCAAAATCAAGTTTATACTGCTCCAAACGGCTTTCTAATCGGGTCAACATTTCCTCAATCCGAGCATCGCTGCTCAGAATGGGCTTTGCTGTTTTTACCAACTTAGATAGTTCCTGTGCAGTGGTTTGTTGTCGTAACCACTGCCGTATTTGCCGCGCTGGAGTCAAGAGATTATCCCACTGATTAGAAGTATTGTCATTACTATTTGTTAAAGAACGAGGTTGATGCAAGCGTCTCAGTGAATGAGGCTGATACTCAAGCTGCATAGAAGCACACCAATCTTGCCATTTGACAGGTAGAATCGAAGAATTAGTCTTTACGGGAATCCACGGTGTTCTGAGGGCATCTGCAACGATTGCACCATGCATTGCTTCACAAATAAGTACTTCTGTTTGCCGAATTTTTGTCAAAATATCTTCTATTTCCCAGGACGGACTGATATAGCCAAACCCCAGTTGATCACAGACCCTTTGCCAGGCATCTCCGGCCAAATCATAGTGAGGCATATAGGAGAACTTATATTTTTTAGTAACTGAACTTTGATTAATTAACTTACGTATTAGAAGTGCGCCATCGGTAATTGCTAAATCGCTGCTGACACCAAGACTTTGTGCGGAGATTGGTCCTCGTAAGCAGTAGATGTGGTAGGAATCATCCAGAACTGGCATACCTTTTTCATAACCTGCACCAGTACTAAATATCACTCGATGTTTTGCATTAGGGGTACGTCTTGGGAGTGCATCGTTAATTAGAGTACCAATACCAACAAAAGCAGAACTTGGATCTTCATCCAAAATCCCTGGAAGCAGCTGCTCCCACAACCAAGGATTAAGCGCATCTCCAAAATTTTGCTTGCCCTTCGGATATTTCCAATAGTAAAGTTTCATCGTTAACAGGATAGAATATTTTTCCTGTCTTATAGTATCATAAAATACAGCACATATTTAGATATAGCATGGTGTGTTACATTTCATTAACGCATCCTACAAGCTGCTTGTTCAATAGTCATAGTTTTACTTCTAGGATTATGATGTAATTATGTTATGGATTATCACTTTTGATCTGAATCAGGATGTTCAGGATTTGAAGATTTACAGGATGTTTTTTTTATATTTATCTACATTTTCAGAAGTTGCATTTTGTCTGAATCAGGATGTTCAGGATTTGAGAATGTACAGGATGGTTTTTTAATATTTATCTATATTTTCAGAAGTTGCGCTAATTTCAATATCCCAGAATATCAAAATCAAATATAATCCTATTAATTTTTTAGTCTTGATTATCCTGATGATGATTAAAAAATATAAAATATAGATGAATTTATATCTAGTTTTCATCCTCCCAAATTGTGTAATTTTCTGCAAATACATCCTCCCATGTTAAAGCAGTAATTTCTGGTTTTTTACCCATTTCATCCCTAGCATCTTGTTTAGCAGATGTAAAACATTTATCCCAAATAAATTCTAAAAACTCTCGATTAAGACTAGGCATTTCTTCTTGACTATCACTAATTTCTCTCCTCGCTGAACGAATGGAAATTACCCAACTAGCACTACGTTTTTCCGGTTGACATTTCCATTTAATTATATGTAACATCAATCGAGTTAATTGACTAATAACTGCTCTTTTTTCTGATCTTCCCATTGACTCTGCTAAACTTTCTAAAATCTGATCAACTTCTGCCATTTTTCCCTCCTTTAGCAATTCTTTGGCTTTCTTTACTGCTAAGTATGGTGATTGAAATACCAGTTCATTCGCTGTTAATGTCATAATTTCTCTTGGATGGTATTATAATCAATAATAGCATAAAATTAAAAATGTCTGAATCTTGATGTACAGGATGGTTTTTTAATATTCATCTACATTTTCAGAAGTTGCATTTTGTCTGAATCAGGATGTCCAGGATTTGAGGATGTACAGGATGGTTTTTCCATATTCATCTACATTTTCAGAAATTGCGCTAATTCAAATATCCCAGAATATCAATATCAAATATAATCCTGTTAATCCTTTAATCCTGGTTATCCTGATTCAGACAGTTAAATTTTAATAAAAAACGGTGCATTACATTTCATTAACGCACCTTACGAGATGAGCTATCTATTTCATTTAATAAGTATTAAGTTTAGGATATTGAGAAAATAAACATCCCTTTTTGTCTGAATCAGGATGCACAGGATTTGAGGATTTACAGGATGACTTTTTCATATTCATCTACATTTTCAGAAGTTGCATTTTGTCTGAATCAGGATGTCCAGGATTTGAGGATGTACAGGATGGTTTTTCCATATTCATCTATATTTTCAGAAGTTGCGCTAATTCAAATATCCCAGAATATCAATATCAAATATAATCCTGTTAATCCTTTAATCCTGGTTATCCTGATTCAGACAGTTAAATTTTAATAAAAAATGGTGCGTTACATTTCATTAACGCACCCTACAGTCTGATTCAGACAATTAAATATTAATAGCAAACAGTGCATTAAATTTCATTATAGCAATTACCATTCAAATGAGGTACAAGCTGTAATAATTAAACGCAGATGGACACAGATAAACGCAAATGATTTTGTACTTCACCAGACTAGAAAATACTATAATGCACCCTACGAGATGAGCAATCGCACTGAAAAAATATTTTAAAAACTCTATCTACTCTAAAGTTTGAAAAGCTTTCAGCATAGCAGTCTGACCACCCCAAGCTCGTCTAATATTATTGGGATCAATAATCCGACAATTACCAAATACTTGGTTCTTTTGCAACCGCCATCCATTAACACTAGCTATGTCAATCCAAAAGACATGACCACCCATAGTTGGTGTTAAAATATTTGGCATTGATCCCACTTTCTCTAAGAGTCTACCAAGTAATTGGGGATCTTCTGCAATACGAGTAAGTACCCTAATTGCTAAAACTTATGGAATATTACTCATAGTCATTCTTCTTCTGAAATATAACTATTGATTGCATAGAAATTTTAGTTATGTTATAATAATTGACTCAAATATGCAAGCATTATACTGATCTCTTGCTATATCATTTATAAAAGTTCCTGTAGAGACGCACCCCAAAAACGCCTCTACAAAAAATCCCTAAATCACAAAACCTCCCTACCCAAATAAACCTGCAAAACCTCCGGTACTTTAATCGTCCCATCAGCTTGCTGATAATTCTCCAAAATAGCCGCCATTGTCCTTCCCACAGCTAAACCAGAACCATTTAAAGTATGTACAAATTGCGTCCCTTTCTTACCAGCTTCCTTAAACCGAATATCCGCCCTTCTCGCTTGAAAATCAACACAATTAGAACAACTAGAAATCTCTCGATATTTCCCAGAAGATGGCAACCAAACCTCTAAATCATAGGTCTTTGTTGCCCCAAAACCTAAATCAGCAGTACATAAATTAATCACCCGATAAGGCAACTTTAAACCCTGTAAAATTGACTCTGCACTAGCAACTAACTTCTCTAATTCCTCAAAAGAATTTTCCGGTTTTACTAACTTCACCAACTCCACTTTATTGAATTGATGCAACCGAATTAAACCCCGCATATCCCGTCCATAACTTCCTGCTTCTCGACGAAAACATGGCGTATATGCACAGTGATAAATTGGTAATTCTTCCGCGTTGATAATTTCTCCCCGATAAAAATTTGTTACCGGAACTTCTGCGGTAGGAATTAACCACAATTCATCATCTGCACATTTAAAACTTTCTTCTGCAAACTTCGGTAATTGTCCTGTTCCGGTTAAAGAATCAGTATTAACTAACAACGGTGGACTAACTTCAATATACCCATTTTCAATATGCTTTGAAAGCATAAATTGAATTAACGCCCTTTCTAAAGCAGCACCCGCACCTATCAAACTTACAAACCGACTTTGGGCAATTTTCACCGCTCTTTCAAAATTCAAAATACCCAACTTTTCCCCAATTTCCCAATGAGGTAAGATATTTGGGTTTTCGGGTTTATATTCATCTCCCCATCTTCTCACCTCTGGGTTATCATCTTCACTCTGACCAATGGGAGTAGAATCACTAGGAAGGTTAGGAAGTGCTAAAAGTAAATCTTGAATTTGTGCTTTGAACTCTTTTTCTTGGGGTTCTAAATCGCTTAATATGGTTTTAATGTTATTTCCTTCTTCCTTTAAAGCGAGAATTTCCTCACTTTGAGGATTAATACCAGATTTTACCTTTTGTCCAACCAATTTACCAATTTCATTACTCCGGGCTTGCAGTTCGTTACGTTTTACTTCTAGTTCCCGTTGTTTTTGACTCAAATCTAATATAGGCTGAATCTCGTATTTACCACTACGAGTATTCAACTTGTCTTGTACCAGTTGGGAATTTTCTCTAATTTGTTTAATATCTAGCATTTCTTGGTTGTTAGTGATCGGTGATCAGGTGGTTAGAAACCCTATTTACACAGACAAAACCCAGATCCGTGGGTTACAATTGAGTCCAGGCAGGTGGACTTTGTTTGTGTAGCCGCGACTTCTAGTCACCAGGGCTTTTATCCATCCTAATTATGCCTAATTTCGAGTTTTTATGGTTTTGTAATGCGATTCAGTAACCACAGAGATGATAATACTCCGGCAAAGTGGGCTGAGATAGTGTTGATGTTCGCCTGGACTACAAACATATCTAAACCGCTAATAAATGGTTGATTGCCTTGAGTACCGAATAAAAACTGGGTTTGGGTAATTGCTCTGGCTGCTAAACTACCAACTATGGCCTGCGCCCCCAATAGTGTGAGGAGAATTCCTCCTAAATTTACCCATATTCCTAAGCGTAAGACTTGCACAGTCTCGCTTTTGCGAGGGCGGTTATTGGGATTGCTAGATTGGAGGTCTTTGGCAATTCTGGTGTACCGGAAAGCTAAAAAAATGCCCACACCTAAGGTAATTAGTCCGCAAATTGCTAAGAAAAGGCCAAATCCCGTTCCCGGATTGTTCGCTGGGCTTCCTGGTCTTTGACTAGAAATAGCATATAGCAGTAAAATTACCCCAGAAACCACAGCTAATACTAACTGAATCCAGAAACTAATCCAACCTGCCAAGCGAAACGTTTGGGCAATGATCCTGAGATTAGAGGATGAAGCTTCAGGGTTTTGTGACATAAGGAACTGGGGATAAATTAAAAATTAAAAATTAAAACTTAAAAATTCCCGAAAATTTCTATTGGCGGGTTTTTTTCTGTTGTCCGTAAATTCCAGAATAATTGATAATAGATAAGTCTGAACAGTCAAAAATTAAGAATTGTTTATGGATACTGCTATTGTGCAATCTACGTTACTGCTAACTTTGTTATTATCGATTGGATTATTTTTCTTTATTCGTGCTGCCACCAAGGACAGGATCGAAAGAGCGCAATTACTATCTGAGCAAGATGAAACGACTCTGATGAACCAATTAAAGGAGTATTTTCTGTCCCGTTCTTACCAAGTCATCGCCGTAGATAGAGAGAAGAACCAAGTGACCTTTGAAGGTTTTGTGAGACCTAGCTGGTTTTTAGCTGTATTTTTGACGTTACTAGCAGCTGTGGGTCTTGTTTGTTTATCACTGGTTTTGTCGTTTCTTTTTTCTAGTCAAAGTAAATTTTTGTTGTTACTAGTCCTACTTTCACCTTTGAGCGGGTTATTTTACTGGCAAAAAGCTGGAAGACTTGAGAAGGTGTCACTCAAAATGGAAACAATCCAGGGCGAACAACACTCCTCAAGTAAAATAACTGTTGTTGCCCATCGAGATGAACTTGCTGAGTTACAAAGGGCTTTACAGTTAAAAACTGATGACTGAAGGTTGATTTTTCAGATCATCACTTCATGATCAGAGAGACTTCTGACTGACTTTTGAGGACATGAAATAGTAGGGAGGAGGCAAAACAAATCGAGGATTGCCAGTTTGCCTGACGAGTAGTTTCGCAAGGAAAATTGAGATTCGTTGACAGAGTATCTTGGCAATTTCAGCTATGAGACTGTAAATCTACACTTGGCTTTCTAATGCTTTTGCCTCTGTTGCTACTCCCCGCTGCATCATCATATTAGATATTTACTTCTCCGACTAAGCAAGCTTAAAAGGATTTGTTCATCTAATGTGGAGAAGCTTGACTGGTGGTTTTTCAGCTACAAACTTAGAGAGAAATGGAATTTTTGCATAAACTGAACTATTTGGCCAGTTAATTATTGTCAGAGTCAGAAGTTAGAAGTCAGAAGTCAATGCCGAAGATCAGCATTTACCAGTTATCGACTAGCTACAGCCAGCAATTCTTGTGCAGTTGGAGGTTCTAGAACTCGCAAACTGGGAAACAAGAAATGATTCTCTTCTACGTATTGAGCGCCAAACAGTCCTTTTTCCGCCCAGAAATAACGGTCTGTTGTGTGTTCATTCCGTTTTACAAGTAGCAAGGCAGGTGGCAAAATACCCTCAGCTTGAATGAACTTTCTTGCTGCTGTCACAGGTTTATCTTCGCCGCTTTCGATGCTATATTGAGGCACATGTTCCAGAATTCGCCGTCCTTCCTGGCGACGACGACTTTTCCTTTTACGTCTCCTTGCCAACCTATTGTCCTCCTCTTTCAAGCTATAAGATTGTAGTGATAGCTACAAAACCCGTCGTAATTATATAAGTTATAGTTTAAAAAATCAATGGGTTTTAATGTTTTGATACAAGGAATTTAATATGGTTGAATTTAAGGTCATTCGCAGTAGCTATTATAGCAACCTTCAAACTGCTGAGGACATTAATTGCTAGTGCAGCTTGGCATAAGCCAGGGATAAAAATTAGACCCAAATAGACTTTAAACCCTGTCATCTCCTATACAAATGTGCAAATATCAACTAGTACAGCCTAGGGAAAATAAATATCTAGTAAAGCTTCACAAAATTTGTAATTAATATTCTGTAAGTGTTTTAGACTTTGTCAATGGGTGGCTGATTTACGCCAACCTGTACTAGTTTAAATGGCTTATTTCTTTGAGAAAACGAGTTTTCTTGCCTGTTGCTGCCAGTATTGCTGATGAATTACATTGGCAATATCATTCTTGAGAATAAAGCATGAGGAAGAAGATTTAGTTAAGCTGTATTAAATGGGGTCAGAAAAAAGAGGCTATGTTTTTTAATTTTCCCTGCAAGTCTGTAATCCTGAGCAAGAGCTAAAAAATGTTAATGTCTGCCAGTTCGGATTTTATTGCTCTGTGTCGAGAGCAAATATCGTTGCTAACTCAAGGGCTGGGAGCTTCCTTGAGTGTTGTTTATTTAACACAAGAATTGGTAGAAACCTCCACAGGTGAGGCGCAATTGATTCCTGTGGTTGTTTATCCAGAAACGGGAGTATTAAGACATGGGGATGAATATGTGGAGGGAATGGCACACAGCCAAATAAAAACTGGCAATGTTTTAGCATTACCAAATCATCGCCAAAAGTTACTGACAGCAGGAGGATTATCTTCTAATTCATCACAGGAGTCTGGGAACAGGAATACAGATAAAAGTAATTTCCAAGAGGACTATCTACTCAATGGGAATCAAATTGTTTTACCTCTGATTTATGAGGGTGTGATGATGGGATTATTGGTAACGGGTAGGGAAGACAGAGCTTGGAATGAAAGGGAAGAAAGTGAAATCCAACGGATAGCTCAGACTATGGCGATCGCTTGTATTTTAGATCAACGTCGAGCTTGGTTACAGCACCAGCTACATCAACAGCAAATTCTGCAAGAACAGCAACGGGATTTATTAGATAACCTTTTGCACCAGTTTCGTAACCCTTTAACGGCTATCAGAACTTTTGGTAAACTACTATTTAAGCGACTGCGATCGGCAGATCCTAACCGAGATGTAGCGACTAGTATAGTCCGCGAGAGCGATCGCCTCCAAGAACTATTGCAACAGTTTGATCAAGTCATTGACTTAACAGAAGCAGATTTAACAGCAATTTCTTTGCCAGAATCTGATTTTGTTGTTGAGGCATCTGTGCAACAAGCTCCCCAGCCAGTATTATTATTGCCTGGTACGGGAGAAAAGATGACTGATTGCTCATTAGCCGATTTATTAGCACCATTAATAGTCTCGGCTCAAGCCATAGCCCAAGAGCGAAATCTGCAATTGCTCAAGAATATCCCTAGCAACTTACCATTGGTACAAGCTAATATTAAAGCATTAAGAGAAGTGTTAAGTAATATTATTGATAATGCTTTAAAATATACCCCATCTGGCGGAAAAATTTGGATTCAAGCCGGCAAAAAAAGAACTAATTTTCAAGGTATAGCTATTAGTGATAACGGGCCTGGTATTCCCCCTGAAGATTTACAGCATTTGGGGGAAAGGCATTATCGAGGTGTACAGGCACAAACAGAAATTCCTGGGACAGGTTTAGGGATAGCAATAGCTAAACAATTAATAGAGCAAATGCAGGGTGAAATTGAGGTTTTCAGCCCTGCACTAACATCAGATTTTACTTCTTCATCAACTCCAGGAACCACAGTTATGATTTGGTTACTTGAAGTTATTCATTAGACATCTACCAATAAGAATAGAAACCTAGAATAAGTAGATTTTATCTGGGGTTAATTATTCTTGTTTGGGGATTTCTTAGTTTTCTGTTGATTAGTTATTAGTCATGAATTATGGAACATCAGCTAATAACCAATCATATCGTGTTCGGTTAAAGACTTATAATTAGGACTGACGCGGAGGGTTTTTTGATAAGTAATTAAGCGAACATAATATCACTATGGAAGAGAAATTACTAAGCTTTGATCGACTCTCATATCTAGATCTGTATTAGGTTCAATGGCGATTAAATCGATACTACTCTTACCAAAGAACAGACCAATTAACGCCCCAATACCAGCACCACCTAAAACTTCTTCTGTGGCAATAGCGCGATCGCCTGTAACCGCAGATACCCCTGCTGCTGCTGCTGCTCCCAAAACGGTATTTTTGAGAATTGAACTAAGACTGCTGCCTTTTTTGACAGTTTCAGTTTTGGTAATCACATCAGAAGAAGCACTAATGTTATATTCTTTACCTGTGGTCAAAATTAATTTTTCAGCCACAAATTGAGAACCACCTGTAGCAGGTTTGAGTTTACCAATAACTTGACTACCAGCGGGTATCACCACTGTTCCATCTTGGGTAATTACATTTTGTGATGTTGTCAGAGTTAAAGGTGCGGTTTCGTCTTTAGTGACGAGAATCTTTTCTGCCTGTTCATACTTCACAGGGATAGTAGTTCCTTGAGGAATAGTGACAGATGTAACTGGGGTAGATATAGAAACTATATAAGGTGAGTTAATAGCTGTGGCTTGATTGGAACTAACCAAGGCTTGGTAAATAAACGCTGCTACCTGCGCTCTAGAAGCTGTAATAGTGGGATTGAGGAATTTAACATTAGGATAATTGACAACAATTCGTCTTTCAGTTGCTGCTGCTATGGGACTACGAGCGTAACCAGAGATACTGGAGGCATCGTTGAAGTATTGCAGAGTTGTCTCCACATTACCAGTAGTAGGATATTCCAAACCATTGGCCAGGGAAACTAAAACTTGTTCACGAGGAATAGCTTGGTTGGGTCTGAATTCATTGCCAGGATATCCAGATAAGAAACCGATGGTGTAAGCTTGCCGAATAGCATTGTATGCCCAGTAGTTGCTGGGTACGTCATTAAAATTAATTGCTGTCCGTTGTGCTGGCTTGCTGAACGCTTTGTTGATCATCGCGGCAAATTGGGCGCGTGTGACCGCTTCTTCTGGACGAAATGTGCCATCAGGAAAGCCGGCAATTACACCTCGCTGGGATAATTGCTGAATAAACTGTGATGCCCAGTAGTTAGACGAAACATCAGAAAAAGCAGTTTGAGCGTATGTGGGCGTAACTGTAAATAAGGGTGCTACAGTACCTGCTGTCACACTCAAAGCCATGATGAGGGCTGTTTTTGATTGCCATTGATTTAAAGTAAACATTGATATTACTCCTCTAAAATTATTTGTTCTTTCTGTTAACTACATCTGTTAACTACCTAGACCATTTTGACAATAAACGGTTCCCAGCAGCTTCTATATTTGGTAACTACTTTTACTAATATTTCGTGTACCATTGGTAATATTATCATGTCCTGTTGAATACTTATCATTAGAACTGACGCAGAAACTTGGCAGGAAAAACAGAAATTATGGCATGAGTTTTGGGCTATTGGTCTTTGGCAATCAGCCGATTAGATATAACTAAGGACATAAAATCAAGCGATCGCCTACAATCTTTACAGTGGCGATCGCTATTTAAGCGCTATTAAAGTCACGACTCAAGTTAAGTCTAGTTGCGAGGGATGACCAAATTTGACTGAAGTGTGATTGATAAATCATCTTCTGGGCGGAGAACGAAGACATCAACAGATTTTTTCCGCAACAGCACACTTGCTAAAGCACCAGCAGCACCACCAGCAATGGGTTCTAAAACTTCAATTTTTTTGTTCCCTGTCAGCAATGATATTACGGTAGCAGCACCTGCACCAATAGCTGCATCAGTTAATATTTGCCCAGTATCGCTGCCTTTGGAAATTTTTTCAGTTTGGGTGATTGTTTGAGAATTGGCATTAATCGCTAATCGCTGTCCTGATGAGAATACCAATTCTTTGGCTACAAAGCGTACACCTTTATTATTATTGCTGCTGCTCGGATAATTATTGTACAGGTTCACAGGTTCTAGCTGCCCAACAACTTCAGTATTAGCGGGAATTAAAATATTTCTATTACTGTCGATGATGTTGCTGCGTATCTTCAATGTTAGGGGTGAAGTTTCACCAGGAGTGACAATTACTTTCTCTTTTTCATAAGTAACAGGAAAGGTGACTCTTGCCGGAATATTAGTTATTCTGGATTGATTCAGATTGTATCCTTGTGCTTGAACAGGAGCAAAGGTAAATAAAGGCGTAGCAGCACCAGTAGTAATTGCTATTGCCATGAGTGCAGCGGTGCTAGATTTCCAAGGAAGAAGACGACTCATAGGATAGGTTCCAATAATATCTGTTATCTGTTGTGACGTGGATTTACTGGGATAGTTTCTGATATTTTTTCAACTTCAGATCCAACATTTTTCCCAAATCCAAAAGTCTAAATATAGCGGTTGATGTGCAATTGTTACAGCAGTTTTTGCACTTACTAATATGGCTGATTAGATTCTTGTGTGACGTGTGTTTGCAGAGATTGTTCCTGAAGTTTTTTGAGCGCCTATTTCTGCACATCCTACAGAAGTGAACAGGAAGCATCCCAATTTTGCAAAAATATACGCAACTAACCCAAAAAACCTGTTAAACCTCTTACCTATGCCTATGGCTCCTGCGTCGCCACGCAAGCTATCGGCACGCTACGCGAACGCGCTCTTCGCGTCTTTGCGGTTCGTTTATTTCATGCTTTGTATTCAGTTGGAAGCTCAGATAAAAAATAAACTTACACATTTGGGATGCTCCCAGTGAACAGGGAATAGGGTTGACACTCTCTGTTTATATGGTTTAGTTCGGAAATTTTGTACCTCATTTATCGGAAATCCTAAAAAATTAGTCTATGAATTGTAAATTTTTGTAAAATAGATGTCTTCAAGACTAGAAACCTGTTGTTTGAATCGCTAAACTAACAAAGAAGTGCATCTGTACTGTTAATTATTAAAATTGTAAATGTGGCGCTATAGCCTGAATGATCCCAGTACAACTTATTCTCAAAAACTTTCTTAGTTACCGTGATGCAACTTTAGATTTTGGCGGTTTGCACACGGCTTGTATTTGCGGTTCCAATGGTGCGGGTAAATCTTCTCTTCTTGAAGCTATTACTTGGGCAATTTGGGGTGAAAGCCGTGCCACAGTGGAAGATGATGTAATTTATTCTGGTGCAAAAGAAGTCAGAGTTGATTTTACTTTCCATAATAACCAACAACAATATCGGGTAATTCGTACCCGTCTGCGGGGTGGAACTAGCGTCCTGGAATTTCAAATTGAAACGCCTACAGGCTTTCGTCCTCTAACTGGGAAAGGAATCAGAGCAACTCAGGATGTAATCATACAACATATCAAACTTGATTATGATACTTTTATTAATTCTGCTTACTTACGTCAAGGACGAGCCGATGAATTTATGCTCAAACGTCCCAACGAGCGCAAGGAAATTTTAGCAGAGTTATTAAAACTCAATCAATATGATGAATTAGAAGAACGAGCAAAGGACAGTTTTAAAAAGTACAAATTCCGAATCGAGGATTTAGAGCGTTCTTTGGAGGGAATTAAAACGCAACTCCAACAACGGGAGATGACAAAGACGCAAACAGCAGAGTTAGAAGTTCAACTGAATAACCTGCAACAGATACAAGCTTTGGACAATATTCAATTACAAAGTTTGCAAGTTGTCCAACACCAACACCAAAACTGGGAACAACAACTGAGTTTTGTGCGACAACAATATCAGAATCTTAGCCAAGATTGCGATCGCTTGCATCAAGACCACTTAGCTGCAAAATCCCAAATTGCAGATTTACAAGCAATTCTCAATCAAACAGCCGAAATTCAAGCTGGATACAGCCAATATCAAAGTCTGCGCTCTCAAGAAGAAGCTTTTGCTGCCAAATTTGAACAACATACCCGCGCTACAGGTTTACAACAACAACAGCAAAAACAGCTGAATAAACAAATTCAAGAAATCGAACGTCAACTGCAACAAGCCGAAGCTCAATTAGAAGCTTTAGAACAACAAGAGCGAGAAATTCAGCAAACTCTCACTAAATCCACGGAAGTAGAAGCAGCTTTAGCGCAATTAGCTACCGCACGCAATCATTTGACTAATTTGGATCAATTGCAAATGCAAGTGAATCCTTTATTACAACAACGAGCCACTTTACAAAGTCAATTAGATCGCACTCATGCTGGATTATTAGCACGACTAGAACAACTGCAAAATACAGAAAACCAACTCCAAAACCAACATCGTCGTCAACCCCAGCTACAACAAGCTGTAATGGATGTGGGTGTCCAAATTGAAGCATTGGAGAAAAAACGGGTTTATTTACAGAGAGTGCAAGAAAAAGGACAGGAACGCAGACACTTTATCGAACGTTTGCAAGCTCACCAACGGGACTACGAAAAATTACTTTCAGAACTAGAGCAAAAATTACAAATGCTCCAAAATCCCAATGCACTGTGTCCATTGTGCGAACGTCCTTTAGATGAACATCACTGGAATCGAGTCATCGAAAAAACGCAACTTGAATACGACGATACCCAAGGACAATTTTGGGTAGTGCGAGAACAAATGGCGGTTTCCGATAAAGAAATTCAGGTGCTAAGACAAGAATATCGGGATATATCTCAGCAGTTATCAGCTTATGATGCTTTAAGAGAACAACGGGGACAGTTAGCTGCACAATTGGCTGCGACAACAGATATCCAAACACAGTTACAAAAAATTGCTTTGGAAAAAGCACATTTAGAGCTTTCTCTGCAAGGTAATTATGCGCCTGAAAAACAAGCTGAACTTCAACAGTTAGACCAATATCTACAACAACTTAATTATAGTGAACAAGATCATGCTTTAGCTCGGAGTGAAGTTGAGCGTTGGCGGTGGGCTGAAATTAAACAAGGACAAATTAAAGAAGCAATTAAACGTCAAACTAAATTAGCTGCTAGGAAACCCGAACTGCAAGCTAATATTGGCCAACTGAAAACTAGAATTCAAGAAGAACAAATAAATTCTGATATTGCTAAACAGATAGAAGCTTTAACTGAGAAAATTGCCGAACTTAACTATAGTTCCGAGGAACATAATCACCTGCGTCAATCTGTACGTGAGCTTCAATCTTGGCATTTGCGTTATCAACAATTATTATCTGCTCAGGAGCAGTATCCGCAATTGCAAACGAAATTGCAAGATTTAGCAACTTCTGAAAATAGCAGATTAGCAGAACGGCAAAATTTTGCCAGCCAAATTGACGCTATTGTTGAACAATTAAAAGCAACAGCTAATCCCGTTGCCCAAATTCAGGCTTTAGAACAGCAATTAGCAATTCGTAGGCGCGAACTTGATGAAAAAATCGCTAAGTTGGGGCGTTTAGAACAAATGGCACACCAATTGGATATGCTGCAAAGTCAGTATGAGCAAGAGCAGGAACAACTGCAAGCTTCTAAGCAGCAACAGCGTGTTTATCAGGAATTAGCGCAAGCTTTTGGTAAAAATGGTATCCAAGCTTTGATGATTGAAAATGTGTTACCGCAACTAGAAGCTGAGACAAATCAACTACTTTCACGATTGAGTGCAAATCAGTTACACGTCCAATTTGTCACCCAGAAGGCGGGAAGGAGTGGAAAGTCTAGTAAGAAAAATGCCAAGTTAATAGATACATTAGATATTTTAATTGCTGACGCTAGGGGGACGCGAGCTTATGAAACTTATTCTGGTGGGGAAGCGTTTAGAATTAACTTTGCGATTCGGTTAGCATTAGCAAAATTATTAGCGCAGCGTGCAGGTGCAGCGTTACAGTTGTTGATTATTGATGAAGGGTTTGGAACTCAGGATGGGGAAGGTTGCGATCGCTTGATTGCGGCGATTAATGCGATCGCTACTGATTTCGCCTGTATCCTCACTGTCACCCATATGCCCCACCTCAAAGAAGCTTTTCAAGCCCGGATTGAAGTTAATAAGACTCAGCAAGGTTCACAGCTATCTTTGTTAATTTAATCGCTGTTGTTGATGCAAATACTTGACATTATGTAAATTTATTCGTAATAATACGGGTGCTGGAGCTAAACTCCAAGAATAAGCATTCAATATTGCAGATTACGCTGCAATCACACCATACAGAGTGTATATTACTACTCATCTGTGACGTTTTCTCCTATTTATAATTGTGTTCCCTAAAAAACAATTGTTTGCAAAACTTATTGTATGTGCAATCTAGCTTATCAATAAACCACCTGAACTATCTAAACAGGATTGAGTAACTTAGGTGCGTATTATACAAAAAGTTTGAATTCCAAAGAACATATTAATTTAATTACAGAGTGAGTAATTGAAACCACATCTCTTAGTAGATAAAAGCTGGAATTAAAACACATACTACTAGGGGAAATTTCCCCACAACATAAACAGAAAGCTAATTTTTTCGGCTTTTTGCACATTGGATTGTGTAGTTATACAGCTAACTTTTGCTGCTTATTTGAACTTTTAGGATGCTTAATTATGTGACAGTATGAAAATTATTTTGGTGTCTAGGTTTTATCAATATCTACGGCTCCCGTAAGCGATAGAGTTAGTGTCCTAACAACCTTAGCGATTGTAATAAATCATAGTTA
This sequence comes from Anabaena sp. PCC 7108, assembly GCF_000332135.1. NCBI lineage: Bacteria > Bacillati > Cyanobacteriota > Cyanophyceae > Nostocales > Nostocaceae > Anabaena > Anabaena sp. PCC 7108. The sequence continues at coordinate 52,902 of NZ_KB235896.1, forward strand.
TTCATGCACAATTAAACATAAATAATCAGAAAACATCAGCATTCTACTAGAGCAAAGACTAATATGATGATTGTAATATTCGGGGTGTTCATCTGCTTGGGAATTCAATTAATAGTTTTAGGTATATTAAATTTTGTATTGTCTAACTTCTATAATCAAATATTAGGAAACTACCATATCTCTGATAAACATGAAGATTTATACTTAGAAAAAATGCAATTAGAAATTGCTGAACGCCAGCGCATTCAAATAGAATTAGAAAAAATTTTGGCTTTACAACAAGTAACACTAGAATCAACTACAGACGGTATTTTAATAGTAGATAATTTAGGCAAAATTTTAGCGTACAATCAAAATTTTCTAGAAATGTGGCATTTTTCTAAATTCTTAATTGAGTCAGAAAATTACAGCCAAATACTCAGATTAGCCATCAAGCAACTAGAAAATCCCAAACATTATTTGCATATATTAAAAGAATTCAGTCAAAATCCAGATACAAAAATGACTGAGACAATTTTTTTTAAAGATGGCACAGTATTAGAAGCTTATTCACAATTGACTTATATTAGTGAGAAAAAAATTGGCAGAGTTTGGAGTTTTCGTAACATCACCGCTGAAAAATTAGCATCAGACATCGTTAATTATCAAAGGTTATATGATTCTTTGACTAATTTGCCAAACCGGAAATTATTCAAAAAGATTCTCATCGCAACTTTAGCAAAAGTCCATAAAAATAGTAAATTAGCTGTGTGCTTTTTGGACTTAGATCGCTTTAAAAAAATCAATGAAACTTTAGGTTATGCTCTTGGTGATAAGCTCTTACAAATGGTTGCCCAACGCTTAAACGAATGTTTACGTGAGGGTGATATTGTTGCCCGTTGGGGAGGTGATGAGTTTACTATTCTGTTACCAGAAATTAGTGATATTAAGGATGTAAATTTAATTCAAGAGCAGATATTTTCAGCTTTTAAACAAGGATTTAAGATAGAAAATCACCACTTCAATATTACCCCCAGTATTGGGATTGCTATTTATCCTTTGCATGGAGAAGATGCAGAAACATTGATAAAAAATGCTGATGCAGCCTTATATTGTGTACAATCACAGGGACGCAATAACTACGGACTATATCAAACAAGTATTAATTCACAAGCTTCGGAATTGTTCATGTTAGAAAATAGCTTATACAATGCCTTAGAGCGACAAGAACTTCAAGTTTATTACCAACCACAGATAAATAGTTCTACTGGTGAAATTACAAAAATGGAAGCTCTGCTGCGTTGGCAACATCCAGAAATAGGTTTAATTTCACCAGCAAATTTTATCCCTATTGCTGAAGAAACGGGATTGATTTTACCCATTTCTGAATGGGTTTTAAAAACAGCGTGCTTACAAACCAAAGTATGGCAAAGTGATTTGAATTTGCCATCTCTATCAATCGCTGTCAATTTATCAACCAGACAGTTCCAGCAGCCAAACTTAGTTGCCATGATTCAACAGATATTATCAGAAACCAAGTTAAAAACTAAATATTTGGAGCTAGAACTTACTGAAACTGCGGCTATGCAAGATGTAGAATTGACTAAACAGATTTTAAGTGAATTAGGTGATATAGGAATTACTATTTCGATAGATGACTTTGGCACAGGATATTCTTCATTAAGTTATTTGCAAGACTTTCCTATTCATTCATTAAAAATTGATCGATCCTTTGTCTGTAATCTAACAAATAGCAATAGCGATTCAGCAATTATAACAGCAATAATTGCATTAGCTAATGAACTAAATTTAGCAGTTGTTGCAGAAGGAGTAGAAACTGAAGAACAATTTGAGTTATTACGACTTCTAAACTGTGAAGTTATGCAAGGGTATCTTTTTAGTTATCCTTTATCAGCAGAGGATGCCACGAGTATGCTGAAAGAATATCAACCTAAAAAAGTTAGAAACTCCTTTTTAGTTGGATAAAATCAGATTCTGATTTATTGTTTTTCTTGAGGTTTCTCTGTTAGTTATTTTGTCTCTGGTTTTTATTCAGATCGTTTGGTGTTGGCTGCTTTTACCCAACCTTCTTGGCCACTACCTTCAACGCGAATTTTTTGCCAAACTTTATCCGAACTTTCTTCTAAAACGATGATTTTTTGATTAAACCCAGCACTACCATCACGTCCAGCATCTTGTTTTGGTTCAGTTCGCAAACGTAAACCTTGAGGCCAAGTGACAATCCCTCGGTAAGCCCCTGGTGGTAATGAATCAGGTGATTCTGAGGGAGTAGGAGAAGCTTCTGTCTTAGGTGTCGGTTTGGGAGTAGATGTGGTTTTTACCGGAGTTACTTTTGGTTTGTCCGGTTTGGGATTATCATTAGCAAATTTAGGTTTCTCTGGGTGTACAGAGGTGCGATTGACAAAATAGAGGGCTACTGTCATGCCGCTACCTAATAAGACTGCGATCGCTAATACAAAACCAAGTATAAGTTTAAGTAAGCCAGAAAGCATATTTATATCCTTTAGTTATTGGTAATTGGTAATTGATGATTGGTAAATTTTTAACTGTCACCTGTCACCTGTCAACTGTCACCTGTCCCCAGTTCCTGTTTTCATCAATAGTCCATAGTAATTGATCATGAAACTATGAACTATTGATTAAGTAATTTTGACTAAAATATTATTACATTTGGCGTTCAATGCGTTCACTTAAAGGATTATGCTTTGAAGCCAGACGCGCCCTTCCCGCAGCAGCCCATTCTTGTAGTTTTTGAATCTGTTCCACCGCAGTTCGTGCTAAAGGGATGATTTGACTAGCCGCTTCTAAAATATCATCAGTTGTAAAATCACGGTTTTGGCTAAAACCAATGTGCATGGCTTCAATTAACGTTTGTTCAATCTCTGCACCGGAAAAATCAGGGGTTTCATAGGCTAATCTCTCGATTTCATAGCTTTTCAAATTGTGGGGACGCAATCTGGATAAATGGACGTTAAAAATGGCTTTTCTCTCTTCTTGGCTAGGTAAACCGACAAAGAAAATTTCATCAAATCGCCCTTTCCTCAACATTTCTGGGGGTAAAGCTTGAATATCGTTAGCGGTAGAAACAACAAACACCGGAGAAGTTTTTTCGGCTAACCAAGTGATAAACGTCCCAAAGACTCGGCTAGTTGTTCCTGCGTCACCTTTACTACCCAACCCCGAAAAAGCTTTATCAATTTCATCAATCCACAATACACAGGGTGCGAGGGCTTCAGCGACTTGAATCATTTGGCGAGTGCGGGATTCTGATTCACCGACTAAACCGCCAAATAACCGCCCTACATCTAAGCGTAACAGGGGTAAATGCCAATTATGTGCGATCGCTTTTGCAGTTAAAGATTTACCAGTTCCTTGAATCCCCACCAACATTAAACCACGGGGGTGCGGTAATCCGTACTGTCGCGCTCGTTCTGTAAATGAACCACCCCGACGGATTAACCAATCTTTAAGGTTATCAAGTCCCCCTATATCAGAAATCTGCTCAGTAGCCGGGTAAAAGTCCAGGATTTGGGTTTGGCGGATAGTTTGGCGTTTTTCCTCCAAAACTAAATCAACGTCTTCTGGTTGTAATTGTCCGTGGGATGCTAAAGCCCTCGCTAAAACTCGGCGTATCCTTTCCATAGATAAACCTTGACAAGAACGCACCAAGTCATCAAGAAATTTACCAGAAGGTAAGTTACCCGTTGCTTGTAATAACCGTTCTACTTCGGTTTTAATTTCCGCTGCGGCTGGTAAAGGAAATTCAACCACCGTCAACACTTCCATTAAATCGTCAGGAATAGCGATACGTGGTGATAATAAAACAATATTTTTCGGTTGGGATTTGAGGAGTCGGGCTAAGTTACGGAGTTTGCGAGAAATGGCGACATCATCTAAAAAGCGGTGATAATCCCGAAGAATTAAGACTGCTGGGGCTGAAGCTGGTAATTTTTCGATAAATTCTAATGCTTGTAACGGGTTGCGCTTCCCAAACCCCACATCATTGGGGTTTCCTTGATAACCATCGACAAAATCCCAGGTATAAACGGGGCGATTTCCTTGGTTTGTGGCTTCTTCACGGATAGCGGCTTCTACCCGTTCTTCTTCGTAGGTGGGAATATAAATCAGCGGGTAGCGGGCGCGGAGGAGGAGTTTAAATTCGTCTCGGAAGTTCATAAGGTAGTTGTTGGTGGTGATTTGTTATTCTCCTATTGTTAAGGCTTGTATCGTGTCTAACAACTGGGAAATACTCTGAATATGGATTTAATGAACCGCGAAGGCGCGAAGAGCGCGAAGGAAGAAGGGAAGAAGAGAAGATCCGTTAAAACGGACTAAATAATTCAATATTTGCTTAGTCGTCTTGAGACGACTTTTACTATTAGCCTGAGATTGAAATCTCAGGCGGATGTTAGGAATAATGCAAGATATTCAGTTAATTAACTTTCTTCAAGCATTCTTTTAACTCTTCTACCAATTCAGATAAGAACTCTGGCTGATATTTAATTATCCATTCTGTGAGTTTTTTTGAGTGAGTGGTTTTCTTAAACTCTAATAGAGTTTCACAGAAGTTTTGGAACAAATTTTCAAGAATATTCGCCCCATGAACTTTAGACAACCAATTCTCATCTGCAACATCTTTTTCTTTGACACCTGGAAGCAAATAACTTTTTTCGGTTTTAATCTTCTCTAAATATTCCTGAACTTGATTTATAGTTATAGGTGTTTCTAGCCATACAGCTTCTTCATTAATTATTGCTGTTATTGCTTCTGGGTTAAGAAGGATATAATTTTCATACATAGGTAGTTTTAAAAACTTAAATCCTATCCTCTGTAAATCTTCAATCTGCTTGTCCGTTTTCTTTTCTCTATCAAATATAAATATAGATTTCTCTGGTATTAGGCTTATTCCTGATTTGAGTTTGTCATAAATATTAGCTACAAGAGAGGAGTGCTTACCATCAAGTAGCGCATCTGTACTTTTTACAGATAGAATTTTCATGCCTTTCAATGGCATTTCTACTAGAAATTTATCTATAATTAGAGGAAAACATTTTTCCTCAGTCGGACCTTCAACCCAAAGAACACTATCAGCACCAAAAACATCTGATAATCTAACTCCTAGTTCATCTAAAATTTCCTTTTGTAGATTTATATCTTTTGCATCTATGACTGATGTAGTTGTTTCACAATTTTCATATTTCAGCTTGATAATATTAGAAGGATCTGCTGTTGTGATAATATCTGGTGAATGAGTAGAAATAAAATATTGATGCTGGGGAAATTGTTTAATAGTCTTTATCAGCTTTTTCGCTGCACCTGGATGTAAAAATGATTGTGGTTCATCAATAATTAATGTTCTAGGTTCTTCAGAATAAACTAGGATATATACAATTGCTAATACTTGACCAACTCCACTTCCACATGATGATAGAGGAAGTGATAAATCATCTTTGTTAAGTTGAGGATCTATTATCCAAACCTTAATTTCAACCTCTGAATTATCTCTTGGTACTACAGAAATCCATTTTATTTCCTCCAGAATTTCTGAAACTAGTTTATTGAATTTGGCAAATGTCCCTGGATTTTTACCTTGCAATATACATATTGATTCAGCAAGATTAGAAGCATCTGATTTGAGTTGTTCATTATTTTCAAATTTGCAACTACCAATATTTTGACGTTCAGCTTTAAATCTGTAAATACGACTTACAAAAATGTCAAATAGTTTGTAACCTATTGTCTCTTCGTTTTTGGGCTGATACTTCATAAAAGTTTTTTCTTGTTCATATTTTTCTTCTATGTCGTTATAAATATCCACAACATGACATTCTTCAATATCCATGTTGTCATCTCCATATATAAATTTGTAAAAATGGTGGCTTATTTTATTAGAATATGCCCCCAAAATCATTAGTTCGTCTGTTAACTCATTATCAATTAGTCCATTGGGAAGTATAGTTACTGTTAGTTCTGTATCATCTGGATTGTCTATAAAATTCTTAAGTTTTTGAAATGCTTTTTTCACCAATTGATTAATTTTATTTTCACTATCATAATTGTAACCTTCTGCATCTCTTCCCATATCATATAGAGAAATTTCAACTATATCATCATCTACATCACCCTCTGGTAGAGGAAATAGAAAATTGGGAGAGTAATTTTTTATAAAATTTCGCAATTTATCTTTCTCAATTTGCAAAGTAATTTCTATTTTTGATTCTTCTTCTATCCTCGAACTCTTATTTGGTAATGTCTTTAAACTTTTATGTGTATGATCTTCTTTAAAATCCAGTGTCATTACCTCAAGTAAAGATGTTTTACCTGCATTATTTTTTCCAACAATAATATTGACACCTGGCGCAAATTCCATTACCCCAGAGTCGAAATAAGACTTATAATTATATACTCGCAGCTTCTTGATATACATCTTGTGTCATTTATATACTCAGCTAATTCTATTATTGGCGATTTCACTTAATTTGCCAAGTAAAATTAAATAAACTAAGTATAGCAGTGTGTTAGACACTTGACAGATATTAATGATGCTAAAATACAAAAAACAAGGAGATAACATAATGACATCAGGACATTTAGCAATTGTCAAAGACGGGAAGATAGAATTACTCGATCCCGTATTTATCCCCGAAGGAACAAAAGTATTTATTATTCCTATTGTTTTAGAACCTGATACAGAAGAAAGAGAAGATTGGGAAAATTTTTCTTTAAATAACTTAAATCAATGTTATGCAGAAAATGAACCGGAATATACTCTAGAATCAATACAAGAATATAATCCTAGTTATGAAAGAAGGTAATATTATATTAACTCCTATTCCGCAAGCAAATGGAGAAATAAAAAACCGTCCTGCGCTGATTTTGAGAGAAATGCCAAAATATCAAGACTTTTTGGTCTGTGGAATCAGTACCCAATTAAAACAATATATTTCTAATTTTGATGAAATAGTTTCACCTAATGATGATGATTTTCAATCCAGTGGGTTAGTTAGTCAATCTGTGATTAGATTAAGTTTTTTAACTGTCATAACTCGTAACAGTATAATTGGCTCAATTGGCGCAATTTCAACAGAAAGGCATCAAAGATTATTAAATAATCTAAGTCAATATTTAGTTCAATCAAAGGAATAACTAATAAAAAACGAATACATAGGGAAGAAATGAGGAATAATCCAGCATTTCAAACCCTTGCAAAATACTATTCAGGAAGTTGCTTTTTCAAGCTTTGTAAAGAAGCCCAACGACTATCAATAATCTCCTCAGAACTAGCTACAGTATCCAAAATACCTGGACATTTGCGATCGCACAACTGCCGCTGAGGAATAGCTAAACACATTTGCTCATACAGCCATTCTGTGGGATAAAAATGACCATCAGATGATAATGTTTCCACTAAATCTTCTACAGCCACTTCCATTTCTAAAGGCAAGTGTTCTGCTTGATTAGGATTTTCATCTAACCAAATTATTTCTTTAGTATTAACAGCCAAACGTTGATTATATTGCTGTAAGCAGCGATTACAGGTACAAGTAATAATTGCTTCTGCCTGACTGGAAACTTCTAAGTAAGTACCCTGATGTTGGACAAGGATAGTTCCACGCACCGGGGTTAAAGTTTCCAAACCAGGCAGAGACTCATTAACTTGAATTTCCTCTGTTCGCTCCGGGGCTTTGGTTAGCTGCGGAATAAAAATAGCGTCCATAGGACTTGTGAGACATCCTCACGAAAAAGTAGGGTTGATGATCAGCAATTGTGCTGATACTACATCTTTAATTTTAGCTCTAATAGCCCGGATCTGTCGGTGATTCCGTCGCCGGACGAACTACCAAAAACCGATGAGGTTCTTTACCCCGACTAAAGGTTTCTAAATCAGGAAAATCCTGGAAAAATGTGTGAATTTGTCGCCGTTCAGCCGAACTAAGCGATTTAATTTCCACCTCTTTACCAGTCAAGCGCACTTCTTGGGCTGCCGCTTCTGCTAAGGTGCGAATTTCCGCTTCTCGTCTGACACGATAGCCATTCAACTCAATGGTATAAGATGCCTGCTGCTCCTCTGGTTGGTTCAAGTTGAGAACCGAATTTGCTAAATACTGAATCGCATCTAGCACAGAACCATCAGCACCAATTAAAATTCTGATTTGTTCTGACATCAAACTGGTTTGATCAATTGTCAACCAATAGCTATCCGTTTGCGGAGACTCTGCGTCTAACAACGGAGCAGGTTCCAAATTACACTTGACTTCAGTAGATATATTAGTGAAATGCAGCAGTGTTTTTAACCACTGCTCACCCCGCTGCATGGGAATATTAGTCATGATCAGCCTGTAGCTTTTTTCTTAGAACTTTTTGGTTCAAACGGCAACTTCTTCGGTTCGGCGCTGGCTGCTTGTTTTTCTTTCTCTTGTGTTTCCAGCAGCTTTTGTAATTCTTCTGGTAGTGGTTCGCGGGAAAGAACGTAAGTTTGTAAGGTTTGGAAAACGTTCCCAATTACCATATACATCAGCACACCAGCAGGGAGGGGGAAGAATAAAAACATCCCAGAAAAAATAACTGGTGTGATTTTATTTACTGTATCCTGTTGTGGGTTGCCACCGCTGGAATTCTGCCCGGAAAGCAATTGGCTAACATAAAGACTGATCCCAAAAAAGACGATCATCGCCACAATATCCCAGTGGATTGTGCCATCTGGATCTTGTGCGCCAACTCTACCTAAAGCATCGATGAAGAGAAATCCTTTATCAGCTGCCAGTCCAGGGATAGAGCCTTGAATTGTCACATCTCCCGGCTGTAAGGCTTCTATATTACCTTCTGCATCAATTTTAACTCGATCTTCCCCTTTCATGATTTTCCATTCAGGGGTCAACTTAGTTTCTGGATGTTCTGCTAAGAGCAAATCAAATGGTTTGCCCTCCATTGTCTGATATTGGATTTTAGTCTTTTCTCCCACTGCCAACTTATTGCCACCAGGTAAAATCGCCGTGATTTTTGTGTGATCTCCATCCGCAATGTAGATGTTTTGTGGGGCAGTGGCAAAGGCTTGGGGTTGAATGCGTTCGATTTGTTCGGCAGGAAAGACTTCTAGGTTAACTGAGTAGTTAACACCAGCAAAAGGCGAACCCCGTAAAGTCGCAAATAGTGCTAGTAGTACTGGCATCTGTAGCAGCAGAGGCAAACATCCTGCTAATGGGTTGCCAAATTCTTTTTGGACATTAACCATTTCCTCTTGCTGCTTTTGCGGATCATCTTTATAGCGCTCTTTGACTTCTGCTATCCGCTTTTGCATCAATGGTTGCACAATCCGCATCCGCCGCATATTGCGAATGGAGCCAGCACTCAGGGGATAGAGCGCAAAGCGGATTATCAATGTTAAGGCAACGATCGCTAATCCATAGCTGGGAAAAAAACCATAGAAAAAGTCTATGATTGGTAGCATCACGTTGTTCGAGAGAAACCCGATACCAAAATCCATTATTCTGAATTCAACCTGAGGTACTGTAAACTGAACTAAATCTAACTTTATCTAAATCGTGATTTAGGCGCGACTATCACAAGCTACGGATAGCCGCACATGATTTGAAAAAAAAATGCTAAATGAATGCTGAGTAAGTAGTCAAAGAGTAAAAAAGCCGCAAATGAGAAAGCTTTTAAACCAGAACTCATCACTAGAAACTCAGGACTTTTAAGACTTGACACTGCTAGGTTCGGGGTTTTTAGCAGCGATTCTTTCGTTAATGTAGTCATAGACTTCCATAAACTTGGGAACAGCCCGCATTTCCAACCGAGTTCCATTTCTGAGGGTAAGTACCATATCTCCCCACAGACCAATGCCACGAGGGACTTTCACCACTTTGACAATTTCTGAATAAATTACATCAGTGCGATCGCCTCCCATCCAACCACCAATCACAGAAATTCGCCGATCAGTGATGCGGAACCGCAGCCACAATGCTCTCACTATAGACCCAATTGCCAATGGTATACCAATGATGGTTAGCCCTATGAGCAGGTTGAGAACCAAATCTCCTATATGGGGACCACCCTCATAATAAATTTCTTCACGAATGCCCATGAAAGACCTCAGCTTTTGCCAACAACTGCTCTAATTCTTGCAGAAATTGTTGGCTTACGCACTCCGATTCTGCTGTTGTTGGCTTAACAATTAACACTAACCGCCATCCTGGAGATAATTTAGGCAACAATTTATACAAATCTGCTGTAATTTGCCGTTTAATTCGGTTGCGAATTACGGCTCGTTTACTAACTTTGGTGCTAATGGAAATTCCAATTTGCGTGTTGGCTAAACTTTCATAATTAATTTCTGAGGAAGTATTGGGGGCAGTATTCAAAGAAGGTTCTTTTAAACGCGACGGACTTAAAGCTCTCAAAATAAAATGAGAACTATGTCGCCGAATTCCTTCTCGGAAAACTGCCTGAAAATCCTTGCGGGATTTTAATCTATGTGCTTTTGGTAAAGCCACAGCCGCACTATTTGCTAGATTTACCCTAAACGCTCAGACGATGACGACCCTTTCTTCTCCTGGCGCTGATCACGTTTCTGCCGTCTGGTGTCCGCATTCTGGCGCGAAATCCAGAGGTTCTCTTTCTCTTACGACAAGTGCCGCCCAGTGTTCTTTGCATACCGTTCTCCTCTTAGACGATTTTTATAAAAAGTCACAATCTCCTATCTTACCACTTTACAGGCGATAGAAACACATTTCTGGATAGAGTTTTGACATCCTTACCGACCTGAAGGTGCGGTGATTATTGTATTTCCCTGTTCCCTTGTTAAGATATACTGATAATCCATGAACCCAGATAACGCAGTAATGGCACATCACCTGGGGAAAGAATTTGACAGTTGAAATAGTAAACTCCTCCAAACGCTGGATTTTGAACATCAGATAAGACTAACTCAACAGCACTACCTGCGGGGACTGGTTCTTGGGGAAATATCTCCAGCACACGGCCTTCCTTATCCCATTTCACTTCAGACAAGGGAAGGCTTTTACCTCTGACTCTGACTTCAACCTTTTTAGGATCAAAAGTTCCTTTGTAATAATTAGGATAGGTAATTGCAAATTGAGCTACTGCCAACTTCATCTTTTTGGCAGGAAGTCTTAATATATATCTATCCCAGCTATTAGTTTGTCCGCCAAAGTCTAACCGAAACGGCAGCTGATTTTCGCTTTTCACACCGCTAAACAATGTCAAACCAGGTAGGCTTTGCGCCCAAGTCGTAGCCGAAAAACTAGTCAACAAACAGCTAGTCACAGCTAAGGCAGAAAATACACGTCTCATAGTTAGGCTTCCTCTCGTAAATAGTAGATTTATCAGCTTAGGTAACAAAGAGTTTAGTATTCGTAAATAAACTTTACTACTGTATGAGTGAAAATAGACGTTAAGTCGCAGCCAAAAGTGCCGAAATCACCGTCAGTAACTTTATTTTTTTGCTAGACATTGAACTACGGCTACGGCCAGACGCGTTATGATGAATTATTAAATTTAAATTTTCTAGGACTTACGCATTGACAAGATTCCTCAAATATGTAATATGAATTATATTTCTTGTAGGGTGCGTCAGACACGATATTTTCATAAAAAACAGATTCTCTCTATCTGACGCACCTTACTCAATAAGTTATTCCCAAAGGCGAAAACGACGCAATTTCGTTCATTCACATCATGGCAGATTCGTACAGTGCGTAAGTCCTATTTTCCATGAATCACTTCAAAATATCCCTTCTGAAAACAAACATTGCATAATTTTAAGTTGTGTTCAACAGTAAGCTCAGTCTCGTTTACCTTACTTACAAACATCCATATGCTTAAACGCGACTTAGTATAAATATTCTTGTGCATTATGAATAAACTACTTAAAAACTCCATCACGTCTTGAATCTAAATATAAATTGTCAGTGTTTGTAGACTTTGTAAAGTTTTCAACAACAGGAAAGCCAGTCTCAATCATTAAGAATTAATTGAAAAAATATCAATCTGGCAAAATTTGATGAATACTGCAAGATGCCAGAAACCAATACCAGAAATTATCAATCCCGAAAATAATCTGAAGACATAGATATAACATCAGGAAATCACCATAAGATGTGCAGTAAGTAAAATAGTTTGTGTGCAAATATCTGGAATTGTGACTTATGTAAGTGGCAGAGTAAAACTTTGCTTGGAAAAAATAAGAGTGAGAAAGACAAAGTTCAAGGTTAAATCTACCAGAAAAACTCAGGGCTGAGATTACTCACCTATGCTCTATAAATGCGGTGAATCCTTCATCAACAGAGAAATTCCATAGTTAGTAGATATTTAGGTATTTATCTTCAGGAGATTGCATGAAAATAGCAGTTGCTAAAGAAATTGAAGTTTGTGAACGTCGTGTGGCATTAATTCCCGACACTGTTTCCAGATTAGTCAAACAAGGCTTAGAGGTGTTTGTAGAAACAGGGGCGGGAGAAAAAGCATTTTTCAGTGATTCTGACTATGAAGCAGCAGGAGCCACAGTTATCAGCGATACTGCCAAATTATGGGGTGAAGCGGATATTTTGCTCAAAGTTAGCCCTCCCCAGGAAAGAGAAGATGGACGCTCAGAGATTGAATTACTCAAATCCGGTTCTGTATTAATTAGTTTTCTCAATCCTTTAGGAAATCCTGTCGTAGCCCAACAATTGGCAAATCGTCAAGTTACAGCTTTGAGTATGGAATTAATCCCCCGTACCACCAGGGCGCAAAGTATGGATGCTTTATCTTCCCAGGCTTCACTGGCAGGGTATAAATCTGTATTGATTGCGGCTGCGGCTTTACCGAAATATTTCCCGATGTTAACCACTGCGGCGGGAACGATCGCACCGGCTAAAGTATTTATTATGGGAGCAGGTGTAGCAGGATTGCAAGCGATCGCTACAGCCAGAAGATTAGGCGCAGTCGTAGAAGCCTTTGATATTCGTCCAGCCGTTAAAGAAGAAGTGCAAAGCTTAGGCGCGAAATTCGTCGAAGTAAAACTGGAAGAAGAAACCGTTGCAGCCGGTGGTTACGCCAAAGAAATCTCCGAAGACAGTAAAAAACGCACCCAAGAACTAGTCGCCGAACACGTCAAAAACTCTGATGTTGTGATTACTACCGCCCAAGTACCAGGTAGAAAAGCACCACAACTAGTTACTGAAGAAATGGTGAAACAAATGAAACCAGGTTCAGTAATAGTAGACTTAGCTGCGGAACAGGGTGGAAACTGCGCTTGTACAGAAGCAGGTAAAGACATTGTTTGGAACGGTGTGACAATTATCGGTCCAATTAATTTACCCTCATCAATGCCAGTACACGCCAGCCAACTGTATGCAAAGAACGTCACCTCATTAATGCAACTGTTGATTAAAGACAAAGCTTTGGAAATCAACTTTGGTGACGACATCGTTGATGCAGCTTGTGTTACTCATGGTGGAGAAATTAGAAACCAACGGGTAAAAGACGCTTTGCAAGCGGTAGCGGTTTAGACTTCAAAAACACAGCGATTGGAAATCACGTCTACATAGGCAAAGTCCGCCTACGCGGACTAATTACGGAATAACTAACCACAGAGGCACAGAGTTCACAGAGGAATGATAGTTTGAGAGATATTTGCCATAAGTGTTGTAAATCTTCTCTTTGCATCTTTGCGCCTTTGCGTGAGCCTTATTATTGCACCCAAAAATGACATGACAGAAACTTTACTAGCTGCTTTATTTGTACTCGTCTTAGCCTCCTTTATAGGCTTTGAAGTCATCAACAAAGTTCCCCCAACTCTCCACACCCCCTTAATGTCCGGTTCCAACGCCATTTCCGGTATTTCGGTAATTGGTGCAATCCTGGCTGCTGGGGAGAAAAACACCAATTTATCAGTAATTCTCGGTTTAATTGCCGTAATTTTGGCAATGGTTAACGTTGTCGGTGGTTTTTTGGTTACAGACAGAATGCTACAAATGTTCAAAAAAAAGGAAGTTAAAGCATGAGCGACTTTTTACCAACTGGGATTCAGCTGACGTATTTAGTCGCTGCATCATTATTTATCCTCGGTTTGAAAAAACTCGGTTCTCCCGCTACTGCTAGAAACGGTAATCTTGTGGCTGCGGTGGGGATGCTGTTAGCTGTTGTTGCTACTTTATTAGATCAGCACGTATTAAATTACGAGATGATCTTGATAGGCTTGGCGATTGGTTCTATTATTGGTGCGATCGCAGCTTACAAAGTACAAATGACTGATATGCCCCAAATGGTGGGCTTACTTAACGGTTTGGGTGGTGCATCTTCCGCACTTATAGCTGTTGCCGAATTTTGGCGGTTGTTAGATAGTTCTCAACCGATTCCCCTCGATGTCAACATTTCCATGCTATTGGATGTGTTAATCGGTGGTGTCACCTTAACAGGTAGTTTTCTGGCTTTTGCCAAATTGCAAGGTTTAGTTAGTGGTACACCCATTACCTTTCCTTTGCAGCAACCTTTTAACCTCTTGCTGTTGGGTTCTTATTTAGCTGGAAGTGCCTATTTAATCATTACACCAGATAGCCTCCCCGTATTTTTAGGAGTGGTGGCTGTTTCTTTGGTGTTGGGTGTAATGTTCGTCCTCCCCATTGGTGGCGGCGATATGCCCGTTGTCATCTCCCTGTTAAACTCCCTCTCCGGTGTGGCTGCGGCTGCGGCTGGGTTTGTGGTGATGAACAATATGTTAATCATCGCCGGTGCTTTGGTGGGGGCTTCAGGTTTAATCCTGACGGAAATTATGTGTAAGGCGATGAACCGTTCTTTGTTCAGTGTCTTATTTAGTGCTTTTGGTTCTGTCTCTACTGCTACTGGTGGTGCTACTGCTGGTGCAAGTAATCAAACAGTCCGCAGTATTGATCCCGAAGAAGGGGCAATGATGTTGGGTTATGCCCGTTCTGTGGTGATTGTCCCAGGATACGGTATGGCGGTTGCCCAAGCACAGCATAGCGTCCGGGAGTTGGCAGATCAACTAGAACGCATGGGTGTGGATGTGAAATATGCGATTCACCCTGTTGCGGGAAGAATGCCAGGACACATGAACGTATTATTGGCAGAAGCTAATGTAGCTTATACGCAGTTGTATGATATGGAGGATATTAATCCCCAGTTTGAACAGGCTGATGTGGCGTTGGTGATTGGTGCTAATGATGTGGTCAATCCGGCGGCGCGTAGTGATGTGAATAGTCCTATTTATGGGATGCCGATTTTAGAAGTTGATCGGGCAAAGCAGACTATTGTGATTAAGCGCGGTATGAGTGCTGGTTTTGCCGGTGTTGATAATGAGTTGTTTTATAAGGATAAGACAACAATGTTGTTTGGTAGTGCTAAGGATATGGTGGCTAAGTTGGTTTCGGAAGTGAAGCAGCTTTAGATATAGGCTAGGGGTGTAGTTTTTGACTATGCCCTTTTTTTTTCACCCAGAGACGCAGAGAGGTTTGTTTCGCGCAAAGGCGCTAAGGAGCAAAGGCGCAAAGGCGCAAAGAAAAATAAAGTTTATTTACTGTAATTTGGATAATTTAGGAAAATTCTCAGGTAGTTTAAATTCAAAATCCTCTCTATCAGCATCTGCTGGAAAAGAATTCCACTTATTTATATTGTCAAAACAATCTTCTAATACATTATCTCGATTATCACTATATAATGCTCCTATTTTTTCGGCAACTTCAAAAGTAATTACTTTATTACCATAATTATCAATCGCCCAATCATCAAATCCACCTGCTTTAGCTTTGCAAACAGCAGCATAAAGATTTGGCATATTCTCTTTATATCTTTCTAAATCAATTGGAATATGCCATATATCAGCTATATCAAATCTACCAACTAAATCATCTGGTATTAAATCATCTGCTGTTTTTGAAATATCTTCATTTTTCCACCATAACATACGGGCATATTTATAACAACCTTCATACCAATTTCCATCAATTTGAGCTATACCTTCAGGTTTAATCCAAGTTGATGAAAAATAATATTCTTGTCCCTGACATGGGCTAACAAATTCAAAACAAATTAAAGCTCCTGAATATGATTCCAATAGTTTTTGAAATAAAAGAGGAAGATAATTAAAAGGAGGATTAGGATTATAATTTTCACCTTTTACACCAAAACAACCATAGCCATCTGAATCGAAAAAAATTGAATAGCCTTTAATTTTTAAATTACAAACTGGTGGTATACCTTTTCTACGTGCAATTTTCTTAATTATTTTTTTGACTGTTTCTGGTTCAGTTGTTACCACTTCAGCTTTAGAATACCAAAATACACCCATAATAACTTCTGATGATTTTTCTTAAAATAGAAATATTTGGAACATTTATACTATAGTAGTTTTTACTTGTCAAGTCTCATGATCTAGGTAATATCTGATAGTTATAATAAGTTTTTCCTTGACAGTATAAAACGTTTGTACTAAAATTATTGTTGCTTGTCAAGTAGTATTTCTAAGCAGAAAAACATAATTATGAACAGTCAACAATTTTTAAATGATGAGATTTTAGAAGAAAGAATTGAGACATTTTATGGATATGGTAATTATGAAGGGAAATATTGGTTTATTGGTATGGAAGAAGCAGGAGGAGAAGATTTTGATAACATTAATTTTAGAATCAATACATGGGAAAAAAGAGGTAAAAATGAAATAGATGATGTTGCAGAATATCTTGAAGATATGGGATGGTGGGATGAGAAAATACAGAATACATGGAAGGGATTAATTAGGATTATATTAAGTGCTAAAGGAAAAGAAAATATTGATGTAGAAAATGTTCGTCAATATCAGTTTAAAGAATTAGGAAGGAAAGAAAAAGAAACTTGTTTATTAGAATTATTGCCTTTACCTTCTCCATCTATTGATGATTGGATATATGCTAAACATTCTCAACTCCTTTTTTTATCTGATAGAGAAACTTATAAAAATTATTGTGTTGAGAAACGAATTAATCATATTAGTCAAAGAATCAAAGAACATAAACCTAAAGCCGTTGTTTTTTACGGTATGAAATATGAATATTATTGGCGAAAAATAGCAGACATTGAGTTTACAAAAATTGAGGTTGCAAAAACAGAAGATTCAAAAAAACACTATTTCTTTATTGGTAAAAATAATCAAACTGTATTTGTGATGGTTAAACATTCTGTAGCTTTTGGTGTAACCAGTGACTACTTTCATTATATTGGTAAATCAATTACTGCTAAACTAGCGGAATAATACTTTTAGCTCTCCTCTTCTTTCTTACCTTCGCGCTCTTCGCGTCTTCGTGGTTCGTTAAAAGGGATGTTTGGGGAAAGTGTGCGATAGCGCAAGCGCTGACTTGTCAGTTCGCTATTTGGGGGGTTGAAGGGTGCAATCGCTCTCACCGTTTAAATTTCTTGCCAATTTCTAGCATCAATAAAAATAGAAAGATGCTTTTTATTACTCGTGGCAATAATTACCTCACGTCCATAATTAGCAACTAAAATAGATTGAGAAGCCAAAATAACATCACCATCCAAAGCCTTATTATCTGCTGTAGATTTACCTTTATTTCTCGCTTCAGCCCATAATTCTGATGCTTTTAACATTACTTCTGTGGTAATAGGAAGATAAATAATTTCTGATTTAAGTTGATTCAGTTTTCTAATCCCTGATAACTTATTTGCTCTTAATAATTCCCGTCTAATTTCATAATCTATAATTTCTGGTAAAATGACTTCATAACCTCTTTCAAAAAGACTATAAAACCATTCTTGACATTACACAGCTAGAGTATTCGCTTTAGGATTAGTAATTAATCCCACTGGTGCAGAATCTAAAATAATAACCTTACTCATTTTATTTTAAATTGAAATACCATTTATAGATTCAATAACTTCCAAAGTTTCTTGTTGTTCTTGTTGATCATCTGATTCATTCCATGACTCAAACAATCTTTTAATATTAGTTTTTCTATGTTCTTTTTTAATTGCATCACTTTCATTAATTTCATTAATAGCATTTTCCCAGTTTTTTAAAGATGTCTGTTTCATCGTCACACTTTGACGAAATAAACGGACAATTTGTAGTAATTCGGGTATGTATTCTTCTGGAGTATGTTCAATTTCTAGTAATAAATCATTGCGGGGTTGTGCTGATGATTTAGCTGTAATGGATTGGTGATTATTAATCATAAAATCCTAGATTTGATTATTTTTACATATTACCAGTATATCGGATCAGAATAAGCAATGTCTGAAATTTCTAAAATGTGATAACTACGATGATCTAAATGATTCCTGCGGAGTGGTTTGCGGTTCCTATGGAGTGCTTTGCTATCGCTATTTGGAGAGTTGAGGGGGTGCGTTAGCGGTAGCGTCTCGTAGAGATAGCTTACCGAAGGTATCGCTTTTGGGGAAGTTGAAGGGATGCGATAGCGCAAGCGCTGACTTGTCAGTTCGCTGTTTGAAGAGGTTGAAGGGATGCGATTCCTACGAAGTGCTTTGCGATCGCAAATTTAAACCCCAAATCCCAAAACCACATCCAAAGCAGTCCGAATTTCTTCCCAATATTCAGCTTCTAAAATCCCCACAAACCCCAAAACGCGACGATAATCTACAGCACGAATTTGAGCAACATCAATAAAACGATCCTTATCTAATCCATTAGTTGCTGTTGTTTTGATATTAACAATATAGGGAGCTTGCTTACTTCCTGGTCGAAATGGCATCACAATAGTTAATAATCCATATTGATTCATAATATCATTTTGAACTATCAAACAAGCACGGATTTTTTGTGCTTCTGCTCCCACAGTTGGATCAAGATTTACCCAGCGAATCTCACCCCGTTTATAAGTTAAATTACCCTCTGGCATTAATACCATCTCCAGATACATTATCCCAAGCAGAAATCTCATTTTGATATTCTAAATCTTTCGCATCTTTTTGGAGTGCTGCAATCATTTCTGTCTCTAAAATTTTGCGTCTTTGTTCTGCTAATATTGCGTTAATATAGGCACTACGATTACCTTTTGCTTGTTGATCAATAAATTGGAGAATGCTTTCTTCTAAAGTAATTGTGACTTTCATCATTATGTATGACTCATTCATCTTACCAATCAATCATACCATTTTTTTGACATTGTGTGAGGTAAAAAGAGATTTTGGGGGGTTGAGGGAGTCTGTTAGCGTAGCTTACTGTTCGCGTAGTGTTCCGCAAGAAAGGTATTGCTGTTTGAGAAGTTGAGGGGATGCGATAGCGCAAGCGCTGACTTGTCAGTTCGCTGTTTGGGGAGTTGAGGGAATGCGATCGCTCTTCTAATATGATTAAACAACACTACGTGGATCAACAACTACAATATCCGAAAACCGTTTAAAATCATCAACATTAAATGTCAATAAATGTGTAATATTATGAGCTACCATAGCCGCAGCTAAACGTGCATCATGCACCTGTTTTCCCATCACTTGATATTTAATAACCCACATTCCGCACTTCAATTTGTAGTACAAATACAAGTATCATAAGCAGCATAGAGGCTTAAATACAAATACGCAACTAAGAAAGTAAAAATATAGACTTTAATTGCCATTGGACTACTAAAGAGAAATTCATAGGGCATTGAGAATAAATTCAGGAAAAAATGAGAGAATGAAACTGAATTACCAAAAAATGCCTTCATAATATGAATTACCAAAAAGAAGAAATTGAGAGTAAAAACATAGATCACTTAGGAATAATCGCAGGAATAATAGATGAAATAGGAATAGTAGAAAAAATCAACGAGATATTTTCAATAGATATCAGAGAAAAAGTAAATACAGGAGAAGTAGTCAAAGCAATTATTCTCAACGGACTAGGCTTTGTATCAAGACCACTATATTTATTTCCAGATTTCTTTAAAGATAAAGCTGTAGAACATCTAATAGGAGATGGGATAAAAGCAGAAGATTTAAACGACGATAAAATAGGTAGAGTCATGGATAAACTCTATAAATATGGATTAACTAAACTATTCTTAATCATTGCCTTAGAAGTAGTAAAGAAATATGGAATAGACACAAAATATTCCCATTTAGACTCAAGCTCATTACATTTACACGGGGAATATAAGAATTGCCTAAATAATCTAGAGAAAGAACTAGGAATAAATAGAGAACATCCAATTATAATCACACAAGGATATTCGCGTGACCATCGTCCAGACTTAAAACAATGTATATTAGATTTAATAGTAAGTAGTGATGGGGATATACCATTATTTTTTAGAGGAGCATCAGGAAACGAATCAGATAAAGCAGTATTCGCTCACATCTTAGTAGAATATTCTAAACAAATAGATTTTGAAAGTATCATGGTGGCGGACAGTGCATTATATAGCGAAAGTAATTTAACATTAATGTCAAACATGAAATGGATAAGTCGAGTACCATTATCCATTAAAAAAGCAAGAAATTTAGTGAAAGCCTCCATCAATAATGACATGAAAGCCTGTAAAATACAGGGTTATAGTTATCTGGAAGAGAAAGTATCTTATGGAGGAATAGAGCAAAGATGGTTATTAGTAGAAAGTGTAGAGAGAAAAAAAGCAGACTTAAATAAACTAGACAAAAAAATCCAAGAAGAGTTATTAAAAGCTAACAAACTAGTAGATAAATTAGAACAGGAAGAATTTGCTGATAAATCTTTAGCCGAATTGAAAATCAAAGAAATAACAACCAAATTAAAATATCATCAAATATGCGAGCGGGAAATTACTGAAACCAATAAAGGGAAAACAACAGTTTATAGAGTGAAATGTAAATTAAGAGAAAATCAGGAGTTAATTACACAACAACAAAACTCGTGTGGCAGATTTATTTTAGCCACCAATATTCTGGATACTATTGAGTTAGAGTCAGAAGAAATCCTCAAAATATATAAAGAACAACAATCTACAGAAAGAGGATTTAGATTTATCAAAGACCCGTTATTTTTCGCGGATAGTCTGTTTGTCAAAAATCCTGAAAGAGTAGAGACAATGATGATGTTAATGGCATTATGTCTTTTGGTTTATAATTTAGGACAAAAACAATTAAGAATGTCATTGAAGGCACAAAAAGCCACAGTGAAAAATCAACTGAATAAACCCACAGAATCTCCCACATTAAGATGGATATTTCAATGTTTTCAAGGGATTCATCTTTTGATGATACAAGGATTTCAACGAATTCTTAACTTAACAGAGTCGCATCATCATATCTTGCAATTCCTACCTACTGCTTGTCAAAAATATTATTTATTATCTTAGTTTTTTCTCTGGTTTTACGATTTCATTGGTTATCTTTTTGATAACTGATTGCACACCTTAAATTAAATATTATTGTTGAAATAGCTTTTAAACACCTTCTAAAGCTCAACTTTGTGTGTTCATAATTTTATTTTACATTGATACGTAATTGTTCAAACCATAAGTTTTAATTGACCGTCAATGTAGTTAAATTATGCTACTTTTTGAAGTGCGGAATGTGGGATATAAAGAGCGATCGCACTCAATAAAAATTTGTGGTGTATCCAATTCCAATATAAATATCTTTTTAAGTTTTGCGCTTTCTTCTTCAGCTTGAGTGATAGATAAACCTAACCCATTTTTATCAAGAGGTCTTGTAGCAACAGCCCAAAATTCAATTATATTTTGGGGAATAATACATAAAAATTCACCTTGCTTTTTGAGCTTTAAAATTGCCCTTTGAGTATCAAGGTACATGGGACTATTTTTTTGTAATAAACGCAATAAAATATTAGTATCTACCAGATATTTCATAACATTTCGTCTTCTCTGGTATAAATACTATCTCTACTAATAGCTGCATCTGAAAGTGGTGGTGCTACAGCAAAAGCAGGACTATTGATTAAATTCATTAGTGCTGTTTCCCAATCTTCCTCTGTTGTTACTTGAGAAAAAGATTTTTCCTCTTGATTTTTTAAACTATCTTCAATCAAAGATTCAAGATAAGATTCAATTGATAAACCTTGTTTAGTAGCTTGGGTAATAAGACGAGCTTCTATTTCTGGTTTCAATTGTAGCTGTATAGTTTTATGTTGTTTCATCTTCTTCGATGCTAGTTAATTAATATCAAGTGAAACTTATGATTAACTTTATCTATTAAAAGTATATCAGATTTAAACACCGAAAGTATCGTTTTTGAGTAGGTTGAAGGGATGCGTTAGCGTTCGTGTAGCGTCTCGTAGAGATAGCTTACCGTATCCCTTACGGGAGTCGAAGACATAGGTATCGCTGTTTGGAAGTTGAGGAGGTGCGATTGTTATTTGGGAAGTTGGAGGTAATGCGATAGCGAAGCGCTCCGTAGGAATCGCTGTTCTTAACTCTTGGACTCTTGGGGTATCTTGCTCACTGGCATAAAGACTTTTTTTTTACACCGTAAGCCTAATTTTTCTACGGCACGATGCATTGTCGGAATACTCACCCTCATTCCTGTTCTTTCTTGATAGCGATTGAGCAAAGCTCACGCTACGCGAACGCATAATTCTCTCAGCAATAAATCATTTTTCTCCTCTACCAGAGATTGGATGATGTTCAGATCCTCATTTTGAATTGTTGGCTGTTGGTATCCTCCACGTCGTTTCGCCTCAATTTGTCCATTTTGACGATAACGACGCAACAGATTTCGTACAAATGACAAACTGACCTTAAATCTTTCAGCCAACTGACGTTGAGAGCCTTCTTTTGCTTCCCAAGCTATAATCACACGACGACGCAAATCACCCGAATACGATACTGGCATCAAATATAAAAATTACATCTTTCCCAGCTTACCGCACTTTGTGGTTCAATTACCTGAAAATTGCTGTAATGCCAGTTTATTAGAGCAAGATGAACTTGATGTTCCACCGCTTACATACCGAAGTGTGCCATTAACTGGAGGAACTCTCGATAAATTAATGGCGCAAGTTTATTCCCGTAAATGGGAGTCAAAAAGTAAGGGTAAACTTGACGATTGGATGACAAAACAAGTCAGTTTGAAGATTGTACATCCACAACCAGTTTAGGATATTAACTTCAATCAAAGAGCTTCTTTACTATACAGACACAACGTTAATAATGCAGATACGCCTGGAGCTTTGCCTCTACTTTCTTTTACTTTAAGTGAGATTTACCATAAATATTTAAAGAGTGCAAGAGAAGATAGAACTCTCACTAAAGATGATTATAGTAGCCTTGGCAGTGTTAGGAATTCAATAACCAAGAGGGCTACGGAAGTTTATAATAACTTACTTGGAAAAGAAATTAATGAAAACATCATTCGTTATGTAATGCTGCGAATGGTATCCGTAGAAGGAAACGAATTAGCTCGCAGACGGGTCAGACAAGAAGAATTAATCTATCCAAAATCACTTAATGAAGATATGGAAACGGCATCATTTGCTTGTGGAACTTAAAGAGCAAGCAGTTAATCAAATTTAGAGGAAATCAAGGTCAGATCAAAAGTGTCAGTTTTAGCCCTGATAGCAACTTGCTAGCTACTGTTGACTCTAATATTTCTAATAATGCTATTGTCTACCCGTGGAATGGGATAACTCCACAAAATCCGACCACTCTATCTCGAAATTTGCCAGAGTATGATTACAACAAGATTCGTAGCGTCAGTTTTAATCCTGACAGTAGCTTACTAGTCACTGGTGACTCATACGGCGAGATAAGTTTGTGGGACTGGAAAAATCAGCATAAATTATCAACTAAATTCAAAGAACATCGAGATGGGGTAAACAGCGTTGTTTTTAGTCATGATGGTAAGATGCTGGTTACTGCTGGAAACGATGGCATAGCTCGCTTATGGTCAGATTTAAATCGCGGTGTGTTTAGAGAATTAAAAGGACATATCTACGGGATTAATCAGGTTATTTTTAACCCCAAGGATAATTTAATAGCTACAGCTGGAAGAGATGGTACGATCCGCTTGTGGAACTTGAATGGTCAGCAGTTAGCAGAATACCAGATAGATCAAAGTAATGACTCATGGGTTACAAGCATTAGTTTTAGTCCTGATGGTAAACAACTAGCTGCTGTAGGACAAAATCAGACAACTGGCTTGTGGCAAGCTAAGAAATGGCAGGTTGAAGGATTAGATGGATTAATGGTAAGGGGTTGCAATTGGGCCCGTAACTATCTGGAGAATAATCCCAATGTTAAAGAGGGCGATCGCCATCTCTGTGACAATATACAACCAACTGCTGCAAATCCTGACCAGTAGCTTGAGTTAAGGCGATCGCCTTCCTGACTTTTCCGCAAAAATGAGTCAACATAACTCTCTATCTTGAGGGGCGATAGCGAATTATCCAATGTATTAAATTTTACTTGATAGCAATGCCCACCTACAGATTTGAGCAATAGTTTTTTACACTCGCCCATTCTCGCTGATATACATTTCAGACTCAATCGCCCCCAGAGTTTTCAGAGTCGTCAGCGTCGCCTCAGTTAACCCAGTAACACCAGCGATCTTCATCCCCTCATAAAGTCTTTTACTTCTCAAACTTCTTATACATTCACCTGTCAAGATATTCCAAATCTTCAGTGTCTCATCTTCACCGCTACTAATGAGAGTATGCCCCTCAGGACTAAAGGTAACTGATAAAACAGCTTGAGTTGGTTGCTGTAAAGTTTTGAGGCATTCACCAGTTTTTACATCCCATAACTTCACAGTTTTATCCATACTACCACTGCTGAGAATTTTACCATCTGGACTAAAGGCAAGCGATCGCACCCACCCTGTATGTCCTGATAATGTTTTCAAGCATTCACCAGTCTTGATTTCCCATATCTTAACTAAGTGATCTCCGCTACCGCTACTCAGGATTTGTCCGTCCGGGCTAAAGGCAATTGACCACACCCACCCTGTGTGTCCTGGCAATGTTTTCAAGCATTTACCAGTATTGATTTCCCATATCTTTACTGTATGGTCATGACCACCACTAGCTAAAGTTAGACCATCAGGGCTGAAGGTAACAGACAAAACTCCGTGGTTTTGTTCATGTAAAGTTTTCAGGCATTGACCAGTCTCGACATCCCATAATTTCACTGTGTGGTCATGACTACCACTAGCCAAAGTCCGACCATCGGGACTAAAAGCAATTGCCCAAATCCAATTCGAGTGTCCTGGCAAAGTTTGCTGATATTTACAAGTTTTAATATCCCATATCTTGATGGTTTTGTCTTCGCTGCCACTAGCGACAATACCACCATCAGGACTCCATGCCACTGACTTGACCTCATTACTATGTCCGATGAGTGTTGCGAAGCATTCGCCAGTATTGATGTCCCACAATTTCACCTTTTTATCACTACTACTAGCCAGCATTTTACCGTCAGGACTGAGGGCAATTGACCAGATGCCATTACCATATCCCTGCATAGTTTTTAAACACTGACCAGTAGCAACTTCCCACAGTTTCAAAGTTTGGTCATTACTGCCACTTGCCAAGATTTGACCATCAGGACTAAACATAACTGCTCGGATCATACTATTGTGTCCTAGCAAAGTTTTCCGACACTCACCACTACTAACATTCCACAGCTTCACTGTATGATCCCAACTTCCACTTGCCAAGATTTGCCCATCTCGACTGAATGCAAGTGACATCACCCAATCAGAGTGTCCCTGCAAGGTCATTAAACATTCACCAGTTTTAATATCCCATAACTTTACTGCTCCATCACCACTACCACTAGCAACGCACCTATCTGAACTGATGGCAACTGACCAAATCCCTTCATTATGTTCTGGCAAAGTTTTCAAACATTTACCAGTGCTGACATCCCACAGCTTGAGTGTTTTGTCCACGCTACCACTAACTAATACTTTGTTGTCAGGACTTAAAACAACTCCTCTCACCATATTCTGATGCCCTGGAAAAGTTTTTAGGCACTGCCCATTACTGACACTCCATATCTTTACAGTCTTGTCATCACTGCCACTGACCAATACTTTCCCATCTGAACTAAATACCAGTGACCAAATTCCTTGTTCATGTCCCTGCAAAGTATTGAGACATTGACCAGTTATGACATTCCAAAGCTTGATTGTTTGGTCTTCACTGCCACTAGCAAGCATAGTACTGTCATGATTAAAGGCAATTGCTGATACCCAATCAGTATGACCTCTAAAGATTTTTAGCTGTTTCCAATCACCAACTTGGTACAAGCGAATCTCACTATTCATATCCCCAATAGCTAAAAATTTTCCATTGGGACTAAATGCTAATGACAAAACACCACCGAAAGTTTCCGCAAATACAGATTGAGCTAGATTAGCGTGAGTAAAATTTACATTGTGCAAATTTACATTTCTTAGGTCTGCTTGCCGAACTGTGAGATGGGAAAAGTCATAGTTACTAAGATCGGTCTTTAGATAACAAAGCAGATTTAGGACATTTCCATCTGCATAACTTTGTTCTTGGCTGAATGTCTGACGCTGCGTTAATAAAATTTCATTTAGTTTGTTTTCTAGGTTTTTTTGACCTCTAAAAATAGAAAGCAACCCATCTATAATAGGTTTAATAATATTACGAATTTGAATTTCAATAATATAGTCTTTTGCTGTTGCTTTTATTAAAGCATGACTTAAGTTGGACAAACGCGAAAACTGTTGCTCTAATAATTCACGAATGTTACCGAAAATAGCCGTATCTTGTTTGATAAATTCAGAAATATTACCATTAAAAACATCTTGAATTGTTGTCGCCACTATTTTCAAAGCTAAGGCGTTACCTGCATAGCGATCAACTACTGCTGTCAATTCTGACTCAGAGCCAGACAACCCCTTGATTTCAAAAATTTTTTGTCCATCTACCGCTTCTAAACCACTCAATTGTAATGAGCGAACGGGTAGTGCTTGTCCTTCAAGTGAGGCTAAATCTTTCGGTTTCTCCCGTGAAGTCAGCAAAAGACAGCCAGTATGGGCAACTTCTCCTACTCGTCTGATCAGTTGAGCGTATTCCTCATAGCCTTCTCGATAGCTACCAGCAATACCCCCACTTTGAAGAATGGTATCAACATTATCGAGGATAATAAGACAGCGATGTTGGCGTAAATAATCAACCAGTCGGGAGATTCTGCCGTCTAAGCTGTTTGGTAAATCAGTTTCTAAAACTTGATCTTCAGAGAAAAATTGAATTAAGTTAGCCAAAAGCTCGAAAAGTGGTGGAGCATTGTAGAGCGATCGCCAAATAAAGTACTCAAACTGTCCCTGAACTTGTTGAGCTAGTTTAGCAGCTAGAGAAGTTTTCCCCATTCCCCCCATTCCCAACACTGCTACCAATCGGCAACGCTCTTTGATTATCAACTGTTCCAGCCTATCTTCCGCACCCTCAACTGTCACAATCGGTTTTTACTCTTTTTTGTGATGATATGAGGATGTATTGTATACCACATCTCAATGAATTAACGGATGCATGATGTCGATAAGGCATAATTTATATCCAAAAATCAAGAGAGAATTAAGTGATAATACTATGTGACACCCCAGGGTGCGGAATGTGGGTTCCAGTGTGTTGAGTTCTGCCGTACGTCCAAAAAAAAGAGAGACATCAATCGCTTCTCCCCAGTCTGCTCGATTTTGAATTTTGAATTTGGGATTTTGGATAGAATTATCCAAAGTTACCCCTACTTCACCTGACTTCAAATACCTGCGCCATCGGCGCTCTAGAGCAGAGTGAAAGTTTTTCTTACTAACCTTCTCACCCAATGCTTCAGTAAGCAGTTTCCAAAGTTCTGGACCGACATGTCGCTTGACATATGCTACGGAGTAACCAGCTGCCGCAGCTATTTGCTCGTAGGTCAGATCCTCCCAAGAGCCTTTGAGGATAGCAAGTTCTACGTTACTCAGCCGTCTTCCAACGTTCACGAACACTGCTTCATCAGCAATTTCCAACGCTTCCTCAAAGTTCATTGGCTACTATGTAAATTCTATGAAAACCATACCATAAAAGTAATTTTACCGGAACTTCACCGGAACTTTACTGTATCGATAATTAATGGCGATCGCTCCTCGCGTGATTGCTCCCGATTGCCGTTGTCTAGAGTCTAATGATAGTAAGCTTTTCGGGCTTAACGTACATAAATAATGAAATTTTTAACCTCAATTTACTTGATAAAAATATCTACAACTGCGGAAATTAATCTGTTGGCTTTAATATTCAGACACCAATTGCTAATTTATCGATCATAAATTTATTGCTTCAGCAGCAGTAGCGAATTCTAACACTCTGGTTAAACAAAGAGATTATCTTTTACGTGCCTATCGGGAAGGGCGTTTAAATTACCATAAAGTTTTAGCTCGTAAATTACCTATTGGTAGTGGTGCTATAGAGAGTTTAATCCGCCAAGTTGTCAATTTAAGAATGAAAGGAAACAGTAAATTTTGGTTAAAAGAAAATGCGGAAATTATGGGGTCTTGTCAGATTTTGGTGATCCGGGTTGGGGGAAGGCAGAAGGCAGAAGGCAGAAGGCAGAAGAAAGAAAGGAAGGAAGAAGCAGTAGTAAATTCAAGCTTTCAGTTTGTTTAAACTGGCAACTAATATACTTTGCATTTCCTCAACTTCATTTAATAGGGATGTAAAAAGATTTTTGTCGGCTAAATCTACTTCTTTAGCAATGATTAATTGCGTATCAAGTTCTCTTAAAGAACCTAATGCAATATGTAAAAACTGTATGTATTCTGGCTTTGAACGCCTACCATAACCTTCAGCTATGTTGGATGCTACAGATACAGAAGAACGTCGTATTTGGCTAGTTAAACCATACAATTCTGACTGAGGAAATAGGCGGGTAAATTTATAACAATTGATAGCAAGTTGAACCGCCCTTTGCCAGATAAACTGATTTCTATAACTCATAAGTTAAGTTTGAAGTTTGTGAAGTCAACAGAAAGTTTGAAGTACAAGAATTATACCGAAGAAAGGCAGAGGGTAGAGGGCAGAAGCCTGCCTTCTCAATCTTTAGCTTGCCAACAAAAATCGTCGTTCAAGTAAGTCTATCTTGGCTCGACCATACATCTGCCGCTTTAACATTTTCAGTCGATTAATATGTCCTTCAACCGGACCATTGCTGAGTGACATAGTTACACCTGCTTTCACCGCATCGTAGTCAGACTCTAAACTCATAGCAAAAGAGCGAAGCAAAGAAACTGAGATTAGCCTCAGCAATTAGGGAAAGGTTGTGTGCTGTTTCCACCTCTTTTGGCACTTTATTATCTGTAATAAAGACTTGTTTTTCCACTTCTTTAAGTGCTTCGGCGTGACTGCCAAAGACTTGCTTGAGGGTTTGAGACAAGTTCTGCAATAAGTGAAAACGGTCTGCAACTTGAATGGCTTCTGGCGCACCTTGACGAATACCACTTTCTTGAAGAAGGCAGAAGTACGAGGGCAGAGGGCAGAAGGTTTTATTTAAAAGGGGATTCAAACCCCTCCTAAATAAGAGCCACCAAATTAAAAATTTGGTGGGGGTCTTAAACCCTTACTCCTTCCAGTCGTAGGCAAAGAGCAGGAAGTAGAATTCCCTTCTGCCTTCTGCCTCCTGCCCTCTGCCTTTCTTGATAAGTTTTTGACCGGTCTCGTGAGACGACTTTGACACCAGGGTGAGCTTTTAACCATTCTGCCAAGGTTTCAGCTTTGGCATCTTTTAGTAGAGCAATTGGTCTGCTGCGTTCCAGGTCAATGAGTGCTGTGCCGTAAGTTTTACATTTACGAAAACAAAAGTCATCTACCCCAAGAATATGTGGCGTTAGGATTGGTGGTAGTGGGATTGAGCGAACTAAATTTAATAGTGTGTTGCGAGCAACTTTTATCCCCAATTGCTCCGAGAGTCTTACCCCTGCTGCACCACCATTACATTAGCTAAAGCAATCGCACTCAGTCGTTGAGCTAAACGCAGAGTTCTTCTCGCCCAAGGTGCGGTTACATTGGTTAGCCTTTCTGTAAAAATGCGTCGTTTACATTCTGTGTTGATGCAAAAAAACTTCCTTACCCGTAACTGTAAGGTAATGCTGTAATCAGCCCAAGGTAAGTCAGCTAAGAAGCGTTCATAGCGACTATGAATTTTATGCGTTGGTTGGTTACAAACTGGACAATTAACTACTCTACTGATGGCGGAAACAATCAACTTTATCTGAGTCTTGATCTCGTCAAGAAAGCAATTTTCAAGTTTCAGATTGGTTGAATCTGGTAATAGGTGAGTTAGCACCGACATAGAGCTTACTGAGGCTTATTCCTCAAATGTTTGATGGAGTGAAGTTTGAAGTACCTCAATTATATCTTTTTTCCTTCTGCCTTCTGCCCTCTGCCCTCTGCCTTCCCCCAACCTAGATCACCAAAAGTTGCCAAGACCCTGAGAATGTTACATCTGCGTTTGTCGGATGCGAGGAAACTGGAATAATTTCTGCAATTCCATTTTTACCTCTTTTATCCATCCTCAATCTGTCTAATATTTTATACCTACAACCGTTGTTTGACAGAAATTTTTGTATTAATTGTTACTTACTAATTAAAATACTGGCGTAAGCAGTTTATTTTAATCAGCCCCAAATCATTGAATGCAAGTCTTCTTGGGATATTTTGAGAAGATACTTTGTCGTGCAATTTTATTTATTAAGGTGATTGAATTTACTTGAACACTAAAAAATATTTTAGATATGCCTGTGGAGTGAGTAGCTAAAAGCACATTTTTTGCCTTTTCAAAATTTAAGTATTACTTGGTGTAGGGTGTGTTACATCAAAAGATGAGTAAAAATAGCGAAAATAGCCGTCTTGTAACTAGATGTTCTACTGTTGGGAGTTTCGACCATCCGTTAAGGTTAACCTACCTGGGTTAATTCTACTATGATAGAAGTTGGGAATCTTTAACCCACCAAAACTAACCATGACTCAACTAAAAACCAAACTCACTCTCGAAGAATTTCTTGCACTTCCCGAAAGTGAACTTGCTTATGAGTTTGTTAACGGTGAATCTGTACCTAAATATAAAAATGAGCAAATGTCTCCTAAATTTTTTCATGGCTCAACTACAGGAGCATTATTTATACTATTATCCACATGGGCGCAAGAAAAAGGTCGTGTTGTCGTGGAATGGGGGATAAAATTAACAAGAAATCAAGAAAATTGGCTACCCGTACCTGATTTGACATACATTTCCTATAACCGTCTTCCTGCTGACTGGCTTAAAGATGAAGCTTGTCCTGTGATACCAGAATTAGTTATCGAAATTATTTCTCCTGGTCAAACTTTTGGAGACATGATCGAAAAGGCTACTTATTATCTTCAAGCTGGCATTTCTCTGGTTTGGATAGTAGATACAATATCTCAAACTATTACTGTCTTTACAGCATCTTCTCTTCCTGTCACATTTCGAGAAAATCAAGTCATCAGTCATGAAACATTACCAGAATTAGAAATTACTCCCCATACTATTTTTCAACGTGCTGGTTTAATTCGTTAGGTCTTGTTTGGTATCAAAAAACGGTGTTGCACCATATCATATGCGATTCCTAGGTCGCACTGTACCCCAGGGGAAACGCATCTTATCAATAAGGTGATTTCTGAAAAAGAAATTACCAGCTAAAGAGGTTGAATCAAGATATCCCATTTGGGCAAAAGTGAATTTCGCTGCAATCTAGGCTCAAGTACCTTCATGGCTTTCTTCGTTAGAGAAATTCCTTTTTGGTAAACAGTCTTGCTTAAAGTTAAAATGGGATGTATACCTTTCCAAGTCATACTTTTAGCCCATGAAAGCATGGTGGTAACATCGACGAGCTTGCTTCCATTCCAATGCTGTTCAAGAATACCCCAACAACGCTCTATGGGATTGTATTTACTATGGTAAGGAGGATAGTAAAGCAACTGAATTGGTGTCTTGATCTCGTCAACAAACTCGACCATCCTGTTTAAGAATTGAGTTCGGATACCGCTACTTTCTGGACCATTATCAACTTTAATTTGGATAAGTTCGGTATGAATGCGTTGTTCTGGTGTAATTGTGTTCCACCACTCAATCAGGCTATCAACAATGAAATCGCTGGTTTTAAGTAGTAAGACAAAATTAATTACACAAAATTTAACCTACAACCTTTATTGAGCCTGAAATCTAATGTGTAAGTATTTTTGTCCGATTACTTATAGGAACTACCAAAGTTAATATGTAGTTGTCCACTATCTTCGTCTACAATCCCACAGGGAATATATTTTTCTGTGCATCCCATATCATGGTCGTTAGCTTGATTGTCCCCTCTGGTTTTTCCCCCACGAGAGTACTCTCCAATATTCACCGTGGCTTTGCAGTCCATGCTTATTCGTTTGATTTTGGTGCTTGTTACTTGCTTATTAAAGTTTTCAATGTTGTTAAAGATATCTTCTGTTTGTGCAATTTTTTTTGAGGTTTGGCTTTTACTACTTTACGAAGAAGATACCCCATTCTGTTCAAGACTTGTGCCATTGTACTTTGAGATGGTAATTGCTCAAAGCTAAATCCCTGTTCTTGGAGTTGTATCAATGCTGATGCTGATGTTAACCGCGTGTAGGTGAGCTACTCACCCACACTAGGACTCATGATATCAGACTTTTGACGCTGGCGCTAGTGTTGCAGTTAAAAAACTGGCTGAAGCGGGAATCTAATCGTGAAGGTGATTTGATTATCGGCACTTTCAACGTAAATTGAACCGCTTAAACGTTCAACCATTGCTTTCACCAAAGCCAGTTCTAGTCCAGAATCACTGGATTTCCAGGGGGCATTGTTGGTAAAACGATAAAATGGCTGGAAAACCTGTGCTAGTTCATGACTAGGAATCTCTGCACCAGCATGACTGACTTTTAACTCTACTGTGTCTGCACTCAATTCAGCAGCAACGGTGATTGATTCACCTGCGGGGGTGCATTTACAAGCCTGGTTAAGTAGTTGGGTGATAATTCGCTCAAAATCGGTAATATCGGTTTCTAAAGGCGGAAGTTTGCCGGCAATATTTAAGTTTAAGTTTTGTTTTTGACAATTGGCAACATCCCGAAAAGACTCGACAATGGGAGTTAGCCAGGTTTGTAAATCAATGGCGATTAATGTCGGCGGTTCGGGTTCGATTTTGAGATAGGTGAGGGTGAGCAAATCATTAATTAACTTACTTTCACGTCCACACTCATGATGTAAAATCTGTAAAAGTTGCGGTACTAATTCTAGATCGAGAATACCAGTTGGGGTCAGCAGACCTTCTAGAGTTTGAGCAGCAAGACTAATAGTAGTTACAGGTGTACGAAGTTCTTGAGAAAGAGTTTTTAAGAATTCATTTTTGTGACGTTCCCGTTTTTCTAGTTCTTTGACCTGTGCTTTGGTTTTTTCCTGTAGTTGAGATTGCCGAATTGCGATCGCACATTCATTAGCTACCTCCTGTACTAAGGATACCTCTAATTGATCAAATATATCTTCTGTTGGTTTAATTAACCAAATATTGCCCAAAATCCCCTGAGAATCGAAAATTGGACAAGCTAGTTGAGAGACAACCTGTACTTGTATATAGCTTCCGGGCAAAATTTCCACAGATTGCAAAGATTGTTTTTGCAAAAGTGGCTGATAAACTTCAGGAAAGTCGGCAATTTCTCTAATTAATCCCTGACAATAAGGTGAACTATGACTATACTCACAAGTCACAGTAGCTAAAGTTTGGGAAGAGTTATAAAGTTCAATTTGGCATCGTTCCAGTTGCAATAATTTCGCTAATTCTTGAACTACGGTTTTTAGAACTTCCTGAGCATCCACACTATCACGGATTTGTTCAGTAATTCTTCGCACTAATGCTTGAAAATTCTGCGCCTGATTTAACTGAAATGTATGCTGTTGTTTTTGGAATTCTAGTTGTTCTTGCAGGTATTTAACCTGTTTTTCTAATTCTGCTTGCTGGACAGCAATACCAAGTTGAATAGCTATTTGTTTGAATAAATCAATTTCTGCTTGTTGCCATTGTCGCTTTTCTCGGCAATGTTGAGCAATTAAAAGTCCCCATAAATTCTGTTGTAATAAGATGGGTACAACTAGATTAGCTTCCACTTGCATAGAGGCGAGAAAATCTCTTTGACAAGGATGCAAACCTGTGGCATAAATATCTTCAACCACATGAATACAGCCACGTCTGTAACGTTCTCGGTGTTTGGCATCAAAACAGGGATCTTTGATTTTTTTTCCTAGTAGGGACTCACCAGCAGTAATTGTGGATTCTGCTAATATTATCCCACCATTATCCGGCTCAAAGCGATAAATTAAAATGCGATCGCTCTCTAATAAATGCCGAATTTCTTTAACTGTCTGCTGGAGAATCGTTTCTAAGTCTTGACCTTGGCGAATTCTTAACGTTGTTGATGCTAATAAACGTTCCCTTTCTGCTTCTATTTTTCCAGCTTGTTCTGCCAGCTTTGAGGGAGTAATATTGCTACTAGTGCCAATCAGTCTATAAATTCTAGAGTCAGCATCTCGTAATGGCGTTAAAGTCGTACTCCACCAAGTGAATATTCCCTGAAATTGTAAACATTGTTCATAAGAAATCGTTTTCCCAAAACGCACACAATCAGCATAACGCTGACGTACACTAGCAGCATCAACGGGAGAGAGAATATCCTCTGGTTTTTTACCCCGGAGTTCTTCAGAGCGAATACCAAGCCACCGTTCATGGGTAGGATTAAGTGCTAGATAGCGAAAATCCCCGTCTTCCAGAACATCAACAATAAATATAGATGTCTGCACAGAATCGTACATACTGAGTAGAAATTGCTCACTACTACTTTTTTTATCTGCTTCTGTGCCGAAAAAAATCTGTGGTGGTGCTGAATTTGTCAAATTTGGGAGCGATTCAACTCGATTGATTTTCATGGGAGAGCCTCTATTTTTGACTGCTGACTCGATCTAGGCGCTCTCTCTTTCATATTAATGCTGATAACAAATTCCTCTTAGCGCCTAAAGCTAAGTATTGTTCAGATTTTATTCATGGATTTATATCTTGCTCTACTTTATAATCCAAAATTGCAATAATCTAAGTAAAATGGCGTAATTAAACATATATATTGACCTCGCTCCAACCCCTTCCTTCGTAGAGAAGGGGAGATTAAAATCCTCTCCCTTTGTTGGGGAGAGGTTGGCAGAGAAATATAATATTTTATTAATTCCACCCGCTGAATAGACGTAAACTCAAGCATTCCTGATGGTTGCAGGCAAAAATACATTTGTATCTTTAGGGAATGATACTGAAATTATTTTTAGTTATGCTTTATAATTATTGCATATACTGAGTTGCAAACTTAGATACAATTAATAATTGTTAGAATTCTTTACATTCAGCCAATCTTAAGCAATTTATAAGCGCTAATTCCTGTTAGTAGCCCTACAATTAACCAGGTAATAGCTAAACCGACAATTTTACCTAAAAACAACTTGATCAAACGGCGTAAAAATAGCCCTACAACAGAACCAGTCGTAACAGCCCAACTGAACTCACGGACTTGAGGGGGCGACAAAGAAATGAAAAAGGTTGCTATAAAAGCATCATAGCCGTCAAACCCCGTTGATAAAATGCCTGCTTATTCTCAACTTTAGCCATCATTTCATCATAATAAATATTTTTTATAAAATTAGCTAAATATCTTGTATTGATGTAACAATATTTATGCAAGCATTATGTTATGTGCTAAGTTGTATCCTAACTTGATATATTACGGTAATCATGGGCTTTTTACTGAGAATATTCGGCTTCGGTTTGCTCATATTGGGTATCTACATTGTTGGACAAAACATCATTTTCACAACCAACGTTTATCCTTACTGGTGGAGAGGAATAGCTGCGGACACATCCATACTTGCACTAACAATAGGAGTGATGATATTAATATTCTTCCCCAGCAGCATGAAAAATCTCGGCTGGATACCCATTATTACTGGGATTATTTTTGTTTTTATGAGTAGTCGAGCTATCCTTAATCCTATGAGCCTCTGGCAATTTTTTCTATCATTAATGTTAATGTCAGGAGGCTATAAAATGTTCATCACCGGACGCTTACCTATGTAAAAATATCCAAATTATGACAATTAAAATCCTGTTCATCCTCAAATCCTGGACATCCTGATTCAGACAATGATTTAAAAACAACAAAAAAACGCCCCCCGTGAGGAGAGCGTTTCTTATTTAACTAGGCTTTACTTATTAACCGTTGATTGCAGGTGCGGTTAGAGCAACAGGAGCAACATCACCAGCAGCCAAATCTAGAGGGAAGTTGTGAGCATTACGCTCGTGCATTACTTCCATACCCAAGTTAGCGCGGTTGATTACGTCAGCCCATGTACCAATCACACGACCTTGAGAATCAATGATTGATTGGTTGAAGTTGAATCCGTTCAAGTTGAAAGCCATTGTGCTGACACCTAAAGCGGTGAACCAGATTCCCACTACTGGCCATGCAGCCAAGAAGAAGTGAAGTGAACGGCTGTTGTTGAAGGAAGCGTATTGGAAAATCAAGCGACCGAAGTAACCGTGTGCTGCAACGATGTTGTAGGTTTCTTCTTCTTGACCGAACTTGTAACCGTAGTTTTGTGATTCGGTTTCGGTTGTTTCACGAACCAAGGAAGATGTAACCAAAGAACCGTGCATTGCAGAGAATAAGGAACCACCGAATACACCAGCTACTCCCAACATATGGAAGGGGTGCATTAAGATGTTGTGTTCAGCTTGGAACACGATCATGAAGTTGAAGGTTCCAGAGATACCCAAAGGCATACCATCGGAGAATGAACCTTGACCGATTGGGTAGATCAAGAATACTGCGGTTGCTGCTGCTACAGGAGCGGAGAATGCAACACAGATCCAAGGACGCATACCTAAGCGGTAAGAAAGTTCCCATTCACGACCGAGGTAGCAAGCTACGCCGATTAAGAAGTGGAATACTACCAATTGGTAAGGACCACCGTTATACAACCACTCATCTAAGGAAGCTGCTTCCCAGATTGGGTAGAAGTGTAAACCGATTGCGTTAGAGGAAGGAACAACTGCACCAGAGATGATGTTGTTTCCGTACATTAAGGAACCTGCAACTGGCTCACGGATACCGTCGATGTCAACGGGAGGCGCAGCGATGAAGGCGATGATGAAGCAGGTGGTAGCAGCTAACAGGGTGGGGATCATCAAGACTCCAAACCAACCGATGTAGATGCGGTTTTCGGTGCTGGTGATCCATTCGCAGAATCTATCCCAGACGTTAGCGGTTGAACGCTGTTGAATGGCTGTGGTCATGTGTTTATAATTGCGTTTGAGTTATGTATGTTTTGGTAGGTGTTTCTACCTCATGCATTTATATTAGGACGTTTATTGAGATTTGTAAAGGGGTTTTCGTATTATTTTTTAATAAACTAGAAAAATAGAATGATAACGTAAACACAGCAAGGGTTTTAGGCGTTGACTGTTTTGTAACAATTTCGCTAATAATTTTCTTGTAGGGTGGGTATAGCTACGCTAAAGCGCAAAAAGTACGCCATCAGCCACATCAAATACTGGCAATAGAAACCATTGGTGCGTTAGCTTTTGGCATAACACTCTCCACAAAAAATCCGTCACTTATATTACTTATATATATGTCCTCATTTAATCAAAATATTGTTACATATAGCCCTGCTTACACCATCGTCCCGACTTATGAATGCTTTAACCGCTGTTCCTACTGCAATTTCCGCACAGATCCGGGTCAAAGTCCTTGGCTGACTCTTACAGAAGCTAAAGGCATTTTACAACAACTGCAAAGTCAGGATGTCTGTGAAATCCTCATCCTCAGTGGGGAGGTACATCCCCATTCCTCAAAGCGTGAGGCGTGGTTACAGCGCATTTATGATTTGTGTGCATTAGCACTAGAAATGGAATTTTTACCACATACCAACGCCGGTCCCCTCAGCTTTGAGGAAATGCAGAAGCTGAAAAATGTCAATGTGTCGATGGGGTTAATGTTGGAACAGCTAACACCACAACTACTGAATACAGTGCATCGCCACGCACCGAGCAAAATACCAGAAGTGAGACTGCAACAGTTACAATGGGCAGGAGAGTTGCAAATTCCTTTCACTACCGGACTACTTTTGGGAATAGGAGAGACTGAAGATGATTGGTGGGCAACTTTAGCAGCTATCTCAGAGTTGCATCAACGCTACCAGCATATACAAGAAGTGATACTGCAACCCCACAGTCCGGGAAATCAGCAAACCTTTGATGCACCGCCTTTTAACCCCCATCAACTACCGGAAGTCATTGCCAAAGCTAGGCAGATTTTACCAATAGATATTACAATTCAAATCCCGCCCAATTTAATTCAAGATCAAGAATGGTTACTTGCTTGTATAGGTGCAGGTGCGAGAGATTTAGGGGGAATTAGCCCCAAAGATGAAGTTAATCCTGATTATCCGCATTTGCAAGAGCAGACATTGAGAAAAATTTTACAGCCTAGAGGATGGGAGTTAGTCCCCAGGTTGCCAGTTTATAACCAATTTACGAGTTGGTTGAGTGAAGAATTGGCTGAGAAGGTCAAAAAGAAAAGTTGGCGTTGCTGATTTGAGGTATGAAAATGATTTTCGATAATCTCCAAACCTTTGTAGAGAAAGGGTTTGAGTCTCTGGTAGGGTGTGGTTCGGCAAGCTCACCAACCACGTCAGACTCGATAAATTGGGACGATTAACAGATTTTCTACATCTGACGCACCTTAATAATATGTTGTCCTCACAGCTGGCAATAACCAATTATCGTTGAGCCATATAGCAGGTGACTCTTAACAGGTGACAGGTGACAGTGCTAAAACTCTTTTGGTGTCTAAGTTTTAGCATTGGTAGATGTCATAACCGCCTTGTCTGTTGCCATACTTGGCCTCAGCAACATCGAAAAGTTTTGGTTATCAAAAAAAATCCCCCCTTCCCAGTCTAGAAGGAGGGTAAAACAGTTAGATTTGAATTAATTCTCCAACTTCAAAGTATTCGCTATCACCCCAAGACTTTCTTCAAAAAGTGCCTCACGACCCCAGCGTTGCACTTGCTGACTCAACAACACTTCTGCTTTCTGTTCCGAAAGAGAACTTACCTGTTGAAACAAACCAGCAGACTGAGCGCCACCGTGAGTTTCCATTCGCATACAACCACCCGTTTCCGAGCAAATTAAAGTTCCACAATTAGCTTGAGGATTAGTAGAACTCAAGCGCAAAGCAATCAAATCACCGATAATTTCACCAATATCAGCAATAGGAACACCGGCTAATTCAGCTTCTATTTGTTTTTGATCTTGAGCCACAAATCTAACACGAGTGATATCATAATCACCGTTTTCCTTGGAATAAGAAACAGCCTGCCATTCCAACCGATTTGCCAACCAACCCAAAAATAGCAACGCTTGAGCCGGGTTGCCCTTTTCGTAATCAATAGTTACACGGTCAATTTCCCGTAAACCAGCACGACGTTGAGGTGCATCATATGCTTCAGCAGTTAACTCTTGCCATGCAGCCAAACGCCGCCAGTTTAAATCAGCCAGCGGTACACCCGTTTCTATCAATTCTTGCAAAGTCAATAAATCATCTTCTGGAGTATTAAAGTTGCAAGAATCAACAATCACATTATTACAAACTGCTGCTAACCTTTTGAATAAAGGATTATGAGCATCTGGTGTAGCCTTCCACCATAAAAACTTAGGCAAACCACCAATTAATAAAGCTGGAATCATTCCTCCAATTCGTTCCAAAGCTGCCACTGTCCCTGTGAGAGTAATGTATTCACAGCAAACTAGTGTACTGGAAGATTGCTTTTGAATTGGACAATAGGCAGAAACTTGCGCCTTTACCCCCTCATCTTCCCCAGCAATGGGACACAAAGCAATAATTCGGCAAGGGTTACGAACCGCGATTTCATCAGCAATAGTAGGACTAGTGGCGCTGAAAGTATAGCCCATAGCCGCGCCATGATTATCTCCCTGTGGTCCACTGTGCTGCTTTTTGAAATATTCTTCCCGTAATACCGTCAGAGTTTCCGGTGTAGCAGTACCAGTTTCTGCTAATTCATGCTTTTTTTGTACTTCCCGCAATGCTGCGTCTGTTTGTGGTCCTAAAATACCATCGATAGGACCATTATAAAAACCAGTTGCAGCTAACAAATACTGGGTTTCTTCCGGTTCATAAACCACCAAAGTAAATGTTGTAGCACGGGTAGCAGCAGGTAGTCCACCGTCCTCGCCGGTGATACCATAACTTTGCCAGATTTGAGTTAATTCCGCTTCTATTTCTGTGAGCGAAACATCCTTAGGTGCTTGTAGTGAAAAAATCGTCGGAGCTTGGGTAGCCATAGTCTATTTTGGATTGGTGATTGGTGATTGGTGATTGGTAATTGGTAATTGGATAAGAATTATTTAGCTATTACCCATTACCCATTACCTAAATACTTAGAGTCTGCGCCAACGGCGACCATCTTGGTTAATTAAAAATTCTGCTTCCGCTGGTTCCCAAGTACCTGCTTCATACTGAGGAACAGTTGTAGGATCTGCGGGTGCATCCCAAACAGAAAGGGCTGGTGTCACTACCTGCCAAGCTGCTTCCACTTCATCTGCCCGTGTGAAGAGTGTTTGGTCGCCCATCATACAATCAAGGAACAGGCGGTCATAGGCATCAGAAGTAGCTTGGATACCAAAGGAACCATAACTAAAATCCATGTCAACGGCGCGAGTACGGAATTCTGCCCCTGGCATTTTCACATCAAAGCGCAGGGAAATTCCTTCATTTGGCTGAATTCGCATCGTCAAAATGTTGGCGTTTGTCTGTTGAGCAGCGGAGGTAAACATTTTGGAAGGAACTTCACGAAAGTGAATAGCAATTTCACTGACTTTTTTCGGCATCCGCTTTCCAGTTCTGAGGTAAAAAGGAACACCTTTCCATCGCCAGTTATCCACCATGAACTTCATTGCTACATAGGTAGGTGTTGTTGAGTTGGGATTCACTCCTGGTTCTGTTCGATACCCAGCGACTGGTTGTCCTTTCATCCAGCCCTCGCTATACTGCCCACGAATTGCCGAACGTGAGAGATTATGAATATCAGCTAGATGAGTAGCTTGTAGTACTTTAACTTTTTCTGTGCGGATACTGTCAGCATCCATCGAATTGGGTGCTTCCATTGCCGTCAAGCAATATAGTTGCATTAAGTGGTTTTGCAACATATCCCGCAGTGCGCCGGCGCTTTCATAATAACCAGCCCGGTCTTCAACGCCTACGGTTTCCGCGACGGTAATTTGTACGTGATCAACAAATTGCCGATTCCACAAGGGTTCAAAAATGGCGTTAGCAAAACGGAACACCAGCAAGTTTTGAACTGTTTCTTTACCCAAGTAGTGGTCAATGCGATAGACTTGGTTTTCTTTACAATATTTCTGCACTATTTGGTTCAGACTTTGGGCAGAAGCCAAGTCTCGACCAAAGGGTTTTTCAATTACCAGTCGATGCTTGTAGGCATCATCTAGCATTCCCCCTGCCCCTAGCTGTTTAATAGCTTCAGGGAAGAAGTTGGGGGCAACGGAAAGGTAGAACATTCGGTTGCCCCTTGTTCCCCGTTTCTCGTCTAATTCGGTTAATAAGGTTTTCAGTTTTTGGTAACTTTCTGGGTCGTCTATATTCCCAGGACAGTAGAACAGACCTTGGGAGAAGTCTTGCCACAGTTCTCCTAGTTCGACATTACTGTGGGCTTCTTCCATGCCCTTCTGCATTTGCTCACGGAAGTACTCATGGCTCCATTCTCGACGTGCTACACCCACAATGGTGGTTTCTGGAGGAATCCGTCTTTCTCTCCGCAATTTGTACAGTGCTGGTACTAGTTTGCGCCAGGTAAGATCCCCGGAAGCGCCAAAGATAACTATAATCTGGGGTTCGGGCATCCCTTGCTGTTGTAGACCAACGCGTAGGGGATTTTCTAGCAGACTGACCATAGAATTTTAGATTTTGGATTTTGGATTTTAGATGGTGATTGGTAATTGGTAATTGGTAATTGGTAATTGGAAAAAAATATTACCTATTACCCATCACCTATTACCAAATCCCTATACTGGTGACAATAGCTTGATTTTGCCTTCTAAAGAGTTCATTAGTGACTGGAAGGGCTGGACAAATTTGTCAATACCTTCAAGGAGTAATTCGTCCATGACGGCATTGATGTCAATGTTGATGTCCGGTTCTTTCAAGCTTTCGAGGAGATTGTCAGCTTCTTCTACACGTGTTTCCAGGCGATTAGCAACATCACAGTGATCGGCACAAGCTTTAATTGTGGCTGGTGGTAAGGTGTTAACGGTGTCTTTGCCAATCAATTCATTGACATACATGACATCGCTGTAACTGGGGTCTTTGGTGCTGGTGCTGGCCCACAGCAACCGCTGTACTTTTGCGCCTTTTGCTGCTAAGACTTGCCAAGTATCAGTGCTGGTGATTTTCTTGTATTCTTGGTAAGCTATCTTGGCGTTAGCGATCGCAATTTTCCCTTTGATAGCTCGCAGTCTCGCTTCCTGGTTAATGTCATCAACACCCCGTCGCAATTTAGCATCTATTTTACCGTCGATGTTGCTATCAATCCGGCTCAGGAAAAAGCTGGCTACAGAAGCAATTTTGCTGATATCCCTACCTTCACTAACCCGTTTTTCTAAGCCCCGAATATACGCCCAAGCTGCATTAATGTAACTTTGGACTGCAAACAACAGCGTCACATTGATATTAATTCCTTCAGCTATTGCTTGTTCTACCGCAGGTAAACCAGCCTCAGTCCCAGGAATTTTAATCATCACATTTTCTCGCCCTATTTCTTGGAAATATCGACGAGCTTCAGCTATTGTCGCTTCGGTATCATCAGCAATGGTTGGTGGGACTTCTATACTCACATAACCATCTAGACCATTCGTGGCTTCATAAACAGGACGCAAAATATCACAAGCATTGCGGATATTTGCAAAAACTAGGGATTCATAAATTTTGTATGTCGCTAAACCCTCACGAATTCCAGCTTCAATATCGGTATCATAAATGGCATTACCAGTAATTGCTTTTTCAAAGATGGCTGGGTTAGAGGTAATACCAGAGATTCCTTGATTTTTTACCAAGTTTTCGAGTTCCCCTGATTGAATAATGTCACGACTCAAATTATCCATCCAGATACTTTGACCGTATTGTTTAATCTCTAATAAATGATTGGTTGCCATAGCTATTTTTTAACTCCAATTCACAGTGTTTTTTGGTGAAGTTGAGAAAATTATCAGGTGCGGTGAAGACAAGAAACAATGCTAAAATTTAGACCCCGAAAGGCTTTTACCACTGTCACCTGTCACCTGTTTCCTGTCACCTTCTATAACCTCACATACAAACATTGCTAATCCTGCATTACCCCAATTGCCAATCTTCAGCTTCATTACTGGCAACAGTTAGACGCTTTTTTTCAACTTCGTCTAATGACCGTTTTGAATAAAAGACTCTACCTTTGCCACATCTTGTTTACTACCAATAATTAGAGGTGTGCGTTGATGTA
Source organism: Anabaena sp. PCC 7108 (assembly GCF_000332135.1). Taxonomy (NCBI): domain Bacteria; kingdom Bacillati; phylum Cyanobacteriota; class Cyanophyceae; order Nostocales; family Nostocaceae; genus Anabaena; species Anabaena sp. PCC 7108. The sequence goes on from NZ_KB235896.1 coordinate 96,467, forward strand.
GTTTTTTGGGAACTACGTCTACAATATCTACTAATCCTGTAGTCGCACGACCACCAGCTTGTTCAATCACAAATGCTAAAGGTGCAGATTCATAAAGTAGGCGCAATTTACCTTCTGGTTTTTGCAGTGTGCCTGGATAGAGAAACACACCACCTTGAACTAAAATTCTATGTATATCACTCACCATTGCGCCACTATAACGAGCGGTATAACCTTCGGTGCGATGAACATAGCGAATGTATTCTCTAATGGATTCATCCCACTGCCAGAAGTTACCTTCATTAACGCTGTAAACGGAACCGTGGTCAGGAATCTTGATATTTTCTTGTGTGAGAATAAATTCCCCTAAGCTGGGATCAAGGGTAAAGGAATGAACGCCTTTACCTATAGTATAGACCAGCATCGTGCAGGGACCGTACAGTATGTATCCAGCGGCAATTTGCTTGTGTCCGTTGGTCAACAGGTCAGTAGCTTTACCATCGCTATCGTCTCCTTCCTGTTGACGGATGGAGAAAATCGAACCTAAGCTGAGATTAGTATCTGTGTTAGATGAACCATCTATTGGGTCATAAAGCAAGGTATAACGACCAATTGGGCAATTTTCCGGGATATAGTAGGGGTCTTCCATTTCCTCGGAAGCTAGGCGACAAACTAAGCCGCTTTGCTTAAATACTGAGATAAATACGTCGTTAGCGTAAACATCCAAATTTTTGACAGATTCTCCCTGGACGTTGACTTCTCCAGTAAATCCCAGAACGCCTTCCATTAAGCCGGCGTTGCTCATGCGACGCGCCACTAGTTTACCAGCCAAAGCGATGCGATTCATCAGCGCACTTAAATCCTGAGCGTCTGCGGAAAAACTTTGCAATTGCTGGAGTACATGACGCGATAAGGTTGTACAATCACGATCTAGGGCTTTATCTGTAGCGTAGTTGATCGACAAATTTAAAGATTCTGAGGCTTGAGCCATTTTTATTACTCCCTAGAGTTTTGCTTTTGGGTCAGTTTTACCAATGGCAACTTTTGGTTGCTGCCTCTATCTTAGAAAGGTATTTTGATAACTAAAGATTGATTTTAGATAAACTACAGAATTCAAATTTGAGCGTGTAAGGGGGACATCTTTTTTATCTCACGCAGAGGCGCAGAGTCGCCAAGAGAAATCAAGGATGTGATCTAAATGCATGGAAACTGCTGTATTTTAAGATGCTAAGATTTTACTGGGGATTGGTGATTTTAAGTATTTTTTCTGAGTTGTAAATTCATTTTTAGTAATTATTAACACTATATAAAAACTGTTTTATTATATGGGTAATGTATCTTTTAAGATTTTACACTCATGGCAAAAATGAAGCTTTCTACCCCCCCATAATCGCTAAAAGCCTTGCTGTAGCTGGATTTGGTGCTTCAGTATTACTAGGCGCTGCCCCTGCTAATGCCCTTGATTTCACCTTTTCTTTTCAGGATGTAGATGGCGGGACTAACGGATTTGTTACAGGCACATTAAGTGGTCTAGTAGAGGGTAATAACGCTGGACCAGGGATTACAGCAACAGTTACATCCAGTCCTGGAGGTGATGGAGTCGGTTTCGGTTATAATCTTGGGGGTGCTGGTTCTCCAGCTTTTACCGTTACTGGTGGTAATATCACTTATGCTGATATCTTATTCGGTGATGGAACTAATGAGTTATTATTAAGACCACCAGGTTCTAGTACTTTAACCTATCTGTTTACACCCACTAATACATATTTTGATTTTTCTAGCGCCACAACAACATTCACTCCTGTCTCTGCGGCTGTTCCCTTTGAGCTTAACTCTACTGTGGGACTAGCAACATTAGGTATTTGCTTTGGTGCTGCTAAATTACGGAGAAAGCATCTTGCTAAAAAACTTGTGGTGAGTTGAGATAATTTTGGATTCTGGGTTTAGCATTGCTAAACCCCTACGCATTGAATCAAATCAAAAAAAGCTGTTTTGAAAAATATATTACCCCTTTCTAATAATCTGTGATGGTTTCAAACCAGCTGAATTAAAAATCTTGTCTCGACTCCCAACTACCACGTCGATTATCATCCCTTCGATTATCTTCTCGTGGTTTTGCTTTATTAACTCTCAGTTGACGACCCATCCATTCTGCACCGTCTAATTCTGTAATAGCTGCATCTTCTTGTGCGTCTTCGATCATATCAACAAAAGCAAATCCACGTATTTTTCCAGTTTCGCGGTCAGTAGGTAAGACAACTCTTTTAACTTCGCCATAATCAGCAAACACGGCTTTTAAGTCTGCTTCGGTCGCACGGTAAGAGAGATTTCCAACGTAAATAGTCATGTGGGTCAGGTAATTTTCAACAAAAAGCGATTAGTTCAGCTAGAAAACAGAATTACGCAAATTGCAAGTATTGCATAGTCTTTTCTGATTCATAGACAGCAAAAGTTGTAGGACATTAACCATAACTTAATCTGCCATCAGACTGAATATACTTATACGTTTATTATCATAGCTGATAGTGACATTTTCCCAAGCATGACGTTTTATAAAAAAATGTAATATTAGTATGATTAAGATAATTAAAATAATCTACTTTTATGTTTTACATCTATTAACCGTTAACATTTCAATAGTTAACGGTTAAAGGTTAAGAAAAGATTATTCAATTGTAATTTGTTGCGGTGTATTGGCTTTGCCGTTTTGCGCCTCTGTGCCAGTCTTGCTACAACTATTTGCACAACCTTCTTGATTTAGCCAACTTTTCACAGGATCTTCGTTCAGGTTGAGTCGGAGGACACCAGAAACAAACCCACCCATAAATGAAACTGGATTCTGGGCAAGTTTTTGAAATAGGGGCGATAATTCACTAATAAACATTACACTCTCCCAGTATTGTAAAAAATTATTAATTCTTCATCAATCGTAACTTAGAAAGCTATTTTCGGTAATAGGTAATGGGTAAAAAATTCTTACCAATCACCAATCACCAATCACCAATCACCAATCACCTATGACGTTGGCGTTTGATCTGGAAACATACATTTATCAGAGTCACAACCACTGGGGCCTGCTTCTGATAATTCCCCTAAATCGTAACGACTTAACGCCCCACAGAAATCATCTGTTGTACGTCTTGCTTTTACTTCTGCTGACAAGCGTTCATAAGTGGCTTTGTCTATTGGTTCAAAGGGTAAGCGAGGGAAAGATTGTAAATCATCAAACCGGGCTAATAAAGCCGCAGAAATATATCCTTCATCATTTTGGATAGCTTCATAGATGCGTGTTCCCAAGGGTTCAACTTCCTCTGAACGGAGTTCTAAGGTAGCGGAGGTGTTATGGGTGACGTAATGACTCTGCACTTGCATGACAAAATCTAATTGAGCTAAAACAGAAAATTGAGCAACTTCTATTTCATCAGCACCGGGTAAATCAGCCCAAGATACAGCCACGGGGATTTCTACTAACCATTCTGTACAACGAGGATCAAAAGGATCGTTGAGTAGGTTGCCGTTTTCGTCTTTGTCAGATTGGGAGGGAATGACGTTATAACCATAGTCTATACAAGCTAGGGCTACAGGGTCATTTTTACCGAAGGTAATCCGACGGATGAATCTTTGGGCTTTGGGGGGATGCCAACCGGGAGAAGCACCTGTTAAGAGGGATTTTGTGCCAGCTGGTTGGACTGTTGTACAACGGTTGGGACGTTTGATGTTGTGGCGATCGCAATATTCCCACACAACTTTATGAACTACATCTTTCCAGAAGTTGAGATATTTTTGCTCACCACGTTTGAAAACCATTCCTTCGGTGGTTTCTGGTCTTCCTGCTTCCCACCAGCGTAACCAATTTGTGCCAAAAGCATGGACAAAGAAGTCAAATAAACCCGTGAAGGAAACACCGACAATGGGATCAAGTTCCCGACTGTATTGATAGCGGGGTTCTAGGAATTGGTGATTTAACAGCGCGACGACGGAAAGCGCCCCAGCGGTAAATGCCTCTTCTTGTTCTTTGTAGTTGTCGGGATCGAGTTGATTTAAGTGTACCTCAGACAAATTACAGTGGAAGTCAGCACCAATAATCTCCAGTTTTGTTATCCTAGAGGCTTTTTATCCTCTAGTTCTACAGGTTCTATATTCCCTGTAGCTCCGCGTACCTTTTGTACGTATGACTGTAAATGATAGAGAAATACGTACCCCCACACTCTTGGAGATTTATATTCTAGAAAACAATTTTCATTGCAATCTAGTTTCACTCTCTACGCTGTACGGTGTCAATAGCTTTTTATTTCCATTGATTACCACGGGATTAGCTTCTCAGCTTTCCCCGTATTTGCGGGGTTTTTTACGTGAGGCAAGTATTATAAAGTACCACACGGATTTAAGCCAAATCTACCTATTCTATGTTCTAGCTCATCAGCATCAATTTTAGGATGGTATTCTTTTATCCATTGCTCGACTTTTCCTTGCTCGTAAGCTTGCAAAAAGTCTTTTTTAAGTTCTGGTGTATTTAATAAATCAGCATTAGCTCTAGCGACTGCTTCACCAGCCCATTGAATTGCCCCTTCACCACTGTAATATTGTTTACGTACAGCAGCAATGGATTCTTCTAAAGTTGGTTTGCGGTGAAAGACTCGTGTATGGTTGGCCATCCTCAGAGAATCGCGTTCTGGATCTATACGCCAGTTACCTTCTGCGTCTTGTTGCCAGAGGTTATCTTTAGCAGTTGCGCCTTGTTCATCTTCAGAAACGAATTGTCTCATCCCTGCGGACCTTCTTATATTGCCGGCAACAATTGTGACAGCAGCTTCATCAATTAATAAACAGCATTCAACTGAGTTTAATTGTCTGCCTATTGCCTTATTGAGAATAGAGGCGCAACGCTGATATAATCCTGGCAACTTCACAGGGTTAGCCATACCACCAAAACCTTTAAGAGTTTCCCCAGATTGGCGGATATCGCTAATATCAACAATTACCTGAACGTCACCTGTGAAGCGTTCATCCGTAGAAAGTTCTAAAAGAGTTTGATAGGATTTTACCCAACCTTCCCGACTGTCTCCAACGTGGATAGTAGCGGTGTTAGCTTCTATATGGATTTGTGTAAATTCACGACGCTGTTCTTGGGGTGTGTTGCCAATTTCGCCGCGAATGGTGACATGGAGAAGATTACGGATAGGAGGAAGTTGATTAATATATTCTGGTTCGATGATCGCACCTGTACCACAGCCCATCATGGCTAGATCCATCATCAACCCGAAAGCACTCCAGTCTACAAGGTTGGTGGAAGTGCAATTATAAGCGCCGGAGAAGTTTTTGGGTTTGGTTAACCAATCTGTACCACCAACCCACATCCAGCGACCACTGGGGAGGGATTTCATGTTTCGCTGCATCTTGTCTAAAATGGCAGCTTCTTCACGGGTGAGTTTTCCCAGTTCTACTAAACCGCGTAAAGTGCGATCGCATACCTGCTCCCATGTTTCTCTCAATCCTGCCTGTGTACGACGGCTGTAGGTTCTAAAAAACACCGGATTGGCGGCTGGAGCAGATTCTGGAAAGGTTGCACCCTGACGTTGACGTTCAAGTTCTCGAACCATAATAAAGTATGATTGCTTGTAAATAAACTATGACTATACGCCAAGTAGATTTAAGATTAAAGATTGAAAAATTTACCACTTTGCGCTATGGCTTAGTCTGTGTCAATTATAACTATACTTTTGTTTTTTGTTTAAGTATAAAACCCTGAACGTGAATTATCAGGGTAGTAGAATCTCAAAGTTTTACCTGTCAGGTTTTCCAAAATAAGATATCTGTGTAATTCTGCTATTTGTTTAATTTTTCCGTTGACTATCCATCAAGCAGAGATAGCAAGTAAAGATGCCAGTTCACTTGTATTAGTTACGACTTGATTTAATTGCTCACTGAAATAGATAATTTCGTAATTAGGTGCAAGTTCTTTTTGCAGTTGTTTCCACAAACTAATTCCTTCTTGTTCAAAAGCTGCTGCTGCTTCTGGACTCAAATCTGGTGAATTACCAGGATCTTGCCAATCTAACGTGCCATTATAAGCAGTTGCCCATTTTCTCAAATGGTTAATGGTTTCTTGGCTGAGGGGCAGTTTTGCTGGGTCAATGTTACCAACTTTATCAGTATCTGCCCACCATAAAGGGTCGCACCCATAATCAGCCATTAGTTTAATTTTTATTGCCATAGCTACTACGGTGGAATTATGGTAATGAGGCTGGATTAGCTCCAACTATATAACCATTATCGCCTACTGTCACTGCTATATACTGCTTTTTTCCATTAAAATTTACTTCATAGATTTCTCTTCGGGGTTCTACTGTTCCTTGATAACCAAGAAACATTCCATTGATTACAGCAGCCATAACAACATCGGCGATTTCATCTTCAGAAATTCCAAGTTTGGCAAAGTCTTCTTGATGTTTCTCTAAAATGTGTAATAGTCCACTTCCTCTTTTACCAGATTTTCCTTGTTCTAAAAAGACGATTTTGCCATCAGCTTGTTTAACAATCTTGACTATTTTTTCAGGGGTATGTTTAATGCCAAGTTGGAGAAGTTCGGAAATCAAGGCCAATTTTTCATCACTATCCATTTTTTTCTCCTTAAATTGGGGGTAAGTTCTGTCTAACTAAATGGCGTAAAGTGCGATAGCAAAGCGCGACATAGGAATCGCTTTTTGTCCCATAACGGCAAGTTCAAAAACACCAGATTGGTTGCTGGAGCAGATTCTGGAAAGGTTGCACCCTGACGTTGACGTATAACTCCTACGTCGTCACGCAAGCTATCAAGTTCTCGAACCATGATAAAGTTGCTTACTTGTAAACAAACTATGACTATACGCCAAGTAGATTTAGGATGGAAGATTGAAAATTTTACCACTTTGCGCTGTGGCTTAATTCGTGTAAATTGTAACTATAAAATGGTGTAAGTATAAAACCCTGACTGTATGCCAGGGTAGTAGAATCTCAAAGTTTTACCTGTCAGGTTTTCTGAAATAGGCTATCTGTGTCATACTGTTCTTTTGTTTAATTCCTTCCCTAGCAAGAAGCTGAGTATTTTTTTAGGTTTGATTGCGCTGATGTAAATCTGATTATTTCAGTTTTGCGCTATATGTACACTAATATTGATTAATATATATTATTAAAATGTATAATTTCCCTTCATCATTACTGCTAAACAATTACTGATTAATAAAATAATGAGGGTATTGCTTCTAAAATCTATTTTATTGTTTTTCCTCTCCTTACTGTTGACAATTGGCTTTACTCCTGTGATAGCTCAAATGCAACAACCACAGACCATTATTCAACAAGCTCGGATACTTTATAATGGGGGCAAGTTTCTAGAAGTTTTACCTTTATTACAACAAGCTGCAACGGAATTTAAGATACAGAAAGACTTCTTAAATCAAAGCATTGTATTAAGTAATCTCGCTGCAACCTTCGGACAATTAGGACAATGGGAACAAGCAGAAAAAAATATCAATTTTAGTCTTTCCCTGCTTCAATACCAAACTCCAACTGCTGAACAACAGCATATACTTGCCCAAACTTTCGATATTCAAGGACAATTGCAACTAGAACGAGGTAAAATCCAAGATGCTTTAGATACTTGGATTCAGTCAGCTAAAATCTACAAACAACTAGGAGCAAAAGAGCGACTAATCCAAAGTCAAATTAACCAAAGTTTAGCTTTACAATCATTAGGATTGTATCCTAGAGCTTGCCAAACGCTATTATTATCTTTAAATTCAGAAACATCAAACTGTGAAGTTTCTGTTGCAAGATTAGCAAGTTGGAAAAGTCAAGTATTTTCTTTCCAGAATATTCAATCTATAAACGCTTTAGGTCATGTTCTCCGAGTTTTAGGACAGTTGCATGAATCCCAACAAGTTTTAAATTTGGGTTTACAGGCGGCAGCAAAATTAAATCTTCTTCAAATCCAAGCAGAAGTTTATTTAAATATCGGTAATACAACCCGTGCTTTTGCTAATCAACCTGGTTTAAATAAACAACAAAAAAGCCAATATCAAGAAACTGCACTTTCGGCTTATGTTAATTCTGCTCAATTAGCAACTCTTCAAAATACTCAAATTCAAGCTTTATTAAATCGTCTTAGTTTATTGGTAGATTTGCAAAAATGGCAAGAAGCAAAAGCTTTATGGTTAACATTAAAACCGCAAATTAGCCAAATCTCTAATAATCAAATGGGAATTTATGCTCAAATTAATTTAGTTGAAAGTTTAATTAAATTAGCAATACATTTTTCTGAATCATTTATAGAAATTGAGCAAATATTAAACAGTGCTTATGGAAAAGCCCAAAATTTAGGAACTCCCCGCACACAAGCTTATATATTACTCACACAAGGTAGATTATCGGAACTGCAAAAACAATGGACAAAAGCCGAAAATTATACAACACAAGCTTTGAAGTTAGCGCCATCTTTTGAGTATCCTGATATTGCTTATCAATTATTATGGCAATTAGGACGGATTCAACAATTACAAAAAAATACTGAAGGGGCAATTTCTCAATATACCCAATCTATTAAAATCCTGGGTTCTTTGCGCGGTGATTTGGTGACAGTTAACCCTGATGTCCAATTTTCTTTTCGGGAAAGTGTCGAACCAATTTATCGAGAGTTGGTGGGATTATTATTAAAAGAAGAATCTCCCAGTCAGGCTAAATTACAACAAGCCCGTCAAATAATTGAATCTTTGCAATTAGCAGAATTAGATAACTTTTTCCGTGATGCTTGTGCAGATGCTAAACCGAAACTAATTGATGAAATTGATCCCACTGCAGCTGTTATTTATCCAATCATTTTAAATGACAGACTAGAAGTTATTCTCTCTATTCCTAACAAACCCTTACGTAAATACACAACTAATCAACCCCAGGCGGAATTAAAAACTACGATTAAACAAGCCCGAATTTCCCTGAGACGGACGGCTTTTCCACAAGAGCGATTACCTGTACTTCAAAAACTTTACAATTGGTTAATTCGTCCTGCTGAGGCTGATTTAACCGCCAATGGTATCAAAACTTTGGTATTTGTCCTTGATGGTGCTTTACAGAGTTTACCAATGACCACGCTTCATGATGGTCAACAATATCTCTTGGAAAAATATAACATTGCCCTGACTTCTGGACTCCAACTTCTCGAACCTAAACCTCTAACCCAAGTTAAACTCAAAGCCTTAATTGCAGCACTGACAGAAGCACGTCAGGGTTTTCCCGCTTTACCAGAAGTGGCGACTGAAGTTCAGCAGATTTCATCGGAGATACCCACAAATACACTTTTAAATCAGCAGTTTATTGTTGAATCTCTACAAAAGCAAATCAAAGCAGCATCTTTTCCTATCGTTCATTTAGCTACTCATGGTCAATTTAGCTCCAAAGCCGCAGACACCTTTATTTTAACTTGGGATAAGCGGCTAAATGTCAAAGAATTAGACCAATTATTGCGAGAATCCCGCAATGATGCCAAAAAACCATCCATTGAATTGTTAGTTCTCAGTGCCTGTGAAACTGCTGCTGGTGATGAACGGGCAGCTTTAGGCTTGGCAGGTATAGCAATTCGTTCGGGTGCTGGTAGTACTGTCGGTACTCTCTGGCAAGTTAACGACGAATCTACATCTATTCTCATTAGCGAATTTTACAGGCAATTAGCTAAATCTAAAGTTAGTAAAGCTGAAGCCCTCCGCAATGCTCAACTATTGCTCTTAAAAAATCAAAAATTCCAGAATCCGTATTTTTGGTCTGCCTTTGTGTTGGTAGGAAATTGGCAATAAGTATTATTAAAGGTATTGTAAATTTTAGATATAGGGTATTTTATTTTCTACAGCTTTTCAGTATAATCACACTAGTACCACAAGACGGAATTAAAAGCTAAAAATAAAAAAAAAGCAGATTAGACAAGCTTTTCATGAATTTTTAATGGTTGGTTGACTTACACCGTAGTGTACTACTGATCTGGAAAACCAATATTAATCTCCGTAAACTCGAGCAAGATCATTCTGCGCTCATGCAAATCCTAGCGAATTGAGGCTTGATCAGTAAATACCGATAATATCCAGTTCTGGAGAAATACTTAGAAATTAGGAATCGCAACAGAAATACAGTCAATATTCGTTGTTTATATGATTAGTCAGTTTCACCCTTGAATTATGAATATGCAAAAATTATCTCGTTCCCTATTATCTCTGCTCTTTACTGGACTGGTATTACTGCCCTTAGCACCAGCCCAAGCTGTCACCTTTAAAGCTAAAGGTAGTCCCCAAAAAACTGGAGGGGGCGCAACCAGAGGAATTTGTCAGCAAGTTGAAAATTCATCTCCACAACCAATTTTGACGGCTTTAATTCCAGCCACCGAAAAAGAGTTAACAGTTGCGGCTTATCCCACTGTTTTGGTGAAAATATCTGAATCGGTGACTCGGAAGGCTGAATTGACTTTATGGGATGGTGAAGGCAACGGAATTTACCAAACTATCGTTGATTTGACAGCTACTCCGGGAATTACTAGCTTTAAAATTCCGAAAGCGGCTGGGGCTTTGGCTGTTGGTAAGCAGTATAAATGGAATCTGGCTTTGATTTGTGATCCAGAAGAACGACAACGGGATATTGTTTTGGAAGGAAGATTGGAACGTGTCGAACTCAGTTCTGCGCTCAATAGTAGTCTAGCAACTGCCAGCCCCTTGGAAAAAGCTCAACTCTATGCTCAAAATGGACTGTGGTATGACACTGTAGCCACATTAGCTGATTTAAAGCGATCGCTTCCGCAAAATACCCAAATTGGCGCTGAATGGCACGAACTTCTTCAGTCTGTTGGCTTAACTGAACTTAGCCAAGTCCCTGTAGTTGATTGTTGTCAGCAGCCCCAAAATTAAAACTCCGCTGATGTGATTAAACTCAAACCGTTCCTCAATAGCTGGCGAGCAGTATTGGTAGTAACTCCATCAGTAGCGGGTTGCATCATTATCATGCGTGTTCTGGGGTTGTTTCAGATGATAGATTGGACAGCACTTGACCAATTTTTTCAACTGCGTTCCCCAGAACCTCCAGACTCCCGGATTGTGGTAGTTACTATTGATGAAGCGACGATTAGAGAAGTTGGGCAATGGCCAATTCCTGATGCTGTACTGGCAAAAATGTTAGATAAAATCCGCCAACAAAAACCCCTAGCTATTGGTTTGGATTTATATCGAGATTTACCTGTACAACCTGGTCATGAACAACTAATTCAAATCCTCAAATCTACACCCAATCTAATTGGGGTAAAAAAAGTTGTGGGAGATGGATATGGACCGGAAGTAAATCCCCATCCAATCTTAAGTGAACGAGATCAAATAGCTGCTTCCGATTTGTTATTAGATGCTGATGGTAAAGTCCGTCGGGGTCTAATTTCTTTGGAAACTAAATCGGGTGAAGAAGTTTTAGGTTTGGCAGCAAAACTATCTTTAATGTATTTAAAAAATAAAGGAATTGATTTAAAAGAAATAGATGCAGAAAAACGTCATTATCAACTAGGAAAAGCTATTTTTATTCCTTTTGAAAAAAATGATGGTGGTTATATTCGCAGCGATGATCGAGGCTATCAGATTTTACTAAATTTTCGAGGCACACAAGACCACTTTCAAAAATATTCAATTATGCAGGTGGTGAATGATGATGTCCCTGCAAATTGGGGACGAGATCGGATTATTTTAATTGGTGCAACTGCGGAAAGTTTGCATGATGATTTTTTCACTCCTTACAGTACTTCTTTTAGTGCTTTTCCAGAAAGAATGCCTGGGGTGATTATTCATGCTAATTTAGCTAGTCAAATTTTGAGTGCTGCATTAGAAGGCAGACCAATGATGCGCGGTAGTCCTGAAGCAATACAATGGCTATGGATTATTTTATGGTCTTTTGTTGGTGCTATTCTCGGCTGGACATTGCGGTCTAAAAAATTTATTTATAAAAATATCTCTTACAGAGAAACGGTATTAAGTTTAATAATGGCTGCAAGTAGTTTGATTTTAGGTTCTTACCTGGTTTTTCTCCAAGGTTGGTGGATTCCTTTTGTCCCATCACTGCTTGGTTTAGGGGGATCTGCGATCGCAATTGCTATTTATACTACCCGTTTAGAACGTCAAGACCGATACACTCTTATGGCCTTGTTCAAACAGCAGGTAACATCTCAAGTTGCCGATCAAATCTGGACATCTCGCCACAATTTGCTGCAAAAAGGGTCAGTTATTGGGCGAGAAATGACAGCAAGCGTACTGTTTTCAGATTTAGAGGGTTTTACCTCTATTGCCACCACCATGACTCCTACGGCGCTTATGTCTTGGCTGAATGAATATATGCAAGCAATGGCTGATATTGTCCTGGAATATAACGGGATGGTGAATAAATTTATTGGTGATGCAGTAATGGCGCTGTTTGGTGTGCCAATTGAACGCACAAACTTGGTAGAAATCGCCATTGATGCTGAAAATGCAGTTGGTTGTGCTTTAGCAATGGCCGATAAATTGCGATCGCTAAATCAACAATGGCAGTTATCAGGTAATCCCACCGTTGCTATTCGCATTGGGATTGCCACAGGAACAGTAGTTACAGGTATGCTAGGTAACACCCACCGAGCCGAATATACAGCCCTAGGAGACACGGTAAATGTCGCATCTAGATTAGAAAGTTATGATAAATCTTTGAATTGTGGACTTTGCCGAATTTTGATTAATGAAGAAACTTATCAACATATTAAAGATAAGTTTCCTACCAAATTTATCGGCAGCATTCGGTTAAAAGGACGAGATGAATTAACTCAAATCTACCAAGTTTTAGTATCTTAAGCCGTCTTGACAAACACAGAACCAGCTTCAATCTTCGCTAGGTAAGTTTTCAGCGGTTTTTTAGCTGGCCTCTTTTGTGCTTTACCATCACGAGCAAATTCTGCACTATGACAGGGACAAACAAATGTATTTTGTTTTGCTTCCCATGCAACTGTACAACCTTCATGAGTACAGGTAGGATTAACTGCAATCAAGTCTTTGGACGCTTTCGATGTTCCCACTACTAACACTGCCCCAATGGGTGAATTTTCCGCCAATAATTGCCCATTTTTATCTAATTGTGCCACAGTACCCACTTTTTGCCAGCCCTTAGTAGCTTCATTAGATCCAGAAGTAGCAGATGTGCTGGTTTCGGGAGAACAAGCAGCAAGGGCGACAGGTAGAGAACTAGCTAAACAACCTAAACCCACCCAGTTTATAAACTCACGACGTTTCATTAGTTGCTTTTAGTTAATGTGTTATTTTTCACCAACCTATATATTATTACTTGTCCCGGTGTGAGAATTTCTCTTGTTTTTATTCCCACTATTTTATTCACTTCTTCTACCAATTCCATCTCGTCTATTATTCCCGCTACTATTCCTAAATGGTCTATATTTAGGATTGGCATGGCAACTTGAGACTCTTTCATGTTTTTTCTCTTTCTCTATTTCGCACTTATTATTTTACAATGAATAGCCTGAAATGATTACCAGCTAACCATTTCAGGCTTTATATTTTTACAATTCCTAATTATTTAATCTGCTTCAATATCTGCGGAATGTGGGTTATATAATGTCCGGCATATCCATAATAAAAAAATTTTCCGCATCCTGATATGAACGCTAATTATGGGTATTTCACCGGACATGATATGACTACAAATACTTCTCCAATAACAAACCTAACTTCTCCTTAGTCGCTGCTGGTGCTTTATCTAAATTCGTCAAAATCGCATACTTTAACGCCAAATGTGCATCACTAGCAGGTGGATTCTCAGTTAAACGCTTCACAGTCTCTTGAATTACCTTTTGAGCATTTACAGCATTTTTATGTAAATTAGCAATTACCATTTCCACCGTCACACTATCATGATCTGGATGCCAACAATCATAATCAGTCACCAGTGCTAAAGTTGCATAAGCGATTTCTGCTTCTCTGGCTAACTTGGCTTCTGGTAAATTTGTCATCCCAATTACCGTTGCTCCCCAACTACGATAAAGATTCGATTCCGCCTTGGTCGAAAATGCCGGTCCTTCCATGCACACGTAAGTACCACCACGGTGTAGACTCACATCTGGTAAATTTAAAGAAGCTATCGCATCAGCCACCACACTAGCCAAATTTTGGCAAATCGGCTCACCAAATGTGATATGTGCCACAATTCCTTCACCAAAAAACGTAGAAATTCGATTTTTTGTCCTGTCAATAAACTGATCTGGTACTACCATATCTAGTGGTTTAGCTTCTTCCTTCAAAGAACCAACTGCACTGGCTGAAATTAAGTACTTCACACCCAATTGCTTCATGGCATAAATATTGGCACGAAATGGTAACTCGGAAGGTGAAAGCGTATGATTACGACCATGACGAGCTAAAAAAGCAACTCTAGTTTTTCCTAACGTACCTAAAATAAAAGCGTCTGATGGTGAACCAAAGGGAGTCTGTATCTCTAATTCTTCCACATCTTCAAGTGACTCCATCTTGTATAAACCACTACCACCTATAATGCCTATTTGTGCTATTGTCATATTCTTAGGTTTATTATTTCTTAAAGTGCTAAGTTATTCTACCGAAAACTTGAATAGTACAAAGCTACGAATTAGTAATTAGCTAATTTTTTTTGTTTAAGTAAAGCTACCAATGGCAAGTTAGTCAAATTTTGTTATTGTGCAATTAATAAGTATGAAAATTATATAAAACAATGGTGAAAAATATGCAACTTACAGATAATTCACGCCAAACCAACTTAGAAGCAATTTTGGAACGCATATTTAGTAATCGCAGAATTACACGCCAAGACCAATATACAATGATGTCTAACCTTTTACATCAGGAAGGTTTAAGCGAACATAATTTAAACCAAATTAATAAGGTATTTGATGCCTTAAAAAGAGGACTGATTAAAGTAGTAGATTAAGAGAATGAATGCACAAGTCTCAATTCATACTACCTGAGGCGGAATTTAAGATTTAAAATTTAAAATTTAAAAAGCAGATTACACCAACTTTTCAGGAATTTTTCATGGTTGCTTGATTTACACTGTTGTGTATTAGAAGTCCTGCACCTCTCCTTGTTGTTGCGTCTGTCCATTTGTGTCAACTTTCCCCAATTCCCTGTACCCAAAATCTCTTAACTTTCGCTAAATTAGAAAAAGGTACACTTAAAGGAATTTTCAATGACAGCACAACTGTTACTGGTAGATGATGAACCAGGATTGCGGGAAGCCGTGAAAGAGTATTTACAAGAAAGCGGTTTCAGTGTTCAAACTGCCAGTAACGCCCGTGAAGGTTGGGACTTGATGCAGCAAAATACACCTGATTTAGTAATTTCTGATATCATGATGCCCCAAGTGGATGGTTATCAGTTTCTCAAACAACTGCGAGATGACCCCCGCTTTCAAGCAATGCCTGTAGTATTTTTAACTGCTAAAGGCATGACAGGCGATCGCATTCAAGGCTACCAAGCTGGTGTTGACGCTTATCTACCCAAACCCTTCGATCCTGATGAATTAGTGGCAATTATCGAAAACTTGCTGGCTCGTCGCTCTGCTCAAGCACCAGCTATAAGTGAAGATGGAGAAAACATGGATATTGCCAAATTAGCCCTGGAAATTTCCAAAATTAAAGATTTGTTAAGTCCCAGAACAGCAATTTCTTACTCCCCACCTCCTTTCAAAATTGATTTAACTCCCAGAGAGCAAAGCGTCTTAAACCTAGTTGCAGAAGGATTGATGAATAAAGAAATTGCTCGACGCTTAGAAACTAGCGTTCGTAATGTTGAAAAATATGTCAGCCGTTTGTTTAGTAAAACTGGCACTAATAGCCGTACAGAGTTAGTTCGTTTTGCTTTAGAACATGGATTGGCTAATTAAACTTTTTTGAAGACATAGCAGATGATAGAGGATAGTCTGAAAAGTCTTTTCGTATCTGGGTTTTATAACCCTCTTTCATCTCTATGGCATGAATCAACGAATTTTCAAGGTTACAGCCTGGGAAAAATTGAGGTTTAATTCCATTTTGACAAAAAAGGGTTGGTAGCTAGTTACTCTTTTCTTAACTAAGACTAACAAATACTTACATTATGGATATTTGCCATAACCCGAAAAATTTTGTGTTTGGCATTCAGCTTTGGTCAAAAAGTTTGTAGGATACACCCTGGTAAGTTTGCTAACAAAAAATAATATGTGGGTTCTTATCCTTGAAGCGGAACCCTGCTCATGTTGAAATTTATCTGAAAATAAATTTTCAACTACCCTAGTCTAAATTGGTAGTAAGGGATGACTGCTTTGATTAGACAGCCAAGTATGTTGGTAGTGCACAGGATCAAGGTTGATTCAGATACTTGCTTGAACTTCCCTTAGTTGATCTTCTCACTTGTATCTGTAGAGTCTGATTATACAAGCCGACAAATAATGATAGCAAATAAGTAAGGGAAAAAGTAAATAAATTTACTATTTGATACCCGAAGCCGAATTTGCTACTTCTTAAAAGTACACCTTTCGTTATTGGCTATTATCAGCAAAGTTCCGTAAGCGCATCAGTTGCCGTCTCATTTGCGGTGAGGCTTTGAACTCAGAAACCTCCTGAGCTTTTACAGACGCTTGTAGTGTCTCCAAAAAGTCATCAGATCCCTCAGTTAGTGCATCTAATAACACCTGCAAAAGTTGTTCACGATCTCCCAATAGACTCTTTTCTTCAATCAACCTGAATTTGAGATGAATTTCGCATTCATAAACACCTACTTCGAGATTATTTATTTGGCGTGGTAATGCTTTGGAGTTCATAGTCTGAGGATTCCTTTACTTGGTGTTCATGCGAGTGAGAAACTTGATATCCGGAGAAAAATTCTTTATATTTTTTTAAATACAAAGAAGCATTGGAATTAAGAACTTTTTCTTATACATCACTTTTTCATTCGATTTAACTCCCCCCGTTTTTGTTCCAGCTATATTTTCGTCTCTGTTTTGATGATCCTGTGCTAGTTATCGCATATGTTACTCATAAACTATTATTCAGTTTTTAAGATTCCATACAATAAAGTTTCTGTAAGAACTTGTCAGACCTTTTTAAAAGTTTTTACATCAACTTTATCTAAACGTCAATAACAGTTTTACTTATCGGACTTATCTCTGTATTTACACTTAGGTATAAACGCTGGGTGTTATCATTTGATTAGAGCTATAAATCGCTGTAGACTAAATAAGTAAAATTACTCAATGTATGGGATTTTCTCAGTAAATTTCAAGTGAGTTAATCAGTAAAGTTATGAGTTATAAAATTTTTTTCTGGAGAATCACATACATACTGAATTAAGTTATTTTATGCCACTATTTTACAAAATAGCATAGCAAGTTTTAAAGACTACTCGCTACACTGAGAAAGCACAGATAAAAGAGAAAAGTTCTGGTTTCTCCCCTGCTGCCAATACTGCCTACCTGTTGAGATTTCCTTGCTGTATACTAAAAGAGCAGAGTTTGAACCTTGTCAAGTTTTCCTTCTGGTAGTTGAACTGAAGCACTAGCCGCACAACCTGCTTCAATCGTTTGGTTTTCTGTCCTTAGCAGCAATCTCCCCAAACAGTATGCTGACAAACCCAAACTAAATATTTTCCAAATTTCGTCAAAACTGCAATCACAGCTTGTAACTTGGAGGAATTAAGCCCAAGCACAGCAGTTAAAATGATTGCAGTGTAATTAACCGAAATCTTACACCTTTTATGGATAACCCGATGCTGCTCAAGTCTACAACCCGCCACATTCGCATTTTTGCGGCGGAAATGGACAAAGATGAACTAGTTCCTAGTAATCAGGTGTTGACGCTAGATGTTGACCCAGACAACGAATTCAACTGGAATGAAGATGCTCTGCAAAAAGTTTATCGCAAGTTTGATGAACTAGTGGAAGCCTCTAGTGGCGCAGACCTAACAGATTATAACTTGCGTCGCATTGGGTCAGACTTAGAGCATTATCTGCGATCGCTGCTGCAAAAAGGCGAAATTAGCTACAATCTCTCTAGCCGCGTTACTAATTACAGCATGGGATTACCCCAAGTTGCAGCCAACTCAAATCAATAAGCTGAAAAGTCGTTGTTGGTGAGTTATAAATTTTGTAACTCACTAACAATTTAGGCACTGGTGGGGACTGGCAGAATTGAGCATCCCAGTCCCTACTAGACAGCAAATTGAAGGGCTAAGAAAAAAGTGCAGCAAGGAACATACAACTCCCCAGCTGCCATCTCCCCAAGTCAAGCTTTGCTGACAGCATTAAATTTAGTTACTTTGATGGTAGCGAGTCCCAGAGCAATAGAAGTTATGATGAGGCTGTAAGGTTGAGTTAGGAATATGCTCTTGGGATAATTAAGTAGTAACTGCTGCTAGTCACCAGCTAAAATCAATATCCAAAGCTGGATATGTTCAAGACGAAAACATAAGCGGTCTAAATTACCGTTGTAAATACCGTTAAAGAAATTGCCAATCGCTGCTCGGTGCGACAAATATGGAAAATGACGCGGCAACGCTGTACTGCCCAAATGAATATTGTCAAGCTGCTAACCCCCTAACACACAAGTTTTGCCAGCGATGTTCGACACCATTACCCAAGCGTTACCTTTGGGCTGTGGGAGATAGTTTAAGTCTGGGTAGTCTTGGAGAAATTTTAGCTGATCGCTATCTAGTCATTGGTCAATCAATTGTTTTTGATCTCAAGCCTGGATTACTACCCCAAACACCTGAATTAGATAATTTACAGAAATTTCAAGCCTATCTCAAACTCATTCCCTACCGCTTACACATACCGCAAATATATGGGGTGTTAACTGTAAACCCCGAACAATCCCAGTCAGAAATATTACTTCTGGAAAACCCTCCCCTGTTAGTTGATAGTCTAAGCTCTCAAGTACATCTGTGCAGCGAATTAACTACTGTTTGGGGTGAAGCCTCATCAATACGGCAAATGAACTGGCTTTGGCAGTTAGCTCATTTGTGGCAACCCCTGTCAACGGAAGGAGTAGCTTCCAGCTTATTAGATCCCAGTGTATTGCGAGTTGAAGGGGCATTAGTGCGGTTACTGGAGTTGCATTTAGATTCAAAACCAGAGCCAACATTGTCACAATTAGGGGAATTTTGGCAAGCACTGCGGAAAGAGGCCAAGCCAGCCATAGCTGAATTTCTCAACCAAATTAGCGATTCTCTAATTCAGGGCAAAATCAACTCATCTGAACAATTAATTACAGTTTTAGATCAAGGACTAGCACAGTTAGGGACATCTGCTACCGGACGAACTTCTCCAGTACAGACAGCTATTAAAATTGTCACCCAAACTAATACAGGCCCCAGTCGTCAACGCAACGAAGATGCCTGTTACCCACCCAGTGGTGTCGTGGTGAGTAAACCACCACAGCAAACAGCCTTAGCTATTGTCTGCGACGGTATTGGTGGGCATGAAGGAGGTAACATCGCATCCACTTTGGCCATTGAAACTATTCAGCAACAAGTAATCGAACTAACTTCAGTTCCTTATGAGAACATAGATCCCTTGCTGCTGCTAACTGATTTAGAACAGGCAGTAGCACTTGTCAATGATAAAATTAGCCAGCGCAATGATATTGAAAATCGTCAAGGGCGACAACGGATGGGAACCACTCTGGTAATGGCTTTGCCCATCGCCCATGAAATGTATATCACCCATATTGGTGATAGTCGTGCCTATTGGATTACCCGCCACGGTTGTTATCAAGTTACCTTAGATGATGATGTGGCTTCCCGCGAAGTGCGTTTAGGCTATGCTATATACCGCGAAGCATTACAACATAGTGGTTCTGGCTCTTTGGTGCAAGCTTTAGGGATGAGTAAAAGCGCTTCATTACATCCCACATCCCAAAGGTTTATCATTGATGAAGATGCCATTTTTCTACTCACATCCGATGGTTTGAGTGATTTTGACCGTGTAGAGGAATATTGGGAAACAGAAATTTTACCAATTCTTTCTGGCGACACAAATATAGAAAATGTAGCCCAGCGACTTATAGAAATCGCTAATACAAAAAATGGACACGATAATGTCACCATTGCTTTATTACATTATCAAGTCCAATATTCCGAACCTGAATTAAGGCTCAAAGCTGACATTCCCACTGTTTCCTCTAGCAAAACGGTAGATTTGACACAAAAAATCACAAACGGGACAGTTTTAGACAAATCTCACCAGCAAACTCAAGTTATTCCAGAAACCAAGCCTATTCGCACCTCTCAATTACCGCTACAGTTGCTAGTTCTTTTGGGGGTACTTTTAGCATCTGGTTTACTAGGATATTGGATCAAAGTCCAACGGCAGCTACCACTTCCGATTGCCGAGCCGATAAATCCATCCGTCAACCCACAACCAACAAACCTAGAAAACAACCAGAAAGATTTCTCACCACCAGTCAGTCAAACACCTGCGCCTTAGTGAACAATGCCTTTACGGCATACCACACTATCCTATAATGCAGGTGATAAACAAAATCAAAAATTACCAGGTAAAAATTTCTGCCTGGACTAAGTTTATTGCTAATTATTTGTTCTTAAAGTTTAGTTTCTTGAATCCATGTCCTGCCTGAATCTGGCGATCGCCCGTCTAGTAAATACTGGCACTGATAACTTCGCTATTTGGGTGGTCAAAGCTCCCTATCCCAGTGGTTATGTTTTGCGTGACTGTGTTTTTTCTACTGAACTTACTCAAATTTGGCAAGAATGGCAGCAGATGTTTGCTGGTCATATGGATATTGTTTCATTGCCGACATTACCAGGAGTAAATACATTACCAGTTGATTTAAATTTGCCCGTCGTCAGTCAAACCACAAGTCCTTACAGTAGTCGGTTGATGCAATACCTCGGCATCAGTTTATGGCGTTGGGTATTCGATGGGTCAATTCTTGGTAGTCTAGAACGTAGTCGTGGTATTGCTATGGGTCAAAATAAACGGTTGCGCTTCCGTTTAGAAATTCGTGACCCGGAACTTATTGCTCTGCCTTGGGAAATTATGCAGCGTGAACCTGGTCAATCAGCAATATCTCTTTCCCAAGATATCTTATTCAGTCGCACTACTAGTGAAGTTGAACCTCTGCCAAATTTGCGAACTGACCCAGCATTAAATGTCTTATTAGTTTTAGGACATGATGACAATCTGCAATTAGAAACAGAAGCTGCCATTCTCGAAAAAATCTTGTCAGACTGTAGTCCATTAGAAAAAAGTGTCTATGCGCCCTGTATGGTGAAGACTCTGTTGCAACCCACTCCACAACAGTTAATTCAAGAGTTAGAAACCAAAGCCTACAATGTCTTTTTTTTCGCTGGCCACGGTCTACCTGCTCCAGATGGTGGGTTATTATTTTTGGGGTCAGATATGACTCTCAATGGGATAGAATTAGCGCAGGTATTAACACGTACAGGTGTAAAACTGGGAGTTTTTAATGCCTGCTGGGGGGCGCAACCAGCAACAATTAATCAGCAAGTTATACCTACTAGTAGTTTAGCAGAAGTACTCATCCGTCATGGTGTACCTGCGATATTAGCAATGCGGGATGAAATTGCTGATCAAGAAAGTCACAGTTTTATTCAAGCTTTTACAGAAGCATTGCGATCGCGCAAACCAATTGATGAAGCTGTGGCATCAGCCAGACAAGAACTGTTAACACTATATAAGTTCAATCAACCAGCTTGGACATTACCAGTTCTCTATCTACATCCAGATTTTAATGGTGACTTGATTAAGACTGTTGATGAAGGAATTACAGAACTACCAGATACGGCTATCTCTGGTCTGGGTTCCTCAACACCGACAGCATCATTGCGATCGCTTTCACCAGAAGGTAAAACTTGGTTATTGCGTTCCGGTGTCACCCGTATTGGTCGCACTAAAGATAATGATATTGTTATTCCTGAACTCTATATTTCTAAACGTCACGCCGAAATCTTATGTCGGAATACTCTGACTGGTACTACATCAGTGCGAACGTACTATCTACAAGATTTATCAACTTATGGTACAACTTGGTGTCTAGGTCCAAATGGTTGGCAACAAATCCTCCGGGAGGAAGTTCCGCTTAGATCGGGGATGCAATTAAAGTTTGGCAGCGCTAAAGGTGAAACATGGGAATTTTTAATTAAAAGCCCCTAATAGATTAATTTCAAGGGTAAAGTTTCTGATTCCAGGATTAGTTTCAATCTTCTACTTTAAATATAGAGAAACGATCATTGTTTTTTGCGGAAATTTGATTCTTCAAGCTGTAGCTGTCAACAATGCTAATTAATTAATTGTGAGGTGAAACATGATTAATAAAATCAATGGTTTAGATACCTGCTCGGTTTTTACATCTTCAGTAGATTTAGATTTATTAGAAGCACTGCTACAACCTGAAGATGCTGCTTATCCCTGGAATCCCGCTGATGAAGAATCAGAAGCTTATTTTTCCCAGCTAGAGCAGCAGTTTGACTGTCAGGATTTACTAACAGAAGACCTGACGACAAGAGCGCAGAATTTTTATCATCATCTAGACGATCTTTGGTCTCAAGTTTCCCATTCCCAAACTGACCATGATCAGAAGCCATCTCATCGTCTTCAATCCGCTTTACATACTGCTTTTTCTAGCGCTGTCCCCTTAAATTGGCTAAATGCCATCGCCCAAAAAGCCTTGGAAGTCATCACTTTAGAAAAATCAGCTAGTGATAAGCTAGTCGAATGTGTTCAAGCTTTACTACCAAATTGGGGAACAGATGATCTACTAGTCTTAGCTCGTCCTTTTTCTTATGCCATGCGAAGTCACGAACAACAAAACTTGGTATTTGTCATCAGCAATATTGAAAATCGAGAGTGGACTAGTTTATCAGAAATAGAACAAGCAAAAGTTAGTTTAGCAATCGCTGACTATGCATTCAAACAAATCTCTAGCTTAGAGAAGGAATCTTAAATTAGTAATTAGTGGAATCATTAAGGGCTGAAGATTAAATTAAGATGGTAATTATTTTCGATTATTTATGGTGGTGTTTTTCGTGTACTAACAATCAGACGCTAAATTTTCATTTTTTGCTCATAATCACATCAGCGCAGACCATATATTGACTGATGGCAATAATTGCACCATCTACAGCAAGCCTTAATTATTCGCCTCTTTTCCTGTCTCGTAATCAGGTTAGGATAAACGGTAATGGGACAAGGTTAGATTTAAGCTTTTCCCCCTTTTCCCCTTACCCTTGACCCCGAAAAAAAAGACAGGTGAAGAGCGCTTATCTAAATTCTATTGCCATCTCCCTAAAAATATTTTATTTTGGTTCGAGAAAGCGAGTAGCGAAATTTTGCGATCGCGTAGGCGATAATGCCCTGGCTTTCAGAATTGCCGCCATCAAAAAAGCATAAGATAGAACACCAACTACCACCAACAACAAAGCATTAATTGAACCCGTAGCATTCCACAAAGCATGGAGTGCAGAAGCGCTTAAATAACCAACAGAGAGAATCTGCCAACTCATCAGCGGCTTGAGGACAGCTAACCCTATAAAATAGCCCAGATATCCACTGTAAGCCATATGTCCAGCTACAGAGCCTAAAATTCGCGGAATTAGTAACTGTAACCCCACCAACTGACCTGCACCTACTCCCGATTGTTGGGTAACATTTTGGGTGATCACAGGCACATATTGACCAAGAGTTTCCAGCAAAGTAAAACCTACAGCTGAAGCAGTTCCCAGCAAAATACCATCTAGAGGTTCCCAAACGCCGATTCGTTCACGCCAGGGTGATGGCAATGAGTTACCTATGAAGTATGCACCTAATACTGGCAATGCCTTTAGTAATTCCTCCATTAACCCAGCACCAAAAAACATCCGCACCAGCAACTCTGTAAAGGTGATTGAATCTTGAGATGAGGGCAAACTTCCAGGAAGAATAACGCGAAATACAAAAATTAGAAAATCCAATATAGGACTAAGCAAAATCAGCGTTGTACTCAATGCCATAGCGATGAGTACCCACCAAGGTTTCGGTTTACCACAAAGTTGATAAACAAAGTAGTAAGCAGCAAAGGCGATGTAAGACCCAACAATCAATTGATTTGCTTGGGGATTCCCTACGGTAGCAAACATCAGTACTACAAATACGACTGTCAGAATTCCCGGTACTAGGTAAGCTTTCCGAGTTAAATCTTTCCCAGTGGAAATGATGGGAAACAGTTGTGTAAAGCTAACAGAATCTTGCTGTGATGCCAGTTGCCTATTTTTAGCAGATGGTAGTGTCTTTCCCTGATTAAGTGTCATCACTGTTGGTTGAGAGGGAAATTCATACTCAAAAATGAATTGTGGACCATCTGCACCTAGAGAAATGCGATCGCCATGATGCAATTCCTGAGAACCTTGTAAAAGTTGTCCATTTAAAAAAGTTCCATTGGCGCTATTCAAATCACAAATCACCCAGCTGAATCTGCTATCTGGTGATACAGAAAGGGGACGAACCACCGCATGACGACGAGATACCATCCGGTACATCATGGCATCCAAGACAACTTGGCAGATGGGGTCGCGTCCAATGACCATCTCTTTAGTGGGAAGTAGTGAGTAGCGGGATTCCGATCCAGAAGTTACTCCATTACTAGACACTAGCCGCAGAAATGCATTATGTCTTGCGTTGTTGCCTGTCATCGAGTTAGTGAGTGAGTCTAAACAAATTCTATGGCTTACGCCAAGCTACGCTATCAAATTTTTTGGTATGGTAGTAGATTTAACCTTAGTCATATCAATAGCCACAGCTATTGCTAAATACACTATAGCTTCACTAACCCTCGCTTCGCTCCAATTCAAAATACAAAATTAAAAATTCAAAATCAAGAAAGCCAAAAATTTAGAATATTAGTTGTTTTACTCTTAACTTAGAAGCAGGGAAGCTTTTTAGCCAAGGGGGGCGAGGAAATATTATTGTCTAGGTTGGTATATATTCATTTATGTTTTAAGTAAGTGGAAGTGAATACACTTAAAAGTAAAGTACTCTTATGACAATCTCCTGAATTTATTTATGGGATTCATGTATAATTGATGGACTAAAGTAAATTAAATTCTGTTACTGCTGCGGAGAAGTTTTTGTTTTCATGTCCTGAAAGACTAAGTTTTATCAATGCAAATCGTTGTAAAGAAGTTAAAATTCTCCACTTTGACAAGGTGATATTAACACCTGTTGTTTGTGCTTCTTCCTGAACGCTAATTGGTATATTTGTAGAATCCAACCAAGGTGGATGAGGTTCAATAGCTAATTGGGTAACTTGTTTACCTGTGCGTTCCAAAATTAGTTGTTGCAGATACTGTTGATAAGATTCAATTTCTGTTGTTGTGGAACAGGGTAATTCAACTAAAGCCTGACGTTCTGCTAAAGTCAATTGATTCCATTCAGACAACCTGAGCTTAATTCCACAAGTATCTAATTTGTAACGTAGTTGCATAGGTATGCACCGTAGAGACTCCACAAAATCGGCTTCAAATCCAAATAATTCTGCCATATTTAAATTAATAACTACAGTAGTTTAATGTTCTTTTCGGGAATTATTTGTCCGAATTATAAAATAACTAATTGATAGGGAAAGAATAGCAATACCTAAACCTATAATTTCTATACCTTCAGTTACTTTTAAATCAAGAATAATAATTTTACGAGCAATTGCAATTAGAGAAGTAACAATAACTAATTCAACTTGTAAAACGTGCTTTTTTAGGTAGCCTGTAATATTTTCTAAGATTTCCAATGCAATCAGCACATTTAGAAATAAACCAAAAGTTTTAAATAATGCCTGACTAAAAGTACCTTCTGCTGGAGAAAGTATCTCCTTAACTATAAATATTGTTAAATCTGCCAGCGTCGCAAAAATTACTAGCACCATTAGAAGAGATAGTAACTTTGAAACTATGACCTCCACAATTTCTATGAAGTTCATAAAGTTTTTATCACTTGTAACTTCTATCAATCGTTTGATTAGTCTATTCATTTGACGTATCCTGAGTTAAAATCAATTGAAAAACTACAAAAATAAAAACCCCATATAAATATCTACAGGATAAAACAGACTATTCCAGACTATTCGTAATCGACCAATCCTAATGTTTAACTGCTTGTTATCGAAAATATTAAACAATGATTAAGTTCGCGGAAATTTTTGATCATAAAAATCAATCATAACTATTGAATATTAATAATAGGTCTGAGTGAATAATTCCCAGTTTAGGAAACATATTAAGCAGCTTACCATTGTGAGGACAAAATTTGATAATTTTTGGCAGTAATTTCTACAGAAACGGGTACTAGCTGCACAGCGCAAGCTTTTAATTCTGGTTGCAGAGAATCAGGACAAGATTCTGAGTGAGTAAGCGTGTTAGCTTCTGCCTCATTTGCCCATAACTTACCCCAATGCATAGGCACAAAAACAGTACCGGGGGAAATAGCCTTTGTGACTTTAGCCGGAAACTTAGTTTTACCACGACGCGATCGCACTTCTAGCCACTGATTATCAATAATACCCAAATCAGCAGCATCACGGGGATGAATCTCAATAAACGGTTGCGGGTGTAGTTTGCGAATTTTCTCTATTCTACCTGTGCGTGTTTGTGTATGCCAATGTCCATACAATCTACCAGTAGTTAATATAAAAGGATAATTCTCATCAGGTGGTTCAGCTAAACCTTGAGAATAATATGCACCAAATTTAGCGCGTCCGTTATTTGTATGAAAACGTAGATTAGTATATAGACGTTTAACTGCTGAATTACTACCCTGTGAATAAGGCCAATGAGTTGGACCTTGTGTAGCTAAAAACTCATGACTTAAACCCGACATATCACAAGGACGCTGACGAGTTAACTGGACAAATTCCTGATAAACTTCGGCGGAATTTTGGAAATTAAACTTATTATCAAAACCTAATCTTTTTCCCACTTCCGCGAAAATTTCCCAATCAGGTTTTGCTTCCCTGGGTGGTTCACGAAAAGCTGAACATAGAGTTACCATTCTCTCAGAATTAGTCATAATCCCAGTTTTTTCACCCCACTGTGCCGCAGGTAATAAAACATGAGCATAAGCTGATGTTTCTGTTGGGTAATAAGCATCTTGATAGATAGTAAAAGGAGATTTCAATAACGCCTTTTTCGTTCTTTCTAAATCTGGCATACTCACAGCGGGATTAGTAGCAGCAATCCACAATAAACCCACATTTCCTATTTCCAAATTAGTAATTATTTCCCACGCTGTCAAACCAGGAACAGAGGAAATTTGTCCTTTTTCTAAACCCCAGAAATCCTCAACTTCTCCTCGATGTTCGGCATTTTTTACTGACCGATAACCCGGTAATAAATGGGATAAACCCCCCGCTTCTCTGCCACCCATAGCATTAGGTTGACCAGTCAAAGAAAATGGACCCGCACCAGGTTTACCGATTTGTCCCGTCATTAAATGTAAATTAATAATAGTTCTAACTTTAGCCGTACCTTCAGAAGATTGATTAACACCCATTGACCATAAAGAAAGTACAGATTTTGATTTTCCCCAATATTTAGCAGCCGTTTCTAAATCTGCAATACTAATACCACATCGACTAGCTACAACTTCTGGAGAATAATGCCGAATTACCTCTGCATAAGCTGGAAAATTGCTGGTACATTCATCCATAAATAATGTATCAATATAATTCCAACGCATTAATAAATGAGCAATACCATTTAATAAATCAATATCTGTACCTGGACGAATAGCTAAATGTAAATCGGCTGCTTCTGCGGTAGGAGTGCGACGAGGATCAACCACAACCATTTTAACATTATGATTTTTTTTATGATATTTTGCTAACCGATTAAAAATAATGGGATGACATTCCGCCGTATTTGTACCAATTAAAAAAGCACAATCAGTTAATTCTAAATCATCGTAACAGCAAGGAGGACCATCAGCACCAAAACTTTGAATATACCCAGATACCGCACTAGACATACACAACCGGGAATTAGCATCGAAATTATTAGTTCCTAAACAACCTTTGAGTAACTTTTGAGCAATATAATAATCTTCAGTTTGAAATTGTCCAGAACCATACATACAGATAGAATCTGTAGCTTGATTTAATCGTAATGTTTGAATACGTTGGATAATAATATCAAAAGCTTCATCCCAACTTACACGCCGAAATTCTGCATCTAAAGAATCACGTAACATTGGATAATGCAATCTATTTTTATCTAATGATTCGGCAATTGTTGCACCTTTAACACATACCATTCCTTGACTGGAAGGATGGGATTTATCACCCCTAACTCGCCAAGTTGGAGTTCCTTCACTATCTCGATTTGTGGCTTTTCCATGTTGGGCTGGTGGGGAAACTTCTAAACCGCAACCAACCCCGCAATAAGGACAAAGTGTTTTGGTAAATTCATTCATAATATTTGCAGGTTTAAAAGGTTATTTCGCGCAAAGATGCAAAGGAGCAAAGGCGCAAAGTTACGGCTAATGCTGCGTTATCAGATTCTGCATTTTTTATGATAAACGAACCGCAGAGGCACAGAGGACGCAGAGATAATTTAAGAAGAGGAGAAAGGAGAAATATTTTTAATTTCTGGTTTTTATGTTCTTACCTTTGCGTCTGGAGCGCCTCTGCGTGAGACAATTATTCTTCTGTCATTAAAATTGGTTGATGGTTAATTATTTCTGCTTCAGTTTCATTATCAGATGCAAATGAATCTTTTGGTTCTTTGAGGAAGAATCCACACATGAAGGCGCAAATCATTGCGGCTATTCCCATTGTTGCAAATAGGGTTGATGCGTCTGTTAAACTGAAGATTGTCAGATAAACTACGCCGCCAAAGTTACCGTAAGCACCGACGTTTCCTGCTATTTGTCCTGTTGCTTCTTTTTTGATTAATGGGACTATTCCGTAAGTCGCACCACAACCAGCTTGAGCAAAGTAAGCCGCGAACATTGTCACAGCAATTGCTAAGGGGATAGGCCAATCTTTGTTAATGAAGTGCGCCATTAAATAACCAATTGCAATCCCAGCAGAAACTATTGTCATTGTCCATTTACGCGAACCAAATTTATCGGAAATTAATCCACCACTAGGACGAGAAACTAGGTTAAGAAATGGATATACAGATGCAATCATTCCAGCGACAATATGTTCTAAACTAAAGGTTTTTTCAAAAAACGCGGGTAGCATGGAAACGGCTGCAAGTTCTGAACCAAAGCTGGTAATGTAGGTAAATTCTAAAAGTGCTACTTGACTGAATTGATAACGTTGATTTGCAGGGTAGGTTTTTTGTCTAGTTAGTAATTCTTGATTGACTTGATATGCTTGGTAACTTTGGTAAGCAAATAATCCTGCTAACGCCAACCAAGCTATATACATTTGGCTGGTGGTAAAGAAGTGAATATTTTTTTGTTCTAATCTCCAAGCTAATAAGCCTAATGCGAAAATTAACCCGAAGTTAGACACAATCATCGCCCAAAAGCTTTTGATGGAAGTTACTTCTAATGAACCATTTTTCTTGGGCTTTTTATAAACTTTACCAATCGGTGTATCTTGAACGCTTTTAAAGTAGAATAATCCGTAAATTGCAGTGATAATTCCTGTTAATGCAATTGTTAATCTCCAGTTAGAACCACCACCATCTAAAAAGCTAGTTGCAATTGCAATTGTTGGTAAAGCAAATTCTGCTCCAAATGCGCCAAAATTGCCCCAACCGCCATAAATACCTTGCGCTATTCCCATTTCTTTGGGAGGAAACCATTCCGCTACCATGCGGATTCCCACAACAAATCCAGAACCGACTATTCCCATTAATAAGCGACTAATAACTAATTGGTTAAAGTCTTGGGCTAATGCTGTTGCTAAACAAGGAATTACAGCAAACATTAATAATAAAGAATAGGTAATTCTTGGACCGAATTTATCCAGTAACATCCCAATAATGATGCGGGCTGGAATTGTTAAGGCTAGGTTACAAATTCCTAAAGTTTTAATTTGTTCGGGTAGTAAATGTAATTCTTTCCCAATGGTGGTAGCAAAGGGTGCAAAGTTAAACCAACAGACAAAGGTGAGAAAGAAAGCAAACCATGTCTGATGTAAAATTCGATAACGTCCTTTTAATGAAAATAATCCTTTTAACATTTCTTTTCTCGCTAAATAATTGAATTTCTGAAAAATTGGATATACAAATCCATAGACAATTATGAAATTGCCCAAGGTTTTAACTAATTAATAATCAAAGATGTCGGTAATTACTTATTACCAATTACCAATCACCAATCACCAATTACCATTTCTAAACTATTGCTGGTTCTCGCAATTTTGCCCCAAATTGGGTAATTAGTATTTCTCTCAATATGGGTTGTAAGTCTTCACAGGGAATACTTTTTTGCACGCAAGTTCCTAAATGTGCGTCTTTCCCCACTGTTCCACCCATGTAAATATCCACACCTTCCGACATTTTGCCATTTTTACGCACTTTTGTTCCCATTAAGCCAATATCTGCTACTTGCGGTTGTCCACAGGAGTTTGGGCATCCTGTCCAATGAATTCTTACAGGACGTGATAAAGTTAGTTCAGATTCCAATGATTTAATCATTGCTAAGGCGCGGTTTTTGGTTTCTATTAATGCAAAGTTGCAAAATTGTGCGCCTGTGCAAGATACTAATGATCGCATTAATAAACCAGGATTAACTGAGAATTTCTCTAATATCGATTCTGTGAAAAATGGTGTTAAACTGGAATCGGGAATATTCGGAATAATGATATTTTGTTCTACCGTAAACCGGATTTCTCCACTTCCATAAACTTCGGCTAACCGGGCAATTTCAAACATATCATCAGCATACAATCGCCCGACGGGAATATTTAAACCTGCGTAGTTAAATCCAGGTTGTTTTTGTTTATATATTCCCACATGATCCCGTTTTTCCCAGTCAATTTCATCTTTGGCTACTGCGGGTAATAATGATTTTCCAAAACGGTTTTCTACTTCTGCGCGGAACTTTTCTATCCCCCATTCATCAAGTAGCCACATTAACCGGGCTTTTTGTCTATTTGTGCGTAAGCCATGATCTCGGAAAATCTCGACAATAACTTTGGATAATAATACAACTTCGGCGGGAGATACCCACACATTGAGAGGAATGGCTGCTTCACAACGTTTTGCAGAAAATAAGCCGCCGACAATGACGTTAAAACCAAAGATTGGTACTTCATTTTCATTTCCCCAAAAAGCGGGAATAAAGGCTAAATCGTTAATTTCTGCGTGAACGGAATTATCTCTTCCGCCGGTAATTGCAATGTTAAATTTCCGGGGAAGATTGCTAAATTCTGGATTACCTTCACCGTTGTTAGTCAGCATATCTTGAATTTGCTGCACTAATTCTCTGGTATCATAAAATTCATCTGCATCCAAACCTGCTACAGAATCACCTGTAATATTACGGACGTTATCCATCCCCGATTGGATAGTAGTTAATCCAACTTTGTGAAATTTATTAAAGATATCGGGAATATCTTCAATGTTGATCCCGCGTAGTTGTATATTCTGTCTGGTGGTAATATCGGCGCTGCCATTTTCACCGTAACGCTGTACCACTTCTGCTAAAGCAGACATTTGATTGCTGTTGAGAATGCCGTTGGGTAGACGCATTCTCATCATGAATTTACCGGGAGTGACTGGACGGAAAAATACACCTAACCATTTTAGGCGATGGTTGAGGTCGTTTTCGTCCATTGCTTCCCAACCGATTTGGGCAAAATTTTCTATTTCGTTTTTAACTGCAAGTCCGTCTTTTTCAGCTTTGAATTTCTCGAATTTATTGAGTTTTTCGGTGGTAGTTGCTGTTTCTGTCATGGGCTTTTTTTGGGGAACAGGACTTAATTAACTGTGTATCCGTGTTCTTATCGGTTTTGTACTTGCCACTTTGGGAAAATAACTGATAGTAGTTTCCTGGTTGGTGGTGTAACTGTTTCGATGTTGTTACGTTAAGGTGAATTTTCATAACAATTCGTATAGTAGGTTACTAAATTTGAGTAATTATGCAGAAAACGGATATTATAATTGCTGTTTTTGTATAATATAAACAACATAAAGCATTTATAAATATTTATACAATTATGGTCAAAAACGTATTGACGAAAAGCGATTAAGAATCATTACATAAGCATTGCTTTTATGAGACTTTGTTTATTAATAGGACTTACGCAAGTGTCACACCAAACATCTATTTTATGGTGCGTCAGATATCAAGTATCTGTTTATTTGCAGGATATGTCAGGTCTGACGCACCCTACCAATATGCCAGTTGCGTAAGTCCTGATTAAGATAACCGCATAAACAGAATAGCAATTTTTACAAATCTAATCTTATGCCCAGTTTTAGTTCAGACATCTTCTTAAACCACTTGAAAACTAAAATTAAGACTTGCCCAATTATTCACATCCAAAATGTATGAGTCTGTAGCAGTTCCATTCATATCAATTTTAACTTGACTAGCGTTGTGCAAGTCTTGTAGCACAGCCTGGGCAACTTCTAGGGAGTTAACTAATGGACTAATAGGCTGTTGGTAAGTAGTTGGAGACTTAGCAGTTATTAAAGCTTCCAGAGTTCTACTAAAAGGAGCAGTACTGAGAATTAATTGATGTTCACAAAATAGAGCGCGTATTGGTAGCATCCAGCCGATGGTAGAATTATTTTGTGGGATCTTCAGAGTCTGTCCTGGGGCAATGACTATTTCTTGCAAACGGGGTTTGGTATGGGGCGATTCTGGTTCAAGAGCGGTTTGCCAGGGGTAAAAAGCGATTACCTCAGGTGAGCTGGAGCCAAATGCATTTCTAGAGTTATTTAACCCCATTAGCATTAAATATATAGGGCGATCGCTCAAATTTTCCACTCGATACTGCATTCGACTGCCGACGGGAACGCTAGGAATACTTTGTGCTTGAGTGCTAGATGCTTTTTTAGTAGCAGTTTCCTCAGTCTGACTGCGCCGAGTTTCCCTTTTCATGACAACACGGGGCGATATGTTGTTAATAATCTCTAAAGTCGCTTTAACTGGTAAACGAGAAGAACCTTCATTGTCTGTCAGTCGCCATAACTTTGCTGCTAACAGTGTGGAAAATTTCGGTTCTAATCGTTGTACTGCTACTTTCACTGCTTCCCCGTCTTCCCCAGTGGTATTGAGGATTAGTTCACCACCTAGAGAAAAAAGACCGTAACGACTAGGAATTTGTTGTAATTTACCAAATACAAAATTAGCTGGCTGTTCTGCTGCTATGTTGGCAGTGCGGGCAATGGCCGCAAAAGCACTAGTTGCGTCTACCCGCTCAATTCGTTCTAATTCAGAATCTAAGGCTACGGTTAAGTTGATATTTCGAGGTAATACGCGGACTGCTTCTTGGACAAGTTGTCCTACTTGTGGCATGGTAGTAGGTTCTGGAGATATTTGCGCTTTTGCAGTTAATCCAGTTCGTGACTTTAAGGTTAATTTTTCTCCAGTAGCTAGAGTTAATTTAGAGTTAACGCCGTAATATTCTAGAACCTGGGGGGGTAAGCCAGCTAACCATAACTGAACTGTTTTACCATCTTCATCTGTGCCTGTGACAACTCCTTCGGCACCGTTACCTTTTAGGGGAAGATAATTGAGAATAAAAGCACTTTGAGGATTTTTTTGGTCATTCAATAATTTTGGTTGCTGTTCACTACCTTGTTTGTAAATAGAACTACTCACATGAGACAGCAGAATTTGAATAGTTGTGGCTGGGGTAGCTTCCCATAAATATTGAGTCAAAGCATAAGTAAATAATCCCGCACTGAAGCCAGAAAAGAGCAATTCTCCGGCTTGCTGATTTTCATCGGAGGTGGCTTTGAGGACAATAGCATTGTTGGCGGCTAAGTTCTGAGTTTTGAGTTGTTGGAGAAACTCAAGTTCCTCGACTGCGAACTTTGCTGCTGGCAATTCTGGACGGGAGCGAATTCGCAAACTTGATGGCTGTGATGTAGTTGGAGCATAGTAACTAGTATCTAATACTGCGGTTACTTTATCGCTGGGGAGCGATCGCAATAATAATAAAAGTGTTTCTTCTGATAAATAGTTGACAACACGCCTATTTTGGATATTGTTTTTATCAACTGGTATCAGGGCATTCTGCACAGTCTCTGGCAAAGTCCCCAATTTCACACGACTACCATAACCACTAAAGTGGAATACAACCACATCATCGGCTTTTGCTTGCTTACTCAAATGCTCCAAAAAAGCCGCTTCAATAAATTCTCGACTGGCTTGTTCCTCAGTCAAGGTCAAAATATCCGAAGTGGCAAAGCCAAATCGGTGAATCAAAAGTTCCCTTTGCAATTCCACGTCAGTCAGACAACCACCCAGGGGGGGACTTTGTGGATATTTATTAATCCCTATTAATAAAGCCAACTTACGAGTACTCGGTTGTGCCAAAGCTTGATAATAGCGGTTTCCCAAAGTCAACCACTCAGCCTCAGTTAATCCTAGTACCGCTAGTAAGCGGCTTATCCGTTCTAAAAACGTACGCCGTTTCATAATTCGCTATCAGCCATCAGCCCATCAGCATAATAGCTTAAAGGGCTGAAGTCTGTAGAGTAAAGTTTCTGATTATACTTTTTGCTAATTTCTAGTGCAGCATTGGGTAATTTAACCGTTAAAAACTCTTGCAAAGCTTGTTTAATCTGCTTTTTGAATTTTTAATTGTTAATTCCGAGAAAGCGGTAATAGTCGGTTTTAAGCTAATACTGCTGGACTACTCATTGCTCGTGTCAACTCTGCTGCTACTTCAGGACGAGAGAATTCTGGTGGGGGTAATTCACCACGACGTAGCATTTCTCGGACTTTTGTCCCCGACAGGTGAACCCGTTCCTCTGGCTTGCTAGGACTAGTTTTGGTTGTCGCCATTTGTTTGGTGCGTGTGCAGTAGAAAGCGTGTTCAAACTTCATTGGCACAATGCCCAATTCTTCCGGCGCAAACTCATCGAATATATACTGAGCATCATATGTACCGTAGTAGTCACCTACACCAGCATGATCACGCCCAACTATAAAATGTGTACAGCCGTAATTCTTGCGAACTAAAGCATGGAAAATTGCTTCTCTTGGACCAGCATAACGCATTGCCGCTGGATTAATTGCCAAAATGACTCTATCTAGAGGGTAATAGTGTTCTATCAAAATTTCATAGCAACGCATCCGCACGTCTGCGGCGATGTCGTCTTCTTTAGTTGCCCCTACCAATGGGTGTAAAAATAGACCCTCTACTGTTTCCAAGGCGCACTTTTGAATATATTCATGGGCGCGGTGGATAGGGTTGCGAGTTTGGAAACCAACTATAGTTTTCCAACCCTTCTCTCTAAACATTTCCCGTGAAGCGGCAGGATCAATTTGATAGCTGGGAAAATGGGGATGGGAATCACGTTGTAATAACCAGATATCACCTGCAAGATTAACAGAACCTTGATTATAAACTACCTGCACACCGGGGTGTTTAGCATCATCAGTGCGATAAACATTAATAGCTTCGTGTTTTTTGTCGTAGGTATACTTTTCAGTTAGTTCCAAAACCCCAATAAATTCGCCATTAGGGTTATCCAAACGGACTAAATCACCTTTTTGGAGAGGGGCTGCAACTTCTTCTGTAACAGACAGTGTAATTGGTATTGACCAGACAAGACCGTTAGCCAGCCTCATTTCTGCTACTACTCGGTTGTAGTCTTCTTGGTTCATAAAACCAGTCAGCGGACTAAAACCTCCGATTGCAATCATTTCTAAATCAGAAACTGCTCGCTCATCCAGTGTAACTCGTGGCAAAAAGTCGGCTTTAGAGAGAAATGTTTCCTTTTGTGCGGGTGTAGCAACCCGGTTAACTAACTCTCCGCCGTGGGGGGCAATAGCATCTTGATGGTAACTCAACGTGATTATTTCCCTATAATTGTTGCGAACTATGTATTAATTTATCAAATTGTTGGTACATATAGTACAAATTCTTAAAACTTTTTGTTAATTGCCGGTCGGGAAGGGTGAGATTGGGATAAAGGGGCAGGGCGATGGTAATATTTCCCAGAACCGAGACGAACTGAAAGCGATACCTTCTCTTCGATACGCTCCGGGTTGGCGCAGTCTGTCCGTAGGACTTACGGTGAGCTACGCGATCGCACTTACATTAGTTCTTACTGTTATAGGTACAGTTTTTCATCACCAAGCCTGTAGAGGCAGGGTTTCTTCGCCCTTTATTGTGTTGCATTCGACCAATAAACGCACATATTAGTACTTGTGAAACATCCTGGATAAAGATATGATTTAATCGACTATGAAACAAAAATTTTGTGAAAAAAATTCTCATTTTAAC
The DNA here is from genome assembly GCF_000332135.1 of Anabaena sp. PCC 7108. Lineage (NCBI taxonomy): Bacteria > Bacillati > Cyanobacteriota > Cyanophyceae > Nostocales > Nostocaceae > Anabaena > Anabaena sp. PCC 7108. The sequence continues at coordinate 132,903 of NZ_KB235896.1, forward strand.
TGCTAACCCCACAAACACAAAACCATTACGTTTAAGTGAAGAAGTCAGGGAAATCAAAAGTGCTTGGGAGCGTTACCAAAAACGTGAACAATTTGAAATTATTGTCGAAGAAGCAGTACGTCCTCAAGAATTTCGTCGTACTCTATTAGGATATAAACCAGATATTGTACATTTTTCAGGACATGGTGGAGGAGAACAGGGTTTAGCTTTAATGGGAGATAATGGAGAAGCCATTTTACTTAAAGTTGCTCCTTTAGCTAAATTTTTTAAAGCATTACAAGAAATATTTTTTAATGAAACTTGGCAAAAATTGAGATTAGTTATTTCCCATTCTCAGGAAGTTTATATTTCTTTGGATGTGAATAAATCTCCTTTTAATGTCGGTTTACCCATTAATTTAAATAAGTTTAGTTTAACCCAGGTTCAAGATTTAGTTAAACGACATGGATTACAATGGTCAGACACAGAAATTAATCAATTAATGGGGATGATTGATGGTCATCCTTATTTGGTGAGAACAGCTTTATATCATATTGCTACTAACGACTTAACTTTAAAGCAATTTTTAGAAATTGCTCCCACTGAAGAAGGATTATATGAAGACCATTTGTATCGTCATCTTCTCATTTTGGAAGAAAATCAAGAACTAAAATCAGCCATGTTAAAATTAGTTAATAGTGATGATGCAATTACATTAGAACCGATTTATGCTTTTAAATTAAAAAGTATGGGATTAGCAGAATCAAAAGGTAATAAAGTGATTCCACTATGTAATTTATATCGGCTTTATTTTAGCGATCGTTTGCAAGATTGATTTATGTCATTTAAAATGATGACAATCGACTAAATCTAACCGAGTTATTTCATTATGGAAATAACCCGCCCAGAACTGAAGTTCAGGGCTAATAACTAAAGTCCGTTAAAACGGACTATCAATTTTTCTTTAGTCGTCTTTAGACGACTTTTGCTATTAGACATGGCTACGCCACGCAAGCTATCAGAATTCATTCTGAGGCGGGCTTTAGAAGAATCTGAAAAATAAAAATGGAAAATTTAAACTCAGTTAATTATGAATATCAAGTAGGTGGTTCTCTCCCAGCTTCTGCTCCTACTTATGTTACTAGAAAAGCTGATGAGGAACTGTATCAAGCTATAAAAAAGGGAGAATTTTGTTATGTTTTAAATTCCCGACAAATGGGTAAATCTTCTTTAAGGGTTCAAACAATGAAACGGCTTAAAGAAGTAGATGGATTTGCTTGTGCTGCTATTGATTTAACTGAGATTGGTTCAGCTAATATTACCCCTTTACAATGGTATGCAGGAATTATTATTGAATTAATTAATACCTTTGAATTAAATGAAAGATTTGATATAGATAGTTGGTGGGATAAATATGACCAAGAATCTTTGTCTGCGGTGAATTTCTTTGGTAATTTTCTGCGAGATATTCTTTTAAAATATGTTGAATCAAACATTGTTATTTTTATTGATGAAATTGATAGTACCCTGAGTTTAGATTTTAATGTTGATGATTTTTTCGCTTTAATTCGCTCTTTTTATAATCGTCGAGTTGATAATGTTAAATATAATCGTTTGACTTTTGTATTATTAGGAGTAGCGACTCCCAGCGATTTAATTCAAGATAAAACTCGCACTCCTTTTAATATTGGTTATGGAGTAGAATTAACAGGTTTTACTTTTGCAGAATCTCAAGCATTAGCAAAGGGATTAAGTGTTAAAATCAATCAACCAGAAAAATTATTAGAATTAATTTTAAATTGGACTGGTGGACAACCTTTTTTAACTCAAAAAGTCTGTAATTTAGTTATAAATTCTTCTGGTTTATCTGAAGGAAATGAAAAAGAATGGTTAAAAAATTTAATTATAACTAATATTATTGAAAATTGGACAGAACAGGATAAACCTGAACATTTACGCACCATTGAAAGACGGATTTTAATTGATGAACAAATGACAGGTGAATTATTAGATATTTATCAAAAGATTTATCAACAGGGAGAAGTAGTTAGTCAGAATACTGGAGAGGAAGGAAAGTTACAGTTATCGGGTTTGGTGGTGAAAATAAATAATTATTTACAGATTTATAATCCTATTTATCGAGAGGTTTTTAATCAAGAATGGATTGATAATCAATTAGCTGCTTTACGTCCCTATTCTGAAGCGTTTAGGGCGTGGTATGGTTCAGGTTGTCAGGAAAATTCTTGGTTATTACGAGGAAATGCTTTAAGAAAAGCGGAAGAATGGGCAGAATCTAAGAATTTAAGTTTTCAGGATAAACAATTTTTAGCCGCTTCTCGTCAGCAGGAAATTGAAGAGGAAATCAGAGAAAGGGAAAAGGAAGCGGAGTTAGAAAGGGAAAGAAAGGAGAAGGAAGCGGCAGAAAGGGCGATAATTATTGAGGAAGAAGTTAAACAAGAGGCAGAGAGGCAATTATCTATAGCTAACAAAAAAGTAACTGAAATAGAAAGAAATATTTGTAAAATCAAGGAATTATCCGCAGTAGCTTCTCAACTTCAACAAAAAGGTCACAACAACGAGGCTAACCAATTTTTAAATATTGCAGGTTTAGTCTTACAAGAAAAAATCAAAAATCAAGAACTTAAAGAGGCTTTATTAGATATTTCTTTAGTTTTAGGATATGAATATTTAGAAATAGAAGAAAAATATATTAAGGCCAAAGTAGAATTCGATAAAAGTTTTGAAAAAATATCAGAAGAAAATAAACCTGATAACAATAATTATAGTTATTTAGTTGTCTTAATCTATATTCATTATGTTAAAGGTAACGTAGAAAAAGAATTAAATAAAGTCTTATATAATTACAAGATAGCTTTTCAGAAATATAATCTTCTCAAATCTCAATTAAAATCTAATTTTGAGTTATTCACTTTAGACCTGAATATTCTCTATAATGGTAATGCAGATATTATTGGTATTCTTTATCGCAAACTTAATTATTTAGATAGATCAAATACAGTTTATTATGAATCTTTAAAAGCACATTTATTAGATGAATTGGACTATTTAATGCAGCAAAATAGATGGAAAGAAGCAGATCACAAAAATTGGCAATTTCTTCTTATTGCATCTGGAAAAGAAAAAGAAAATTATTTGCAATTAAATGATATCAAAAACTTTAATTGTGATGATTTAAAAAAACTAGATAGTTTATGGACTAGGAACTCTCAAGGACATTTTGGTTACAGTGTTCAGGAAAAAATATATCTAAGTACGGGCAATTCTTTAGAATTTGACTGGGATAAGGGCAATTTTACAATATGGAATCAAACAAGATATGATGAGTTCGGGGAGGAATTAGGATGGAAGAAAAAGGGTGGAGAGTGGATGAAATATGATGAAATACCTTGGAAATGCGAAACTAACTTTCAAGCAGAGAGATACGGGATATTACCTCGCTACGGCGTATTATTGGGGATAGTTTCTGTTGCTGGTTGTGGTTCTGGACTTTCTCTTTTATTACAAAGACTTGTAGATTGTAGCAGGTAAGGCTTTCAGAGAATTTTTGAAGTTATGAGAGTAGATAAATTATTTTCATTGTATTCTGTGTATTCACCATTTTGAAGTTGTTGAATACCTGCGGCTATATCCTGTTTTAAGGATTCAATATTTTGTGTTTTCTGGTGTTCAGTTAGTCGGGAGTGTTGAATTTTTTCTACTAAGATTTGATATTCTTCTTGAGAAAGTGAAAGGATAATTTGAGTGAGAGAGTCAAGAAGTCGTGTATTAATTGTAGGAATGGGTTGGTTCATAAGGCAATAATGTTAAGAATTAGGTAGTTAGTATTTCCTGTTCTTAAGTTGCTGAAGTAACTTTAGAATTTGGGGTTAATATTGCTGGAAAGACTGGAATTCCTTATATTGTCACAGGAGAGACTAGCAGTAATGTGAAAATTACTGTTAAATGTAAATTTAATCCTACATCAAGTGATGAATAATCATTTTAAAAAACAGCTTGTAATGGTTTAGATAGTAAATTTTTCATCTAACAATTACACTATCAAGACTTGTTTTGCTGTTAATTTCAAATCGGGAAAGATGGAAGAAACAAGTTGATCGTTATTTTGAAACAATCGCTTTTGATATTCATCCTCTACTAATGTACAAATAGTAATAGTTGGTTGTTTGGGTTTACCAATATATTCTCTTCCACCAATACCTAAATAATCTACAATCCAATATTCAGATATACCTAATAAAGCGTAATCTTCAACTTTGCGTGCATAGTCATTTTGCCAATTTGTACTTACAACTTCTGCAATTAGTTTAATGGATTTTCCTGATGTAATCACAGGTTCATTTTGCCATAATGGTTCATTAATTAGTTGTGTTTGATCCAAAACAATGACATCGGGACGAAATGCTGTTTCTGTTCCCAATAGTTTGATTAAACAGCGATGAGGAATAAAATATGGTAAGTCCTGACGATCAATTTCTACATTCAGTTTTCGCCCAATTAAAGATGATACTTGCTCATGGAGTCCTGTTGGTTCCATTTTGATTAATTCCCCATCAATGAGTTCATAATTCTCGCTGTCACCGTACTGAGTGATAAACTCATTGACTGTGATCAGTTTTGGGGGTGATTGTACCATGATCATTTTCCTCACGATTAGGCAAATCTGGAGAATTGACTAAAACTGTTCAATTATTCCCCCACCCAATACCTTATCCCCTTTATACCAAACCGCAGCTTGTCCTGGGGTAATACTAAATTGAAATTCATCAAATACCAAACGCACACGGTCATTTTCTAAAGGAATTACTGTCACGGGTACAGGTGCGGAACGATAACGAATTTGCACTTCTGCACGAATGGGGGTTGAAGGTTCAGTAATAGAAACCCAGTTGACTCTATTTACTGTACATTCTGATTCTGTTCCTTTGGTGCGATGCCTGCGGCGAGCTTCGCTATCGCCTACAATGACTTTATTATTAGCTGCATCTAATTCAATCACATACAAAGGTTCAGCCGCTGCAATTCCTAAGCCTTTTCTCTGACCGATTGTGTAATGATGAATACCATCATGTTGTCCCAAAACCTTACCAGTGGTATCGACGATATCACCTGGTTTTGGTGCTAAATATTTATCTAAAAATGCCCGCATGGAACCGTTACTTTCCACTAAGCATAAATCTTGACTTTCTGGTTTATCGGCGGTTTTTAAGTTGTATTCAGCCGCCATGCGTCGGGTGTCGGTTTTGTTCAGTTCACCCAAAGGAAAGATAGAACAACTTAATAAATCTTGAGATAAATCGTAGAGGAAGTAAGATTGGTCTTTATTGCGGTCAACTGCGCGTAATAATTGGTAACGTCCTGTGGTTTCATCGTAGCGAATTTTGGCATAATGACCAGTAGCAATGCTGTTGCATTCCCATTGTTCACGGGCATATTTTACCATCGGACCAAATTTCACAGTCTTGTTACATTGGGAACAAGGCAACGGCGTAATTCCCACACTATAACCAGTGACAAGAAAATCAACAATCTCTGTTTGAAAGACATCCCGAATATCGACAACTTCATGGGGAACGCCCAATTGTTCACAAATCTGAGCCGCGTCGATCATTCCTTCAGAGCAACATTGCCCTTTGCCTTTCATTAGCCAAAGAGTCAAACCAATTACATCATAGCCCTGATTGTGTAGAATAGCGGCAGCTACGGAACTGTCAACGCCACCAGAAAGACCAACGACGACTTTTTTCATAAACCACACTTTTAGAAGTGCTAATTTTTTATTGCTAGTAGAAGTTTTTCATCCTAGCACAGGATGGAAATTACCAAACTATCCAATTGTAGCATACACTTCTGTAAACCCTTGCTAATAAAGCACTTCTTTTTTTACACTAGATGCAAGTATTTGCAATTTTTCATGACTTGATTAAAATGATGTTTGCGAGAAAATATGTGAGACAATTGGTTGAAAAATATATGTTTAGTATGATAGCAAGTCAACTCATTCCCCTACCCATACTTGCTTTAGTTTTTAGCGGATGCTTGGTACTAGTTTCCCAACATAACCCAGTACAAGCCCAAATATCTAAAAATGGTTGCTTAATAGCGCAATCAGCATTACCGCAGTTGCAACCAATAGGGTTTAATCAAAATAATCAAAATTCTGATTTCTACTCAACTACCCAAATTAGTCAATATAATCAAAGCTTTGAACGCTACTTTGTTTACGTTGACAGCAGTAATATGCAAACACTACAAAAAGTTCGTCAGGTTGAAAGTAGTGCTTATATTCGGGAGTACAATGGACGTAATGTTATTCAGTCAGGGATTTTCACCCAGCAATCTAACGCTCAACAACGAGTGAGAGAACTGGAGTTAAATGGTGTTAGTGGCGCTCGTATTGTTAGTTTCTCCAATGCAGAACCAATATCCTCTTATTTTGGTGAAAAAGTCCCATTTTCCTCTGTTAATGGTGATTTGTCGATTTCTAAACCTGTGAGCGCTTACTATGTAGTCATTCCTAGCAATAAAGATAATTTACGATATATTGCTCAAGAAATTCAAAGAAATATAGGTCAGAATAGCAATGTGTTTCAAAGAAATCAACCACTGGGAGCGCATATAGCTGTGGGACCTTTTAGCGATCGCTCGACGGCAGAACAATGGAATAATTATCTAAGAAAGTCAGGTTACGGTGATGCTAGGGTTTACTACGGAAAATAACTGACAAAATAATTCATAATTGGGAAAACTTTTCCCCTTGTTCCCTGTTCCCTATTTCCTATGACTAAAGAACAAATTGTCGTCTCTGCTGCACAAATGCGAGATATTGAGGGGCGGATATTCGCCGCTGGGATGCCTGTCGCAGCTTTAATGGAAAAAGTAGCGGGATTGATTACCAAGCGGCTAAAAGCTATTATCCCAAAAGGTCGAACTATAGGAATTTTAGTTGGTCCTGGACACAATGGTGGTGATGCTTTAGTTGTAGCCCGTGAGTTACATTTTCGTGGTGATCAAGTTTGGATTTATCAACCTTTTACTAAACTCAAAGAATTAACTTCTCAACATCTCCAATATGCCCAAAGTTTGGGAATTCCTTGTTTTGAAGAACTAGGAGAATTACCAAATTGTGATTTTTTGATTGATGGTTTATTTGGTTTTGGTTTAGAAAGAGAAATTACAGGTAATATTGCTTTAGCAGTTAATCATTTTAATGAAGGGAATCAGCCGATTTTTAGTATTGATTTACCTTCCGGTTTGCATACAGATACTGGAGAAGTTTTAGGTACTGCAATTCGTGCTACTCATACCTTTTGTTTAGGTTTGTGGAAACAGGGCTTATTGCAAGAACAAGCATTAGAATATATTGGTAAAGCTGAATTAATTGATTTTGATATTCCCTTAGCAGATATTCATGCTATTTTAGGAAATGTACCAAAAATAAACCGTATTACCAAAACCACAGCAATTTCAACTTTACCTTTACCCCGTTCTTCAGTTACACATAAATATAAATCAGGACATTTACTGTTAATTTGTGGTTCAAGACGTTATGCTGGTGGAGCAATTTTAACTGGTTTGGGTGCGCGGGCTTCTGGGGTAGGAATGTTATCTATTGCTGTACCTGAATCGATTAAACCTTTATTGGTTTCCCATTTACCAGAAGCATTAATTATCGATTGTCCAGAAACAGAAATGGGAGCAATTTCTCATCTACAATTACCAGGAAAAACGCATTTGAGTTCGTTTAATATAATTGCTTGTGGACCCGGTTTAACTCAAGATGCTATGCCGATAGTACAACAGGTAATTGAAAGTGAAATTCCTTTAATTCTTGATGCTGATGGTTTAAATATTTTGGCAGAATTAGGGACTATTGATACTTTACAAAAACGCAAAATCACAACAATTCTCACACCCCATACAGGTGAATTTCATCGGTTATTTCCTGATATCGATTTTAAAGATAGAATTAAATCAGTGCAAACAGCAGCATCACAAACTGGGGCTGTAGTGCTGTTAAAAGGGGCAAGAACAGCTATTTCTAACCCTAAAGGAGTCGTTTGGATAAATTCTGAAAGTACACCAGCTTTAGCCCGTGGTGGTAGCGGTGATGTGTTAACTGGTTTAATGGGAGGAATTTTGGCGCAGGTTGTTAATAAACAAGTTAATATTGAAGATGTAGTAGCAACTGCGGTTTGGTGGCATTCCCAAGCTGGTATTTTAGCAGCAAAAGAAAGAACAGAATTAGGTGTTGATGCTTTTACTTTGACGCAATATTTGATGAAAGTTTTGGTTGATAGATAGTTTGCTTATCATCAGCAAAAAGTACTTGATTTTTAACTGTGGGTTTTGGAATTTTTAAAGAGATTCTTAATTGTCTTTTTCCTAAAGTATAAATCAAAAGACGCAATCCCATTAACATCATCATTGTCTCTAAGTAGAAAGGCACAAAAAAACCGTAGACGCGCAGCGGCTTCTCGAAGAGTACTATGTAACGAAAAGTGGTGTTTTTGTCTTAACTCCATGTAAAATACATATTCCGGTCTGTATTTCTTCAACATCATGGGCAGCACTTTTGGTCATCTTTTCCGAATTACGACTTTTGGCGAATCTCACGGCGGCGGTGTGGGCGTTATTATTGATGGTTGTCCCCCACTATTGGAAATTTCGGCTGAGGAAATTCAATTTGAGTTAGATAGAAGACGGCCGGGACAAAGTAAAATCACGACTCCTCGCAAGGAAGCGGACACCTGTGAGATTCTATCTGGGGTGTTTGAGGGTAAGACGCTGGGAACACCCATTGCAATCTTAGTCAGAAATAAAAATACCCGTCCTGAAGATTATGATGAGATGGCGCAAAAATATCGCCCTTCCCACGCAGATGCTACCTATGATGCAAAATATGGTTTTAGAAATTGGCAAGGTGGCGGTAGGTCGTCAGCTCGTGAGACAATAGGGAGAGTTGCAGCTGGTGCGATCGCCAAAAAAATTCTTCGTCAAGTTGCAAATGTGGAAGTTATTGCTTATGTGAAGCGAATTAAGGATTTAGAAGGCGTAGTTGATACTAATACTGTTACTTTAGAAGATGTAGAAAGCAATATTGTCCGCTGTCCAGATAGCGAAATTGCTAACACCATGATTTCATTAATTGAACAAACCGGTCGAGATGGTAATTCCATCGGTGGTGTGGTTGAATGTGTGGTGCGGAACGTTCCCAAGGGTTTAGGTGAACCAGTTTTTGATAAATTAGAAGCAGATTTAGCAAAAGCAGTAATGTCACTTCCCGCAAGTAAAGGTTTTGAAATTGGTTCTGGTTTTGATGGAACTTTGTTAACAGGATTTGAACATAACGACGAATTTTATATTGATGAAAATGGCGAAATTAGAACAGTAACTAATCGTTCTGGTGGTATTCAAGGGGGAATTTCCAACGGAGAAAATATCATTATCCGAGTTGCATTTAAGCCGACGGCTACTATTAGAAAAGAACAAAAAACTGTAACTAAGGAACGTGAAGAAACGGTTTTAGCCGGTAAGGGAAGGCATGATCCTTGTGTATTACCCCGTGCTGTGCCTATGGTTGATGCGATGGTTGCTTTGGTTTTATGTGACCATCTTTTACGGCATCATGGACAGTGTAAGGTGTTGTAGGAAGTAGGAATTTTAGACAATTTTGATGGGGTGTTGATCTGGAATGCCCCTTTTGATTGATGTAGTCATACTTAATCAAGTCTAACTGCATCAATAGTTCTTATGACTACCATCAATACAAATCAAGACTACCAAAATCGTGTTAAACATTTTACTGCTTTACAATCTAAATATCAAGCAACTCAGCATCAAGATTCATCACCTTCTAGTCTGCTGTATTTGATTTTACGAAAAGTTGATTTAGGATTAGAACTCAGTGAGTTAGAGTTAAATTGGTTACAAAAAAATGAGCTAACACAAACAATTGAAATTATTTGGGTACAGAAATTTAGAAAGGGAGAACTTAAAAGGCTAGAAGATGAATTTTCTCAATTGAAAGCTAAGTATAAAATTACTAAATCTTGGGAATCATCATTAAACAGTTTCCTATATCCCATACTTTGGAAACTTGATAAAGAAGGTCATTTAGATAATGATGAAATTCAATTACTGCAAGATAAGAATTTATCTCAAATAGTTGAAATAGCTCAAGATATAAAAAAATTTGCTGCTCTAAAACAGAAGTATCAAGCTACTAAATATCAAGATTCATTTCCTGATAAGGTACTATATTCAATTCTCAAAACATTAGACAAATCTCAAAGTTTGGATGATTCTGAATATGAATGGTTACTAGAAAATGAATTATTTGAAACTATAGAGATTTTTGAACAACAAGAGTCAAAGAGAGAAGAAGAGTTAAATAGACAAAAAGAGTTAGAAATACAAAAGGAGTTGGAAAGACAAGAAGAGTTAGCAAAACAAGCAAAATTTACTCAACTAAAAGAAAAATACAAAGCTAATAAATACTTTGAGCCATCGGTCGCTAGTAGATTACATGAAATATTGCAAAAATTGGAGGAAAATAAAAAGCTAGCTTATTATGATGAAGATTGGTTGAAAAATAGAGGGCTAAAACAAACAATTAAGATTGCTAAAGAGCTTGAATTCAAAAGAGAATTTATTCAACTAAAAGGAAAATACAACGCAGATAAATATGCAGATTTATCACCTGATAGTGATTTGTATATTATTCTCAAAAAACTTGAATCAGAGAACACGTTAAGTAAGGATGAGTTGGAATTTCTGCAAAAACATCAATTGACAGATACATTAGTTATAGCTAATCAACAATATGGTGCCAGTTTAAAACACAAAGCAGAATTAGGGCAGTTTTTAAATGATTCGGAAATTGAATGGTTGCAAAATAATAAACATGAAGATATTATTACTTTTGCGAAACAGAAGCATTTTTCAGCACTAAAAATAAAGTATGGATTAATAGATCCTACATTACCTCTAGAACCATTGTATACGATTATGGTCAAATTAGAGAAAAAAGAACGGCTAGATCCTGTGTTAGTTGTTCAGCTTATAGAAGAAAAGCTTTTATCTCGTGATGGAAAAATTACTGTTGCACATTACAGACTAGAAGCTGAATTTTTAGAACAAGAAATTAAACGCACTGGACACAAATGGCATATCCCCACAGCGAGTAGTTATTGGCGCAAAGCCAATGAACCTGAACAGGCTTTAAAACTTACTAATTTAGATTTAGGTAAAATTAAAGAAAATAATCTCAAATCAGCTATTTCAGTCACTAGAGGTGCAGCCTTTAGAGATATTGATAAATTAGATGATGCAGAAATTTGTGCAATAAAAGCTATGGAGTATCAGCCTGATAGTCATCAACCTTACACATTAATGGGTGCTATCTGTTATGACAGATTTGACTATGAAGAAGGTAATAACTGGTTTGAACAAGCCATTAATCGTGGGGCTGATATTGAAGACATAGATTCTGAAATTAAGCGAGTAATTAAAAATACAAAAGACGAACAAAAACGACATGAAGCAGCGGAGTATCTCTTGAGAAAAGATTCATACCGTTATGCTTGGGCTAAAGATTATCTGAAAAAACAGAAGGATAATAAATAACTACTTTCAATTTAATTTTTGTAGAGATGTTTTATATCTCTCCAATGTGGTGTATTTAGATAAAAATCTGGTGGGGTGGGCATCTTGCCCGCCCTTATTTTGAAAATAGAGTATATTATATTAATATGTAATATTATACTCGTTTATAAAAATATCAAACATGGATTTCATCACGCTTTTAGGATTTGCAGCCGGGTTATTAACAACAATCGCTTTCTTACCCCAGATGTTTAAAACATGGAAGACAAAATCAGCAAAAGATGTTTCATTCGTTATGCTGATTACTTTTATGTCAGGTTTATTTCTATGGTTAATCTATGGAATCATTCTTGGTGCATTACCAATTATTTTAGCTAATGGTATAACTTTATTTTTAAATTTTATTATTCTCTGGCTGAAATTAAAATACAAGTAAGATTATATTGGTAGGTGTTTTGGGTTTCCTTCCTCAACCTAAACTACAAATTTATTATTATCTAGTTTACAATTAGATATATATAACGCATTAGATAAACCTGTGACATCATCTGTATTTGACTCGGAACGCCTTCTATTTACCCCTGCAAACCCCCATAATGATGCTATCCCGCTGATTTTCGCTTTTCCCAATGAGTACACTGTGGGGATAACTAGCCTTGGCTATCAGGTAGTTTGGGCGACTTTAGCTATGCGTGATGATTTGCAGGTAAGTCGCTTATTTACAGATACTCAAGAACAAATTCCTAGACAGCCGGAAATCTTAGGTTTTTCTATGTCTTGGGAATTAGATTATGTGAATATTTTCAATCTTTTGGAATCTTTAGGAATTCCCCTTCGGGCTAGTTTTCGTAATAAACAACATCCCTTAGTTTTTGGTGGTGGACCAGTTCTCACAGCGAATCCAGAACCGTTTGCTGAGTTTTTTGATGTAATTTTATTGGGAGACGGAGAAAATCTGTTGGGTAATTTTATTGATGCTTATAAAGAAGTTAGAAATGCTGATAAAGAAACTCAATTAAAAAGATTAGCGCAAGTTCCAGGAATTTATATTCCTAGTTTATATTATGTAGAATATAAAACAAAAGATGGAGAAATAAAATCTATTAATCCCATTGCGGCTGAAATTCCCGAAGTTGTCCAAAAGCAAACTTACCGAGGAAATACTCTCTCTGCTTCTACTGTTGTTACCGAAAAAGCAGCATGGGAAAATATTTTTATGGTAGAAGTAGTGCGAAGTTGTCCAGAAATGTGCCGCTTTTGTTTAGCGAGTTATTTAACTTTACCTTTTAGAACGGCGAGTTTAGAAAATTCTTTGATTCCTGCTATTGAACGGGGTTTAAAAGTTACAAATCGTCTGGGTTTATTAGGTGCTTCAGTTACTCAACATCCTGAATTTACAGAGTTATTAGATTATATTAGTCAGCCAAAATATGATGATGTTCGTTTGAGTGTGGCCTCAGTCAGAACGAATACGGTAACGGTTAAATTAGCTCAAACTTTGGCGAAAAGAGACACGCGATCGCTTACCATTGCCATAGAAAGTGGTTCGGACAAATTACGCCAAATCATCAATAAAAAGTTATATAACGATGAAATTATCCAAGCAGCTATAAATGCAAAAGCTGGTGGTTTATCGAGTTTGAAGTTATACGGAATGGCGGGAATTCCAGGAGAAGAAGCGGAAGATTTAGAAGAAACTGTAGCGATGATGCAAACTGTTAAAAAAGCTGCTCCTGGTTTGCGGTTAACACTGGGATGCAGTACCTTTGTGCCTAAATCACATACGCCTTTTCAATGGTTTGGTGTGAATAAACAAGCCGAGAAGCGGTTACAGTTTTTACAAAAAAACCTAAAACCACAAGGGATAGATTTTCGTCCAGAAAGCTATAATTGGTCGATTATACAAGCTTTGTTGTCGAGAGGCGATCGCAGACTCTCTTCTCTGCTAGAGTTAACTCGTGACTTTGGTGATTCTTTGGGCAGCTACAAACGCGCTTTTAAACAACTTAAAGGACAAATTCCCAATTTAGATTTCTATGTTTACGCTAATTGGTCAACTGAGCAAGTTTTACCTTGGAATCACTTGCAAGGTCCGTTACCTCAGTCTACACTAATAAAGCATTTGAGTGAAGCTATGAGTCATTTTCGCTCTGGTTCGGAAGTGAAATAAACGCAGAGGTTCGCTGAGGTAAACGCAGAGGTTCACGGAGTTAGAGATGCAAAACACATCTGAATTTTATTGTGCTTATTGTGGGGAACCAAATTTAACTTTTATTGATTTTAGTGCAGGAATGCAACAAAGTTATATAGAAGATTGTCAAGTTTGCTGTCGTCCTAATATTTTGTATGTCAGAATTGATGAAGATACCCTAGATATTGAAATTGATAGTGAATACGAAGGCTAAGTTTTAGGTTTTTATTTCTATGTTGCAATTTAAACATTCTTCAATTATTGACGCACCAGTGGAAGTAGTTTGGAAATTACATGAAAGACCAGACATACTACAACTACTCACCCCACCTTGGCAACCAATCCAAGTAATTCGTCGTGAGGGGGGACTAAATGAGGGTGCAATTACAGAATTTCGCTTGTTTCTTGGCCTGTTACCTTTGACTTGGTTAGCACGTCATACTGAATATGAACAATATAAACTGTTTACCGATGAACAGATATCTGGTCCCTTTGAATCTTGGGTACATCGCCATGAATTTGAGCTAGAAAATGGTAAAACCAAATTAACTGATAATATCACTTTTTCTATGCCTGGTGGCGATAGTGTCGAATTTCTCAGTGGTTGGTTAGTACAAGTTCAATTAGAAGCGATGTTTCGTTATCGTCATTATGTGACTAATCGGGAATGCGAATCACGATAATCTAAAATAAAAATTTATACTAATATTTTTGAGGCATTGGCTCAGTAAAGCCTTTAAAATACTACTATTACCAACATTATAACTCTATTCGTCCAGTATAGACCTTAATTTGATTGGTTTTAATATTACCAAACCTCTTAGTAATTTCACATATATAATCTAACTTCCTAACAGAAAACAATTTTTGCTCTGGCTGTATTGTGCAATAATACTTAAAGTGTCTTAATACTTCTACATATTTTAGATTATTAACATTAGCCCCTGCGAAAACACTAATCATTTGTAGGCTTTTATCTCGAGTGGTTGGACTATTCTGCTGTGACTATATTTTAGGGATTTTTACTGAAATTCTACCGGGTGCAAAAGCATGATTCACTTCAAACGACTACTTAGGTTTCCAACCAAAAAATTAAACCCAGTAGCAGGGATGTTTATTGCTATTGTCATTATTAGCATCTGGGCTATTAGCCTGATTTTTTTAATGTCTATTGATATCTCCAATGTCAATTTTTTAATGTTATCTCCTATTATCCTTTGGCAAACATTTTTATACACAGGATTATTTATTACAGCCCATGATGCTATGCATGGAATAGTATTTCCACAAAACCCAAAAATTAATCATTTTATTGGTTCTTTGTGCCTATCTCTTTATGGTCTTTTACCATATCAAAAACTTTTAAAAAAGCATTGGTTGCATCACCATAACCCAGCTAGTGAAATAGATCCTGATTTCCATGATGGTAAACACAAAAATTTCTTGGCTTGGTATGTTTATTTCATGAAGAATTACTGGAATTGGTCGCAAATTATCACTTTAATTATTATCTATAATATTCTAGTTTACATTTTCGATATGCCTCGTAATAATCTAACTTATTTTTGGGTAATTCCTTCGCTTTTAAGTTCATTACAATTATTTTATTTTGGTACTTTCTTACCCCACAGTGAACCAAGTAATGGTTATATTGAACCTCATCGCGCCCAAACTATTAACCGTCCTATTTGGTTGTCTTTTATGACTTGTTATCATTTTGGATATCATGAAGAACATCATAAATATCCTCATGCAGCTTGGTGGCAACTACCTAAAATTTACAAGCAATGTGAATAATTGGCTAGTTTTGTAGTTATAGCAGGTGACAGGTGACAGTCTGAAGAGTCTTTTGGTGTCTAGGTTTTATAAACATAAGTAGTCGTGCAAAATAAATTGTACATTTAGGAGAGGGAACAGGTAACAGATAAGCACTATAGGGATTTTTATTTGTTCCGAAAATAGTCAATTAATTTTGCTCAGGTACTTATCATGTCCGCTTAATCACTTATCAAAAAAAATTCTCCGCGTAAGAGCGTCTCCGTGTCTTGAGTGTCAGTCTAAATCATGACTTACGCAACTGGCACATTGGTAGGGTGCGTCAGATATCAACAATCTGTTTATTTGCAGAATTTATGCAGTCTGACGCAACTGGCACATTGGTAGGGTGCGTCAGATATCAACAATCTGTTTATTTGCAGGATTTATACAGTCTGACGCAACTGGCACATTGGTAAGGTGCGTCAGATATCAACAATCTGTTTATTTGCAGGATTTATGCAGTCTGACGCACCCTACAACTTGAGCGTCAGTATAAAAGATAAGTATTCAACTGGACATGATATCAGTTGTTGTCCTAACCGCCCTGTTCGTAACTATATACAGTGCATTTACAACCAACAAGCGTGCCAGAAATAGCTTTAGTTTGTGGGTAAATTTTCAGGTAAAGATGGACGCACACACAAATATATTAAAGCCCCAAATAAGGGAATTGCAGCAAATAACCAAAATAATTGCTTGTGCTGCCAACCACGTCTTGTCATATCATCTCCTAGTAAAGTGGGAAATAATAGACTCAACATACAAAAATCTAAACTCATGACATGAATAAAACGGCTTGTTTGCCATTGCTGTACAAAGTTCCCCCAGTCTCCTTGTAAAGCATAGGCAAATAAAAGCCCTGCACCTAAAGTTAATAAAATCCCATTTATCCGTGAATCTAAAAGTTTGATAATTAGACTTTTTTTACCTACAAACTCTTGATTTGATGCTCTAAAAACCAAGTATGGTAAAATAGCAAAAGCCCCAACTGCAAAAGAAGCAGTAGCAAATGGCCAAGCGGGGATTTTTTGCCCTGTACCATCAATAAATAAAACGGCGCTGTAGATGAAAGGCCATACACCCATGATATTAAATAAGGCGATAACTAAAGGGTTAATGCCTTGCCATTCACCAGTAGAAATATTTTTAATTAACTCTAAACTTGCTGGGAAATTGTCAGGAGGAGCAAATAAAAAGGCGTAGGAAATAAATCCTAGCCATAATAAAGCAAAAGCAATTTTTCTGAACATGATTTAAGTAGTTTAACTGAAAGCTTCTGAGAGGTAATCTGCGGCTGCGGCTACAACAGCGATCGCACTTTCATAGTCTAACCTTGTTGGACCCAAAACTCCCACACTTCCCACTGGTACAGAACCCCGACGATAGGGAGAAGAAATCAAAGTACAAGTGCGAATTGGTTCTAATGGATTTTCTGCACCAATCCGAACTGTCACCCTTGACTTACCTGCATCCTCTGTTTCTGGCTCCTCACAAATTAACCGCCATAGTTGTTCTTGTTCTTCTTCCAGCAGATGGATAATTGTTTGTACTTGATGTACTTGGGAAAACTCTGGTTGACGCAAAACTTCTCCTACACCCCGCACCATAATTTGTGTAGTAGCTGGTGCAAAAGTGTGACGAGTTAATTCTAACAATGAATTTTTCAAGAATTCGCCATAGCGTTGAAATTCTTGATCCAATTCACTCCAGTCCAGATGAGCTAATTCCAACAGACTGCGGCCTCTTAAATGGCTATTCAAAAAATTAGATACAATCTGCAACTCATGATCAATTACCTCTGGATCTGGTTTAGTTTCTGATGACGCTGTAAATAAATCCATCACCTTAGAATGTGTCTCATAACCATCAGTCACCACAATCAGCATAATCTTACTTGATTCAATTTGCACTAATTGCAAATGTCGTAACTGTGCTGTACTGGTTTGCGGCATAGTAATTAAGGTAATACAGCCACTCAAAGTTGCCAAAATTTGGGCAGCTCCGTGCAGTAGGGCTTCCAAACCCCAATCTTCACCAGGCCGAAGTTGTTGTAATGCAGCTTCTACCTCTTTATTGACAGCTTCCGTACCCCTGTCTTGGGAAATACTACGCGCACGGAGAAGCCAACTACCTGTAGCATCTTGCAAAGAAGGTGTAATCAGTTGGTCAACATAAATGCGATAACCAGAATCAGAAGGTATTCTGCCAGCAGAAGTGTGAGGTTGGTAAAGTAATCCAGATTTTTCTAAAACTCCCATCACATTGCGAATTGTAGCGGAGCTAACACCCAGGTCAAACTCCTCAATTAGAGCCTTGGAACCAACAGGTTCTGCGGTAGCAATATAGTGGCGTACAATTGCCCAAAGTATATGCTGTTGTCGATTGGTTAGTTGGACTTGCATAGGAGATATTTTACTGAAGGCAAATTTTAAACAAAGTTTGAAAAAAAGTTGTGGCTTTTACCACTAAAAAATATTCAGTATGAATTTGTTTAAGATAGCAGATTATATATTTATGTAATAAAAATTTCCAGCAAAACGCTACTTAAGCGTATTTACCAAGACAGTCTGCTGATTGCTACAGTGTCTATCTTGAGAAGATTATCTCATCCTTTACCGTATACTCTCACAGTAGATTAACAAAAGCAGTATTTTAAGTTACAAATATGTGATTTAGCTTTTGTCTCCTTTATCTTACCAACTCCAAAGGAATCCTCAATCATTTGTGAAAAATTTTCAGTAGTTTAAGCATTGCTCAATCTACGTATTTTTCACAAATATAATCCCTAATACTGTGGAACTGAAGGATCTACTAGTATAGAGTAGGCAGCAATACCACCACCAATATTTTTAACATTTGTGAATCCTTGCGCCACTAACCATTGGCACATCTGGGCAGAACGAACACCATGATGACAGAGTACAAGGGTTTCAGCTTCCGAGTCAAAGCGAGTAGAAACCTCTTCGTTCCATTGAGCAAATTCGCTGAGGGGAAGGTTAACAAAGCCCTCAATGCTGGCTATTGCCACTTCTTGGGGTTCTCGTACATCCATCAACTGTAGTCCCGAATCACCAGCAGCTAGACGTTGTGCTAGTTCCTCTACGCTAATTTGGATAAAAGATTGACCTGTCATGCAATTACTCTAAATAATGCTCATATTATTTATGTTGACAGAAAAAATGAGAAAAATCCTGTTTTCTAATGCTTAGAAGTTGCGCTTCTATCCTAAAATCGAAAACGGAGCATTTACTAGGTCTAATGTGAACAGTCAAAGCTCATTTTTTAGGTTCCTAGTAGCTGGTGCGATCGCCCTGCTACTGTTTAGTATTGCTGGTTTTTACTGGTTTTTTGCCAAAAGTCCGGTTGGCCTAGTGATTTCTCGCTCTCAACCTGGTGCGGCTGTATTCATATCAAAGCTGTCACCTGTGATGGTGTCATTACTGGTAAATCCCGAAGGTTTACCAGGATTGGAGCAAAAAGGAGAAATTTCCCAGATTAAAGCTAATCTATTGGCTAAAACTAGCATAGATTATCAAGAAGATATTAAACCTTGGCTGGGAAATGAAATTACATTGGCTGTGACTAGCCCAGATATAGACCGCGATCCAGAAAACGGACTACAATCAGGATATCTGATGGCACTGGCAACAGATAATCCAGCCCAAAGCCGTGAGTTAATCGAGTTGTTGTTTTCCAAACGGTCTTTAGCTGGGGCTAATTTAGCTGTTGAACAATACAAAGGTGTAAAGTTACTGTATGACACCCAAGAAACATCAGCAACAGCGCCAATTCAAACTTCTTTAGCTGGTACGGTTGTTGATAAGTTTGTGTTATTTGCTAATGATGCTCAAGTGCTGCGAGAAGCTATTAATAACGTCCAAGCACCGGATTTGAATTTAACAAGTTCTCCCGAATATCAAAAAGCTACTCAACAAATACATCAAGATGCTGTAGCTGTAACTTTCTTAAATCTGCCTGAAGTTGCCAATTGGCAAGGGTTAGAACTGGCAGAATCTACTTATAGTAGTCAAATTCTATCTTTAGTTTTAAATCCCCAAGGATTGCTGGTAGAAAGCACATTTTTGACATCTACAGAAGTTACCTCCTCATCTCCATCACTATCTAAACCTGTGGGAGCATTAGATTATATTCCAGCATCAGCAGGTTTGGTAATTTCTGGGGCGAATTTGAATAATTTACCTAACAGCGATTTAGCAAAACTGTGGAGACAGGGAACAGCAACAATATATGGTTCATCAGCAGAGGCTATTTCTCGCTGGTTAAAACCTTTGGTAGATGTAGAGAAAGATTGGGGTGTAAATTTTAGTGAGGATATTTTTAGTTGGGTAGTGGGAGAATATGCGATCGCCACCCTCACTGAAGATAGCGCAATTTTACCCAAAGAAGGAAATGCCACCCCCAATTGGGTGTTTGTGGTGGAAAAAACACCCCAGTTAGTAGAAGGTATAGCTCGTTTAGATAAAATAGCCAGTAGCAAAGGCTTAAATGTGAGTTCCCTCAGCCTCAAACAGCAAACAGTTTATGCTTGGACAGAATTAAAAGCCATTAGTCAGGATGAATTAGCCCTTAGCGTCGAGGCCAAAATTCAGGGAGTGCATACAAACCAGGGTAATTATGAGATTTTTACCTCTGACTTAAAGACGATGGATAAAGTCTTGACTAGCAAGGAAAAATCCTTAATTGATAATCCCAAATTTCAAGATACAATCAGCGCTATTCCCCACATCAACCAAGGCTATATCTATATTGACTGGAAAAAAAGCCACAAACTTCTGGAACGTCAGC
Source organism: Anabaena sp. PCC 7108 (assembly GCF_000332135.1). Classification (NCBI taxonomy): domain Bacteria; kingdom Bacillati; phylum Cyanobacteriota; class Cyanophyceae; order Nostocales; family Nostocaceae; genus Anabaena; species Anabaena sp. PCC 7108. The sequence continues at coordinate 153,322 of NZ_KB235896.1, forward strand.
TTCCCTTACTTAAATTCGTGGAAGTTTTAGGCAAACCACTATTTAAGAATCTGCGATCGCTTACAGTTAGTAGTTATAGCCGTGAGTCAGGGACATTAAAAGGTGGCGCATTCTTTCAGCTTCATCGCTCTTAATTTCTCTATTTTCATCTTCAATAGGACTAAAGCTGCGTGTCACACTCAAAATCTGTTGTAGGGTGCGTCAGATATCAATAATCTAGTTATTTGCAGGATTTATGCAGTCTGACGCACCCTACCAATGTGCCAGTTGCGTAAGTCCTGTTCAACTCAAATTAGATGGGTTGAGAAGCAGAGTTTCTGAATATTTACTAAATCAAAAATGCTATTTGCATCATACGTAGAAGTGATGCAGATAGTACCAAATTGATCTTTTGATCTTTTGTACATAAAATTAGTAGATACAGTCACAAAAAAATTATCTGGGAAGGATAGCATGAAAAATTTTCGCTTCTGGCTTCAATTTCGAGGTAGCTGGTTATTGGCTATGATGACCGCTATGATAGTTACACCCGTAGCAGCCCAGACAGCAAATTTTGGAACTATCAAACTATCACCAGGTTTTGAACCAGTAAAAGGAAAAGGAATTGGCTATACAGGGGGTTCTTATTCCTTATCTGCAATGAGCAACCGTGATCGGGATAAAAAAGTTTGTATTGGGTTTGGAGATCCAAATCCTGATCACATCCTCGTTTTAGAAAAAGACTTTGACAACCTGAAAATATTAATCAACAGTGGTGTTGATACAACGTTGTTCATTAAAGGTCGAGACGATGGGATTATCCGTTGTGGAGATGACACTGGTAGAAATAAAGATGCAAGTGTGATTGATAAGCAATGGAGAAGTGGCACTTATTTGATTTGGGTAGGTACATTTTATCCTGGACTCAAACGTAACTACACTTTGACAGTAGAGCAATAATTGGTGATTGGTGATTGGTGATTGGTGATTGGTGATTGGTAATTGGTAATTGGTGATTGGTAATTGGTGATTGGTAATTGGTGATTGGTGATTGGTGATTGGTAATTGGTGATTGGTAATTAAGTTTTTCCCTGTCCCCGTGTCTCCGTGTCTCCCCATCTCCGCGTCTCCCTATCCCCGCGTCTCCATCTCCCCGCGTCCCCCCATCTCCCCGCGTCCCCGCGTCTTCCCATCTTCTTAATTCCTTAGTTCCCAAGTAACTGTAAAATGGGAAAGTAGCTCGCTATGCTGTCCAAGGGTACTATCTCGATGCTCTCTATACTACGTGCCGATTTTCGCATCATCTTTGAACGTGACCCAGCTGCCCGGAATTGGTTGGAGGTCTTGTTTTGCTATCCAGGTTTGCAAGTCCTCATATTTCACCGCTTTGCTCACTGGTTGCGTAGTATTGGTATTCCCTTTTTTCCCCGCTTGATTTCTCACATGGCGCGGTTTTTAACCGGTATTGAAATTCACCCAGGGGCTGTAATTGGTCAAGGAGTCTTTATTGACCACGGAATGGGAGTAGTAATTGGGGAAACAGCCATTATCGGCAACTACGCGCTGATTTATCAAGGTGTCACCCTAGGGGGAACAGGTAAAGAAAGCGGCAAACGTCACCCCACATTAGGCGAAAATGTTGTCGTTGGTGCAGGTGCAAAAGTTTTAGGAAATATCGAAATTGGTGATAATGTCCGCATTGGTGCTGGTTCAGTCGTGTTAAGAAATGTACCATCTAGCTGTACAGTTGTCGGCGTACCTGGACGTATCATCTACCGTTCGGGAGTGCGGGTTGCACCTCTAGAACACAGCAATTTACCGGATTCAGAAGCTCAAGTAATTCGTGCCTTAGTTGATCGCATTGAAGCACTAGAAGAACAAATCCAATCTCTGCAAACCCCTGCAAAAACTCCGGTTTTAGTCGGTCAATTCATTCAAGAAAATCAATTACCAAAAGAACACAACTTTTGTAATCTCAGAGATAAAAAGATTCAGGAATTCTTTGATGGTGCAGGAATATAGAAAAGAGACAAGGGAGTAGAGGGTACGAAAACCGTATTACATTCTACTTCCTGTTGAACACCAAAAATTAAAATTACGGGTTTATGGCTTCAGTCAACCATTCTTGGTTTTCATTGCGGTGATAAACCCATCTATTTTGTGGCTCACCCCGCAATTCTAAATGATCTACTTGTACTGGTTCAAGTAATAATAAACAAAAATTTTCTCCTGGTTGAATAGTGTCTGGTGGTGGTGGTGTAAAAGCTTCTGGTGTTTGTACTCTCAGATCACCAGGAGTAGGCCAAACAAATTGTAACCTAGCGGCATCACTCAATTCTTGCCACATTTTGATTCTCGCAGGTTGTAAATCTAAGTGAGAATCAGCAGTTACCAAAGTTAATTCTCCAGTAATCCGAAATTGTTCTCTTGTTTTAGGAAAATACCAACAAACTTCCGCTGCTGACTGTTTTGATATTTGTTCAGCTTTTGCACTACGGATATCGGTAATAAATTTGATCTGGTTGGTGTCGTCTAGAAAGCCCCGAAAAACAACGGTACGATTAGCAGGAAAACCATTTTCCCTAACCGTTGCTAGTTGTAAGTAACGAGCATAAACAAGGCTACGATTACGATGAAGGGCATGATTAATAATAGTTCGCCAAGGTGCGAGAGACATTTTTAATTGAGATTGAACGCGGATGCACGCAGATAAACGCGGATAAAGACAGATAAATCAATGGATTTCAGAATTATGTGCAACCTCAGATAAAATTGGTATTAGTAGGAGTCTTATTAATTGTACGGTAATCCGCATTATTGCCAGCAATCTCCACCAAAAATCATCTCTAATATTCTTCATTGCGGCTGACAATTAGATATAGGCCGCCAAGAACGTTGAGAAAATTGACCTGTAGGTTCATAAGCCAAAAGTGTCACTTCTCCCTTTTCATTCATTACCCAACCCCTCGCCAGCACAACTTCAGTAGAAGGTGAGAGTAAAGAAGAATTTGCTATCATCTCTTTCTTATTTCCTTCCTCTATATTTCTTCTGTCACCTGTCACCTGTTCCCTATCACCTTCTGCCTCCACCCAAGCAAACTGCTGATAATTACCGCTTAGAGCATCATTAGGACTTGGTGGTACTCCTCCCCTTCCAGTAATAGAAAATTCGCTTCCTGCCCCTCTTGTGCAGGGATTAGCAGCAATTAAAGTATTAGGATCAACGACATTTTGGGGGATTTCTACTAATCCTTGGGCGGGATTTACCCCAGAGGTGCTAAAAGTAACAGTGCCTTGTAAAGAAGCACCTGATACTTGAGAAATAGCAGCGATGTCACTTGTAGTCAGTAGAGATGTGGGACTGACCTGTAAAGTAGCAAATTGGTCATCGGTCAGTCCTAAACGCTCTCTAACTTGTTCTCGACTAACTGCTGTAAAACCAAATATATTTGGGACATTAACCGTAACTTTACCACCTTGGGCTGTACGAGCATTGGCTGTGATGTCGCTATTTTCCTGGGGAAATGCTAAGAGGATGTCACTATTGATATTGATGTTACCGCCGTCAAAACTACCAGCATCGGTTGTGATGGTACTGGCTTGACGTAATTGTATATCTTTCGCAGTGATGTTAATGTTTCCGCCACCACCTGCTTCGGTACTACCATTAATGCTACCTTTGTGATTGAGAGCGATCGCATCAGCAACAATATTAATACTCCCAGCTTTCCCTGTTCCTAAACCCTGCACATTAATTGTGGACTCATTCTGCACAAGTAATTGCTGAACATTGAGATCTAATGAACCTGCATTTGCTGTAGCGTTGGCATTAGTGAAATCACCGACAATCCCCACAGAAGCTTGGATTCTACTATTTAATTCCCCTGGATTCTGAATCCCTAAAAGCTGGACACGCCCAGCATCAATGGTAATATTTCCGGCATCACCTTTACCTAAAGAAGCTGCCGAAATTATCCCCCCATTCTCAAGAGTCAGCAGAGGTGTAGAAAGGTAAATATCACCTCCGCGACTGTTAGTATAAGTGTCAGCACTGAGAAAACTAACACTCTTTCCCCCGTTAGCTAAAACCCCAGAAACACCACTCAGTTCTACCGATTCCGTGGCTTTAATTGTTAAATTCCCTCCCAGTCCCCCCGTCGAATTCAGGAGAACATTACCGATAGCCACACCACTGGTTAAGGTAATTCCCGCACCTTCAGAAATCAGTAATCGTTTAGTATCAATAGTAATATCCCCAGCTTTGCCAGTTGCACCAAAAGAAGTTGTCCCAATTAGGGTTTGTGAAACACTTCCAGCCGGAGTACGTAATACTTCTACTGATTCAGAGGCTTGAATATTGATATTTCCTGATACCCCTTCACCACGATTTAAACTAGCCAAACTAGAACCGTCACGCACTATCAACTGTTCTGAATTAATAGAAATGTCTCCTCCTGTACCAGTACTTCCGCGTAGATTACCGCTATTAATTCCAGAACTAACTAATTCTACAACCTTGGCATGGATGTTGAGTTCTCCCCCATTTTGAGAGCTATAAGTTCCACCTCCTATGGCTACTCCATTTTCTAATAATAAATTGCCAGTATCAATTGTCATGTTTCCAGCAAGACCTGTACTAAAGGTACTACTACTCAAAACAATTGGTAAATCAAAAGTATTTATTATTCCAGTAATTAGATATGTAGCTATCAAGTTTTGCAGACTAGGAAACCCCACACCACTGAATTCTACAGCCTCTTTAGTGCGAATATTTAAAGCCCCTCCTGCACCCTCACCATAGGTTGTAGTGGATATTTTTGATCCTTCCTGAGCGCGAAATTTTTGAGCATTGATATTTATGCCTTTTCCAGGTAAATTTCCTAGGGTTAAGGCAAAAATTTGGGAACTATTTAAAAGAAGATTATCACCTTGTAAGTTTATTTGACCACCACCAATACCGCTGGTATTAATCAGTGAATTATTGGTTATTTGAATATTGCCAAAATTTTGAATATTATCATAATTGACAGTGACATTTTGCGGAGTAAAACTCAAATTAACTAAGCCAGAACTAGCTACACTACCCAAAATAATTTGTCCGTTATTAGCAGTTAAATTACCATTGTCAAGTTGAATATTCCCACCAAGTAATGCTAAAGTTTGACCATCATCTACAGCGAAACCAAGATGATTATCTATAGGGATAGTTTCAGGTAAGGGAGGTAAATTTAATATTCCTATAGCTTGTGATTGATTAATAATTGTCCCCGGATGATCTCTAAATCTCAACCCCACAGGAATATTCACAGTTAATAGAGGTGTTTGAGGATTATTACTACTAAATTCAAAGCCGTTATTAAATACCACACTGTCGGCTGTAGAAGCAAAAAATGAACCCCGTAAATCTAATTGGGCATTTTTTCCAAAAACAATTCCTTGGGGATTTAATAAAAATAAATTAGCATTTCCCAAAACTCCTAATGTTCCCAAAATATTGCTAGGATTACTACCTGTCACGCGGGTAAAGATATTGGTGATATTATGAGGATTTGTGAAATAAACTGCTTTTCCTTCACCAACATTGAATTCTTGGAAACTATGAAATAAGCTAGAACTACGAATTGCTCCCCCTGCAATATTATCAGATAGTGAATTATTGATAATCTGGGATTTTTCTGAACCTAGAGTATCATCTGGGATGATTTGCGCTAAAGCTGGAAAGGGAATCAGGAAATAGATAAAAAATAAAAAGAAAGATTTTTTAGTCATTTGCTTAAGTTGTTTTAAATATTGATATATTGATATCAATTTGATTATATATATTCAATCCCAACTGTTATTTAAGGTTGTCTAAAATGAAGTCACATTTCCCAAGCGAGTAAAACGGATTTCAATTCTTCGTCGTTTCACATCGTCTGTACGGGCTATCCCTGCAAATTGTCCATTTGGTAATATTAACTGTGCCGCAGAATAAGCACGAAATGAGAGTCCTCGCAGTCTACCTTCCTTTTTTTGAATATCACGCAATACCTGGACAACTGACAAAGCACGCATTAATCCTAAATCAGCATTAGAAGCTGCTTGTAGTTTACCTACTGATAAACTACCACTAGCTACTTTTTCTAAATTTACATCTAAATTACTGACTACATTACCATTAGGTTGTCCGTCAGTGTGTCCAATTATTTCTATAACATTAATACCATATTGTTTAGTTCTAGTTTCTATTTCTGGTACTATTTGTTGCAAGATGTAATTTGACATTTTTGGGGGCATTTCTGCGCTACCGGAAGCAAATCTATAATCTCCTTGATCTTTTATGATTATGATTGGTGGTGTATCTGTTGATTGTTTTTTTTGCTTGATTTGGGTTTGCAAATATTTTACTTGTTGCTCTAATTGTTTGATTTTTACAGCTAAATTAACTGAATTTTTAACAGGTTTATTTTGATCTTTAGTAATTTGTGATATGATAATAGTTAGAAATAAAAATAAAACTAATATCATAAACGCATTAGACATCAAATCAGTAAATGCTTGCCAAACATTTAAATCTTCATTATGTTCAGTATATCGTGAACGACGAGCCATAAGTTAAATGTGTTTGTGAATATGAATCATTTCTAATCAATCTGATTTACTTAGCTATTCAATTTCTTGTTTGAATCTAGCAATAGAATTTTTCGTATCATAAAGATTTTTATTACATTCCTGAAGATTAGCGATAATCCTTTGAAAACCTTGGGTATTGATACCTGTTTGTTTATCAATTCCTTTAATCATGGTATTACTAACAGTTTGGTACTCGGAAATCAGTTGAGAATTATTATTTTGTAATGATTTCATCAAATCTGATTGAAGGTTAGCAAATTCCAGGCTAAATTGGTGGACATAGGTTTCAATATTATTTACAAAAGTTTGAATTTGTTGATTATTACTATCTAATTGATTAGATACACTGGCAATGGTAAAATTAACTTCCGATATGTGTGTTTTCCCAGTTTCTAACAACTGATTGATAACGGTTATTAATTCACCCAAACTATTAACTTTATCACTCACCCTCTGCTCTAAATCATCCAGTTTTTTCACCGCTTTTTGATAACTGTTAGCTCCTTTCTGAAGTTGAGGAATAATTTCACCAAGATAATTTTGGTTAGATTGATGTAAATCTAATACTTGAATTGAACTTTGATTAATACTCTTGATATCATTTGCTAAAGTCATTAAAGCATAACTACAGTTCTGAACTTCAATTAAAACAGTTTGAATCAATTCTGTTGTTGTGGCTAAACTTGCAGCTGACTGGGAAAATTTTTGCTGTGTATTACTCAAATCTACTGTAGCTAATGATAATTGTAGAGGAAACTGACTTTGATTAAAAGTTTCAGCGGACTGTTTAAATATTTGAGATGTTGCATTTAATTCTGACATTGAATTTTCAAACTCATAAGCAGCACGAGATATAGTTCCAGCAGCGTCTGTAAATTTTTCATAAACTTGTCTAGCTAAATCTGTAGTTTCTTTATTTCCGTCAGCAATTTGTTGTGCTACTTTTCCCATAGATTGTTCCACAGCTTCGCGCACTGTTTCGCCAAAATTTGTTAAAAATTCATCCTGCTGGGATACCATTCTATTCACTATTCTATCAAGACGAGCATCACCTTGGACTTCAGGAAGATAAATATTATCTAAATAATCTTCTAAAGAACTAATCAGCCGATATTTAGCAAGTCCAGCATTAAATATAAAATTGACTACTGTTAACAAAGCACTGAAAAATAGTCCTGTTAAACTAGTAGTAAATGCAATACTCATTCCTTCTAATGGTTTCTTTAATTCAGTAACTAAATTGCTGACATCATTAGCATTAGTTTGATTAATCGTTTGACTAAGGGTAGATAAATTAATGGTGATACCTAAAAAAGTTCCCAGTAATCCAAACGCTAACAGTAAATTTGGCAGAATCCGACATAAATAATCTATTTGTTCACAGGTAAATCCCTTAATTTTTTCCTGACTATAAATTTGATCTATTAATGCTCCTGTATTTACCTGTTCTAATTGTTTACTAGCTTGCTGAAATCTATCTTCTAATATTTCAACAATTTTCGGTTGTTCTCCCCTTACTCCTGTCTTGATTAATCTTTGGACTTTATTAGTTAAAACTATCAAATAGCGGTAAAGAGATATGCGAAGAATAATAGTAACTATAGATGGGATGATAACCAGAAAAAGAGTGATAAAAATTAAGTAAGGTGGTAGTGGTGGCATAAAAATTACCTTTGGTAGTGCAGGAAGATTGTGAAAAGTGGGTAGATATGAACTACCCATAAAAAAGGCTATACTAGGTGAGATATTTCTCGACTATTTTTTGCATTTGTATCTCATAATATTCTTGAGGAATCAAGTTATTATCAAACAATTCTTTTAAACGTGCTAATTCTGAACGTAATTTGTCTTGATTATTGTTATTTTCTAGAGGAGAACTAGGAACTATTTCCCCAACAATAGCTTTTTGAGTTCCTGTATTGTTTCTGGGTGGAAGTGAATTTTGATTTCTAAATCTTGCTTCCATCTTCTTCCAAAAACGATTTATTACTCCTTCCCTAACTGTTGGTTGTATCTTGTCAGGTGACACATAGACTTTTTGGATATGGGGAAAATTAGGACTATCTTTGGGTATTTGCTTGAGCTTATCTGGAAAATGACGCAGTTTCGGTAGATATTCATTTTCCCATAGTTTCGGATTATTTTGCATTTCCGAAATTACATCATCTAAAATCTTCTGTAAAGTATCCGCCATATTGCGATTATTTGCCAAATCTTCTAAAGATTGCATCCAGTTTGCACTCACCGCAGCAGTATAATAACTATCTTGGAACGAGTCATAATGTTGAAACTCTAATTCTTGAGTTTCGTAATTTGCTGTTAATAATTCCAATGCTAAACAAGGATAAAAAATATTCTCCACTTCTTCCATTTTTCCTGCATTAGGTGGGATAATATCAGGAAAGGAAGTGTAATAGTCATTATGCAAGAAATATTTGCCAGAATTTTGTTCTCGTAAATATGGGTTTCTCATTCTTTCCAAATTACTAATTAATCTCAAAGGAAATGCACCATACTCATTCACAAATAAAATTTCATCATCTGCTTGCATTGGTTTTAAAACAGTGTTTGAAACTCCTAAATCTTGAGTGAGTAAAGTTTTAAACTGTTTCACTTCTAATTCATCTGTATCTTTATATCCTACTAATTTACTACTTTTAGCAGGATCATCTCGGAAATAAGGATCATTCAAATTTAAACGCAGCAAAGGTTGAGCTTCCTGCATAATTTGTGCTAAACGAGTTGAACGTGCAGCTAAGGAGTATTTTTGCATGAAGCGTTTAATCACAGAAGTAACAATATTGCTACCTCGAAAAGCAAATAAACTATCAATTTTCAGATCAATTTCTTGTTTTAGCTGAGAGTGAGTAGTGCGTTCCATATTCAGGAAAAATGCCAAAGATGCTCCTCTGCCAGTTTCTTCGGTAAGTGCTGAACTTGCTAAGACTAATTGAGGACGAACATCATTTTCTGGTAAGATTGTTTGATGACAAAGTTCTATATCCTCACTATCAAAAATTGCTTCTCCACTCATTTCATCAAAATTCAACTGTTTTAATTCTTGTTCCTCCTTCTCATAAGCACTTTGTAAGTCTTCTACTAAACTGCTAAAAGCAGCAACTTGTTTTTCTCTTTCTTGAACGTGCTTTTGTAACTGATTAACAATTTTCAGTGTTTCTTGTAAAACTGTTAAATTAAAATTATGCCTGATCAGTTTACAAACTTCCTGAATTACCTTTTTACATTCTTCTTGAAATTGGCTATTCTTTAAATTGCCAATCAGCATAAATTTATTTTCCAGTTCTTCAATTATTTGATCAGTGTTATCCCACTTTCTTTCTACATCCTCTATGCGTTTCATTCCCCCAAAATCAGTTATTGATTCTTGCAAATCACGTTGATATTTATGCAATTCATGTTGCAGTGCTTCTAACCAGTTACGGCTGTTTTTAATAGAAAAGTTAGCTTCTATTGGTGTAAGTAGCTGAATCAAATAATCATCAATGTTGGTGCTAAGTTCTTTGATAATTTTAGGAGCAGCTTGTATTAATTTGGTCAACCAATAACCGCGAATACTTTCAGTTTCTCCTGGTTGTACAGTACGGAACTGTTTATAAAATTCTGTCGCTAACTGTTGCCGTACATTTGCGCGATCATCCTTAGTTTTACATTCAGAGATTAACTTTGATAATTTATTTTGCCAAGTTTTGATACTATTACTAAAAGTCTTATTAGATTCTTCTACAGATTCCGCTAATTTATTAATTAATCCATCTCGTTTTACTAAATCATTATGCCAATGATTTTGAATCAAAAATTGCTCTAATAAGTTTGCAGGATCAGGGCTTTGACCTTCACCATTTAACCAAAATTTGACTAATTCTGAACCGACTTTTGTTAAGGCTATTTGAATGATCGTATCACGAGGAAAATAAATCGCTGATAGTCCAAATGTTAAGTATCTTTGGCTATTAGGGCGTGGATGATCATCATTCTTGATTAGATGTTCTTGCAAATTATCTCTGTTGCTTTTGACAGATGCTGCTAATTCACCAGAAAATTCTAAAGCAATTTTATGAGCAATTACATTACATAGCTTACCTTGTGTAAGTATTGAATATTCTCCTAGTGTTTGATTACTTACTAAATAAGTATATTCAAATGGTGAACGTTGTTCTTGTACAGAAACTAAATTTTGAGTATCATAACAAGCTTCAAATTTTGTGCCAGGAGAACTATAGTAATTGAGTTCTTTAAGGGCAGCATAAGTGTTAGAAATCATGCTCGTTGTATTACCATACAATTCTGGACTAATGACTAAATAGCCAAAAATGCAAGCGCCTTGTTCACCATAAATATTTCTCAGACTATAAGCAACATCTAAAAACATTCCGCTTCCTGTGCCACCACAAAGAGAACCGACCACAAAAATATTTAATCCTGCTTTTATTTCTAAACCTGATTGCAATAATAAAGATTCATGTCCTCTCGTCTTTTTTTCGGCTGTTTCAATGGCTACTTGAATTTTTTGGTAGTTGTGGAAAAAAGCCAGTCGTCCCACAGGTCTAATACCTTTTGCACCGTCTTCAATTGCTCTAACGTCTCGCAATAACTGAGGAGGAAACCAGATCCCAATATGGTCATAAGGTCCATAACTACTATATTCTGAACGCCGTTCTAGTCCTTCTACAAACATGGTGACATCTTTAGATGACATGGTAGCACCGACTTTTTCAGATTCTTTAAAACTTAAATCAACGCCATGATATGTACTCCCAGTTCTAATACCTGTGACTTGGGTTGCAGCTTTATCTGTGTCAATATGAACGAAACTAACAATTGGTAAATTATTTAAATCTCCATAGCGGTCAACAAGTAACCTTCTAATTCGCATTAAAACATCTCTACCAGTTCCACCTAAACCGATACAAATTGTGCGATTAATTCCTCTAGATTGGGTTTCGTTTGCAGATGCTTGAGTCATGGTTTTTCCTTGAATACTATTTTTTAATTTTGATAGAAATCTCGTGATCGCGTTGGCGTTTATCTGGACAATTTAGTGTAAAATTAGAACTAGAGATAAGAGTCCGTGATGTAATTTTTTTGTTGTTAAGTTCAATTTTTGCATCTTCCTTTGGCACTAAATAAAGCTTTTCTCCTTTACGTTCTAAATATGCTTTAATGTCTCCACCTCTAAAGTCAATAGAATGTATACAGCTAGAATCATCTTCACCAATTGCGATTTTTTTATGATTTGCTAATCTACATATTTTTTCTTCATCTTCTCCATCATCTTCTAACTTGATTCGCACTTCCCATTTTTTTTGTAGTCTGGCAAATCTGAATATACTCCAAATTCCGGATACCAATATTAATAATAAAATGAAACTGGGAAGCCATAGCTGTTTAATTAAATAAGGATTAACTAAACAAGTTTCTTGATTTCCTGGTGCTGGTGTACAAAATTCTTGAACTGTAGAGTTAATGTCTATTACAGATAGTTTATAATCTTTATTATCTTGGTTTTTAATAATAAGCGATCGCTCTTTTAAATGTAAAGATTGAATCCAATTTTGTCGCTCTTGACTTTCCGTAGATTCTGCTATTCTAAAAGGACTATTAGCAGGAGTTTCTATCCAAATTTGGGAAGTAATTCCTGGTTTAGTCAATAATGGTGCATCAGTAATCCAAACAACTGACTGCGGCTTAATTGGTTGATTTTTTGAGAGGCGATTTTGATTAATCTGTGCTATGGCTTGATAAACAGTTAATTCTGCTCTTTGAATATCTGTTCCGTAGCGGTTAGGATCATAGTTAAAAGGAATTTTTGCTAAGACTTTATCAATATTTTCTATATTTTTATTACTAAAATATATTGGCGTTCCTAATGGATTTTCTAGAGATATAACTTCATCAAAAACTAAATCTTGAGCAAAAGGAACAATGTAAACAGAATCTCCAGGTTTGAGGCTGTCTTCAACTATCTGACGTAAGCGAATACGTCCTTGGTCATTTAAACCCACACTTTCCGTTACATCAATGGCTAAAACAACATCACGTTTACCCCCACCCAAGAGGGATACTAACTGTAAGCCATTTTTTTGTGTGTCAGTCAGTGGTTGTCCAGGGAGAATTTTTGTTATATTCACAAATTATATATACGGTTTATTCTGTATTTTATCTGACAATTGCCATTGATGAAAGCGCATTGTGTCAAAAAAATAATATTTACGATTAAAAATTCTTTTATGTTTTTTTATTTCTTTCTTGCCTTACTTAAAATAGAAAATAGTTAATAGTGAGGTAAAAACCTTGATCTTGTAAGGTTTCATCACTTGCTTTCACATCGATGAGGGGGATACCATAATCTAAACGCGCATTTAACTTATCGCTCATTTGCCAGATTAACCCTAAACCTGTACCTAATAAATTATTTGATTGGGAATTTGCTTTTTCTCCCGCATAGTTCCACCCTACCCCAAAATCAAGGAAGGGTGCTACCTGTAAAACTCCTTTTGCTTCTGGTATACGCAGAATAGGAATACGTAATTCTGCTGAGGCGATCGCACCGTTATCTGTTAAGATTAAGTCTTGACGATAGCCTCGCACGCTTCTAACTCCACCAATTCCGATCTGTTCTAGAGATAGTAATGAATCTGTGGATATCTGAATATCGGAACGCAGAATTAACAAGGTTTCTGGTGCTAATGAACGCACATATTGCCCTTGTCCTCTCCAGGCAAAAAAGCGGCTATCTGGTGCATTATTATTTACTGTAGCACCAAAAATATCTGTACCTAAAGAAAATTGCGATCGCGCTGCTAAAACTTGACGAGGACTCCTTTGCACATATTCTTGAAAAAACCGCAAACTGGAAACGCTGGTTTCTCCCTGATTATTCGCTCCTGGAGATAGGGGAAATCCCTCTTTTAACAGGGAAGTTTGGCTTTCTTGTCGGGAAAAAGTTAACCCTAATGCTATTTCTTGATTTGGTTTTTGAATAATGGGTTGACGATATGTGAGTTCATAAGTGCGTGATTTTCCCGCAATATCTAGGCGATTAAATGGCTGTTCAATCACGTTAGTATTAGTTACACCTGCTGTAAATTCAATTGTGCCATTGTGGGCATTGATGGGTAAAGTATAATTAGCATCAAAGGCATTACTCCCATCACTGTTTGTATAAGATAACTCTAATCCATCACCCCAACCAAGTAAATTGCCTTGATTAATTTTAATACCCCGTCGTAAACTACCCACGCTGGGAGAACGATTGTTATCCATAAATATTTCACTAGTAAGTGTATCTGCTTCTTTGACTCGCACTTGTAACCGACTTTGTTGGGGACGACTTCCGGCTTGGAGTTCAGCAGAAATATTCGCAATTAGGGGGTTGAGTTGCAGTATTTGTAAGGCTTCTAATAATTTGTTGCGGTTGAGGGGTTTTTTAGTGGCAATTTCTAAACGCGATCGCAGATAATTAGCATTGAGGCGACGATTACCGATAATCTGAATTTCTATTAATTCCCCTTCGATAATCCGAATTTTTACCACTCCTCCAGTTCTAGGAAAGCTTTGATTAGCCAAAATCACCGCACCAGAATTGATATATCCAGCTTCGACATATTTTTGCGTTACTGCTGTCTCTACTGCTATGAGTTCCGCAAAGGTAATTTCCCTGTCTGTAAAGGGCTTGGTGACTTCTGCAAGTTGGCGATTGCTAAAAGCAGTATTTCCCTCAAATTCAAAGCCTTCTACGCGAATTGTACCGGGAATCTGTGGCAATATGTTCCCAGGTTGCAGAGTGGGTGGATTGGTTTCTAGAGGAGTAGGTAGAGATTTTTTAGGCTGAATTGGGCTGAATTCGCGGTTTTTTGGGATAACAGGGTCAGGTCTTTGAACGATATAATCGGTAATTTCCATATTTTTTGTCTCACGCAGAGGCGCAGAGGCGCAAAGAGGAATCAATAGTATGTCTAAGTACATAAAAACTGCTTTAATTTCAAAATTATTAATTCATAGGATTTAAGTTGGGTTTTAGTTCTTCGGTTTTTATCATCAGTATTAACAAGTATTTATGCTAATGTGATGATGTAAATTAAATATCTGGATAAAAAATTAAATTAAATTTAAATTAAATTTAAATTATACAGAGAAACCCATTAAATTAGTGAAAGTAATAAATTTATATTCAGGCTAGATCAAAATGCGTCTAGAGCAGTTGCAAGCCTTTTTGGCGATCGCTAAAACTGGCAGCTTTCAACAAGCCGCAAAACAATGTGGTGTGACTCAATCAACTATTAGTAGGCAAATTCAGGGACTAGAAGCAGATTTGGGAGTAGAATTATTTCATCGAAGCACCCATGCTAAATTGACGTTAGGGGGTGAACGTTTACTTCCCCGTGTCCGTAAAATTTGCCAAGAATGGGAGTCCGCTACACAAGAATTAACAGATTTAATGGGGGGAAAGCAACCAGAACTATGTATTGCAGCGATTCATTCGGTCTGTGCTTATTACTTACCACCAGTGTTACAAAAGTTTGGTCATGATTATCCAGAAGTACAATTGAGGGTAACATCATTAGGAAGCGATCGCTCTCTCAAAGTTCTCAAAGATGGTTTAGTCGATTTAGCAATTGTCATGCACAATCGCTTTTTAATCTCTGGTAAAGAAATGGCCGTAGAAGTTCTATATGATGAACCCATAGAAGTCTTAACCGCAGCTAATCATCCCCTAGCTAAATATGAATCTATCCCTTGGTTGGAATTAATTCGTTATCCTCAAGTAGTATTTAAAGATGGCTATGGAATGCAACGTCTAATTCAAGATCGATTTGAACAGATGGAAGCTAAACTCCATGCAGCTTTGGAAGTAAATACTTTAGATGCTTTTCGGGGAGTAGTCCGTCAAGGAGAACTCATTGCTTTACTACCTCATTCAGCATTAATAGAAGCCAGATATGATCCTACTCTTGCAGTTCGTCCTCTAGCTAACAATAGCAATTTAGCTGATAATTCGAGTTTAACTCGGCGGGTAGTCATGGTAACAACTCAAGACCGTCTCCAGATTCCCCCAATTCAGCATTTTTGGCAACTCGTCAAGGATAATATTCATTTATAAATTCATCCAGAACTTTCTGTTTTTAAATTTGGGAGTTGGAGCAAATTTCTCAACAACTTCAATATATTTAGGTAATATAGTAATTGAAAAGTTTGAAAGTCTATTTATGTCTAAGAGAATGTTTTAAAAGTTTTGTTTCTGTAGTAGTGAATTATAGCAATTCCCATTTAAGTGAGGTACAAGCAGTAATAGTTAAACACAGATGGACGCAGATAAACGCAGATAATTTTGTACTCCATTAGACTAGGAAATGCTATATATTCACGAGTAAGAGCAATAATTTAGACTTTTCAAACAACCTCTAAGTTTGATCATTCAATTGATATCCTAACCATATTCTATGATTGACCTTTACTATTGGACTACACCCAACGGCCATAAAATTACCCTATTTTTGGAAGAAGTTGGAATACCCTATAACGTTATTCCGGTAAATATTGGTGCAGGAGACCAGTTTAAACCGGAGTTTCTGAAGATTTCTCCCAATAATCGTATTCCTGCAATTATTGATCACCAACCTGCTGATGGTGGTGAACCTATTTCTGTTTTTGAGTCTGGAGCAATTTTACAGTATTTGGCAGACAAAACTGGAAAGTTGATGCCAACAGATATTCGCGGTCGTGTAGAGGTTCTGCAATGGCTGTTTTGGCAGATGGGGGGATTGGGTCCAATGGCAGGACAAAACCATCATTTCAGCCAATATGCCCCGGAAAAAATTGATTACGCCATTAATCGCTATGTCAAGGAAACTGGACGATTATACGCTGTTTTAAATAAACGATTAAGCGATCGTGAATTCATTGCTGGGGATTATTCCATTGCCGATATTGCCAGCTATCCCTGGATTGTACCTTACGAACGACAAAGTCAAAAGCTGGAAGATTTTCCTCATCTACAACGCTGGTTTGAAGCAATTAAAGCCCGTCCAGCAACTATTCGAGCTTATGAGAAAGCTGAGGCTTTCAAAAATCAGCAAATCAGTCCCGAACAATCACGAGATTTGTTATTTAATCAGTCTGCCAATACTGTTAAGCCGTAATCAAAAATTAAATATTGATCCCAAAGGCTTTACGTTTTAGGTAATGAGATATCGCCATTAATGTCAGGGAACTCCAAAAATAAGTAGGTGGGCGTTAAAAATTGTCGTTGGGGTCAGGCAGGGAGCAGGGGGCTTTCTAGCAGGGGGAAAGAGGGTTTCACCCCTATTTACTTTTCTTCACATACCTTTAAATTTTTCTGTTTACCTACTTAAATTATCCAATTTCACAGCATCTTATTGCCCTAAAAGCGATGGTCTTTTATTTGGAAGTCCCTTTTTGGAGTCATCCCATTTCTTTATGAGGCTGTGCCGAATTTCCTAACCTTGTTTTTCATTATCTGTGTCGCGCCAGTTGCTACAAGTCGGGAAACCCGCACAAAAATTGACAAATGACTAATATATTTAGAGGATTTATCCAAAAAGTAGGTAGTGGCAGTCATACATCAGAAAATTTAACTCGTGCTGAAGCCGCTACTGCTACAAAAATGATGTTAATAGGTGAAGCGACACCAGTACAAATTGGTGCTTTTTTAATTGCTCACCGCATTAAACGTCCCACTGGAGAAGAGTTAGCGGGAATGTTAGATGCTTATTATCAACTTGGTCCGAAGTTGCAACCAATAGCAGAAACTGTCATTGTTTTAGGCATACCCTATGATGGCAGAACCCGCACCGCGCCAATTAATATTATTACAGCTTTATTATTAGCGGCTGCGGGAAAACCTGTGATTATGCACGGGGGGAATCGCTTACCAACAAAATATGGTTTACCTTTAATAGATATTTGGCAAGGTTTAGGAGTCGATTGGACTGATTTACCACTCGAACAAACCCAGCAGATTTTTGAGAAAACAGGAATTGGTTTTGTTTATACACCAAAGCATTTCCCGTTAAATCAAACTTTGTGGGAATATCGTGATCAATTGGGTAAGCGTCCACCATTAGCAACAATGGAGTTAATTTGGTCTCCATACGCTGGGGATGCTCACATCATTGCTGGCTTTGTTCACCCCCCGACAGAAGCAATGTTTCAGATAGCATTGGGCTTGCGTGGAGTAACAAAATTTACTTTTGTCAAGGGTTTAGAAGGTAGCTGTGATTTACCGCGCGATCGCACAGCAATCATCGGACTATCTTCACAAACAACATCCCCAGAATTAGAACGACTCCAACTTGTACCCCGTGAATACGGTTTTACTACCAAAAATGTCCCCCTTGGCACTACCGAAGAACTCATCAACGATATGCAAGCAGTTTTGGCTGGTAAACCAGTTGAACTCATGCAAACAGCTTTATGGAATGGCAGTTTTTACCTTTGGCGAAGTGGGATTTGCCCAGATATTCGTGCTGGGATGGATAAAGCATCCAAGTTATTTAGCAGTGGCGCAGTAGCGGCTAAACTTCAAGAACTAAAAATTGAATTTAGGTAACTTGAAGTTACGGAATCACTGGCAACACCATACCTTCGCAAGCTAGTAACACATTAGGAAAATTAGATTTCAGTTGGTCTTGAATTTGGTCAAGAAAAACATCATCGTCGTCTGGATGATGGTGCGAAATTACTAACTTTTGTACACCAGCACTTTGAGCTAAATCCACCGGAGTTTTCCAGAGTAATTCAGCATACTCATGGTTTTTATTAGTTGGCGGAGTATAGGTAGCGTTAGTCACTAGTAAATCAACACCTGCTATGATTTTTAGAATCTGCTCTTGCTCTTCTAAATCAAGATTCTGGTGTAAATCGGTCACATAGCTCATGCTATGGTTTCCCCAACTGATTCGGTAGCCAATTGACCTCTGGTTTTTATTAATTAATGCTGTTGTAATTTTGACATCACCTAATTCCACTGCATTCCCAGGAATTAAATGATGAAAAAGCAACTCCGACTGCATTACCTGTAAAGGGTAAGGAAAGTGAGGTTGGAGCATCTGATCGCACAGGCATTGTTTGATTGATGCGCCATTTGAGGCAGCCGTACCATAAATATGAAAGCAATTATCGGTAATAAATGCAGGTGCAAAAAAGGGAAATCCTTGAATGCGATTTGATTGGGAGTTAGTAAAAAATAAATGGGCTTCTAAAGGCTCTTGTAGTTGTTGCCAAGTCTTACCTAAAACCCGTAAGCCAGTACCTCCATCAAAAATCAAGCGTTGCCCTGCTATACATATCTCTACGCAAGCAGTATTACTACCGTAGCGGCAGGTATGACTGTTTGGGGTAGCAATTAAACCGCGCACACCCCAGAATTTAACCCAAAACTCCCCAGCAAGGTTATTTAGCGTGGGAGTTAACTTTTCATTGACGTAGCTTTGGGAATCAGACAGCTCAAAATTTGACATTTTTCTTGAAATTAGAGCTTACTGAGCAGATCATCGTAGTTTCGTACTTCCAGCATCCGGTTTTTTTCGTCCACAATGACAACCGTAGGAGAGTAATGTTTTAACTCCTCTAGTGTAAACTGCCCGTAAGTCATTATAATCAAGCGATCGCCAATAATGCCTAAACGTGCGGCCGCTCCATTTAATTCAATGGCTCCTGAATTAGCGGTTGCAGGAATTGCGTAAGTAATAAAACGCTTACCATTAGCATTATTCACTACTTGTACTTGCTCATAAGGTAAAATACCAGCTTTATC
Organism: Anabaena sp. PCC 7108; assembly: GCF_000332135.1. Taxonomy (NCBI): domain Bacteria; kingdom Bacillati; phylum Cyanobacteriota; class Cyanophyceae; order Nostocales; family Nostocaceae; genus Anabaena; species Anabaena sp. PCC 7108. Next base: position 172,709 of record NZ_KB235896.1, read on the forward strand.
TAAAAGTACTTCATCAATGCTGATACTACCCACGTAGTTGATATTCGCTGCCGTGAGGGTACAGTTATGAATCTTAGCCAAAAGGAGAGTGCGCTGCATTTCGGTTTGGTTTTTTCTGCAACAAGTGAGCGTGGTTTTAATCTGGTCAATAGGGTTGTTGGCGGTTTTTTCAGTTTTGTCATGGGCAATTGGTATTTATTATACCCATTACCCATCACTTATTACTCATTACCCAACATCTATTTTTTAGCAGCTTTGATAAACTTCTCTACTAAGGGTGCAACCCTCTCTACATCCTGCCAACCGAGTATTTCTGTCACTTTCTTTTCCAAGTTTTTATAAGTGCGAAAAAATTCGGCAATTTCATCTAGACGGTGGGGAGGTACATCCTGCAATGATTTTACATGGGCGTAGCGTGGATCTTTGTCGGGAACACAAAGAATTTTTTCATCGCGGTCGCCACCATCAATCATTTCCAAATAACCAATGGGTCTTGCAGCAATGACACAACCAGGGAAGGTCGGTTCATCCATTATTACCATACCATCTAGCGGATCGCCATCATCAGCTAATGTGTTGGGTATAAACCCGTAGTCATAAGGGTATTTTACTGAGGAAGAAAGTACCCGGTCTAAGGAAAAAGCTTGCAAGTCTTTATCAAATTCGTATTTATTTTTACTCCCGCCAGGAATTTCAATCAGAACGTTGATCACACCCGGTTTCGGTTGGGCAGGAATAAGGGATAAATCCACAATAAAACTCCTCTACTAAAAGTTAATCACGGGGACAATCAGTTTGGTTCCCCGTGTAGAATTTTAGAGCAATTTTGGATCTCTGCCCAAGGTATTCATTTAAATGCTATTTACTAGTATTTTTATACTAAATAAATTGACCATCTAGTCGCTTTGTAGAGTATATATTTGTCACAATGCTTTTACATCTTGTTTAATCCTTACTTCTGTCCAGGTAATAGGTTAGCTGTTGCTGACTATTCTGAACATCGGGTGAAGAATAGTGAGAAATGATAAATACAGGGAGGATCAGGGTTACCAGAGCGATCGCAGTTCCCACAATGTCTGCCAAACGTTGGGAATATGTGTCGGAAGAATTGGCAGACTGGCTATTTGAATTCATACAAAATTGTGGTTTGTCATATCACTTGTTAGTTTTACTCTCTATAAAGAGAGTCTCAATATTATTCTAGCTATTTTTTTTCGTAAACTCTGTAGCTTTAAAGAATCTCATCTATTTTGAAAAGGGGCAAACCAGTTTTTTATACATGATACTTTTGTTACAAATTAAGTGTCAAACATCTGATACTTTTTTGGGTAACTAAATATTTTCAGATACTTTTTTGATCTGTGTCAGGGTTAGTTGACATTGTGATCATGATCACTGCATTATTGATTACCTTGTGAGTTGGAGTTGATGTTCAATAAACTAAGTTGATTAAGATGATGTCCTCAGATTATAACATCTGAAAAGGCTTTTGGTAAGAGTATTTGCGTCGATGTTATTAGGTTTGATACAGTTTACATTTAGCTAAACTTACTTAAAGCATTTTAGGTATTGTCAATTGCTCAACTGTAGATACACAGGAAAATCTGAGCATTCCGGAAAATCAGAGTAATGATATTCTTTCAGCAGAATCATCCCCTCGCAAAATAATAGCTGCATAGTAACTATTTCACTAGGTTTGTTCAGTGATTGTTACCAAAAGCATTTGCAAATCTAAATTTTCTGGCATGGTAATTGTTACTGTTTCTTTGTCAATCTCTATATAAGTAGATAAAAAACATCTAGATAGTAGAGATTTGCTGACAGCAAACAATTAGCAATATTACGGCAGAATTTAGGAGTCAGAAGTAGCTACAGGTTTACAGTTTCAGTAAGAGTAAGGGATTAAAAAACCGCCTTTGTACAAAGGCGGTATGCTTAAGCAATCAGAGGTAATCACAAATTACTTTGTCATTGGCTAGATGGCTGTCATATACTTATCGCTATTCACCATCTAGATTTCCACAAGATTAAAAAAAAATTATTTAAAGGTTAAGGAATCATCTGTCTGCACTTTTATCCTTTGCCATAAGCACTCATTGGTTCTTTAATAAATCGGATGTAAAGATGCCTAAATGTGGACTTAATCACACGAGGCATAGCAAAATCAATAGGCATTAATTTTTCTGGTAATTGCCAATCTTCTATTCGTAGTAAATCTGGTGATAAATTAGGAAAGTCAATTTCACTTAATTCTGGACAAATTCCTAGTCTTTGGGAAGCGGCAACAGTGGGAACTTGTTCAGGTAAAACTTTGAGAACTTCCAGCATTGCCCTATCTAAAGCAAATACATTAGCTGATGCTGCTAAAACTTCTAAATTACGAGGTTCTCCACCACTTGGTCCATTACCTTCATGACCAATAATACCATCTAAAATGGTTAGATTGGGGTTAATTGCCCTAGCTGTTTCTACTAACATTTCTCCAAATCTGTTAGCATCTTTGCCAGCTTCCATATGCCACCAAGCTTTCATTTTCCCAGGAACGCAACCAAAGAGATTTTTTACTCCTAAAGTTAAAGTTAATTGCATATGAGATTTAACTTTGGGGAGATTAATAATCACGTCTGCTTCCATTGCTTCTTTAGAGAGTAGTAGGTGATTAAAATTGTCGTTGACTGTTTGATAACGTTTACCATGAAATTCAACAAGCGGTAAATTCAATTCTTCTAAAATTGGTAATAAACCATTAGCTATCGCTACACCTTTTGCACTCCCAAAAGCGGGGCTATCTCCCAAAAATGGCTTACCACCAACTGCAATTACCATTTCGGCAACAGCACGTACTAATTCTGGACGGGTGGTACATTCTTTAGTCGGACGAGAACCTGTGAGGAGGTTGGGTTTGAGTAAAACCCGGTTTCCTGGTTTAACAAAAGCAGCCATGCCCCCTAAAGGTTCTAGCAGTGTTTCCAAGGATTCTTTTAAAGCGTCTTGTGCGTAGGATTTAGCTCGAATCAGACTAACAGATGGTTGTTGTGTTTGCATGGGGAATAGTTGCGTTATTATAATAATATAAACGAAATTTAGATAAAATCAAGGTAAGTCGGTTAATACTAAGTTAATAGTAATAAATTATGCCTAAATTCCTATATACATGATTTTTAAGTTATTAGTAATTAGCAATGCAACTTAATTAAATTAATTCTTGACTATCTTTTTATTGGGATTTTTACACTAATAAATTTTCTATTCCTATTGTTGTTGCTATTGTGGAAAATTGGATAACTCTGCTATATTGCAACCGCCATTGTAAAGCGTTAGAAATCGTTAGATAGCCTATTGTTGGAGGTGATTGTAAAATTCTTTCTGCTAGTGCCTCGCGCCCAATTTCATCCAAAGGAAAATTCCGTTCCTCTAAAAAAGCGATCACATCATCTTTATTGCCATTACGGCGGATAATTTCCATAATTCCATAAGTAGTTTGATAATCTCCAGTTCGTTCCTTTTCTACAAAAAAAACGTTATGAAATTTTAAATTAGCAGTTAGAGAAAAAGGTATCAGATGTAAAATCAAACTGATCATCTACTATTAAATTATCTTGCAAAATATCTTTTAACCTTTGTCTTGGTTTGATATCAGGTAAAGTAGGAAGATTCAGGGTTAACATTTTATTTTTATAAGCAATTCCCCAATTATAATTTTTACCTTCATTTACCATTATAGGTATCATATATTTATTTATTAATATTTCTGGATTGTGTAAATTTTCTAAATCTGATTCAGTCAAGAAAACTGATGTATTTTGTAAAAGCTGAGAATTTATATTAACTGAATTTAATTTAGTTCCGAAAATAAAAATTCTGTCTCTATTTTGTGGTATACCAAAGCTAATAGGACTAATAATTCTCCATTCAATCAAATAATCTAATTCCGATAGAGCATTTAAAATTACTCGAAAATGATAGCCATTTTCCATTGTTAACAGTCTTTTGACATTTTCTAAGAAGAAATATTTAGGTTTTTTTTCGGCTATTATTTCTACAATACGTTCAAATAAAGTTCCTCTAACACTATCTCTCACACCTAGTTTTTTACCAGCAGGGCTAAATGGTTGACAAGGAAAGCCAGCAGTCAAAATATCATGATTGGGTATATCTGATATAGTAATTTTATTAATGTCATCTAACATTATGGAATTTTTACCAAAATTACTTTCATAAACTTGACAACTGAGTTTATTGATATCATTAGCCCATACACTTTGAATATTCGCATTTTCTAAGCCTAAGCGAAAACCGCCAATACCAGCAAATAATTCTATAGCTTTTAAATTGTTTGTTTTCATATATTAATCAGTTGACTTACCCTATCTATCAGATCCCCGAATTCTTGAGAAGTCGAGGATCTTGTATTTATGTTAAAGGCACAATTGCACTCATTTGTTCTAAATCTAAAACAGTGGCTAATTCTACTTCTGTCATTAAGCCTTTTTCTAAAACAATTTGCCGCAGAGATTTACCTGTTTCTAAAGATTCTTTAGCGACAGCAGCAGCATTAAGATAACCGATGTGAGTATTCAAGGCTGTGACTAATGCTAAACTGCCTTCAGCATAAGCTAAACAACGTTCTTTATTTGCAATAATGCCTTGAATACAGCTTGTAGTTAAAGCCGAAATTGTATTACCTAAAATCTCAATGCTGTGAATTAAATTATAGGCAATCAGAGGCATCATCACATTTAATTCTAATTGTCCAGCTTGGGCAGCGAGTGCGATCGCACTATCATATCCCATTACCTGAAAACAGACCATTGATGTCATCTCTGCCATAACTGGGTTATATTTTCCGGGCATAATTGAAGAACCAGGTTGGACTGGAGGTAGTTGAATTTCCTTAAACCCTGTTTTGGGTCCCGAATCCATTAAACGCAGGTCATGGGAGATTTTCACCAAGTCCTGTGCTAAATTCCGCAACGCCCCGGAAACATTCACAAACGCCCCCATACTTTGCATAGCAGCCATTAAATGGGGTGCAGGTTCTAGGGGAAATTCCAATAATTGCGAGAGGATATCTACAACTCTTTGACGATATTCAGGGTGAGTATTCATTCCTGTTCCCGCAGCACTACCACCTAAACCCAATACCATCAAATCCCCAGAAGCAATATAAAGACGGTTTTGGTGTTCTGAGAGGATTTGCGCCCAAGCCGCAAAATTATCACCTAATCGCACTGGTACAGCGTCTTGGAGGTGGGTTCTCCCAGATTTGACAATATCTTGAAATTCTGTAGCTTTTGCTTCTAAAGCAGAAATTGCTAATTCTAAAGCTGGGTGTAAAGTTTGGGAAAGCGCCAATAAACCACCAATGCGAATTGCTGTAGGGATGACATCGTTGGTAGACTGCCCATAGTTTACATGATCGTTAGGACTAACGCGTTTGTAGTTACCTTTTTCGTCACCAAGAATTTCTAGCGCCCGATTTGCGAGAACTTCGTTAATATTCATGTGGTGTGATGTTCCCGCACCAGCTTGATAAACATCAACGACAAATTGATCTCGTAATTTACCTGCGAGGATTTCATCAACAGCTTGGATAATCACTTCACTTATATCTGCGGGAATACAACCCAATTCACCATTGACAATTGCGGTAGCTTTTTTAATATACAAACAAGCATCAACGTAAGTAGGTAAAGGCTTTAAGCCACTAATGGGGAAGTTTTCGATAGCCCGTTGGGTTTGGATACCATAGTAAACATGATTGGGGATAGTGCGATCGCCCATCGAATCCCGTTCTATGCGAAAATCTGTATTGTCAGTCATAGTATTGTTTAGCTCATCTCAAAATACAGATCATCCCATGTAGTTGTACCAAAAAACTAATTTAGAATTTTTGTAAGTAGTTTAGACAATATGAAATTAGACTTCTTAAACATTCTCGGCGTTGCATAATTGCGGGATGATTTGAGAATCTGCATCAATTAATCACCGCGTCTGGAGGGGAGCATCCCAATTTTGCAAAAATATACGCAACTAACCCAAAAAACCTGTTTTACCTCTTACCTATGCCTTCGGCACGCTACGCGAACGCGCTCTTCGCGTCTATCCCTACGGGACACTTCGTGAACGCGGTTCGTTTATTTTATGCTTTGTATTCAGTTGGAAGCTCAGATAAAAAATAAACTTACACATTTGGGATGCTCCCGTCTGGAGTGTCCCCGCGTCAGCGTGTCAGCCTCAATCATCGCCTTATTCAGCAACGCCACATTCTCTAAGTCGGTGGTGTTCCTTCTTCTTCTACAGGACGAATAATCGCTGGTGCTGGTGTTAAGTCTGGCTGAAAAATTGCCTGCAAAGCTTGTTCCAAAGTTTGTGCCATAACAATGCGATTTTCATAAGCGACAACTACCCTTACCAACGTTGGTAAACTATTTTGTGTAGCTTCTAAATAAATTGGTTCAACGTACAATAAAGATTGCTCAATAGGAACAATTAAAAGATTACCCTGAATTGCTCTAGAACCTTGACGATTCCATAGAGAAATTTGTTGAGAAATTACGGGATCTTGATTAATTCTTGCTTCTATTTGCTCTGGTCCATAAATCAAGCGTTCTTTAGGAAAATTATATAATAGTAATTTACCGTAGTTCTCGCCATCTGAACGTGCTGCTAACCAAGCAATTAAATTTGTTCGTTGTTTAGGTGTGTAGGGAATCAGCAAGATAAATTCTTCAAAAGCAACATTAGGAAGGCTAGTAATTAAATAGTAAGGTTCAACTTGACGGGTTTGATTTCCATAAATTTCATTAGGGATTTGCCATTGATCTTCTCGATTGTAAAATACTTGGGGATCGGTCATATGATAAACCATTAACCGTTCCGATTGAATTTTAAAGAAATCAACCGGATAGCGAATATGACTGCGGAGATTTGCAGGCATAGCTGCCAGCGGTTGAAACATTTGAGGAAAGATTTTTGACCAGGAAACAATGACAGGATCTTTTGGTTCAGCGATGTAAAATCTCACTGTACCATTGTAAGCATCAATTAGTATTTTAACGGAATTGCGAATATAGTTAATGCCGTTGTTACCTGTGTCAGAATAGGGATAGTGATCGCTTGTTGTATAAGCATCTACAATCCAGTAAAGATAATTTTTTTCTCCTGAAAATTGTGGATTATTATTATTAGGATTAGCATCAGCAGCAACTAAATAAGGTTCACTATCGAATTTTAAAAAAGGTGCAATAGCGTGAATTCTTTGGGTAATATTTCGCCGGAATAATACTTTTGTTTCTGGTAGAAAATCTCTTGTAAACACCATTTGCCAATCTTTCAAATACATAGCAAATAGCCACCGTCTCCACAGAGAATTAATTCTAATTCCACCTTTACCATCGTAGGTATTATAAACATTATCACTGCCACTGGGATAATCTAATTCTCTGACTCTCGTGCCTGTCATGACATGAGTATTAGTAATTTCTCCATAATAAATTCGCGGTTCACCAATAGGAATACTTTTACGAATAGCTTCACTAGAAGTAGTTAATGCACTACCATTGCCACTAATATCTTTAACGAAATATTCTGGTAAACCACCAGGAGCAACTTTATTGACGGGACTCATAGTAAAGCCATAACCATGAGTGTAAATTAAATTGCGGTTTATCCATGTCTTAGCTTGTTGTGGTACAGCATTATAGTCTAATTCCCTAGCTGCAATTAACACCTGCTGTTTTTCTGTTGATTGATTTGTGATTTTGTAACGATCAATATCAGCATCAGGAAACCGATAATAGGGACGAATTTGTTGTAATTGACGGTTAGTTTTTAATAGTGGTTCTTGATCCCAAACTCGGATATTACGAATTGTGAGATTATTAGCTTTGAGATTAGATTGAGTTAATTTTCCTTGGGGGTTAAAGGTTTGAGAATCAATTACTTCTAAATCGAAGGCTTGACGAGTTAGCGCAATAGTACGCTGTATATAAGGCTGCTCTCGTTGTAATTCATTGGGTTGAACGATTAAATATTGAACAACAGCAGGTAAAATAAAATCACCAATAACGATTAAGCCTAGATAAAAACCTAAGCCATAAATTATCCAGCGATGATGCCGAGATTTAGGTTTCCAAAATAAAGTTTGCCATAGCAGATAAAATGCGATTGCTATAGCTAAAACACATAAGCTGGTGTCAGCTGGTAACTGTACTTGAACATCGGTATAACTAGCGCCAAAACTAACCCCACGGGGAGAATAAACGAGTTCATAACGACTCAGCCAATAACTAAAAGCTATCACCAACATCAAACAGCCACCCAAGCCGAATAAATGATGTCTTTGTGATGGTGAAAAGCCCGGAAAAATACCTTGACTTAAGCTATCTCCAGATAAAAGATAACTGAGAAGAACGGCAATAAAGCCATATAAACATAATCCAACTAGCCAAAATGCTAATAGTTCCCAAACTGGGAGGTAGAAAATATAAAAGCCGATATCTTTATCAAATAAAGGTTCTGTACTGTTGAAGGGAGTGGAATGGAAATATAGGACTATCTTTTCCCAATTTTGAGACAGCACCCAACCAAAAATAAGACTGAGAATAATTGCGATCGCTCTCAGGCAAAATTGGGAATATACTAAAAGAGTGATCGCCATGACCACAGCTAAAATAAAATACCAGATTTGGGAAACAATCTTGCTGGCTAAATTCCAAATTGTCTCCAATTGGAATAGAGGTAGAATTACACTAACCTGATTAACTTCACTATGCCAGTAATTTAGGGTGACTTCCCCATAATGTGCCACAATTAACCCTACCAAAAAACTTAGTCCTAAAGTTATGGGTAGTAGTAGGTACAATCTAATTTTTCTATTTATGAAATCCGGTTTAGCGGTTTCACCAAATCTGTCATACTGGTGGCTGAGAAAATGTGTTAGTTCCCTAGCAAGTCCTTTTTCTTCATTACGGACTGGTTCACTTTTCAGAAATTGGGAATATTTGAGCCGATTTGCTACTGCTAGATTACCTAAAAGATAGGCAAAACTAATACTAACAACAACTACCCATAAAGTACTTTGAGTTATTAAGTGCAGTAGAAATGTCTGCAAATAGCCAACTTCCTGAAACCAAAAAATCTCGGCTCCTAAATGGGATACTAAAACCAATATTAACAACAGAACTATCGATACTATAAAAACTCTTAACAACCATTTCGAGAACATTCTTTTTTACCCATTAATTGGGAGTACGATATACAGCAGGGAAAAGAGAACAGGGTGGAAATTTTCTTGTTATATAGCCTCCTGCAACCTGAAATCTGCTGTAAGTCTACTTACTTAACTGTTAATTCCAGTTACCAACCATAGTGAAAGCAGACCAAAAATAAGGATGTGATAAGTCTATCTTACCTAAATTAGACAGTTCTGGAGGTAGAGAAATGCGCTTGTCTGGGGATAGATATAATTGTTCATTTGCTATGCGAACTTCTCCCTTCAGCATTGCTAACTGAGCTTGTCTGAGAGATTCGGAGCGCAAGGAAGTCATCTTGAGCTGCTCGTAAAATTTGGTCATCAGTGCCAAAGAACCTTGATCACTCACATACCAGAGACTACCTAATACCGACTTTACCCCTGCCTGCACTGCTAAACCAGAAAATCCCAATTCAACTTCTTGACTACCCAACGCAGTCCTACAGGCACTCAAAACTAACATTTCTACTTTAGGATTTTTATTCCAGTTTAATTCTTGAGATAGCTTTTTCAACTGTTGCAAATTTATTTTTTCATTCCAAAGTTGAATATAAGAGTTATTGATTTTTCCTGGCTTAAAATCACCATGAGTTGCTAAGTGAATAATTCCATAATTATTTTTAATACTGAAAGTCTTAAGATTATTTATTGTAGATGATTCATTTAAAAATATCTGAGCTTGACTTTGCCAAATTTGTTTACTTATGGTGTCTATTTCTATGGGAACAGATGGTAAAGGCTCTTGTCCTTCTGTACTTTGTGATATCCCCATAGCCAGGATATCTGAGTTGACGATAGGGATATAACGAGTATCTGTGAGGCTAAAACTAGGGATAATACCAATACTATATTTTTCAATCAAGAACTGTTTACCATCATGTAAAGCCGCCATGGGGATAGTTCTTAAGCCATTATCCATTGAAAAGATTAAAGTATTGATTTTATTAGCTTTTAAGGCTGGCTCCAGAGGCTCAATTATCCACTTATAGAGTTTTTGTGCGTCGTCAAGGTAATCATTGCGTCTATTATTAGTAATTTTTACTCGAAACTCTTTAGCAACTTTTTGGATGTTACTATTTTTAGCTTCTATGACATCTTTGCGGATAATTTTAGTCTGATATGCTGGAGTTTGTGTTATGGGTTGTAAGCTTTTTGCATTGCTGGAAATATTTTTTTGATTTTCAATTGGCGGGATTAGAATTAGGCTTAATTTATCTTTTAGGGCAGTTACGTAAATAACTGCGGCTTTTCTATTTGTCTTTTTAGCAAGGTTAGATAAATTATTAGCAATATCTTCAGTTGAAGCAATATCTCCAAAAAAATCAGTACCTAAATATTTCCCAAATTGAAAAGCTTGTAATTCTTCCAACTTATTCACAGCTTCTTCTGGTGTTGCTGCTGAAAAATCTCTATCAAATTCATTTCTATCTACGACAATTACACCCGTATTTTTATTATCATTATCAGGATTAATAATTTCTTGGGTATCAGGATTAGTGATATCTGACTGATTTCCAGGTTTAACAACCTCTTGAGGGTCAGGATTAGTGATATCTGACTGATTTCCAGGGTTAACGATCTCTTGAGGGTCAGGATTAGTGATATCTGACTGATTTCCCGATTGTGCCTGCACAGATTTCAAGAAACTAATAATTAAAATAACTGACAAAAAGATTGACAAGAATAAACGATTAATTTTCATTAATTTCATCCTAAATACTCACGTAAATTCAACTAAAAAGAAATACTATAACCAACGCCTAATATAAAGCGACTGCCATCACCTGCATTGCCAGTAATATCACTAATTCCTGGTGTAATTACTAAAGGAATTTTGGGAAATGGTGTGACAGATAAACCCAAACCCAAATCTTGTCCAGACCATTCAATGATTGCACTTACTGGCTTTGCAACTTGCATAGCGGCACTACCAAACACACCAACTGTATCAATATTTTTGTTAATATCCGATTCTGAACGAAACTGTCCACCACCGACACCAGCAGAGACATAAAGACGACTGAATGGTTTGCTATCACTATCTTGTAAGCGAAACATTTTAGTAATTACACCATAACCAGATGTACCCCCGTCAGTATCACCAAAAGTCACAAAATTCTTCACACCAACAGCTACAGCTAGATCATTGGGAAGTCGGCGATGTAATTTAAAACTAATGTTTCCATCTTGGAAAGAATCTAGATCAACAATACCTATATTTACATCTAAACCAACCGATTTGTTAGCATCACCTAAGCCTATACCCACACCTAAAACTCCATCTGCTTTGTCAGTAAAGCGAGCGCGAGATTGAAATCCTACCGCGATAGAAGCTCTTCCCCAAGATTTACCATAAGCTGATGGTGTGAGCATCGTAATACTGGGAGATGAAAGCAGCTGCGTTTTATTCTTCTCTAGTACTAAGGGTAACTTTTGTGGTTTAAACGGCTTTTGCTCTGGGTAGCTAGGTTCTGTTGTTAAATAATTACCATCAACTGGATTAACATTTTGATCCATATTGATTTCAGGAGCCTGGCTTAAGTAATCAGAGGATATTATAGCTTTGGTAGTGATTGACGTGACAGTTTCTGATTCTATATTTCCTAAAGTTGGAAATTCTGTGATGGTGTTTAGCGCTGCAACTTGAATAGGAGTAAATTTATCCTCATAAATCATTTGGCTATGTACATTGTGATAAATTTCTATGGGGGAATAACTCTCTAGAAAGTACATAATCATACCAGATGTGTGTAAGTGGAGATGCTAAAAATCCCTAAATTTTAAATGGGGATATCAATACGTTTTGTTTAAATACCCCATAGTGGTAATTATTATATCAATACTCTAGATAGTTTTATGACTAAGGTAAAAAGAAAGTTACGTATCAATAAGTGTTTAGGGATCATTATTCTGCTAATGGTCACGACTGAAGGATAAAGTTTTCACAGAAATATGGAAGTGTTCACAATCATCACCTACTTACTAATTAACTGGTATAATATTCTCTACATTCTACATCCGCCCTAGAGAGCCTAAGTCAAAATCCTTATTAATTAGGACTTACGCAAGTGTCACACTAAAAATCTGTTGTAGGGTGCTTTACTACTGCATAAATCCTGCAAATAAACAGATTGTTGATATCTGACGTGGTTGGTGAGCTTGCCGAACCACACCCTACCAATGTGCCAGTTGCGTAAGTCCTGTTAATATGGCTAATTGCTTTCTCTCTTCAGGTTTGAGACTGTTTTTATTAATAAATAGTAATTATGCTTACCAGCGTTGATCGGTTGTTATTTGTCCGGCGTGTCCCCATTTTTAACGAATTGCGAGATGATTTTGTGGTGCGGCTGGCTTCAGTGATGAATGAACTATCATATCCTGCTAATTACAGTATCTTTAAACAGGGCGAAGAAGGGCGCTCGCTCTATATTGTTGTATCTGGTAAAGTCAAAGTCCATATTGGGGAAACAAAATTAGCAGAAGTTGAGCAAGGGAAATACTTCGGAGAAATGGCTGTATTTGATACTCAACCCCGTTCCGCCACCGCTACAACTGTAGATTCTTGTGAATGTTTAGAACTCACCCAAGAGCAACTTTATGATGCGATTGAAGAAACTCCAGAAATTGCGGTGAATATCATTCGTGAACTATCGCGGATAATTCGCCGACTGAATGAAAGTATTAATCATTAGACATTGTTGCAGAAACCTGTAGGGAATTTCTACACTTTCTCCCCAATGTTGATGAATGTATGAAGCATGAACATTAGGTAAATTCCAACCTTCAAATCCTGTATTTTCCTCACAATCATAACGATAAGTATCAAATAATGGTTGTTGAGGATTAGTAATTAAATGGGAACGATGAAACTCATGTCCATAAATATTTGTTCCTGCATCAAATAAGCAACTATTTTCTAAAACTACTGCGCGACGATATCCTAAAGTTAGACTTTTATCCATTTGTGCCGATGTTGGTAAAATTCCCAGCATTGGCCAAGATTTACCTTCAAAATCAATAATATTTTCACATAAATACATCAATCCTCCGCATTCTGCAATTGTGGGAATTCCGGCTAAAATAGCTGTTTTTACTTCTTTAATAATGCTAGTATTTGCGGCTAATTGTTGTGCAAATACTTCGGGAAATCCACCACCAAAATACAGTCCTTGGATATTTTTTGGAAATTCAGTATCTTCTAAAGGACTCCAAAAAACTAATTCTGCACCTAATTGTTTTAGTAAATCTAAATTGTCTTGATAGTAAAAATTAAAGGCTTTATCTCGTGCAACAGCAATTCTGATTTTAGATTTGAGATTGGGGATTGGGGATTTGGGAGATTGAGGATTAATAGCTGAAACTTGAGATACTTGCAGTAGTGGTAATAATTTTTGCCAATCAAAGCAATTATCGCCTAAATCTGCCAAGCGATTGACGACATCATTCAATTCTGGTAATTCAGATGTGGGGACTAAACCCAGATGACGGTCAGGTATAGTAATATTATCTTGTCGTCTTAAAACGCCGAGAATAGGCAATTGTAGAGGTTTTAGGGAATCTTTGAGCAGGTATAAATGGCGATCGCTACCCACACGATTCAATACTAACCCAGCAACTTTAATTCTACTATCCAAAGCACAATATCCATGTGCGATCGCAGCCACTGAACCAGACAACCGACTACAATCAATTACCAAAATTACAGGTATATCTAATAACCGTGCAACGTGCGCCGTACTCGCAAAATCAGTTGGTAATTGATGTTCTTCTCCAGTCCCCTTAACCCCATCAAATAAACCCATCACCCCTTCAACCAGAGCATATTCACACCCAGGGGAATGAAGATTAAAACATTTTTGTACATAATTTTCTGAAGTCAGTACAGAGTCTAAATTCCGACAAGGCAGACCAGTAACATACTGATGAAACATCGGGTCAATATAATCTGGCCCCACCTTAAAAGATTGCACCTTCACACCACGACGACACAAAGACGCTAAAAGGGTAAGTGTTACTGTTGTCTTACCCACCCCGCTACGTTCTCCAGCAATAATAATAGACATTAGTAATTTAGTAGACCTCTTCCAAAATTGTTTTATGGTAGGATAAAAGGTTTTGACCTAACAAAGCAACTGTCGAATCGGAAATTTAAACACTTGCTTGGGATAGCTTGAACACGTTAACCGCAGAAACGCTTCACATAACATTGCTACTTAATTAGCAACATTTATACTTATAACATTGAAAAAGCTAGTCAACTTATTGACCATTTATTCAATCACCTAGCTTACCACAAGACTTTTTTTGGCAGAGGTCTATCATAAATTTACAAAAATCATCAAAAAATATCTAGCTTATTGACTTTTATTCCTAAAAGTTATAGAGTTTTTTTATCATGTTAATTGCAAGTAATTAGCAAAAATACTGAAAATTATTTCTATTGGAGGAAAAAATGCAAGTGAGCCAAAAATACTCTTGGTATGTTAGTGCAGGGTTATTAGCGTTGACAGGAATGGTTTTCAGTAGTTTAGGATCTCCGCAAATAGCCGTTGCTAACTTTTCTGAAAATCAACTAACACCACACTTAGTTGCTCAAAAAATTAAAACTTTAACCATAGTTTTTCCTACTCGTGCAGATTCTACTGACTTGCAAAATAAAGCTGATAATGTAGCTGTATTTTTATCTAAAGAGTTAAAAATGCCTATCAAAGCGCAAGTAGGTGATGATACAGCCGCAGTAGAATCCTTAAGAGCAAATAGAGCTGATGTAGCGTTTTTAAGCAGTCGTTCAGCTTTAAAGGCTGAACAATTAGCAAATTCTCGTTTATATTTGGCTGAAGTTCGCAAAAATTACTCTGGTAGATACACTTATAATTCTATTTTTGTTGTTCCCAGTAATAGCCAATTAAAAAGTAAAAATTCTCCAAAAGCAACTTTAGAACAACTCAGAGGAAAAACAATTGCTTTTACTTCTCCGACATCTGGTTCTGGATTTATTTTTCCAGTAAGTGAATTAGTGAAACAAGGTTTTGTTCCTAATCGTGATCGCTTAGAAAACTTCTTTGGTAAAATTAGTTATGGTGGAAATTATAGCAAGGCTTTAGATGCTGTAGTTAGAGGACAAGCTGATGTAGCTGTAGTATCAGAATATGCTCTATTTTCACCCTATCTTGCCGCTCAAAATAGAGATAAAGTCAGAATATTACATAAAATTTCTGGTGTTCCTGCTCATGGTATTGCTATTGATGATGATGTACCAGTTCTGATCAGAGAAAAGCTTATTAATGCTTTATTAAAGTTAAACAAATCAGAAAATAATCAATTACTCACCAGTTTATATAATTCTACAGAACTGGTAAGAATTGATCATGATCGACATCTCCGACCAGTTAAAGAAGCTTTAAAAAATGTGGGAATAGATCCATAGTTTTTAACTAATACCAATTCTATGTAAAGATGCGCCAAATTTATTTGGTAGAGACGTTCCCTGTGTAGGGATTATCGGCTCTACAACAATAGATAAATTGCATCTTCATACAAAAACGGTATAACAAGTTAGGATAGAGAATTTAAATCAGAAAACTCTCTATTCTGACATAACTTTGCTATTTACATTAGCTTTTGATAAAATTAGCCATGACTGTTTATTCTGAAACAACTAATAATTACCATTCATCTCAAAAAAACGTGAATTTTATTGAATGTTCTCACTTAGAGACAGGTTATATTTCATCTCTACAGCGGCCAATATTAAATGATATTAACTGCAAAATTAATCAAGGTGAATTTGTCGCATTATTAGGATTGAATGGTGCTGGTAAATCGACATTATTAAAATCACTTGTAGGTTTAGTACCTTTAGTCAAGGGAGAAATTAAAATTGATGGTGTTTCTGTAAATAATCAAAATTTACCGCAAATCCGTCGAGATGTGGGAATGTTATTTCAAGGAGGTGGATTAATCCGGCAATTATCAGCAATTGATAATGTATTGTGTGGAAAATTAGGAGTAAGAACAACTCGACAAACTATATTTGGATTTTCCCAACGTGATCGCACATTAGCCTTAGAATTATTAATACAATTAGGTTTAAAAGAACAAATATATCAAAAAACTAGTCAATTAAGTGGTGGACAACAACAAAAAGTAGCTATTGCTAGAGCATTAATTCAATACCCACAAATACTTTTAGCTGATGAACCCACAACAGGTTTAGATATAGTAGCTTCACAACAAGTAATGGCAACATTAGCAGAATTACATCAACAAGGCTTAACTATAATAACTGTTTTACATGATTTAGCATTAGCTACAGCATACGCTCAAAGGGCTATAATTTTAGATCATGGAAAAGTCGTTTATGATGGTAAATGTGAAAATTTACAAGAACGATTTTTATAATTTATCAAGTAAAGTAATTCAAATTATATTGAGTAATTTTAAAAATGAAAAGCATTTCTAAATTGCAAAATTTGCATCGTTATCATTCTTGGTTTATTTCTTTAGTTATTTTCTTGTTAATAATAGGAGTTTACACTTGGGCATTACAAGGATTAAAAGTTGATTTTCAATTATTAAAAGATAGTAGTCCTTTCATTATAGATTTTATTTCTCGGTTATTTCCTCCGAATTGGCAAGTTTTAGATATTGCCATTAAAGGGTTAATTGAAACTGTGCAGATGTCTGTATGGGGAACATCCATAGGTGCAGTTTTATCATTACCAATTGCCATAGCCAGCGCTAATAATATCGCCCCTTTGTGGTTAAGATGGATAGCAAACTTAATACAAAACTCCGTTCGTTCCGTACCTTCAATTATCTTAGGTTTAATCTTTGTAGCTGCTACAGGATTGGGCGCACCTGCTGGCACATTAGCATTATCAATATATACTATTGGCTATCTTGCTAAGTTTTATCAACAAGCTATAGAATCAGTAGATAATAGTTCCTTAGCATCTTTACAGGTGATTGGGGCATCAAGAATACAAATAGCCCAGTATGGAATATTACCGCAAATATTACCTTTAGGATTAGGTTATACCCTGTGGATGTTTGAATATAACATTCGTGCTGCTTCGGTTTTAGGAGTAGTTGGTGCTGGAGGTATAGGTTTTCAATTAAAAAGTTATATAGATGGTTTTGAATATACCAAAGCCACAACCATGATGTTAGTACTATTAGTAGTAGTGACAGTTATTGATTGGTTTAGTAGTAAGTTACGTCGTTATTTAGAGTCAATCTAGAGTGACGGGAGCATCCCAATTTTGCAAAAATATACGCAACTAACCCAAAAAACCTGTTTTACCTCTTACCTATGCCTTCGGCACGCTACGCGAACGCGCTCTTCGCGTCTTCGCGGTTCGTTTATTTTATGCTTTGTATTCAGTTGGAAGCTCAGATAAAAAATAAACTTACACATTTGGGATGCTCCCAGAGTGACCGATATATTACGCCAAATTTCACTAAATAAAGGGTGCTTTTTGACAAAAATGAAAAGCATCTCCCAGAAGATAGAGCTTGCAACTCACGCCTTGTTGTAAAATAGACAATAGAACGATTAGGGAGGGCCAGTTAACTGGTCATAAACTTCTATAGAGACCATCTTCGGAAATCTCCAAGGTTTAAAGTCCAGCCAGCTGAAACAACTACAGCGGCTGTACCACCAGCGCATATCGGGCGATTGCATCACAACATCCGAGTTCGCCCAGCGTCTGGCCGCAATTAGCACAGAACTAAATCAGCCAATATGTGCCTACCTCAACCGTCGCGGACAAGTGATTAGAGTTGGGGTGGGTAATCCGCGTCAAACCCAAATTCCACCCCTAGAACTGCCACGTTACGGTGCAGAACGTCTGAGTGGTATTCGTTGTATAGCAACTCACCTCAAGCCAGAACCACCCAATGAATCGGCGTTGACGGCAATGGCATTGCAACGATTAGATGCTCTAGTAGTGTTGAACATTACTGGCACGGGATTTACAAAGCGGGGTGGTGGTGCGACGGGCTATGTGAAAGAAGCTTATCTAGCTCACTTAGTAGCCAATAGTAAACAGCTAGTTTTAACCGATTCTGAGGGAATTAGCACCCCAGACTCAGCTTCGTACTCTAGCATATCGCCACCTTTGAGTTTAGATGCGATCGCAGAACAAGATTTTCTGGACTTGGTAGAAAGTCTAGAAGAGGAATTTAGCCGGGAATACACCGCCCAAGAAGTAGACGCAGATCATGATCGCGTCGTCATTGTCGGTGTAATCACTGATAGTACCACTGGTCAACAATTCCAGGACACAATCGCCGAATTAGTGCGGTTAGTGGATACGGCAGGTGGAGACGTTTTGCAAATACTACAACAAAAGCGATCGCGCATTCATCCCCAAACCGTTATTGGTGAAGGCAAAGTTCAAGAACTCGCCCTCACCGCCCAAACATTGGGAGCCAATCTTGTCGTCTTTGACCGTGACCTCTCACCCGCTCAAGTCCGCAACCTAGAAGCACAAATTGGGGTCAGAGTCATTGACCGTACAGAAGTAATTTTAGATATCTTTGCCCAACGCGCCCAATCTGGTGCTGGTAAATTACAAGTAGAACTAGCACAGTTAGAATATATGCTGCCACGACTCACCGGTCGAGGTAAATCCATGTCCAGACTAGGTGGTGGGATTGGGACACGGGGTCCTGGTGAAACAAAACTAGAAACAGAAAAACGGGGCATTCAAAAGCGGATTTCCCGACTGCAACAAGAAGTTAACCAGTTGCAAGCACATCGTTGTCGATTACGTCAAAGACGACAACATCGAGAAGTTCCTTCTGTTGCTGTAGTGGGTTATACCAATGCTGGTAAGTCTACTTTGCTCAATGCTCTCACTAATGCCGAAGTTTACGCAGCCGACCAACTTTTTGCCACACTCGACCCCACTACACGCCGCTTGGTCATTCCTCATGCGGATACTAATGAACCCCAGGAAACTCTAATTACAGATACAGTAGGGTTTATTCACAAGTTACCTCCCTCCTTAATGGATGCCTTCCGCGCTACCTTAGAGGAAGTTACAGAAGCTGATGCTCTACTACACTTAGTGGATTTATCCCATCCTGCTTGGTTGAGTCATATTCGCGCAGTTAGAGAAATTCTCGCCCAAATGCCCATAACTCCCGGTCCGGCCTTAGTTGCTTTTAACAAAATTGACCAAGTTAGTAGCGAGACACTAGCTTTAGCCAAGGAAGAGTTTCCTCTAGCGATATTTATCTCCGCTAGTCAGCGTTTAGGTTTAGAGACTCTACGTTATCGTCTGTCCCAGTTGATTGAATATGCTGTTGATGATCGGTAAATACTGAAAATTAAATGAACCTATGATTATTAATTCCGTATTCTCACCAAGTACGGAATTTATTTATTCTGTTTAGTTCAGTAAAGATGTTGACAACAATAGAAATTAAGTTTATTTTTTGTCCTTTTTAAATTGCCTCAAATGCAGAAAATCTACTGATTATTACCGAATAATCGATTTTGACCCAATCTCCTAATATGCCAATTGCGTAATTTATTTACGTAAAATATCTATATAATTGAGCTTATTTATATCAAAATCAAGTATTCAGTATACGTAAACATACACTCCGTTTAATGGTTAATTAAATCTTTTATAAAGTTGCCTTTGAAACATAGACTTGAGAATATAGTTGTGCCAAACTATATCCATTAGTAATAAGTTTTACAAATAAATAAAAGCACTTTTACTGGAGCGTATCGTAAATGTTAACAAGACCCTCTCACAAAATACTAAGTTATGTAGCTATCGGAGTTTCATCTTTAACTGTAGTCATGGTTTCCCAAATGCCTCAAGCCTACGCAGCTAGTATGACCTTTTCTGCTACAGGTACTAACTCAGCAACCAACAGCAGTCTCAACTCATCAGTTATTTTTGATGATTCGTTAAACCCAGGTCAATTGACTATCACCCTTACTAATATTGGGGCAGGTGCAAAAGCTCCTTCTGATGTTCTGACTTCACTTTTTTGGGACTACAATGGTTCTTCCCCTTTAAACTTATCCTTGGCCTCAGCTAAAGCAGCAACAGTCACTCAAAATGGTACTAATACTAGTAATGTTGATCTTCTGAAGATTGGTACAACTACTAGTACAACTAAAAAAGGGAAAACTACTACAGAGACTACTTATAGTCCTGAATGGGCATTTGCCTCTACTAACAGTCAGGGTGGCTTAGGTGGAGATGTTTCTAAGCCTGGCGCTGTAGCAGTAACTCAAAAGTACGGTCTTGGTACTGCTGGCTTAGGTATTTTTCAGGGCATAGGAGGCCAGACCCAACAGGCGTATGGCATAATAAATGGCTACGACAGCAGTGCGAATAAACCAATCACAGAAAATCCTTTTGTTAACAACTCTGCAACGTTTGTTTTATCAGGGTTACCCACTGCCTTTGATGTAAAAAAGATTAGCAACATTCGTTTTCAATACGGAACTAATTTAAACGAAGCTGCCACCTATTATATTGCACCACCACCACCACCAAAAAAAGTACCTGAACCTAACACAGCATTTGCTCTTGCTTTATTCGCTGTGGGTGCGCTAAGAGTGGTAAAGAAACAGTCTCTGCTAGTAGCTTAAATTCTAGATATGAGGGATGTTCATAACAGCAAAGGGGCGGCTTGAATTCCATCTAAAGAAGGAATTAGCCTCCTTTTTTTTTAGACTGGAGTAGCAACAGTTTAAAATTAAGAAGTATTTGATTAAATATTGGATATTTATGACAGCAAAAGTAGAAATTTACACTTGGAGTACTTGCCCATTTTGTATACGTGCTAAAGGCTTGCTAAAGAACAAAGCAGTTGATTTCATCGAATACAGCATTGATGGAGATGAAGTAGCAAGAACTAAAATGTCTCAAAGGGCAAATGGAAGACGCTCTTTACCGCAAATTTTTATTAATGATGATCACATTGGTGGTTGTGATGATATTCACGCTTTAGATAGTCAAGGCAAGTTAGATGGATTGCTTTCTGCTGGTCATAACGTTTAAGTTAAAAAGTACCACAAAAGCAATATCTAGCGACAAATTGACCAACCATTACATTCAAAGGTGATTGAGGTAAAGAGGGTGAAACTGGCTTTCATTATAGATCCCATCCATCAGCTTGATCCATGCCATGACACAAGTATTGCTCTCATGGAAGCCGCGCAAATTCTAGGTCATGAAGTTTGGATAACTCAAGCTAACCTACTGAACGTAGTGGAGAGTAAAGCTTGGGCTTTGCTACAGCAGGTAGAACTTGTACCAGTGGAGTTAGTAGAGGGACGTTGGATAGCAGCAAATCCCTGGTATAAGTTAAGTTCTAGCGTTTTAACTTCCTTGGAATCAATGGATGCTGTATTTATGCGGACAGATCCACCTGTCAATGATTCCTACCTCTATGCTACTTACATTTTGGATTACATTGACCAAAATAAAACCCTGGTAATTAACAGCCCTAGTGGTATCAGAAGTGCAAATGAGAAAATGTATGCTCTTCAGTTTACCGAATGTATTCCCGAAACGATTGTCAGTGCTGACAAACAAGTTATCCGCGAATTTGTGGCAGCAAAGGGAGCAACTGTTCTCAAACCGCTGGGTAACAAAGCTGGAGAGGGGATTTTATTTTTGCAATCAGGCGATCGCAATTTCAATTCCATTGTTGAACTTAGTACCCTCCAAGGTCGAGTACCTGTGATGGTACAAAACTATTTACCAGCAGCAAAAGACGGAGATAAACGGATTATTTTGCTGGATGGTGAACCGATTGGGGCGCTCAATCGCCTTTCTAGTGGCAGTGATTTTCGCAATAATATGGCCACAGGGGGTACTGTAGCTCAAACCCAAATTACTCCATCAGAGCAGAAAATCTGCACCATCTTAGCTGACAAACTACGCGAAGATGGGTTGATTTTTGTGGGTATTGATGTGATTGGTGGCTACCTGACTGAAGTCAACGTTACCAGTCCCACGGGAATTCGTGAGATTGACCGTCTAGATGGTACTCGTCTTGGGGATCAGGTCATTCAATGGCTTGAGCAGAAGCTAAACAGAAAACAACTCAATTAAACTAGGACGCGGAGATACTGATATGTGTTCATGTATCTATAACCGCGTCTTTGTATCAGAGCATAATTTCTATAAATTATCCAATTTCACAAAATCAAAACGACTTTTCCTCACCCTGCTTCCCTACCTTAAAAGCAATGAGATATTTTTTATTTGGCAGACCATAAAACTTCGGGGTAGCAACTAAATTGCTGACCCCTCCCTGGTGAAATAAACCCTAAAACTAGGAAATTGTATACAGCACTCTGTCACAACTGAGACTGCAAATTTAATCTAAAATCTCAAATCCACAATTACTTAATTTTTGGGTGGTGTACGTCGTCGTTGGAGAAAGTCAGGAATATCCAGTGAGGGTTTCTCTTTAGGCTCAGGAATTGGATTGGGTTGATTAACAGTTGGTTGTGGTGTAGGTTTTCTAGTATTTGCTGGAGTTACTATTCTTGTGTTAGCCACATTTTGTTGTGGTGCAACTTGGATTTCCCCTGTAAATCCAGTAGCAATAACAGTGATTCTGACTTCTCCTTGTAGTCTGTCATCAATTACTGCGCCGAAAATAATATTCGCATTGGGATCAACCACTTCATAGATGGTTTCAGCCGCAGCATTGACTTCATGTAAAGTGAGGTCACTACCACCAGTAATATTAAAGACAACTCCTCTAGCTCCTTCAATAGAACATTCTAACAAAGGTGAAGAAATTGCGGCGATCGCTGCTTCTCTAGCTCTAGATTTGCCAGAACTCACACCAATGCCCATCAATGCTGATCCTGCATCTGCCATAACTGCTCGCACATCAGCAAAGTCAACGTTGACTAACCCTGGAATCGTAATAATATCAGAAATACCTTGCACACCTTGACGTAACACATCATCAGCATAGCGAAAAGCTTCTTGTACAGGCGTTTGTTCGGGAATTACCTCCAACAACTTATTATTAGGGATAATAATCAGGGTATCCACCCGACTTTTCAATCCTTCAATCCCCTGCTCGGCTTGGCTGGTGCGTCGCCGTCCCTCGAATACAAATGGACGTGTGACTACGCCGACAGTAAGAGCGCCCATTTCTTTAGCCACTTCTGCCACAATTGGCGCTGCACCTGTACCAGTTCCACCACCCATACCAGCTGTGATAAACACTAGGTCTGCACCTTCTAAAGCCGTAGCAATCTCATCACGAGATTCCTCTGCTGCCTTTTGACCAATAGCAGGATTACCCCCTGCGCCTAAACCTCTTGTCAGTTTCTGTCCGATTTGCAAGCGACTGGGAGCGCCAGCTAGGGTAAGCGCTTGGGCATCGGTGTTAATTGACCAAAATTCCACCCCAGATACATCAGATTCAATCATGCGGTTAACAGCATTGCCACCCCCACCACCGACACCAATCACTTTAATGTTGGCAACTCGTCCAGGAACAATTTCACCAATACGGCTATTTTCAGTAATTTTCTTACTATCATGATTTCCGTAGTTCAACCCAGAACTGTTAAAGGGGTTGTTGGCGTTAACTGCGAGGGAGAAACCTGGCTGTCCGACAGATTGCGAATTTTTATAGGTAAGCTCTTGGTTATTATCGAGTGTCATTGGATTTTTGAAAGGTAGATAAACGACTTTTTCTGGTGCTATTCACCTAAGAGTCAACTATAGTTTGACCATGCCATAGATTGTGGCAGTATTTTTTATTGTTCTCAACACGAACAAACTTAACCGGATTGGACGTACAATAATTAGCTATGGGATACGCTTGAAACATGGACTATCGCACCACTAAATTCTCAGCAAGTATACTTAACTATGTTCGACAATTGGTCTATTCTCAATGATATATTCCTCCTCTATCCAAGTATGCGTGCATTATCTCCAATATGATTCCCCTATTTTTACTCAAAGTTTGATTTTGTGATAGTTTTGACGATGAATGTTGATTAATTCAGTACTATTAACTAGTAAATACTTTAAACTTTTGTATAATTTTGAACTTTTTATTGAGTAAAATACGTTCAAAAGTTACTCGGCTTAATTTTGGAGTTGATTCTCCTATGGAGTTTAAAGTAGTTCTTATACACCTTAGCAGAGTAAAAGCAACTCCACACTCCAAATTCTCACCAGACCATAGAACTTGTAAAGATGGTTCGCGGACAATCTTCTCTGCATTAATCATATGATCGATATTAGGGATGATCACAACTTTAGACACAAACCTTACTTACTTAATCAGTAGCCTTGAATAGCCAGCATAACTAGACACACCGTGTTAATGAACAGAAGTTACAGCGCAGAAAAGTCTGAACCCATGCCACAGTAGCAAAACACCTGAAAATTCAGCCTGAAAATTAAGGCGGTATTTCCCCCCATCCCGCGCTTAATTTCGATCAACCCGATGTGAGGCTAACAATTGAGTATCTGTTACTCTCAAATGAGTTTCTATCATTTATCCTGTCATTTTAATAAAACTTAATGCCAATGTTTGTTTTGGTGGCAAAAATGGTGATGTTCGCAAGGATTTCGATGACTAGAAAATTTGTTTATTTACCAAGGCTTACTGAATCAAATAGACCAGATGTTTTTAGGGGGATTGAGACTTAATATAAAGTTTTTGGTTCATTTGTACTGAGGGAAAATCGGGATTTTTGAGATTGATATACTCTATCTGACCAGGATTAAATTTTGCAGGTAAATGACGCATTTGGGCAAGTACCCTAATTTGTTCAGGTAACTGGGTACTAGGTAAACCGAGATGCACATTTCCTAATTCTGTTTTCAGAATCAAATTAGTAGGATCTTGGTAATCAATTTCCGTTATTTTCAGAGAACTTTGGCTGATGGCTTGATAAAGTTGAGTCCAGTAAGGACGGGATTGTTGTGGTGAGACAATCACTTTAAGACTAGGTAGTTTTTCGGTGGGATTAAGAAAAGTGTATTTTTCTAAGGGCATCAATACCCCATGAGCATCGATTAAACCTATGTCACCCTTTTTGCTGACAGTACTACTATTTGGTGAGCAGTTCTGTGGATTTTCTCCAGGAGAATTTGCAGAGGATTGAGAGTTAGCGCGACAATCAATGGTTTTTTGCTGTTTGCTTGTTTGTGCGACGGCTACTGGTACACGTTCTTGAACTTCGATAATTAATCCAGGAGGGAACAAACGGCGACTGACAGTGGCTTGAGCAATAGTTGGTTGTTGCTTCAAGGATTCTGCGATCGCATTTGGTTCTATCCGCCACAACGACTGAGGATAAGATAACACTAGCAGTGACCGAATAGTTTGCTCTGAGAACAATTGCTTGCCCGATTTCATCACTATCTGTGTAGGAGCCTTTAGTACCCACATGGGTTGGATTGTCAGCCATAGTAATCCACCTGCCAGACCACAAACAGCGGAGGTTCGCCAAATAGTCTGAAGAATTTTTATTTGCCGTTGCTGACGTAATTTCTTACGACGCTGGGCTAAATCCCTACGAGAAACTGAGACTATGCCAGCCATTTAAACCCCTTTTCGGTTTTAGTTTAACTTAGTTAGGTACGCTCTTCTAGTCAATTAATTTATCAGAAAGATGCATAAAAACCTTTGACAATATCGCAGCCTGAGGTGATCATCTTCAACCCAACTGAGGGACGGCCAAATCCAACAATATCTCATCGCTTTTAGCACAGAGGAAGGAAACGTCGGTTTGATTCCGTGAAATTGAATAATCAATCTATTTTTTGGAGTTCCCTAAGAGCGTCCGATTCTTATCTTGTTGCTAGATAACTATGCCAAGAAAATAGCATCAACCTCAAGCCCTAACTTGAGAGTTGATTGCAGAGCTATAAATTTATAAATTTAAAACTCCAAACTATTTCCTAATCTACCATTCTAGAGATTCATCGCTTGGAAAAACATCATGAGTTTTCTGAAACGCCGTATCTTCTGGACTAGCTTCCACTGGCAAATTCACTAAAAATGCTTGTAGTCGCATCCGTTCGATATAAGGCCAACCTCCCTCAGACTGAATATCTTTGAGCAGTGAGTAGAGCCTCTGGCGGTTATCAGGTAAGCTATCTTGAAACATTCCATCACGAATATTTCTATGTGATTTTTCTAACTGTCGCAGCAGAGCCAATAGAGCTATCACATCACCTTGACAAAATTGTGCGACATCTTCTACCGCTGTAGCGATTGCTTGTAACTGATCAGAAATTTTCTCTAACTCAGAATTTTTACCGTTGCTCATATAAATCTCTCCATGCGTACAAGATCAACTCAAATTTACCGAATATTTGGGATTTTTAATTGTTTATAGAGAGTTATAGTTCTGCAGTTACCCGCTAAATACTGCTTTGTGAAGTGAAACTACAGGCTAAACTGAAGCTCAATTTATGGGACTCCCATTTGATTTTTGAAATCCACTTAGGGTGGAAAATGCCAACTATAGAAGGGTTTTGATGACAAATGCCCCTACACTAGGAAAATTTTCCAGATATCATCTAAACCTCATCCAAGTTGAGAACTGGAGTTTTTCAAAAGGGAAAAGGGAACAGGGAACAGGGAACAGGGAACAGGGAACAGGGAAGAGTATAAGATTTGGGAATAAAACCCAATTCTGAAAAAACTAAGGATTTCAAAGTAGACGTGGTTTATGATTGCTAAAGATAGGAAAAGTAATGACGATGCCCACGGCACGCTGATTCCTCAAAGAAAAGCGATCGCTTTTAAAACAGAGACTGAAAGCTTAACACAGCCTCTAAGGGAGCTAACTAGGATCAATAACTTCTTATTTCTAAATATAGTGCTTTGATTTTGAGCTAAAAAAAATCGTATGATCTGGCTGATTTCCCCATCTAAACAATGGAATGTGTGTAGCATCAGGAAATACATACATATTACTGCATAATTTGGGTAACACTGCTGTTGCTACAAGTATAAGCGAAACCTACTAAGCGCTCCTGAACTCCTGAACTCCTGTATTCTTTTTGTAGACAACTTTAGATATTAATTTTTGACATTGAGGTTGACCATGAGGTATCGCGCTTTAATTGTGGCTTTCTTGGCTTTATGTTTAGGGCTAATCACTGCTTGTAGTGATGCCCCTGCTTCGAGTGGCAAGGATCTACTCACCTATGAACAAATTCGAGGCACTGGTTTGGCTAACAAGTGTCCTCAACTGATAGAAACAAGTCGTGGTTCCATTGCACTTGATGCCAGCCAGTCCTATGCCATCAAAGAACTTTGCTTAGAACCAACAAATTTCTTTGTCAAAGAAGAACCCGCTAACAAACGCCAGAAGGCAGAATTTGTTCCTGGTAAATTATTAACTAGGTACACATCAACTATTGACCAAGTACAAGGCAACCTAAAAATCAATTCCGACAATAGCTTGACCTTTGTAGAAGCAGACGGTCTTGACTTCCAAGCCATCACTGTTAAACTTCCTGGTGGTGAACTAGTTCCTTTCTTGTTTACCATCAAAAACTTGGTTGCTCAAACACAACCTAATTCAACCAGCATCAATACCTCTACGGACTTTGAAGGCTCTTTTAAGGTTCCTTCCTATCGTGGTGCTGCTTTTCTAGATCCTAAGGGTCGTGGTGTGGTTTCTGGTTACGATAATGCTGTAGCTCTTCCCGCTCAAGCAGATGATGAAGAGTTAACCCGCACTAACGTCAAACGTGCAGAAATCCTGAGTGGCAAAATTTCTTTACGAGTAGCTAAAGTAGATAGTGCTAGTGGCGAAATAGCTGGTACTTTCGAGAGTGAACAGCCATCTGACACAGATTTGGGTGCTGGTGAGCCTAAAGAAGTTAAGATTCGCGGTTTATTCTACGGTCGCGTTGAAGGTAATGGAGTCTAAATCCTCTTATTGACACAAGAGAGCTATGGTGCGGGATATGGGTTTTTCCGGTATTGTCCGACCAACATAGATGTATTAGTTAATCCAGATGTCCTCTTTTTTCAGGAGGCATCTGGTTTTTTTTAGGAATCTGGGAACATCTATTTTATACCTATTTACTTTATGGGTAATACCAATAGGCAAATGCGATTATGAGAGGACACGGGGATGAAAAATTCATGTGTAGCTTTGATTAAGTGAATTGAGATTATCCTCAATCTTGTTTATATTCTCAGTAAATAAACGTAGATTACATTTTTTATTTCAAAATTAGATGAATTTAATCAAGTTAAATAAGCAATATCACCAATAAGAAACTTTTACAGACCTAAAACTATAAGGAATATTATTGCTAGATACTTATAAGTAAATCTCATATTGCGTTTGTTAAATTAAGTACGATCTCGGTTTGACATTGGAGCATTAATTGTATATTTTGATTCTAGGGTAATTGTTCCATCAACTACTGGACAGACTAACTTCAGTTGAATAAAAAAACACACATATCAATTTCTTCTCTCAAAATGACGATGGACTCTGAACCTACTGATGGAATGCTTTTTAGCAAAAAGTTCTTTCTGTCATAGGGTCTTGCCGATTCTGTAAGAGCAGCATTTATCTAGATATCGTGCAATATGTACCCTCTTTGCCGATGTCTGAAAAAGGTTTAAAAGCAATTACTCAATTCAATTATTTGTTTAATACCCAATGTGCCATGCATACTACAGCCACAAACGAACTAAAACATGAGATTTCGCAGCTATTGCGAGAGTATGAGCAAAATCCCTCAGAACGCCTTCGCAATCAACTAGTGAAACTAAATTTTGGATTAGTGAGAAAAGAAGCTCACTACTGGATCAATCAATGCCATGAAAGCTATGACGATTTGCTCCAGGTCGGTTGCTTAGGTTTAATCAGGGCTATTGAAAGATTTGAACTCTCTAAAGGACACGCCTTTAGTTCTTATGCAATGCCATATATTCGCGGGGAAATTCAACACTATCTGAGAGATAAGGGTGTGACTATGCGAATACCCCGACGATGGCTGGCACTACAACAGCAAGCAATTGGAGTTTCGCGCTCTTTGCGGGAAAAAAATAACCGTCAGCCAACTGATTCAGAATTAGCCGCAGCACTAGAAATCTCTCTGAGTGAATGGCAAGAGGTTAAATTAGCGTGGGTCAACCGCTCTCCTTTGAGTTTGGATGTACCAATCCAGGATGGGGAAGAAGGAGCTACATCCTTAGGTGAGTTGGTTCCAGATCCTCATTACCGCAGCTTTCAACTGGCCCAAGAAGACCAAATGCGTCTACAACAAGCCCTAGTGCAGCTAGAGAACCGTACCCGCGAGGTTTTAGAATGTGTATTTTTGCAAGATTTGACTCAGAAACAAGTCGCAGAGCATTTGGGGATTAGTGTGGTTACTGTGTCTCGTAGAGTCAAAAAAGGGCTGGATTTATTGAAAAATCTGATGGGTGCAGCAGAAGATTAATAATAAACCAGATCAAACTGTAGTTATGCTGGACTGACAGTGTTAAAAACAACGATAAAAGTGTAAAAATGTAGGCTATAAAGGAAACAGTCTTCGCCTCTAATAACAATTGAAGGCGTGCTAATTTCCATAAGTAAACCTTCCTATAGCTTTCGAGAACGGCTAATGGGTATAAAATCACAAATTACAGCTACAGCTATTTTCATGTTGGCGATCGCTGGATGTAGTTCAGGAGAAACTCCAGAAGCTACTAATACTTCTAGCCCTGTACCAACTCCCCAAGTAGCAGCCCAGAAACCACCAACAGATCCAACTTTTCCCAATCCTGTAGTACCTCCTAGTGCTACTAGCCCTGTTGGTTTAAGTAATGCTGGTATCATTCAATCAACTAACGGCGATTTGCAACCGGGTCTAATACCAAAAGGAAGACCTGATCCATTTGCCCAAATTGTTAAGCCGACATTTACACAAATGCCTGGTAATGGAGATACAAAACTAGAAGTTCCTAAAATACCTCGTCTACCAACTCAAGTTACTAATCCACAACAAACGCAAACATCGCAAAATAGAACTTCAGGAAAACAAACAAATGTAGCGGCGGTCAAAAATAGAAATACTAATCCCAAGACTGCTACTCTACCTAAGCTTAAACCTGGAATAACTTCACCTCTGCCTAAGGTTTTACCTCAAACTGTTGCTACCCAGCCCATAAAGCCTTTATTGCCACCGCAACCACAACCTGAAGCGGCAAAAGCAATTGTAGTCAGTGGTGTGGTTTTGATTGGTAGAGAACCCCAGGCAATTATCAAAGTACTGGACGAAAAAACCAGTCGCTATGTACAAGCAGGACAAATATTAGGTAATGGTGTTTTGATTAAACGGATTGAGATGAATAGAGGTTCTAATCCTACTGTAATTTTGGAACAATACGGTATTGAAGTAGCCAAAGCAGTGGGTGATAAACCTATGAACTCTCAGCCATCAAAGACTGCTTCTACTAGCAATCCTATTTCGATGGTCACACCGCTTTAAAATTTTGTTATGCTCTCAAACCTAATTGTGATTTAAATACGGCTATCAATCTGAAAAAAGCGGTCAGATTAATCGTTTATCTCTAGTTTGGGAGTGCCTTACAAAGAATTTAAAAAACAGAAAATAAAGTTTAATGACCGGAGATTTCCGGTTTTATATTAGTTTTATGGAGTTTATGGAGCAGATTAAAGAAAAAGTTGAATTCCCTAATTTACCTTTAGCTGTATATCGAGAGATAGCAGCTCATTTGCGTCAAGTAGAAGGAATAGAGGTGGATTTAATTTCCCAGACTTCTTCGCAGTTCGATTATAGTCAAAGTCAAGTTGATAGTTTGTGGATTTCTGGGACAACAAATGTTAATGAGGAAAGCCAACAGAGAATCAAACAAATTTTGGCTTACTATCAGAATCTGTATGGTGTTTAATTTTTTAAGCTTTTTGTGAAATTTAATTTCAGTTTCAACCCTAGTTTAGGGTTTTTTTGTGCCTAATAGAAGTTGTAAGTTGCTGGTGTTGAGGTTGGAGATATTTTTTCTCACGCAGAGGCGCTCTAGACGCAAAGGAAGAGCTAAAAAAAGACTTTTGCAATAGAAATCGACCTTGTTTCTAGAAAACGCGGGTATCATGTCAATGGCAATTTTTAGCAATGCTTACTCAGATGAGTTAGTGACAGCTACTGAGTTGAATAGTCAACCTGGACGAATTCTAGACAAAGCTTATGAACACCCAATTACTATTACTAGAAATGACCAATCTTTTGCGCTGTTGCGTCGTGAGGATGTGGCTTATTTAGTGAAAGGGGTAATACAAAGTAAGGCTGTTTTTGAGGTGTTATCGGTGGCATTTCGGTTGTTGTTAGGTCAAGAAATTGGTTATGAGCATCCTTATGGTTGGTTGCGGGTTTTTGATGCGGATGAATTGCAAGATTTTATTAAAGAGGTGAGTGAGGCTTTTCGCTTAACTGATATTTCTAATGAGGCTTGGGATTTGATTGATGCTATTATTTATGAATGGAAAGAAAGTTCTATAGCTATTATTAATCCTGAGTTAGCAGCAGCTTTTAATGATGATAAGGTGAAATCATGAATATCCAAATTAAACCGGAATTAGAGCAAATTATTCAAGCACAAATTGCAACGGGTAGATATACAAATCCTGAAGATGTGATTAGTAAGGCTTTGAAGTTGCTTTTGGAGTGGGATAAGGGTTATCAGAATTGGGTGGAAGAAACACGGGAAAAGGTTGATGTTGCTATTGAACAATTGGATAGAGGAGAAAGTATTGATGGGGATGTTGTGATTTCACAATTGCGGGCTAAGTTGGCATTTATCAAAAACAAATAATAAGTTATAATAAAAACAAATTACAGACTTTGATTAATTAGCACAATTTAAGTTAAACTAGTAGTTATATTTGAGGTTAAAAATATGACTCCCGTAACATCAAAACAACCAGCACGACGCGGAAGAATTTTTCCTGAATTGACTATCTCACCAGAAGAATTAGCTAGACGAAAAGCGGAAGATGAAGTATTTTATCAGCGTTGTCGTGCAATTTTTGATCGTGTCCGTTCTGAATATATTGAAAGTCACTATGGTTGGTATATTGGCATAGAACCAAATAGTGGTGAATACTTTCTTGCTCAAGATAATATCCAAGCTCATAAAAAAGTCCTTGAAAAATACCCAAATGCTAAGAATTATGTGTTTTGCTTAAATGAAACAGGAACGACT
Organism: Anabaena sp. PCC 7108; assembly: GCF_000332135.1. Lineage (NCBI taxonomy): Bacteria > Bacillati > Cyanobacteriota > Cyanophyceae > Nostocales > Nostocaceae > Anabaena > Anabaena sp. PCC 7108. The sequence continues at coordinate 205,185 of NZ_KB235896.1, forward strand.
GGGAGAATATGATTCAGGGAAATTTTGGTGGTGAGGGGCAGCTATTTTTTGAGATTGATTTGATTACTGCTGATGGTTTACATTTGCCTGTAGATGCGATGTTAGATACAGGTTTTACCAAGTTTATGGCAATTAATACCCAAGATTTAGATGGACTTGATTGGGTTTTTCTTGGTAATGAACCTATGCAAACAGCACAAGGTGAATCAAGGTTTAATATCTATTTAGGTAAGGTAATATTAGATGGTAAGGAATATGAAATTCCTGTTTATGTAGGGGATAATATTACAGAAGTTTTATTAGGTTCTGAATGGTTGAAGTTTTTGCGTTTGGTTGTGGATTTTCCAGAAGGTATTTTAACTTTGGGATGAATATTTTTATTTCGCGCAAAGATACAAAGGAGCAAAGACGCAAAGAAAGAGAAGTGTTATAAAATATATATAGGTCAAATACCAGGATAAATTATGACTATTCAAATTAAACCGGAATTAGAGCAAATTATTCAAGCGCAAATTGCAACGGGTAGATATACAAATCCTGAAGATGTAATTAGTAAGGCTTTGAAGTTGCTTTTGGAGTGGGATAAGGGTTATCAGAATTGGGTGGAGGAAACACGGGAAAAGGTTGATGTTGCTATTGAACAATTGGATAGAGGTGAAGGTATTGATGGAGATGTTGTGATTTCACAATTGCGGGATAAGTTGCGTCAAGCGAGAGAAATACAAGGATGAAAATACATATTAAAAACAATTTGAATAATATAAGTATAATTTAATCAAGGTTTAAAAAGTCTCTCGGTGTAATAATCTGGTTTTGATATTCGGCTAGAGTTTTAAGTGATAAAAGGTCTTGATCTCCTGTGATCAAAAATTCGGCGTTGGCATCTTTTGCAAGTTCTAAAAATTTGTTATCATCTGAATCTCTACAGATATCTATTTGAGTTTTTATTTCTATAAATTGGCTATTTTTTTTGACTACTTCTAAAAAATCTTGTCGTTCTTCATCGGAGATATATTTATTGAATTTAGGTTTATAAATTAGTGTTTTTAATTCTTGATAAGTTTCCTCGCTTTGAGCTATTTTGAATTGTTTATAGGCTTTATCTAGGGCTTTACGGACTGTTCCATCTGGACTGAGTGCAGCACTAAGTAAAACATTGGTGTCAATGACAATTAGTTTATGATTCATCAGCTAATAATTCTTCTAAAATTTCTTCTGTAAGTCCTTTTGCTTGAGCATTTCTACCGATTCTATCAAAAACAGTCATTAAATCTTCTTCTTGATTTTTTGGTGAGTTGATCTTTATTTGTTGGATAATTTCTTCTTGTTCTTGTGCGGGAAGTTGTAACACAAGATTAAGAATTTGCTCGAAGGTTAGAGGATAGGTTTTTTGTGTCATGGTAGTTTATTAAGTATCAATAGCTGAAAATCCTGTAATTTTTGATTCAGAAATCTAAACCGATGCAAACCCAGTAAACTGTCTCACATAAGGTGATCTAAAAGCTAAAACAATATCTGTTTTCGGTACTCCTAACTCTACTAATTGATGAGGAATTCCTTCTTCCGTAAAATCTCTTTCAATCCAAATTTTACCATCTTTAATACTAATATGAATGGGACAACCATAAATTCTATTTTCATCCTTCCATCCTGTATATAACAATAAATAAATATCCCGTTCTGTATCAAACACAATTTCTGTGTGTTCTAAATCTTCCTCTGCTTGGTCTTTTGCGTATTTAGAGATAATATCTTTTACTATCTCTTGATAATTTAAGGTTTCCATAACACTATTTCCTCCTTATTAATGTCAAAAACTAATAATTTAATCTCATAAGTTTGTAAAACAGTTTGAATGAAACTATCAGTAAAAAACTCTTGATATATGTCTTGAGATATAGCTAAATATAATATTCTTTCGGGGTCTTGCTGTCCTAATGCTATCCTATAATTTAAAAATTGACCAATAGCTGTATGAAATTCAGAAATTGCTGAAAGTCCTAGAAAACTTTTTACTTCTACGGCTATCTTGTGATTATCTTTCTCAGCGTCAATTAACTTTTCTGCATCTAAATCTATCCTAATTTTAACTAATGCTGTTAGGCGCAAATATAAAGGATCATCAGTAATTTGCCAATTCTCCTTTTCTAAGGCTATTTTAACTGTATTGTGAAATATATCTTTTGCTGACATAAAAAATTTAAAGTGATATTTTATCTTAGATAATACCTTATTTTTTAAGTAATAAAGATGTTGGGTTATGCCTACGGCACGCTACGCGAACGTTCCATTGCTCCGCAACGCTAACGCGAACAACCCAACCTACAACTAACCCACTGCAAAACCAGTAAATTCCCTCACAACAGGAGATTTAAAACCTAAAACTATATCGGTTTTTGGTACTCCTAATTCTACCAGTTCACTAGCTACACCTTCTTCAGTTAAATCTCGCTGAATCCAGATTTTTCCATCTCTAATATCTACATGAATAACTGTACCATAAGCCCTTTCGTTATTCTGCCATCCTACATGAACTACTAAATAACTATTTCTTTCACAATCAAAAATTAACTCCTTTTCTGTTCCTTCTGATCTATGATTTTCGGTATGTCTTGCTAACACGGTTTTTACTAATTCAGGATAATTCATTCCTTCCATAAAACAATCTCCTGTTTAATAATTTCAAAAATCAATAATTTTAATTTATGTTCAGCAATTATTTCTTGAATAAACGGAATTAGAAAAAACTCTTTGTATATGTCATTACCAATTGCTAGATATAAGATACGGTTGGGTTCTTTTTTTCTTAAAACAGTACGATAATTAAGTGTTTGTCCTAAAGCTGTATGAAATTCAGTAACCTCAGATTGTCCTAAAAAAGATTTTACCTCAACTGCTATTTTTTGACCTTCTTTTTCTGCTCCTAATAGTCTTTCTGCTCCTAAATCAATTCTAAAGTCAAGACCATCTACTGTAAATGATAAAGGATCATTAGTAATTAACCAACCATCTTTTTCTAAAGCTAACCTGACTGCATTATGAAAAAAATCTTTTGCTGACATAGGGATAAATTTATACTACAATATATAGTATATTAATTTGGGTATTTACAAAAAGCCCTGGCGATTAGAAATCGCGGCTATACAAACGAAGTCCACCTGCGTGGACTAAAAACAAGATTTTTGAACCCGCAAAGGCGGGTTTTGTCTGTGTAGACGCGAATTATATTGGGTAGAGTAAATTGAGTCTTATTATTGACATTGTAATACTTCATGCTAAATTGTACTGAAGACTTAAAACAGATATTTTACCCAAGTACAATGACGGAAAATAATTCTCCCCTTATTCAGACCAAAGATTTTATTAGCAGTGGTTTTTTTCCTAAAGAGTTAGTCCCAGCATTTACAACAGAAGGACTTGCAAATAATCTTGATAAAGTGAACGATATTGTTCAAGCCACTTTACCAAAACATTTTAGTCAGTGTTCTTATTATTCATTCCCAAAAAGTAAATATTCTCGTCGTAATTTAGCAATTCCTAATCCTCTGCATCAAATCATCTTATGTAATACATTATCTGATAATTGGGCAACTCTGAGACAAAAGATCGAAACTTCTCCTTTATATAAACCATTACTTTTTTGCTATGACAGAAGTAATCAATCCTTATCAGAAACTGAACCCTATCCAGGTATGGAATCTTCTCCTATTCCTGATTTAAGTATTAAACGGGCTGTATCTGCCAATTATAAAGATTTGTTAGATTGGCGAGTTATTCATTCATCAGGTTATTCTTATTGTCTTCATACTGATATTTCAAGATTTTATTCTACTATTTATACTCATAGTATTCCGTGGGCGATTCATGGGAAATATATCTCCAAAAAAAATAAAAATAAGGAAGATGGAGAATGTGCAATAGGCAATAAAATTGATCGTTGTGTTCGTAATACGCAAGAGCAACAAACTAAAGGTATTCCTATCGGAACTGATTCATCATTAGTTATAGCTGAAATTATTGGTTCTGCTATAGATAAAAAACTTAACGAACTATTAGGTTCTACTTTATCTGGATTTCGTTATATGGATGATTATTATTTATATTTTAACTCTCTTTCAGAGGCAGAACTGGCACTCTCTCAACTACATAAAATATTTCACGATTTTGAATTAGAAACTAACTCAGAGAAAACATTTATTGTTGAACTTCCTGAATCTATTGAGCCGATTTGGGTTTCAGAAATGAGAAGACATCCTATTGATAATCAAAACAAAACAGAACAGCGCAATGATCTTATAACTTATTTTAGTAAATTATTTGAATATTCCAAAATATTTACAGATGATTTTGTAATTAAATATGGTCTTCGTAGAATTAGTAAAACTAAAATAAAATCCGAGAATTGGGAAATTTATGAAGCGTTTATACTGCAATCAATCTTATTCGCACCTAACGCCTTAGTTATCGCTACGGAAATACTATGGGCATATTCTAAATTAGAATATAACTTAAACAAAGAAAGAATATCTTTAACTATTAATTCGCTAATTTTACGTCATAGTATTTTGAATCATAGTCATGAAGTCTCATGGGCATTGTGGCTAAGTAAGACGCTGAATATACCAATTGAAGAAAACACATTTAAGGCAATTTGTGAATTAGAGGATTCTGTTGTTGCACTTGTCGCTTTAGATTTATATCAAAATCATAATACTCTTATTAGAGGTACATTTGAATTTGAGAAATGGAAAAGTATAGTCACACCCGACGATTATAATAATAATTTATATTCTAAAAATTGGCTTTTATGTTATGAAGCTAGTATAAAAGGATTTTTTTCTAATGTTAGCCAAAGCGAATATATGAACAATAATAATCAATTCTTTTCTACATTAAAAAATAACAATATAACTTTCTACAACCATGACAATCAAGTTCAAGATTTATTAGAATATATAGATAATGATGAAGCAGATGATGAAGCAGATGATGATACAAGTAGCAATAGTTGGATGTCATACTAAGTAATTTATATTCCTGTATAACTATCCTTTTACTCTTCTCTTCTTTCTTCGTGTTCTTCCTGCCTTTGTGGTTCGTTAAATAAATTCACAAGAAAAACTAATAAAAAACAGAAAAAATCTAAACCGATGCAAAACCAGTAAATTGTCTCACATAAGGTGATCTAAAACCTAAAACAATATCTGTTTTTGGTACTCCTAACTCTACCAACTCATTAGCTACTCCTTCCTCTGTAAAATCACACTGTATCCAGATTTTTCCATCCTTAATATCAACATGAATCACCGAACCATAAGTTCGTTTTTCACCTTCCCAACCTAGATGAATTACTAAATAGTGATTTTTTTGATTATCAAGTATTAATTGTATTTCCGTTCCCTTAGCTAAATGACTTTCTGTATGTCTTGCTAATACTGTTTGTACTAATTCAGGGTAATTTATTCCTTCCATAAAACAATCTGCTCCTTCCTAGTTTCAAATATCAATAATTTTAATTTATATTCAGCAATTATTTCTTGAATCACAGGTATCAGAAAAAAAGCTGTATAGATTTCATAACTAATTGCTAAATATAAAATACGATCAGGTGCTTCTCTTCCTAAAATATAACGGTAATTAAGTGTTTGTCCTAAAGCTGTATGAAATTCACTAATCGCTGATTTTCCCAAAAAAGATTTTATTTCAACTGCTATTTTTTCTCCTTCTTTTTCTGCTGCTAGAAGTCTTTCCGCTCCTAAATCAAGACGAAATTCTATAGTATCTACTATAAATCTTAAAGGATCGTCAGTAATTAACCAACCATCTTTTTCTAAAGCTAACCTAACTGCATTGTGAAAAAAATCTTTTGCTGACATACAAACTTACAATAACACCCTCAATCCCATTCTATCCTCTCTCCGTGCCTCTGCGCCTCTGAGTGAGAAAAAAAAGGGATAAGCAAAACGCCTATCCCCAAAAAATCAACTAATTAATGACTTACGTTCCAGACTGCCAAGAATTGGTATAGTCAATTTGCGCTGCTGTCAAACTATCAATGAAAATGCCCATAGCTTGCAACTTCAAACGAGCAATTTCTTCATCCACATCTCTAGGAATAGAGTGCAAACCAGCAGCTAAACTACCCTTATTCTTCACCAGGTATTCAACAGCCAAAGCTTGGTTAGCAAAACTCATATCCATAACTGCGCTGGGGTGTCCTTCAGCCGCAGCCAAATTAATCAAACGTCCTTGTCCGAGTACGACAACGGATTTACCATTTGTCAACTTATACTCTTCAGTGAAAGGACGAACATCCTTGATTTCCTTAGCATTAGCGGCTAAGTATTTCAAATCAAGTTCCAAATCAAAGTGACCAGAGTTACAAACAATTGCCCCGTCTTTCATCACATCGAAGTGTTCACCGCGAACGACGTGCTTGTTACCTGTGACAGTAATGAAGATATCACCGTAAGGTGCTGCTTCCGCCATTGGGAGGACGCGGAAACCATCCATAACGGCTTCAATAGCCTTGATGTGGTCAATTTCGGTAACGATGACGTTTGCACCCATCCCACGGGCGCGGAGGGCTGTACCCTTACCACACCAGCCATAACCGACAACTACAACAGTTTTACCAGCTAACAAAATATTTGTAGCGCGGATAATCCCATCTAAGGTAGATTGACCAGTACCATAGCGGTTATCAAAGAAGTGCTTGGTGTCTGCGTCGTTAACGTTCATCGCTGGGAAGGTGAGAACGCCTTCTTTAAACATGGCGCGTAACCGCACGATACCTGTGGTGGTTTCTTCGGTGCTACCAATTAAATCTGCAATTTGGTGTTGACGGTGTTGAACTAATTCTGCTACCACGTCGCTACCGTCATCAACAATGATGTTGGGGCGATGATCTAAGGCGATTTGGACGTGACGGCTATAGGTAGCGGCATCTTCGCCTTTTTGTGCAAATACGGAAATTTCATGATCAGCTACAAGACTTGCAGCTACGTCATCTTGAGTTGATAAGGGGTTACTAGCAATTAAAACTGCATCAGCACCACCGGCTTTGAGAGCGATCGCTAAATGTGCTGTTTCTGTGGTAACGTGGGCGCAAGCTACAAGGCGCAATCCAGCAAATGGCTTTTCTTTCTCAAAGCGATCGCGGATTTGCTTCAATACGGGCATTTCTCGTCCAGCCCATTCAATGCGTTGTCTTCCCAAGGGAGCAAGGGCGAGGTCTTTAACCTCGTGCTTTAATCTGGGAGTTGTTGCGGTCATGAAAAATTATCCTCTAAAAAACAAAAAAGGGTTAAAAACCTTTACGTACTTTAACAATATTTTCTCACAAGTGCCAATTTTTAGCTGTAATTGCCGTCTCAGAGAGGATATGACCGATAAAAAGCGAGCATTTACCAATCACTATTTTTATGCACCTTGTCTTTTTTTCCTAATATCTGTTATTAGTATTATGAGCAAATAGGCTACTCATGACTATCAACATATTTTATCTATCTTTAGATAGAAATAACGGTCATTTAAGGCAGATTTGACCAAAGTATAGATAATATAGACCCTGTGTTGATAATTACTCTATAGAGTAGCCAAAAATAGATTTTCTTGAAGGAGGCTTTTGAGTGCGTTTTAAATTTTTGGCCATCGCAGTTTCAATGGCTGTTACCGTTGTTTCTGTACCAAAAGCTACAGCCCAGATTCCTCTTTTTCCTTATTTGCCAACTCCTAGCAGTGCGAGTAATAATTCTGAAAACCAAACTGCTTCGGAATGGATTTATTTAGATGGCCGTCCATTATTTCGGATAACTGGATCAAAAAACGATATTTCCCAACGGGTACAAAATATCCAACTTAATTTACAGGAAATTAGCCAAGATTACTTTCAATCATCTACACAAAAGCTGAAGGTGCAGATTCGCACAGTCAACGCTTTACCAGTAATTTATGTCAATGATAAATATCTCATGACTATTAATTCACTGGATGCTAAATTACGTGATGTAGATGCTTTAAATTTGGCTAATCAAATTGTCGGAGATTTGCAGAAAGAGCTAGAAAAATCCAAGGAAGAACGCCAAACTTCATCTTTAATCAGCCAAAGTAAAATTGCTGGTGGTATTTCTTTGGCAATGATTTTGTCAAGTTTACTAATATATCGTTATCAACGTCGTTCTCAAAAAGATGATTTAGAGCCAATTCCCCCAATTGACCAAATAGAACAACCAATTACAACCCAACTAAATCAACAGCAACATCAGCATTTAGTAGAAGTCAAAAAAAGACTATTTCAATTAACACAAACAGGTATTTGGGGAAGTGGAAGTTTCATTATTTTGGGTTTATTTCCCTACACAAGAGCATTACAATTAGGGATTCTTACAGCTGCCCAAATTCCTTTAAAAGTTGGTGTTGTAGTTTTAGGGACTTACGTAACTATTCGTTTTAGTTATGCCCTAATTGACAAATTTACCACGACATTAATTAGTGGTGGTGTTTTATTAAATTCAGAAACTTCTGAACGGATGCAACTGCGAGTTTCCACATTTTCAGGAGTGACAAAAAGTATTACTACCTTGATTTGGATCGGAGTTGGTATTTTACTCGCGTTGGTTGCATTAGGTATAGATATAGTTCCCTTATTAGCGGGTGCTGGTTTAATAGGTGTAGCTGTATCTCTCGCTTCTCAAAACTTAATCAAAGATGCAATTAACGGCTTTTTAATTATTCTCGAAGACCAATATGCCCTTGGTGATGTAATTAATGTCGGAGATGTGGGAGGATTAGTAGAAAATTTAAATCTGCGGATGACTCAAGTTCGGGATGCAGAAGGACGTTTGATTACAATTCCTAACAGTGAAGTGAAAATTGTTGCTAATCTTTCTAGTCGCTGGTCACGAGCTGATTTAACTATTCCAGTTTCTTACCAAACTAACATTGATGAGGCTTTAAAGTTAATCACAAATGTGGCTTTAGAAATGAATCAAGAACCTTTCTGGAAGCGGCAAATTGTGGAAAAACCAAGTATTTTGGGAATTGATAATTTTAGCGATCGCGGTTTGATTATCCGTGTATGGATTAAAACTCAGCCTCTTAAACAATGGGATGTAGCGCGAGAATACCGTCGTCGTTTAAAAATTGCTTTAGATAAAGCCGGGGTTTCAATTTCCGTTCCGCAACAAGAAATTTGGGTCAATAATACTCAGTTGTTTAACTCTCAGAATAATGGTAAGTCTGAATTACCCTCAATTACAGCACCGGAAATCTAAAGACTGCAAAGTTGTTTTAATCACCTAACTATTTTTCTCTCCAGGAAAGAGTATTGTAGAGGCGTTATATAAAGCGTCTCTACATGATTATGTTTGCATATAAAAATTACTTTTAATTCCGATCTTGGCAAACTAGTATATTCGTACTATACTATAAAAATAGTCTTCAAACCTGGAAAGACTTATGGAAGATGGATTTAAAGGACTATACCTATGATGAAGCATTATATTCTCAGCCTCAACCCAACTGCCAAGCATGAATGGGATCGTTGTATTTTACGTGATCCTCTCACTGCAAAACGTCCAGATATAGCTAAATTAATTTCCGAAGCCGTAGGTGCAGATACAGGCAATTATTTAGTAAGTGTAAATATTGAAGTCACAGTATTAGAACAAGCATCAGCATCACCAGCAGAACAACTTTCACTACCATTTCCAGAAGTCAACCTCCCATCACAACTTCGCGAAGCAGCTTAAAAAGGATGCAATATTTGAGGGTGCAAACTATGCGCCCCTATAAGTACTAGGACAGAATTAATTACACAATGTCATTGCGAATGGAACGCAGTGGAATGACGCAATCGCAAGGGCTGGGATTGCTTCGCTTCGCTCGCAATGACTGTAAATATTTTTGTCCAATTACTTAGTCTTTATAAAAACTAGGACTTACGCACTGTACAAATTAATCATGGTATGATTTCTACGAAAATAGGTCGTTTTAGGCTTTGATTAATGATTACTTTGATGGTAAATATATCTGTGCTGTAAGGGTTTAGCATTGCTAAACCCCTACGACATATCGGTTTTTTTATAATTCATATTTTGTATTTTCCGTCAATGCGTAAGTCCTAAAAACTTGTTTATGTCATTTTTCTCCAACCACTGGGAAAATAGTTGATATTTTAATTACTACTACGCTTGATTTAATTAATCCCCAACATTTGTACCTCATAAACCTGCAATTCGCTGTAAAACTTTTGTGGTACTGGCATCTTGTCTGTTCAAATCATGTAGATTAAATAGACAATAGCTTCATCCTCATTTACGTATCTGCGAAGGACATTCAACCATGCCACATTTATTTGAACCATTGAATCAACGCAGTGTTACCTTTAGTAATCGCATTGCAGTTTCTCCCATGTGTCAATATTCCAGCGAAAATGGGTTCGCTAATGATTGGCATTTTATTCACCTTGTGAGTCGTGCCGTGGGAGGTGCAGGACTTGTAATTACTGAAGCAGCGGCAGTTGAAGCCCCAGGAAGAATCACGCCGCAAGATTTGGGAATTTGGGAAGATGCCCACATTGAAATGCTGGCAAGAATTGTAGAGTCGCTTCATCGTCATGGATCTGTGGCAGGAATTCAGCTTGCCCATGCAGGACGAAAAGCTAGTACAGCCACTCCTGGGGATGGTGATGGAGTGCTTTGGGAATCTGAAGGGGGATGGAGAGCGATCGCTCCCAGTGCTATTCCATTTGAGTCAGAAAGTCCTACTCCCAAAGCATTGAGTATCGAAGAAATTCAAAACCTGATCGAATCATTTGTGAATGCTGCTCGACGTTCTCTAGAAGCAGGATTCGACGTGATTGAAATTCACTCGGCTCACGGTTATCTATTGCATGAATTTCTCTCTCCACTAAGCAATCAACGGACGGATGAATACGGTGGTAGTTTTGAAAATCGCATCCGGTTTTTATGTGAAGTTGTTCAAGCCGTAAGAAATATTTTACCGGATCAAACTCCGCTTTGGGTGCGTATTTCTGCAACTGATTGGGTTAGTAATGGCTGGGATATTGAACAAAGTATTGCTCTTTGCAGTAAATTAAAATCACTGGGTGTTGATTTAATTGATTGCTCCTCAGGTGGAATTGTCCCTGGTGAAAAAATTCCCGTTGGTGCTGGTTATCAAACATCATTTAGCGATCGCATTCGCCGCGAAGCCAAAATTGCTACTGGTGCTGTTGGCATGATTACAGCACCCGAACAAGCGGATCATATCATTCGTACAGGTCAAGCAGACATAGTGTTAATCGGTAGAGAGATGTTGCGTGATCCTTACTGGGCAAGGCGGGCAGCCAAGCAACTGCGCCAATCCGTATCGGTTCCGATTCAGTACGATCGCGCCTGGAAGTAAGTATATCTGCAATGAATCTATTAGACATCTGGTGGAAAAGAATGTAGAGACGTTCCATGGAACGTCTCTATAAGGGTTAGAACCCTTTATCTGATGCCAATTAAAATAATGATTGCAGTAACTTTTGAATTTGCTGATTAATAATCTTCACATCAAAACGTTCACTAGCATTAGTTCTAGCATAATTGGCGATAGTTGCAATTTTCTCTGGTTCCTGAACGCAGGTATTAATCACTTGTGCTAATTCTTGAGATTCTCCTGGTGTGACTAAAAAACCATTAATTCCATCTTCCACCAATTCCATTGCACCGCCGGCTTTAGCAGCAATCACAGGTTTACCACACAGCATCCCTTCCACAATCACTCTTCCAAAAGGTTCTGGTGCAGTGGAAGTATGTGCCACTACATCACACATTGCCATTAATTGGGGAATATCTGAGCGAAATCCTAAAAACTTCACCCGATTTTCTAAACCTAGTGCGGCAACTTTTTGGTGTAAATCTTGTACATAATCTTGTTCACCAAATAAAGCATCACCAACAAGAACTGCTATCACATTTTCCGGACATTCAACAAGTGCATTAATTAAAATATGCTGTCCTTTCCAGGGAGAAAGACGGCTAAAATGTCCAACCACAAATTTATCTTCTATTCCTAATTCTTGTTTTAAATTTTTAATCTCAGTTTCACAAGTTTGATAATTATCCGATTCAAAACCATTATAAACTACTTCAATAATATTGGGTTTACCTCCTGCTTCTAAAAATGCAGTTTTACTAGCTTCAGAATTAGCGATTACCAATGAAGAGAACCGATTAACTAAAGTAACAGCAACCCGCAGATTAGTTTTGCTAAAGTGTTCTGCAGAAAGAATATCATGTAAATGATAAACCAAAGGACGACGAGCGAAAAAACTCGCTATTGCACCTACAACTAAAGCCTTTTGAGTATTAGCGTAAATTAAATCATATTCTCTGGCACGTTGAACAACCTTATAAATGAGAGGAGTGAGTTGTCCCACACTACCTAAAGCTTGTAACAAACTGCTTTGTTTACGAACATTAATAACTTGAGTCGCTAAAACTTCAACAGGAATTTGATTCTTTTCTAGTAACTTCCTAAAATCACCATCTGCAAATAAACCAACCAAGGAGCTTTTTTGATAGGATTTAGCAATATCAATTAAACATAATTCTGCACCACCTGGTTTTCCACTTTGATCTAAAAAAAGAATCTTCATGTCATCTCCAAAATCTTTGCATCTGTATTTACCTGTGGTGAATGTTTTTATTAAAATTTATCAACTTAAGCCAAAAGCACCTGCCGCACCTTTTGAGCAATATTAGTCCAGTCGTAATTTGTAGTTGTGTAAGCACGACATTCTTCTCGAGAAGGTAAATAAATTTTACCTAATAGTGCTTGTTCTATTTTTTCAGAAATGCTTTCAACAGTAGTAGAATTAGTAATTAAATCCGGTGAAAATCCCTGTACAATTTCTGGCATACCTCCCACAGGAGTACAGATAACAGGAGTACCACAAGCTAAAGATTCAAGAATAGCTAATCCAAACCCTTCAAAAGATTGACTAGGCATAATAGTTAAATCAGCCGCTTGGTAAGCAATTGGTAACTCTTTCTCTGGTAAAAAACCTAAAAATTTAACGTTGTTTTCTAGTCCTAATTCTATAGCTTGTTGTTGAAGTAATTCTTGGATATGACCACGGCCAGCTATAGCTAACCAAATATCAGGAATATTGGGTTTAATTATGGCTATAGCTTCTAGTAATTTATCAATTCCCATGCGATTAACTAAGCGACGGGAAGTGAATAATATTTGCTGACTACTGGGCCAACCTAGTTGTTTTCTTGCATCTTGACGTGATAAATTTGCTTGAAAGTGATTAATATCAACTCCACCAGGAATGATGTGAATTTTGTTCCAAGGAATTTGGTATTTTTGATGTAAAATGTGACCAAAAGCTTTACTAAGAACAATAAAACGATCACATCTATTATAAGTATTTTTTTCTATCAACTGCTGCTTTAGCCAAATACTTAGTTTCTTATTTACTACTTCCTCCTGACTTTCGGAAGCCCAAGGTCCATGAAAATTAAAAGTAATTGGTACTCCCTTAGGTAAAATATCTAAAATTGGAAAACTATATAATGCGAAATGCAAATTTATTGCATCAGGTTTACCTAATCTTGTTTTCTTAAATTTATTACGAATTGACCAAAACCGTTGCGAAATAGAACTATCTGGGGAAGCTAAATTAGTTAACTTAATAGGTGTATCTTTTTCATCCATTGGTAAACCTACACCACATAATTCTACTTGGTCTTTATGTGCTGCTAATTTATGAGTTAGTTCATAAATATACCTTTCCAAACCTCCAGGGGTTTTAGGAAACCAACCTGTTCCCAATGTTAAAATAGATGCAGATGATGCTGATTTACAATTTTTTTGATTATCTTCCACCTATTTATCTCCTCGGATGAATTAAGTTTGCTTTGGTGTGGTTACACGCTCAAGTTCACTTTTTTCTATTCAGCCATTAGTTAGTATTGCTAATTTTGAGAGTAGGTAACTCTCTATACAATGCTTAAAAGTCCAGCTAAATTAGATACAAGTTAATTACTAGAAATGTTAAAAAACTCTAGTCAAGAATTAGATAATAATATCCTTATATATTCTGTATTTAGACATTTAAAACAGGACACTTTTTTTATAAACTATTTTTAGCTACCTGTCAACTAATAAATTACCCAATGTTTTCTGATTAACTCAGAACTATTACTAGAGACAAATATATTACTTAATTCTTGTTTAGATAAAATGATTAATGGATAAGCTTTTCCGCCGCATATTTTTTATAAGCTACAACTTATTTTCATTTGTTAATGTATTAAAATTTGCTGTTATTTGTACAGATAATACATTCATCTAAGTAAAAAACGAGTGAGTATAATTGTAATGTAAAAAAAGCATATTTTATTGATAAAGTTTTGATGAAAGTAGCTGATAAACACTATTTACTTGTTAATTTATATATGTGTTCCCATGATCAATATAAACAAATTAGGTTAAAAATCACTTTCTTTAGATATGGAGAGATAAGTAAATATTCACAAATATATTAATAGTAACTAGCCAACTTTTGTATTAAAAGTCCCCATTCTCATTTAAAGTATTTGTATGAAAAATCGATTATTATCACATTTCCATGAAAATCGCCAAAAAATTAATCCCTTCATCAATAAATTGATTCATAAACGATCTTGGTTAACAAAAAAAGCTTTCAAAATTTTACTCTGTCTAACCTGTGGATTCATGGTGACATTCCTAGGAATGACAATGGACTTGGCTATGACCAAAAGTAATAAGACTCCAGCCACACTTACCTATAAAACCTCTTGGCTTGGTAATACCTTTGGTAAAGGAAAATTACAGGTACAAAATAATATAGAGGCAATGTATGTAACAGCAAATGGGGAGATTTATACTAACAGTCTCTGGGATGAAGCAGGAATAGAAGCAGGAATATATAAAGATGGTAAAGTAATTGCTGCTCTTGAAGACACTCACGGCTGGAATCGTCTTGGTGGTAAAGCAGTAATAGTCAATAGTAAATATATTTACATTGCGATGAGTCAAGGTGGGATGAATAATCGAAAAGAAGATTATCCTCCCGAAGGTACAACTTGGTATTGCGTCAGACGCTATGATTTAGCTGGAAAACCTGCACCTTTTCCTGGAGGAAGAGGCTGGGATAAAAGTATGTTAATTACCAGTAATAAAAGCGAAGTTACTGGTTTAGCAATTGTAGATAATAAGTTATTTGTTAGCAATGAGGCTGCTAACATAGTTCGTATTTTCAATACTGACACAATGCAGGAAATAGGCAGCTTTCCTGTTACTAATCCGGGTAAAATAGCTATTGATACACAAGAAAATTTGTGGATTATTCAAAATCAAAAAGGTAGCACCACTGGCAAAATCGTCCATTATTCGCAGACAGGTAAAAAGCTACCAGAACAAATTGTAGATGTTGTGGAACCAACAGCAATTGCTACTGATAATCAAAGTAGATTATTAGTTGCAGAAAATGGAGTCCGTCAACAAATCCTAATTTACAACATTAAAAAACAGCCTGTACAAGTAGGAACTTTTGGCAATAAAAATGGTATTTATGGTGATATACCTGGAGAAGTTAAAAGTTTAAAATTGTATGGAATTACAGGAGTTGGTACAGATGCTACAGGCAATATCTATATCAATAACAATGGTTTTAATAAATCAGGTACAGATTTAAGAAAATTTTCCTCATCTGGAAAACAACAATGGCAATTACTAGGCTTAATATTTGTAGATAATGCCGATACTGACCCCAAAAGTGATGGTGTAAATGTCTTCACTAAGCAAGAAGAATACTTGATGGATTACAGTAAACCTGCTGGTCAACAGTGGACTTATAAAGCCTATACAGTTAATCCTTTCAAATATCCTCAAGACCCACGCTTGCATACATCTCCAGATGGTACATTTATGCGACGTATCCAAGGGAAGCCGTTTTTATTCCTCACAGATATGTATGGCAGCTTTCTACAAATTTATCGTTTTCAACCAACTACAGACGGTAAAATTGCTATCCCTGCGGGACTGTTTGTTAATACTAATGAAAGTGGTAAATCCATTACTGGTAATTGGCCTCCCTATCAACCAGCTAAAGGAGAATGGATTTGGCGGGATAGTAATGGTAATGGTGCATTTGAGCAAAATGAGTATGACAGCAGCCAAGATTATCCCTACACAGGTGGTTGGTGGGTAGATAGCAAAGGTGACGTTTGGAAAACCTTGCGAACTGAAGATGGTATTCGCCATTATCCTTTACAGGGTTTAGATAGCAAAGGGAATCCCATCTACACCTATAGTTCCATGAAAAGGGAAAAAACTCCCAACCTGTTTAAGGATTTGCGGCGCATTGAATATTTTCCCCAAACAGATACTATGTACTTGTCAGGCTTTACCGCAGAACATCCCGCAGTTGGTGATGATACCGGAGTGGTGGGATCAGAAATTGTCCGCTTTGATAATTGGAGTCAAGGAAATCGCAGACCTAAATGGCGAACCGTTGTTCCTTATGACACCACTGGTAAGCGAGAAGTTTCTACCGCAGCTATGAGTATAGCCGGAGATTATGTATTTGCGGTGACAGTGAAAACCGCACAGGTGTATGTCTACAAAGCCAATACAGGCAAAATGGTACATACATTTAGTCCGGGACCGGAAGTTGGTGGAGAAAGTGGTTGGATTGATATACCCTATGGTATCCGGGCTTTTCGCCGTTCTAATGGTGAATATCTAGTGTTTGTGGAAGAAAATTGGAAAGGAAAGGTGATTATTTATCATTTACCAATTTGATAAATATTAGTTTTTTCATTGGTATCTAGGTTTTATCATCGGTTGGTGTCCTGACTGCCCTATCTGTTGCTATATATGGAAATATCTCGCATTCAGAGGGAACAGGAAGCAACTCTTAACAGGAAAAACTCATGTTTAAAAACATGAGATTGAAATAATGACACTGTTTTTTTGGTGCTACGTATCTCAAAAAACATCCTTTTTTTGACTGAGCTTTAAACTCTTAAACTTTAGTTTCTTATCTGTTCCCTGTTAAGAGTTCCCTGTTCCCTTTTTTTGTAATTTAGAAGCACAGATGTCGAGACTGAATTGATATTATCAAATATCATCTTTTAGAAAATGTTTTAAAAGTTTTTAATCTATAAATAAACCCCTCTCCAAACCCCGCATCGGGGAGAGGCTTTGAAACCCCCATTCCAGCTAACAAAAGTTGTTCCGCTCCCCTTGTAGGGGAGGGTCAGGGAGGGGTAGGGGGCGTTGCATAATTGCGGAATGATTTGAGAATCTGCATCAATATATAATCACCGCGTCTGGAGTGTCCCCGCGTCCCCGCGTCAGCCTCAATCATCCCATTATTCAGCAACGCCGGGTAGGGAAGCAGGGGAGTTAGGTTCTTGGAAATTATTGGTTTCATCTAATACTTTTCAAACAACCTCTTAGACATTTTTTTTGCATAAGTATATCTTAATACTGTTAAGTTAAGGATAATTTTAGGTTGGATAGAGCGACAGCGAAACCCAACACAGTCCTGAAGATGTTGGATTATGCCTACGGCAAACTACACAACCTATGAAATTTAATAGTCGTAATTCTAACTTTATCTATTTAAATATATCTGTTGATATACCCATAAAAAGTTTTTTAATTGAGATATTTAATGCCAAAAAAATCTCCGTGTCTTTTATTAATTTATTGATCACCTAACATCTTTCTCAAGTCTGATTTTCTCTTTATATTTTCACTGTAAGTTCACACAAAAAATAAATAGGATTAGTTGTAGTTAATTATGATAAAAATAATTATCGGTTGCTGAATTAAAAGATATTTTTTAAGTCTTGTCAGAACAACTAGATTCTGATATATCTAAGTCCTACAAGTATTATATTTTCAGCAATTAAATAAGCATTATATTTCTATATACCACTGGAGCAGAAAAAATGAATCATAAAAACAGCCTCATCAAATTAGAAAAGATAATTCCCAAGAACTTAATAAATCAAATCCAATATATTCATGCCAGTTTACTCTCCCGGTGGATTTTGAATTGGGGAAGTCAACCACTAATATTTAACCAAAAAGCCGCAATGGTTTTTTCTCCCCATCAAGATGATGAAACATTAGGATGTGGCGGAATGATTGCCAGAAAGAGGGAACAGGGTATACCAGTAGTTGTAACTTTTCTAACAGATGGAAGAGGTTCTCATGGCTTAGATCCACATATTCAAAATCAAATTATCAATATTCGCAAACAGGAATCACTGACGGCATTAAATATTTTGGGAGTGAAGCCTTCAGAAATTCACTTTTTAGATAAGGAAGATGGAACTTTGAAAGATTTAAAAATAGAAGAAAAACAACAGCTAATTTTCCGGATTTGTGAATTGCTTCAGCGTTATCAACCAGGAGAAGTTTATGTACCTCATCATAAAGATTGTCACAGAGATCATGAAGTTACTTATGAACTAGTTAAAGAAGCAATTTCCCAATCAGGAATTACAGTAGAATTACTAGAATATCCCATTTGGGTATTCTGGAGAGCGCCATTATTTATCCTCTTAAACTTACAGGATATTGCCTTTGCTTATCGACTATCAATTACATCAGTGCAAGATAAAAAAACTAGAGCCATTGCGGCATATCATTCTCAACTTGAAATGTTGCCTCGTGGCTTTATTCAGCGATTTTTAAATTCAGAAGAAATATTCTTTAAGGCAGATTTTTAGTGTTTGAGCATTTATCTAAAATTTGATTAAATCAAGGTGAAATCTCTACCGGTAAGCATCGTTATATTTGAGCCAAATAATGACCGTGGAGATAATTTATAAATGCGAATCCTTCATATCACCAATCATGTACAAAAAATTGGTAACGGCATTGTCAATGTAGCTGTAGACTTAGCCTGTTTACAAGCAAAAAAAGGTTTTCATGTAGCTGTCGCCTCATGTGGCGGAGAATATGAAGAATTATTAACCGAACATGGTGTTAGCCACTTTCAACTAGATCAATCAAGAACGCCATTAAACATGATTAAAGCATCTTGGCGTTATCGAGAAATTATCAAAGAATTTCAACCAGATATTGTTCATGCCCATATGATGACAGGAGTTGTATTGGCAGGAATTCTGAGAAATAGTGGTAAATATAGTTTAGTTTCTACCGTACATAATGAATTTCAACGTAGTGCAGTTTTAATGGGATTAGCAGATCGGGTAATTGCAGTTAGTCATGCAGTAGCTGATTCAATGATCCGACGTGGTATCTCAGCTAAAAAATTACGCGTGGTTGCTAATGGTACATTAAGTAGTCCTCGACATAAGAAAATTCAAGACTACCAACCGCTACCACTACATCATCCAACTATTACTACTGTAGCTGGGATGTATACTCGGAAAGGGATTAGTGAATTAATTGAGGCATTCAGCATTATTGGGAAAGATTTTCCCCAAGCACATTTATATTTAGTAGGAGAAGGTCCAGATCGGTCTATATTTGAGGCTATGGCACAAAGTACAGCTTTTGCTAATCGCATCCATTTTGAAGGTTTTCAACCAGAACCGCAAGGCTATATGTTAGCAACAGATATCTTTGTGCTTGCTTCACATTGTGAATCCTTTGGGTTAGTGCTGACAGAGGCAAGAGAAGCCGGTTGTGCAATTGTAGCCAGCGATGTAGATGGTATTCCTGAGACTTTGGATCATCGTCAAGCTGGTTTATTAGTACCACCTAAAGATAGCCAAACCTTAGCTAGTACTTTGGTGCAATTACTCAGCAATCCTGAACTAATAAACAAGTGGAAATTTCGCGCTCAACAGAATTTAGAGCGTTTCAAAGTAGAGCGAGTAAATGAAGAAACAGTGGCGATATACCGAGAATTAATCAGACAATATGATGTCCCCAAAATCATGAGAACAAGGGAATTAGTTGTAGGTAAATAGATGAGCAGATAAAAAATTGTTGCCAAAATAAATCGTGAATGTTGGGTTATGAAGTGGTTTGGGTGATTTATTAGTTAATAACCACGTCTAACCCAACCTATCAGGTTTTAAAAACATCTGCAAGAAAGCTTTCATGGAATATGAATCGATTCCTTTTTGCTCAGATGCATGGCAATTCCTTTCTCGTAATAAGCGGCTTCATTAACAAAGACAGGATAAACGGTAGACTCTCCTTCATAGCAAATATCTTTGCCTGTAAAAGTTAGGAAGATAGGATCACCTGGATGCAAAGGTTCATAGTCTTGAAACTGAAGTTTGGGGTGAATCATTGCGACAATTTCCCCATTTTCATTTCTAGGGTAATCGACAGAACCAAGAGATTTATAAAGTGTCAACTTGTTATGATTTAGGTGAGTTTGTCCTTGGTTACATTCTTCAAAATATTGTAAGATTGTATATATAAGCTGTTCTGTTTGTTGGAATAGTTCAGCATCCAAAATACCCTGGGCTACAGCACCAACTTCTATTGCAAAACCCAATTGGCATAAAGAACGGAGGAAACCATTACCTCTGGGTTGCTGGTGACTGTAAACTTTTACTAAAGGATTAATCGAACTCAAATTAGCTGCTAACTGAAGTAAAAACGGATGCATATTACCAAGAATAATACATAATCCCATGTTGGCAGTAGTGGTATGCAAATCAATAATTACATCTACAGGTTCTTGGTTTTGTGGTTGCAATATTTGTTGAATTTCTTTAGCCCGCAATTCTTCGTAAGTAAAGGAGGTAGGAGCTTGGAAATTGTCGATAGTAAAGCAACGATTCAAATCTTTATCAATATATCTTCTCCTCGCAGCAATCGCTTGAGGATTACCTAGTAATGCTAAAGTTTCAAAACTATGTTTATTAATTAAATTTGGATATTTCTGAAACTTTTTAACTAGGTAAACTCCTGTTAACTCATTACCATGACTTCCGCCAACAATTGCCACCCGGTTGATTTGATTCATAAGTGCCTCATGTATAAAATATTATAATAATAATAGCGGAAATTGTCTGCCAGCTTTAATTTATAGGACACATGAAATGTTAGTACCGCAAGGCAGAATTAGATCGTGTTCAGTTAAAGACTGATCAATAGGGAACAGCGCTGAGAGTTTTTTTTGATAAATAACTAAGTAAAGATGATATTAAAACTTAAAATGCCAGTTTCTTGAATTAATATAGAGACGCTGTACGCAACGTCTCTAGATAGTTTCGTATTTTTTTGATTGTATTACCCTTATGATGTGATTCTTTTGGGCATTTTTTCTAAAACAGTTGGCATTTGTGAGCGAATCACATTAATCAAATTTTGAGCATAACGTTGTGTAGAAAATTGGAGGGCGCGTTGCCGTGCTGCTAATCCTACACTATGGGATAGGTCTGGGTTGTCAAGATATTGAAGAATAGCTTGGGCTAATGCATCTTGATCAGCGTAAGGTGTTAACAATCCATTGACAGCGTCGGTGATAATCTCCGTTGGTCCGCCAGCATTGCCAGCAATAACCGGTTTACCTAAAGCCATAGCTTCGATAATCACAATCCCAAATGGCTCTTGATCAGAAGCATGAACAAATATATCCATTGCTTGTACCCATTCAGGAATATTACGCTGTAACCCGGCCATAATTATGCGATCGCATAACCCTAAATCAGTTATTTGTTTTTTTAAGAAATCCTCATAGTCTGGTTCCAAATCGTGTTTACCACCGACGATCACACAATTAGCATCAGGATATTTTTGCAAAACTTGGGGCATAGCTTGCACTAGTACGTGCATTCCCTTCCATCTCTGCAAACGTCCGACAATGCCAATTAAAGGACCATGCAATGGTAAACCGAGCTTTTGGCGTGCTTCTGCTGGAGTGGGTAACACAGTAGGCTCAAATCGATCCAGGGCGACACCAGGGTAAACTAAGGGTGTGGGTCTGTGAGGCCAAATCTGTGACTGTGCTTTTTGTCCATCTTGGCAGAGGGTGATAATTGCCTTAGCAGGGATTAAAGTAGCAAGACGCACTAACCAGGTTTTATCACTAGGTACTTCTAGCTGATACCACAAAGCAGGCAACCCCGCTAACATAGCCGCCAGTCCCCCAGTGATGTGGGTGATCCACATCCAATTGAGAATCATGTCTGCGCCTTCACGGCGGGCGATCGCAGCTATCCGAACAATAGTCGCAATCAAACGATGGACTTGACGCAAACGACCGCTTTCGATAACTCTGGTATCAATGCCCAGGTTTCTCACTTGTTCCACCATTGGACCATCTTCTAAGAAGATTGCCAACCATTCTACATGAGCATTACGCCCTTGCTGCATCAAATCCCAAAACATCATTTCACCGCCGCCTCTTTGCTCGGCTAACGGCATGATCACAACTACTTTCATAATTTAAACCTTAATTCCTTGATGTTGATAATATTTATGTCCTGCCATTGCCATAGCAAAAAATCCCCAAAGAATCATCCCAGCTACACTCAACATTCCGCTGCCAATAATTAGTTGGGAACAGGAAGCGATCGCAATGGCGCGGGCAGTACTCAGAAAACTATCAAACCGAGCTTCACCATAATTGATCACACTAAAAATCATCAAGATCAGCGCACCCAGATAAGGAATAGCGCCAAACCAACCCAAGGTGAAAAACATATCTAAAATGCCGCTATCAATGACAACTACTTCTATTTGTCCGGTTTTTTCATTCACCTTCCAGGTATTTCCTAAGCCATTACCCAAACCATTAGAAAGGGCTAAACCCAGGTTTCTGTCATAGCTGCCTGATCTATCTTTAAAGCTGCCATCTTCTTGCAAATTAGAAAAACTTTCTAATCGAGCCGTAACCACCTTAGAAATTGGCTCAATACTGATTAATGGCACAACACACATTGCCATCACTAAAATTATGGTAATTAATCGCATTTGCACCCGCGTCTTGGCTGAAGACATAATCATAATTACCCCGAATAACCAACCTATCCAGTTAGTACGGGCTTGTGCCAACAAAAACGATAAATAACCAACAGCGGAAGCAGGAAAAATTAATTTTCCCGAATTGGTAAATAACAGCAGCAAACCAGTTTGCATGACTGCACCAAATGGTCCAACTGAGTGCAGTGTACTCCACACGCGCATCCCAAAAGGTACAGGATCTCCCGAACTGGTAAACAATTTTGATTCAATTAGCCAGTACCTGTCCCACTCTGGTGCTACCACAAATTGGTATATACCGTAAGTGCCAACGATTAACACACACCAGAGAAATACGCGTTGAATGTTCTGACGATAACTTGGATAATCTCGCCAGTTCATAAATATGTGAAAACCAAAAATAATTGGACAAAGCCAGTCCAATAAACCCCGTGCTACGGGAATGGGTGAGTTATAAATCAGTCCCACGAGAAAGGCATATAACACCCCAAAAAACCCCAAAATAAAAGGTAAGCCGCCTTGGCGACAAGCGCTAGGAAGATAGCGTAATAAAGTTATTATGGTAACAAACACCACTAAATACGGTGCTATAAGTATTTGACGGGTGGGGTCCCAACCAATTCTATAGTCAACTAAGCGAGCAAATAAGGGGGTGAGAAACCAAATCCACCAAGTAAAACCAATGTAGAGAATGGGATGGCGCAAGTATAAAAATAATGCTACCAGCAAAGATGTTGCCGGAAACACCAGGCGCAACATAGAAGCAGCACCAGCAAAATAGCAAGTAATTGTCAAGAGTATGAAGCCCAGAATTACCGTCCAAGCCTGTGCTGATCGCTCTTGAGGAGAAAAATTTTCTTTTAAAGTACTATTGAAAAGTATTTGTTTGGAAATCACTGTATTAGGTGGTAATTGATAATTGGTAATTGGTCATGGGTGAAAGTTGTTCTAATAGACCTGTCCGACTAATCACTTATCAAAAAAAATCTCCGCGTCCCCGCGTCCCCACATCTCCGCGTCTCCGTGTCCCCTCGTCTCCGTGTCCCCTCGTCCCCACGTCAGCCTCAATCATCCCCAGTTCCCAATCCCCAGTCCCTGATATGTCTGCCATCCTTGCCAACGCCCACGCCAAGATGCGAGCAACTTTTTACCCACAAGTTCTCTTTGGCTGGGAAAAAGTCGCAGCGATTGGATTAGACCTAAACTATCTCTAGTTCCTACTAATAATGCCCAGAACAAAAAGATCGCCCGACGAATCGGGGGCAAATGCTCTAGTAAAACTAGGGTTTCATTATGAACTAAATTAATTAAGGCTGTTTCATTAAAGTTTCGCCGCTGGTCTTCATCAAAACGTTGGGCTGGATAATGATCTACGGCAACTTGAGGATCATAAATAATTTTCCAACCTGCTCGTTTTAGGGTGAGGGTAAATGCCATTTCAAAATGTACCTGCGCCCCTGTTCCTCGCATCCGCTCATCAAAACGTAATGTTTGAATGGCTTGTTGTCGAAAACTCATGTTTACACCTTTGAGAACATCGACTTCACGAGGTATACCAACACCTAAATGATGATTGCCAATTACACGCCCAAACCACTGTAACCGACCAACTACTGGTCGGGATTCGTCTTCTAGTTTGCTGCCGTGATGTACCCAATCACGCCCACCCACAGCACCAATGCAACTATCTGCGGCAAAGTGGGCAGTAATTTTCTCTAACCAATCTGGGTGGGGTGCAGCATCATCATCAGTAATGGAAACAATATCTCCTTTTACCTCTGCCAGTCCGGCATTGAGGGCGGCAACTACTCCTGATTGTGTGACTGTGACGATTTGCAAAGGTAGGTTTTGGGGGTTGAATTGGTCTAGAAATTGCCAAGTTTCTGTATCTGTATCCCGGACAATAGCGATCGCTTGATCAACAGGTTTAGTTTGTGCCTGTAGCGCCAGAAGGCAGCGCGATAAATCTAGGGGACGGCGATAGGTGGGGATGAGAACTGTGTTCTTCATTCTCAATTAACTCCTCAAATAGATTCAGATATGTTTGCGCCATAGTCATCCAGCTATGTTGTTCAGCTACAGTCCGCGCTTTTACACCCATTTGCTGCATTTGTGACGGTTCACTTAGTAAAGACAATAATGCTGCTGCTAAAGCCTCAATGTCGTCTGAGTTGGGCAAAACGATCCCACATTCTGGTGTCACTAACTCTGCACCTCCGGTTGCGGTGGCAGTAATTACGGGTAGTCCAGAGGAAAGTGCCTCTAACAATACGAGGGTACAGGCTTCGTAACGGGATGGAAACACAAATAAATCCACCGCCCGCATAATATCGGCAATGTCACGGCGATATCCCAGAAAATGCACCCGTTCAGTTAAGCCTAGTTCGGCTGTTAGCTGCGGAAAGGGGCTACCTTCTGTACTTCCTACCACTGCTAAATGTAAATTGGTAACTTTTACCAAGGCTTGCAGTACAGTATCTAAGTTCTTTCTGGGTGTGCGGATGTCTCCAGCAAACAATGCTAACGAGACATTTTCTGGTAAACCTAATTTTTGCCGCCCAGCCTCACCAGGAGCAAATTCTTGCAAGTCAACACCATTCACAATTACCCGAATTGTTGAACGAGGTACACCAATGCTGACTAATTCTTGGGCTACTTTTTCCGATACGGCTACGACGATTTTGGCTTTTTGGAAAGCTCGTTTTTCCCAATAGGAATTTATGGCTGTATAGAGCCATTGGTATAGCCCATAAGCATCTCGACGGTTACGAGAAATATGGACAGGCGATCGCCACCACGAACTATGGACAAAATGTACTGCATTGACATCAGCAGCGCCCATAGTAATAGCACCATTGACTTTAATTAAATCAACTTCTTGACCATGTTTACCCAACCAATCGCTGCTTTTTTTGGCAAATATGAAATTTTTTAGAAATTCCGTAGGATATCCTTTAACGGGGATAGAAACCCAATTTACCAAGCTATTTTTTTCTAGCTCTGGTGATATTTCACTTGCCAATAATGTCAGATGATGACCGCGACGAATCGCTTCTTTAACCACTTCATAGTTTACTCGTCCCTGACCATCACCCTTTTTAATTTTGTGGGTTACAATACAAATTCTCACATATCACCTCATTTTTAAATGAATTGCTAACTCTATGAGTTGGCTATTTCTAGTAATTGATTCGCTAAAGCTTGAGGACTAAAACTGATAGTTAGTGATGCCAGAGTTCGCAAATTAATTTTTTGTGCTTTCATGGCTTTCCAAAGATAAGAACGGGCTTCTACTGTCTGCTTATTTCGCATTAAGCCAATTCCCAAAGTCGTATGAGATTCTAACCATTTTTGTTCAAAGTAAGATTTGAATTCCCGAAGCTGAGGATCTTCCATAAATTGTTGGTAACAAAACAATTCACTTGTAGCCTTACGGATTTTCGCTTGAACATCTCGACCACCACTGAGCATCGTATCACTTTGTTCATGAATACGATATCGCGTCAATTTTTCGGGACAATAATAAACTCCATATCCTGAAATACAAGAAAGGTATGTTAAATACAAATCCCACATACCACCAACTTCAGCAGGAATATTATCCCAATCAATAATATGATTACGAATCACACAAGCAACAGCAGTCCCTATGCTTTTATCTATTAACCCAATTTTATTAAAAGATTTATGCACTCCTTTTTCCAAGGTATCTCGCTTGAAAGCTTTGCTATTTTCAACAGTAGCAGCATGATTAATTATGCTCTGTGAATCTATAATATATTGATCACAAAAAGCCAGAATTACATCAGAGTTTGCTTCTAGAGGTGGTACAAGTTTGGCTAAAAAATCTTCATTCCACATATCATCATCATGAAGACTCGCAACATATTTACCTTGTGCCATTTTGAAAGCACTTAGTTGATTAGCCAACATACCAATATTTTGTTGGTGTCGCCAAAATTTGATGCGTGAATCTTGGAAGGATTCAATCAGAGATTGAGGATTTTCGGGACTACAGTTATCAGAAACGATAATTTCAATATTTTGATAAGTCTGTTGAACCGCGCTAGAGATTGCCTGCTTTAAGTAATCTAGACGATTATAAGTAGGAATGATGACGCTGACTAGAGGTTCGGCTAATTTAGCATTGATAGACATAATTACAATTCGTTATTTTTTCATCTTTAGTCTTAAAAAGATTGAAAATCAGCAATAGTTTT
Source organism: Anabaena sp. PCC 7108 (assembly GCF_000332135.1). NCBI lineage: Bacteria > Bacillati > Cyanobacteriota > Cyanophyceae > Nostocales > Nostocaceae > Anabaena > Anabaena sp. PCC 7108. Next base: position 232,364 of record NZ_KB235896.1, read on the forward strand.
GGTGTAGATTTTTTCTAATCGCTGAATGTGAATATCAAGAGTAAATTCTTGCTCAAACCAATGCCGACCTTGTTCACCCATTAATCGGCTTTTATGATAGTTTGTAGCTAGTTCGTTGATGGCATCTGCCAATTTTTGAATATGATTAGCTGGGATAAGGATTCCTGTTTGACCATCTTGCACATATTCAGGAATTCCGCCAACAGCACTGGCAATTATAGGACGATACCGAGCATAAGCTTCTAAAGTTACTAGACCAGCAGGTTCTGGCCAAAGACTAGGAAAAACTACAGCTAAACAATGTTGATAAAGTGTTTCTAGTTTTTCTTTATGACACCAACCATGCCAAATAATGCGATTGTTCAAACCCATTCTTTCGGCTAATTTTTCCATGTCATTTTTAATCCAACCTTCACCAGCTATATCAAGATGAATGTGAGATTTAGTCTTGGCTAAAGCTTTTAGCAACCATTCAATTCCTTTATCAGGAACAATTCGACCCACAAACAAAATTCGCTGATTTTGATGAATCTCTTTACTTAAAGATGCAGTAGGATATTTAGGCCGTTGTACACCACAATGTAGTGTAACTACTTGATGGGGTGATAACCCATTACTAATAATCTGTTCCCGCACAAAATTACTATTAGCAATTACAGGAATCTTAATTTTTTTGGCAGTATTAAGAAAATTATTACTATTCTGCAAACCCTGAAATATCTTTTGCGGTCTGCGACTACCACAACCATCTACCAAATGTCCCCAAGTACAGCCCAAGGGGTGCATATTGCGATTACATTTTTGTTGGCGATTTGCTAAATATTTTGTGCCACTTGGACAGTAGCTAGAGTGATTATGTAGTGTAAATACTGCTGGACATTCGCCACTTACTTCTGCTAAAAATTCTGGATCATGAAGGTGGAGTAACTTACATTGACCTTGGTCTAAATTTTTGAAAGAATTAATATGGCGATTGCTTACCCCATGAATTGGCGAATTTACCAAAGAAGATATGTAAGTTTCTAATCCACCACCTCCTCTAATATCAGCAGCAGAGCATTGGTAGAGCATCTTTTCGGCTACTAATGTATGATTCATATTGAATTTACTCACTACTAAATAAAATCAAGTTTTTGAGAAAACCTTCTAGAGCAAAGATATTAGCGAACCAAACATTATTTTTATTATTCAAGAACTTAATTTCCCAAGTTTAACCAAAATCTATGTCGGACATCATTAACATAATGTCTTAAAGCAATTTTTTGCTTATCAAACTTGTCTGAATAACTAAATTGGTCATCAACACTTAAAACAAACTTCTCTCGATTAAGTGGCTTCGCTTGGGCAATATGCATAGCTAGGTGAACTACAGTTTGATCTGTAAAATATATTGGTGAATCTACTAATTCGGCAACGCGATTTAATGAACTTAGCCAATCTATTTGCTTTTTAAGCAAGAAAAATCCTGCATTTACTGGGTTGATTTTTTCATGATCATGTAAAAGTATTCGCTCGTCCAATGAAGCTAGACAATCAGGTAAATACCAAGGTAAACTATCATCTGACTGACATAAATTAATAATTTCATCAGCACCTGGGAAAAATAAAATATCGGCATCGGTGTAAATAGTCGGCTGTTCGATTGGAAGTGACATCAATACTGCCATTCTTCTCCACATTGCCATAACTGATTTTTGAGGATGATAAAGTGCATAATCCCAAATATATTGAGGAATATCACCTGTTGCTAAATCTTTCCATTCAACAACATCAACACAGGAATGTATCTTACATAAAATACTACTAGAATTTGATGAATAGCTACCATCAGAAATCACAGTGAATTTGTTAGGAATACCAACATGACGAATAAATGAGCGAATATTTGCTACTTGGGTAGCTAAGTCCCGTTGACAAGAGAAGGAATAGACATTGATGTTAAGTTTTCGATGTTGATAAAGTGGAAAATTAACAATATTATTAATTGCTTTTGTGTATATAAAGCAATTTAATTTTCCTTGAAGTTTTGCCGAATGATAGCCTATGTTAACCATTGTTCCTCCCAAAAACCCTACCGACTTAAAACAATACTATTCCAGGTGTAATCAGGTGTAATCAGGTGTAATTTAGATTTTGATTTAATATTGTTAATTACACCCTTAAAACCTATTTAGACTGACCTAATTCATACTGCATTTGGTGATATTGCCAAAGCTTACCTTGCTGTTCCAAAAGCTCTTGATATTTACCCTGTTCTACTATTCGTCCTTGTTCTAAAACTACTACTTTATCAGCTTTAGCAATTGTAGAAAGACGGTGAGCAATTGCAATCACAGTTCGACCAACAGCAAGCTTTTCTAATGAATCCTGAATTAATCGCTCAGACACAGAATCCAAAGCACTAGTTGCTTCATCTAAAATCAAAATCTCCGGGTTACGCAATAAAGCACGCGCAATAGCAAGTCGCTGTCTTTGTCCCCCAGATAACCGAATACCTCTATCTCCCAATTGTGTATCAAACCCTTCTGGCATTTCTAAAATAAATTCTTGTGCATTTGCCAATCGAGCCGCTTCTTTAATTTCCGCTTCTGTTGCCTCTGGTATACCATAGGCAATATTGTTCCAAATAGAAGTGTTAAAGATAAAAGTATCCTGACTAACAACCGCTATTTTGCGGCGGAGAGAGTTAATTTCAAATTGTCGCACATCAACTTCATCAATGTAAATATAGCCATCTGTAGCATCATAAAACCGAGGAATTAAATCGGCAATTGTGGTTTTACCAGCACCAGACGCACCGACTAAGGCGGTCATTTTGCCTCGTTCAATTGTCAGAGTGATATTATGCAGCACGCGTTGATTCTGACTATAGCCAAAATCCACTGAGACTAAATCAATTGATCTTTTAAAACCTGTAAATTCAATTGTGCCGTTTTGAAAGTAGGTTTTATCCTCACTTTTTAACAAGGTTTTAATATTTTCGGCTGAACCTTGGAGAGTGCTGAGAAATGCTCTTGTGCCATTAATATCTTGAATGAATGGTACGAGCCGAAATAGTACAAAGAAAAAGGTGAGCAAAGAACTAACTTGTAAAGCACCATTAACCACAAAGCTACTAAAAGCCAAAATAATCATACCTACCAGCACAGTAGTAGCTGCGCTTTCAGCAATTGGTTTTACCAATGTCCAAGTTAAAATAACTTTAGTTGAACTACTGACTATTTGATTACTCGCTTTGTAGTAACGCTGACGCTCTAATTCTTGAGTACCAGAGGCATGAACAGTGCGAATGCCATTGATAAATTCTAGGGCTGTTGATGTAAAATTACCATTAGCAACTGATGTACCAAAACTAGATTCTCGCACTCTGGCATTGAGAGTTGATAAGCCGACAGCTAACAGCGTGAACAAAAATACTGCAATTAGCGTCAGTTGCCATGAAAGCAACACCATTGTACTTAAGTAAACAATAACCGTCAAGCTTCTAGTAAATAAAAATGCTCCACCACTAAAACCCTGTCGAATCCTCTCAATTTCTGTAGTAATGGTATTAACTATTTCCCCAGAACGAGTAGTGCTAAAATAACTAAGAGATAAAGATTGTAATTGCTCAAAAATTTGTTTGCGTAAGCGATCTCCAAGATATAATTGACAAAATTCTGTGTATATTTGAGAAAAGTAGTTAAAGGCTGCACGTATCCAAGTACTCAATAAAATTAGAAAAGATACGCGATATAAGCGGCTAACTGCTGATGTATGAATTCCCAATATGTAATGATCAAACCAGCCTATTCCTATTTGAATTGGTTGGGAATTAGGATTCGTTAGATTTTGCAAAAACGAGAGCAAAAAACCAATGCTAATACCTTCAAATGTGGCAGCCAAAAATGTAAAAATTAGGGCAAGTATGGTAATGCGACGAAAGTGTTTAAACTCTCGCAAAATTAAATGATTTTCTCTCCAGAATTTACTAGTATTAAGCAGATTACGAAGCGGATGAAAAATTTGAAGATTCATCGGTATTTTTTTAGCAGTATTTTGTCAAATCAAGAAGTGTCCCATAGATTAAGATGCAACCGATTTTGTTTCTAGCTTCAGTGCGGTAAATCAAATCTACAACTACCGCACTTAGGCTAATAATTATATCCTTTAAAATTCAAATGCTATAGGTAAATCACAGTGTTTGTCTATGTAAATGCAACAGATTCGCATTTTGACCATGTATTTACCATCGATTCGTCATTACTGACAACTGATTTAGCTGTTTTTCATCTTCAAGATTTAGCTGAACTGCATCTGTTAAAGCCCAACAATGAGAGCCTATTAAACTTATGTCACCACGCAGTACATTAAATAATTTTGGTAAATTATTTAGACCATAGCTACACATCAAAAAACCTAAAAATGTGATATTATGTTTTCCATTTGTACAAAATTTAATCAGTTGAAAAAGTTTACCTCTCTCACCAATATGCCATTCATAAGAAAATAATACGCCAGGGGAGTAAATTTGCATAAGTACGGACAATACTAGTATCAGAGGGCTAACTAATAACAGGACAAAAAAAGCCAAAACCCAGTCAATTAGTCTTTGTATAGTCCTCAACATTTGTTGACCTTGTTTAGGCAATTTCTGACTAGGAGGTATGCTGAGGAATATTGGCTTTTTAGCCTGTTGACAGGCCTCTGCCCAAAATCGTAGTGAAGTATCACCTAGTTTTGGATCTATACTCACCAAACTAACTGGAGAATGTTTTAAACACTCTACCAATAATTGTTTGTTCTCTAGTGAAGGTAGATATGGTTGTTCTAGGTTTCTAGGCAACTTTACTAATAACTGGCCTCTACGCCATTGAAGTGTGCAGTATTGAGAGTGATAATTTTGATGGTGTTGGGGTATGGTGCAGTTACTTTGTAAATTGGGAATGATTGATGTTGTCATATTTCTTTGAATGTATACAGTAGCAAATTACTGATTTTATATCTCAGGCGAGGAATGCCAAATATTGCGATGCCAATCTTGTTGTTGCTCTAAAAAGCTGAAGATAAATCAAGGTAAAAACAAGTTATCAAAACCTGTCTTATCAGCAAGCACCTGGCTTAATTTTGTAGGTGTGAAGATGTACAGAAAGCAATAATAAGAGTTAAGCGAGCAGCAATTAAGATAGAGGTGTTATCGCACTTGGTATTTTATAGCAATGGACAAGGCGGTTAGGACATCTACCAATGCTAAAACTTAGACAACAAAAGAGTTTTAGTACTGTTAAGAGTCACCTGCTATATCTGGGGGTTTGTAGAGGTTAATTGCCCCCTCATCACGACATCAATTTACTTCCAGTTGCTTAATTTTTAGACAACTATCACAAAACCTGTTGATTTTTATCCTTTCAGCCTTGAGTTTTGTCTTCAATTTCTAGAATATAGTAATCACTAGAAATAACTAATGCTTAAATAAATTCTTTATTTACTCTTTAAATAAAGTTGAGATTTTGGACAAAATATTAAGCTATGATAAATTTACTGACTGGATAATGAAACAGAATACACTATATTCTTTTGTTTGAAAACATGATTAATCATACTATAGCAAAGAATACAAAAAATATAAATAGTACACAGTGATGTAAACTAAAAAACCATGAGAAATTACTGAAAAGCTTATATAGCAGTTCCCCTGCTCTTGAGGTACTAGGGAATAAATTGGTGTGTACTTCATTAGATTTGGAAATGCTATATAATATATTTATTGAATTGTTTATTCTTGATTTTGACCTGCGGTAAGATTCTAAATATTAACAATAGAATAGGGCAGAAGTAGAGAAAGATATAATTTTTCTCTAGACTCTACCCTTTTGATCCAGTTTTGATTGAAAGCACTAATCAAACTGAGGAATGAGTTAATCAACAAAATATTCAGGAGTGCTGATGACTATTAATTTTACTTTTTTACTCAGCACTATTTTGTTCAAGAAGGCAGGAGGCAGAGGGCAGAGGGCAGAAGGAACCAATTGGAAAGGGATTGTGACCCCTCCCAATCGGAAGCTCCCAAATTTTCGATTTGGGAGGGGCTTCATACCCTTACTCCTTTCAGTCGTGGGCAGAGGAGACATTCCTTCTGCCTCCTGCCTCCTGCCCTCTGCCTTTACCGGTGAAGTTTAAATCACATAAGACTTACGTATTGACAAAATTCCTCAAATATGTAATCTGAATTATATTTCTTGTAGGGTGTGGTTCGGCAAGCTCACCAGCCACGTCAGACACGATATTTTCACAAAAAACAGATTCTCTCTATCTGACGCACCTTACTCAATAAGTTATTCCCAAAAGCGAAAACGACGCAATTTCGTTCATTTACATCATGGCAGATTCGTACAGTGCGTAAGTCCTAAGTTATTCCTTTTCCCTCTCCACCTTTCAGGGGGAGTCCATATGTTCCTCCTGAAAGGAGAGGAGTAGGGGAGCCAGTGCGTTGCTGGGGTTCCCCCCCCGTTGTAGAAACTGGCGTGAGAGGTTTACCAGAGAGGTTTCATATTTAATTGCGCCAAGCTACTTAGCTATTTTTCCACAATTTGCTGTAGCGCCAATTGTTGTTGCTTGACATAAGGGACATAAGCACTGTCAGAGTTGGATACTCCATTAGCCACAACCCCAATTAGATTTAACTTGCTTAACATAGCTGTAGCTTGAGTAAGTTGAGTCCGTGTGACTTTACCAATGCTTGCTACCATAATTACGCTGCGACAAGATGATGCGGCAAGCATGGCATCCACTAAACCTAGAACTGGTGGAGCATCGATGAGTACCAAATCATAATTCTCTTCAAATGCTGCCATCAACTGTATCATGCGTGGAGAACTCAAAAGATTAGCTGAGTCAAGAGGTATGGGTCCAGCAGTCAAAATGTCGATGTAGGATGAGCCTGAGTATTGAACTCCAATCTGATTGGGGATATTGACATCACTAGCTAGTAGAGTGGAAAGCCCTTGTTCATTAGGAAGGTTTAACTGTTGATGCAAACTGGGAGCGCGTAAATTAGCATCAATGAGTAGTACCTTTTTGTGTAATCGAGCTGCACTCATAGCCAGACCCAATGCCAAAGCTGACTTACCATCATCCGGCAATGCTGATGTCACCATCAACGACCTCAAGTCAGATACAGTATTGAGAAGTTCTATATTTTTATAAATCAGATCTAGTGATTCCCAACGAGGTGGGGATTGTAGCACTTGAATTGTCCAGGGTGCCAGAACTTCTGGCTTACCAAAAGGCAATTTGATCACTGATTCTCTGGGTTTAGCTGCTGGTAATTTGGGTGTTGTTCCTAATAATGGCAAGGAGAATTGTTTTTCCAGTTCAGCAGTAGTATGTAATGAATCATCAGATGCTTCTCGAATAAAGGCAGCAATACCGCCTAACATTAATCCAACTACTGCACCTAACAAAAGATTCTGTTGGAGGAAAGGACCAGTAAGCATCCCTTTTTGTGGTTCTTCCACCACTTCCCAATTAAACCCACCTTTGGAAAGTTCCTGCCGCAATTGCTGTTCTGCTCTGAGCAATTGCTCCATTCTTTCTCGGCTAAATTGTAATTGTGGAAGTATGCGATTATAGTAAGCTAACAGAGAGGGAAAGCGTTTAAGTTGCGATCGCAGTTCGTTCTCTTTTTGCGCTAAGGTTTGATCACGCGCACTTAAAGCCACTATATTGGTTTGGTTATCTACTAACTGGCCAGTCAGGTTCAGGTCAATTTGACCAAGCTGCCCTTGTTCAAGTAAAGTTTCTCTAGAACTAAATACACTAGTAGACTGTCCACCTAAAGTTCTACTAACTTCTTTTCTTAATAGTTCTTTTTGACTTTGAAGTTGTTCGGTCAGCTTCTGCACACTAGGAGTATCATCTGTAAAGCGTAAGCGTTCCTGTGCTAAAGCTAATTCTGTTTTTTGGATTTCATTGAGTAAGCCTTGGTAGCGAGTAGACTGACTCAAACGGGAAGATACTAAAGCATTTTGTGGAGAACGATTCAGTTGTTCTTCCAAAGATTTTTGCCGAGCTAAAGCCTCTTCATATTGAGAACGAGTGGTCTGCCGCTCTTTCTGAATATTATTTAAAGTTTCCTCAAGTGCTTTAGCTTGTAATTCTGGATCAATTAAGTTTTGGTTTCTCCGAAAACGCTGGAGATTGGATTCAGATGCATTTACTTCATCACTGGCTTTTCTTAACTGTTCTCTAATAACTTGTAAGCCTTTCTGTAAGCGTACATCTTGCTGTTGTTTGTTGTATTCTACATAAACTTGCCGAATGGCAGTCAGCACTTTTTGGGTTTTTTCTGGATTGCTACCTGTATAATCAACTTGAAAGATTTTAGTGGCAACATTATCATCTTTAGTCTTAATTTGAGTTAAAACTAAGGAGGTTTTGATTTCTTTGGTAGTGATATTCGGATAGTCTGATTTAAGTTTATCTACTGCTTTTTGGATGAGTCCAGAACTCTGCATTAGATTCAGCTGGGTTGCAGTGTCTATAACAACACTAGTGTCAGTAAACTGATTTTCTACTCCACCTCCTTCCTTTTTACCTTGATAATTAGGTTCTATGAGTAGTTGCATTGTACTTTTGAAGTTAGGATTTGTCTTCAAAGTTATGATGCCTGCAAGAGCCGTAGAACTGAGAAATACTAACAAAAACCAGGGAAATCTCCGCACAAATATAGTAAGCATTTGTCCGTAGCCAGGTTCTGTTTCTACTACTGAATTTATATGGGGATTTAGGCTAGTTTGAACCACGTTTATTATCCTTCTCTGTGAGATGGCTTCCCCTGAGGGGTACAGTTAACAAATCAAATGAATGAGTGATACATATGAGCAGATTGATCAATGATTTGCTCAACCTTACTAAAGAAGGCTTGTTCTGAAAAATTATTGACAGCGTGATTACGAATTTTTTCGTAATTCCAAGATATTCCTTGAGCTTCTAGTAATGCGGCTTGTAAAGAATCGGGTGTTTGCCTCTTAAAAAAAACTCCGGTTTGACCAGGTATTTGAGTATCTAATACCCCACCGGCTCCATAGGCAATTACTGGAGTTCCACTAGCATTTGCTTCTACTGGAACTAATCCATAGTCTTCTAAAGCTGCAACAATAATAGACTTAGCTCTAGAAAATAAGTCTTTACGTTTTCCATCAGTAACATGACCTAAGAACTCTATATTGCTTAATGCCTTGGATTTTAACCGTTCTAGTTCTGGTCCATCACCTGATATTAATAAATTCCACCCTAACCAATTAAAAGCTTCGACTATGATATCAAGACGTTTATAACTTATCATCCGGGCAGATGCCAAGTAGTATTCATCTTTCGTATCTGAAAATACAAAATTACTTGTATCAATTGGATAGTTAATTACAAGTGCGTTTTTCCCGTAAATTTCTTGGATACGTCGGGCAACAACACTGGAATTAGCAATGTAGAGGTCGGGTTCCTGAGAATATTTCAGGTCTACATTTCTCATCATTTGAAAGACTTTTTCAATTAAGGGAGCAAAGTAGCGATAGTCTCCATACTCTCGTAAATAAGTTTCTGTATCCCATAAGAATCGGGTAACATTATGACAAAAACAAATATGACGTGCTTGTGGTTTTTTCTTAACTGCTTTAGCAAAACTGGTGCTACTACTGATAATAAGATCGTAGTCTTGTAAATCCAAAGCCCGAAAAGCAGGAAAGTACAGAGGAGCCATCAAGCGGAAATTTTTAGCTGCACCAGGAATTTTTTGCAAAAATGTTGTATTAACGATACGCTCACCTAAATCAATAGTTTTTTGCGGCTCGTATAAAGAGGTAAAAATATCGGCTTCCGGGTAGCGTTTACAAAGCAATTCAAACACACGCTCTGCCCCACCGCGCTGGGTTAAGTAATCATGGACGAGAGCAATTTTCATGGATGATGCCTTATATTGCAATGTTGATTAAATTGAGGGTTAATTAACAAGTTTGTACCGATATGTTTATACCAGTCTTAGGTTGATACTAAACCCTTCTTGAGGAGGTTGTTGAAATTTTGGATTTTGGATAATGCCCTTGAGAAAATATAAAAAATAGGGAAGATTTACTTATTGTTGATGGAGTTTTAGTTAATTAAGTTACACTTAATCAATAAATCATTTAACTTAGATAAAAACTAAGTGAATACTATCAACTAAAATTTTTACTATCTGTAAATAAGAATCAGCAGTTGAATAAGAATATCAGGAAAAATTTTGACTATTCGCTCATCTTGAACAAACCTAGGCTTTGCTTAAGGGTGTGATGGAAACCCTTAAGCGATCAATTTACTAACAGCTATTTTGCCAGTATTAGAGTTTTGGCAGGAGTAAAATAAGTTGTTTGTTCAGCACGTAGTTTGTCGCACAGTCTATCTTCTGGCAATTCCACGTCGTCGTAGGTGAGGACTTGATCTTTGCTAAGATCACGCTTTAACCGACATCCTTCGGCTATCCCCATTGGGAGTAAGTTTTGTTGCTGGACAATTGCTGAGTTTTCACATTGTCCATAGGTCATGTAATAACCAATACCATCAAGAGTTTCTCCAGCTTTGAGGTCGATTTTAGCAGTAGCGACGACATCGACAACGGGTCCGGCTATGGGAGCTAAAACGGCATCATGGAACAGGACTGCACGCGCTACTGATAGGGGAACTTCAAAATGGCAAAGGTGATAGGGGGTGTAGAAGCTGTAGAGAGGACCTTCACCGAGTTTATAGAGGTTGAGATAATGGCGTTGTTTGGGGTCGTCGTGGGTGGCAAAAACAAACACTCCTGGACCAGGTTTTGTGCCGACGACATAATCAACGATGCCACCTAATTCTTTGAGTTGGTCAACGTCATACATTTTGGTCATTTCATCCACATGACCGGTGTAGTCATATCCCAACATCCCCCGTTTTGCTACTTTCATATCTGTAGCATTGGCAACTATTGCTTGCTCAAAAGAAATTTTTGTGCCGTCCGCAAAGCTTGTTACCATGGCGGGATTTTGACCCCAGCGTTTAGCAAAGCCTTCTTGGGTGGTGGGGTTGCGGTAGGGGTCTTGTAAACCTTTGATGTTGCCGCACAATAGGGGGGTTAAACCGATGCTTTTGACGAAGCGATACAGGTTCATTTCTACCCCTGGTTGGTCGCCGTCACAGGCGCTGAGGATGACTCCAGCGCGGTCTGCATGGACTTTGAGGATGGGACCAATTGTACCGTCGAGTTCGGCATTCATCAAGATGATATGCTTTTGATGAGCGATCGCACTCATAACTAAATGAGCCGCAAATTCAATTGTGCCTGTGACTTCAATGATTGCATCTATGCCTTCGGCTTCACACAGCAACATGGCATCTTCGGTGACTGCATATTGGTCTTGGGCGATAGCCTCTTCTAAATCAGCTACATTAGTAACAACCTGAATATCCTCAATTCCCGCTTCTAAATAAGCTCGTTTAGCTGTATCTATATGACGATTGAAGATAGCAACTAACTTCATTCCAGGGACTGAATTAATAATTTGATTAGCTATTCCTCGTCCCATAAAACCCGCACCAATCATTGCTACTTTGACTGGCTTACCTAATGCTTCCCGTGCTTGAAGAGCTTTATCTACAATAATCATTTTAAACTCCTATCAAAATAGATTCTAGTAAAGGCCAATTCCGATCTTTATCAGACATTTCTGTGACACTCAAAGGCCACGAGATTTCTAAAATCGGATCATCATAACGCAAGCCACGCTCATATCCAGGGGTGTAAAATTCACCTACTTGATAAACAACTTCTGCACCATCTGTTAAAGCTTGATAGCCATGAGCAAACATTTCTGGTACATATAAAGCGCGGCGATTTGACGCAGTTAGTTCTACACCAATATGTGTCAAATAAGTTGGAGATTCGGGACGCATATCAATAATTACGTCATAAATTGCTCCTTGAATACAGCGAATTAATTTTGTTTCTGCGGCTGGGAGAATTTGATAGTGCATTCCCCGCAATGTACCTTTTTTGTGATTAAAAGATAGGTTACATTGGGCAACTGTTGGCTTTAAACCATGTGCGGCAAATTCCTCAGCACAAAATGTCCGAGCAAAAAAACCACGATGATCTGGTTTTTCTTCTAAGTCAATAATAAAAGCATCTTTGAGAATAGTTTCAGTGAATAACATAGATGACAAAATTGTTGAGGGTTTAATGCAAAAACTAGCAATTAATCAAGTTGAGATGATCACCTTTTAACTTAACTCTTTGGTAAGAGAATAACCCAAGTCTTTAACCATACAATATCCGTAGATATTTATGATATTTTTTTATTTTCTAGGCTGCTAAATGGTGAAGATATCTCTTCTATTTTCTGGTATGCAGCACTGCTTTCTAAAAATGATTTACTGACTAAACCAAGATAACGAATCATGGTGGTGAAGGACATGATAGGCCATCTTCTAAAAGCACCAAATAAAACTCGCCAATTATTATTGGTGAAGTGCTGAATAACTAATTTTCTACAAAATATTTTAGAGTATCCTATCTCCTTGAGTTTGATATTAATTTCGGGTGAATAAATATATTGCATTTTTAGCAATATTTTGGGTTTTACCATCCAATGACTAGCACCGAAAGCATTTTCTAAAAAAGTATCCTTGGTTATTTTAACGCTGCCATTAAAAGCACAAAAACCAGTTAAATAAACCTGGTAATCTAAGTTTTTCAAACCATCAGACCATTTTTTTAGAGCGCCCTGAGCTAATTCTGTCTTGTATACTAGAGCAGACATTAATTGCACACCGGAGCGATTTTCCTGTATGCAGCGCTCAAATGCTGCTTTACCATCATGCTCAACTTTTTCCTGATCAAGTTCATAACAGCGTTGATATAATAATTCCCTTGTAATTTCATGACGACAGGAAAAATTCAATATCAGTAAAGCTAAATCTGGTTCTTGCTTCAAGGTATTGACGATATAAGATATCGTTTTATCAGCGATAATATCATCATCACTAACAGTCCAAACATATTTGCTTGTTGCAGCTTGTAGGCAATAAGCAATATTTTTCATTACACCAACATTTTCGCTATTTTTGTTAATATGAAATGTTAGATTTGGTAAAAATAGCTGCCATTTCTTAACTATTTCCTGTGTATTATCTTCTGAACAGTTATCAGAAATAATAATTTCACATTCAGATTCAAAACCTTTGATAGATTCAGTTAACCAAGTTAACTGTTTATCAAGCAAGACAGCACGATTGTATGTGGGAATGGCGATGCTAAGTAATTTATTCACGGTATTTACAGTAAATCAGATTAAACAAAGAAAGTCCTAATTATCAACTTGAAAAAATACTTTATTGGATTTGTTGACTTAATTGCGGTTTCGCAAAAGTATGATCATGATATTGTGTACAAAGTTCTGGGCGTTTCGGTGGTTTAGCTGTGTACACAAAAAATAAAGTTGAACGTTCTTCTGTTCGCAAAGTACCATGATGTAAAACATTTCTGGTATCTACGAAAATCACAGTTCCAGCTTTTCCAGGACAAGCTTTCCAAGCTGATTTAGGAATAATTTTGCTTAATTTGAAATCATTAATTCCTAAATATTTTGATTCCCAAAGTTTATAATCAACCCAATAATAATTAAATTGTTCTAAAGGGTGATTAGGTAGAGATACATATTCAAAATATCCATGTTTTTCTGTCACATCATTTAAATAGATGATGACTTTAATCATGCGCCGATCTTCAGAATCTTTATGCCATAGCAGCGTTTGTAATTGCTGCTCATTTGGAAAATCTTTCCGCAAATGTACACCATGAAAAGCTATAGGTAATCCTATATAATTTTCAATAATATTTTGCAGTCTGGCTTCAATTCCCCAGGTAAAGAACTCTGGTAAATCTGTGATTGTATAAATTTGCGGTAACTTATAACCTGCCTGAATATCTCGTGGAGTTACCATACTTGTTACATAATTATTAGCAGAAGCTAACATTTCTGGAGTTGATGGTAGTCCTAAATCTGCAAGTGTCGTAATGTAAACACCTTCTCGCTTCAGGGTTTCAGCAATCAAGCCATCATTGCCTGTCAATACAGGTAAATTACTTTGATACTGCCAAAGTTTATATCTATAAACTAATTCACTTGCTAATGCTGAAATTTTAGTTGCTACACTATCAAACATAGTATTATTTCCTGGTAATTAAACATTTTAATGTACCTAAAATTAGCAATTTATTACTCATTATTTCTGATTTCTTGACTATTAATATCACTTATTTCTGCTATGTTAAATTCTCTGACTGGCATGATTTCAAAAGCAGATAACCCGACTAAAGCTAGAAAAAGAGCTACTGTTTTGATAGCAGGTACAGGCCATCTTCTTAAAGCACCTAAAAATACTTTCAAATTTACTTCTTTGAAGTTTTTCAACATCATCCGACGACAAAATTGCTGAGAATATCCATTCTCTCGCAGCTTTAAAATTACTTCTGGAATGTGTTTGTATTGCATTAATAGTGCAGATTGTGGCTCTTTTTGCCAGTAGCTTACACCTACAATACATTCTAAGTAAACTTCTTTAGTAACAATAACCTTGCCATTAGCGGCACAATATCCTGCTAAATACGCTAAAGATATCCAATTACTGCTTGCATCTGGCCAAATTTGTAGAGCGCCTTTAACTAAGTCAGTACGATATACTGTAGCAGTCAGAAAAATTACTGCACCTACACTTTTAGCAAAACAATGTTCAAATATTGCTTTTCCATCATCTTTACCATCTTCACTATCTGCATCAAACCAACGATTACCAACTATTGTAGGTGGATGAACTGGTTCACCAGTAATTTTATTAGTACCAGAAAAATTCAGAAATAATAATGATAGATCCTCAATTTTTTTAATTTTATCTATTACATAACTAACAGCTTCATATTTAATTGGATCATCATCCCCAATTGTCCAAACATATTTGGTTTTAGCAGAACTTAGGCAATAAATAATATTTGGCATTACGCCCAAATTTTCGGAATTTTTATTTGATCTAAATGTGATGTTTGTAAGAATATTTTGCCATTTTTTAATAATGGATTGAGTGTTATCTGTTGAACAATTATCAGAAACTAATATTTCACATTCAGATTCAAACCCTTTAATAGATTTTGCTAACCAATTAAGTTGTTTGTCTAGCAATGCGGAGCGATTATAAGTAGGAATAGAAATTGTAAGTAATTTATTCATGGTATGGTAATCAATCCTAAGTAACTAGAGTCTTGCTGGGTAAAAAAATCTTGTATCTAGTCTATTAGATGCTTCCGAATCAAGTAAATTTGATTAAATTTGATTCGGAAACTTTAATTATTGATTCTAACTAAATCTAATTTTTAGTCCAGAAAAAATCTTGGTCAATTTGTTGAGTACGAATTAGATACTCTAACTGCTTCAACCGAGTAAATCCTCTAAACAAGAAAGTATCTTCAGTCATATGAATTTGACTGAATAAATTAAATAATTGTTCAGCACCGCGTTGAGCATTCCAATCACACTTAAATCCGGGAAGAATTGTGTTAATCTTCTCAAAAGATACTCGATAACTGCGGTTATCTGATCCGTTATTACCAAAAGATAATTTACAACCAGGGAAAGTATCAGCAATAATTTCTGCGACTTCTTTAACCCGATAATTATTTGCTGTATCTCCAACGTTAAAGACTTGATTGTGGACAATATCTCTAGGTGCTTCTAAAGCGCAAACAATGGCTTTACAAATATCCAAAGCATGAACTAATGGCCGCCAAGGTGTACCATCACTAGTCATTTTAATTTCTTTGGTAGTCCATGCTAATCCTGATAAGTTGTTTAAAACAATATCAAATCGCATTCTAGGAGAAGCACCAAAAGCGGTAGCATTCCGCATAAAGGTGGGAGAAAAATCATCATCAGCTAATGGTTTGACATCTCTTTCTACTAATGTTTTGCATTCTGCATATGCTGTTTGAGGATTAACAGGTGATTCTTCTGTAACATCATCTTCACTAGCAACGCCATAGACACTGCATGAAGACATATACACAAAGCGACGTACCCCTACTGCTTTGGCTAAATTAGCAAGACGAACTGAACCTAAATGATTAATTTCATAGGTAATATTGGGTGCTAATTGTCCTGTAGGATCATTGGAAAGTTCCGCCATGTGAACGATTGCTTCCACACCCTGTAAATCTTCAGGAGTAATATTACGAATATCTTTATTGAGGGTTTTAGCTGTTATATCACTTCCGTTATATAGCCAACCAACTTTATAAAAACCAGTATCTACGCCGAGAACTTCGTGACCTCTTGCAATTAACATAGGAGGCAGTAAAGAACCTAAATATCCTTCTGTTCCTGTTACTAATATCTTCATTGTTGTTATGTCCTGTTTGTTGATTATTTCAATTACACGGAGCTTTATTCACAGCGAAATTATCTTTGCAATTATGTCAAAAGCAAAGAAATCATGAGAATTAATACGACAATGTTTTAGAGTTTTGACGTAGTTAGTGATGTTACTTTCAACAATTTTCTAACCAGTCTTCTCCAAACAGTATCCCGCCATCCTGACCAAGATGTCATATCAAGATATTGAAAAAATAAATCTTTTTTCGGGTGCTTACATTCTGTTTGCAATCCTGCGTACCAAGGTTTAGGAGAGTTAGTAAAGTGAATAATGTAAGGTTGATGGAGAAGTTCTTCATAGATATCTTCTGCATAAGGACTCTCTTTCCAGGATGAATAATCATATATTCTCGGCATTTGATTCCATCGCGGATGAATTTCTTGCCATTTACCCGCAAGCACTGCATTCAACCCATCTTGATCGTTTCTGACATATTCTCTATTCTGTGTTATGTATTCAAGAACTTTTTCTCCTATGTTTTCGTTGCGCCATTGTTTTAGATTAATTACTAAAAGTCCAGAATTAAAATATTTCAAATCTGGGCTAATTCCGACTTCTTTGTAATTCTTCAATCCATCAGACATTGATATATACAGTTCAACATCATCCTGAACTGCTAATACATAGTTGTCTTCTAGAGGAATATTCCATAACTCCTCTAAATTTCCTTTGACTACCATATCGGTGTCTAGATAAATTGCTTTATCAAACTCTGGTGGTAAAAATTTAGTAATTAGGAGTCGATAATATGAAGTAGTTGTTAGATGCCTAGTCAAGACCAGATTATTTAACTGCGTATCATCTATTTGTATCCATGAAATCTCAACTTGGTCTGATTGAAGTGATTTAATAATTTTGTTTTTGTTAGTTTTATTAATCCCTCCATCAAGAATAAATAATGCTATTTGGCGCTTACTTTTAAGATTTGCGAGTGCTGAACGAACCGTAACCGCTAGGGGCATAGCATAGTTATTATCAGCAGCACAGACAAGTATAATCGGCTGAAGTGTGGAGTCAATGTACATAACAAGAATACTGTCAAGTTGCTGAATATAAAAATCTAGATGATGGCGATGACAACAATAAGTGATTAAGCAAAATTTTATAATTCACTTATTCTGAAATAGATTCAGATTAGATCCAGCTAATCTAGGGTAGATGCCAAACAATTTATCAAAAGTTAATTTTTTACTGCCATTTTCAGGAGAAGAGACTCTTGGGGTATTTGCGCCACAATTGCTTTACCAATTTCCAAGGAAGAAGTTGCTGCGGGTGAGGGTGCATTGCAAACATGAATAGAATTTTTGCCTTGGACGATTAAAAAGTCATCTACTAAGGAACCATTACTCTTCAATGCTTGAGCGCGAACTCCTGCATGGGTGGGGACTAAATCTGCGGCTTGGACTTCGGGAATTAGTTTTTGTAAACTCTTAACAAAGGCAGCTTTACTAAAGGAACGAATGATTTCTTGAATTCCTTCATCAGCGTGTTTAGCTGCTAGTTTCCAGAAACCAGGATAGGTGATTACTTCGGCAAAATCTCGCAAGTCAAAATCGGTTTTTTTGTAACCTTCTCGTTTGAGACTGAGAACTGCATTTGGTCCTGCGTGGACACTGTTATCAATCATCCGGGTAAAGTGGACACCCAAAAAGGGGAAATCAGGGTTGGGAACCGGGTAAATGAGCGTTTTGACCAAATAGCGCTTTTCTGGGGTTAGTTCGTAATATTCGCCCCGGAAGGGAACTATTTTGGCTTCGGGGTTAGCTTTTCCTAATTTTGCAATGCGATCGCTATGCAATCCGGCACAATTGATCACAAATTGAGTTTCAAAACTACCTTTGTTGGTTTCAATTACCTGATTCTTCCCACTGTGAGAAATTTGTAAAACTTTGGTATTGAGGCGTAAATCTCCACCTTGATTTTCAATAATTTCAGCGTATTTTAAACAAACTTGTTTGTAATTAACAATTCCTGTAGAAAATACACGGATTCCACCTACACAACTGACATGAGGTTCAATTTCTTTAACCTCTTCAGGACTGATTTTTTGAACTGGTATTCCGTTCTCTAAGCCTCTGTTGTAGAGAGTTTCTAATCTGGGTAGTTCTTGTTCTTCTGTGGCCACAATTACCTTACCACAAATATCATGTTCAATTTCATATTTTTGGCAGAATTCTATCATCGATAGACTACCATCACGGCAAAATTTAGCTTTGAAGCTGCCTGGTTTGTAGTAAATTCCCGAATGAATTACGCCGCTATTATTGCCTGTTTGATGAAATGCCCATTGACTTTCTTTTTCTAGTACTAATATTCGTGCGTCAGGATAGCGATTTCCTATGGACATTGCTGTAGAAAGTCCAACTATTCCTCCACCAATAATTGCAAAATCGTACATTAGTAATCTTTCCCTAATCCAAAATTAGTATTACCAAACTTTCCACGGAGCTTGATTATTTTTCCATAGATCCTCTAAGTAGTTTTTGTCTCTTAAAGTATCCATAGGTTGCCAAAAACCATTATGTTTAAAAGCCGATAATTGTTCCATATCAGCTAACTTTTCTAATGGCTCTTTTTCCCAAACAGTATCATCATCAGTAATAAAGTTGATTACTTCTGGTTCCAGAACAAAATAGCCACCATTAATCCAAGCACCATCACCTTCAGGTTTTTCTCGAAAACTCGTAATTTTGGTTTGTTCTTGTCCTAGAGAAATTGCCCCAAATCTTCCTGCTGGTTGCACTGCACTGAGTGTTGCTAAACATTTTTGTTCTTGATGAAATTTAATTAATTCTGTGATATTTACATCACTGACTCCATCACCATAAGTGAAACAAAAAGTGTCGTTACCAATATGTTCTTTGACTCGCTTTAAACGCCCGCCTGTCATTGTATTATCACCTGTATTTACTAAGGTGATGCGCCAGGGTTCAGCATATCCAGAATGTATACTCATCTGGTTAAATCGCATATCAAATGTCACATCTGACATATGTAAGAAGTAGTTAGCAAAATACTCCTTGATGATGTAACCTTTGTAGCCGCAACAAATAATAAATTCATTAATCCCGTGGGATGAATAAATTTTCATGATGTGCCAGAGAATTGGCTTACCACCAATTTCAACCATAGGCTTGGGTTTAATACTAGTTTCTTCACTGAGGCGTGTACCCAGTCCTCCAGCTAAAATCACCGCTTTCATGCAATTAATTCCCTCGAAGATTTGCAGGTAGGTTATTATTTAAGTTATCGGGATGAAGAGGATGCACTATAAATATAGAAAAAATTTATTTTCATATATTTATTTTTCTCTACCAAGAATATAGAAACAATTTAACTGGAAATTGATCATAAATTGTGAAGAAAAAGTAAATTAAGATACTTTATATATAAAAGCTTGATGAATATACTAATTGTGAATTCAACTTTAATAAATTATACCATTTTAAATGTGTAGCTTTGGATTCTAAAAGACTTACTGTATCAGCTTTAGAGTTTTCTATCTACTGCTATTTTTTCTAACCTTGGTATTAATAAAAGCAAATAAACATAAAAATAACTAGCATTATATTTTGCCTACCTCTAAAGGAATGATTTTTCCTGAAGAGTCAGCAAAAAATGCTAATTATCATACAGATACTATGAAATGATCTAAGATCACGCCTGGTTCAATACTTATTATTATGCCTGGCAGGATGATGCGGAGATTTTTTTTGACAAGAGATCCTATTGGTAGCTGCTAATTGATGATTGATGAAAAGATAATTGCAACAAGCTAATTAACAACAAGACCAAATTTATCGACGGTAATTAAACAAACTGGAGACTAGGGATTAACTTGTTCAAAAATATTTGAACTCTGGAATAAAGTATCACACTTTTTGGATACGATCACGCAAATGTTACTGAGAGCTTGCTGATAATTATCCATATCCTCTTGTTGCAGGTACATTTGAGCAGATTTTTCTAAATCTTCAATTGCTTGGGCATGATTTTCTTTAACTTGACTTTCTCCATATTGTGCTAGTTCATAGTACACCATCCCTCGCTTGAGATACACTTTTGCCATATGAGGATTGATATTTATGGCTTGGGTAAAATCACTAATTGCCTGTTTATATTCTTGTGCATAATTGCTGCTATATTGAGCAAATTGATAACGGGCAAGACCTCTTTGAAAATAAGCTTCTGCTTTAGATAAATTAAGTTTGATAGCTTGAGTAAAATCCGCAATTGATTTTTGATATTCTTGTTGGGAATTATTGCTATATTTAGCAATTTGAGAACGAACTATACCCCGTCTAATATAAGCTTCAGTATCATGACTATTCAGGTTAAGAGCAGTATTAAAGTTATTGATAGCTTTCTTATACTCTTGATCAGGATCATTACTATAGTCGGCAAGCATATAATAGGCATTACCTCGGTTCACAAGTGCTTTTACTTCCTGAGGATTAATTTTAAGAGCCTGGTTATAGTCTGCTAATGCTCCTTCAAAATCATTGATATTGTAGCGGGCATTACCTCGATTAATAAATAATTTTGCGTAATTAGGATTTTTTTTGATGCCTTGGCTAAAATTATCAATGGCTTGCTCATATTCTCGTTTTTGATAATCCATGTTACCTCGCTCATAGTAATCTTCAAAAGTCAGACTTTGATCTACTAAATCAGTATTATTTTCTTGGCGAGACATCAACGTTTGTTGAGTGTAAGGATTTTGAGAAACAAATGGACGAGTAAATTTAATCATTACGTCTAAATATCCCAACAAACCAAAACCCAAAAGACAAAACATAACTGTGTAGAATTTGGATTTTTTTGAATTTTTGGGAGGTTGAACTGTAGAAAAGTTTTGAGTAAATATTGGTTGCCAATGGTGTACTGAAGAGCCGACTGTAACTGGTTTTCGGAATCGAGGAGTGTGTGTGTGGCGCTTTTTGGGTTTTCGGCGCGGTTGCAGATGTTCTCTCGAAGCGATCGCTTCCAGTGATGGAAAAGGATCGCGTCCACCTAATCGCAAAGCACGTTCACACCAAGGACATTGCTTCAGGTGATTATTATAAAGATGCTGAGAATTTATAGTACAAGTAACAAGATTTTCTTCTGCCACAGCTATTGCTGAGAACCAGGTTTGAGCGCTAGGTCGCAATTGGGGATTGTGATGGCCATCTTCAAAACAACGGACAAACAAATCCCTTAAACTAGGATGAAGCATTTCCCAAGGGGGTGAAACGGGGGTTGGCCGATAGGGAACTTGCCGTTTTTGACAATATGTAAAATGACCATCAACTATCCTAGCTTCATAGGCAGGGGGGTCAAATACACCTTGAAAAATCCCTGAAAATGGGTGAGTCCCTTCCATTAACAATTGAAATATCAGTACTGCTAATCCAAATACATCATGGGAACTGTTGCGATCGTACTGAGCGAAAGTTTTATTCTGTAATTCTGGTGGAGTATATTCTGGTTTACCGACTGGACAACGATAGACAATATTCTGTTCTGAGTCACGTACTTGGAATGAGTCTGTATCTACCAAGGTGATTAAGGCGGTATCACTCACTAGAATATTCGACTCATTCACATCGCCAATACAGTATTGACTAGCGTGCAAAGCGGCAAAAGCTGCGGCTAAATTGCGAGCAGTCCTGAGTAAATACTGATAATTGAATAAGGGGCAGTTTTGGCGACGGTTTCCAGGATTGTAAAAGTCCATAATCGGCCGCATCTTGCGAATGCGGGGCATTAAAAAGCCGATTATGCTCCCACTACCATCTGCTGCTTGTAATAACTCTCGTGGCCAAGCAATGGAAATATGCCCTAAATTAGCTGTAGGGTTTTCAGGCGGTTTGGCAAGCATCACCTGAAGTTTTTGAGCATGGGTGACAACTGGCTTGTGATAAATTTTTGCCACTAAATTTTCATCTGATGGCACTGCATATACACAAGCTTCTCCACCACGCCCTAAATTAACGGTGAGATCGAGAAGTTCTGGCTTGGGAAAACAACGTATTACCTGCATGGTAGAGTTAGGATTGATAGAGGTTATTTTGACAGATATTGCTTATGAGTGGCTGAATGCTGCTAAGACTAAGGTCAAATCATCATCCGTGCGTTGAGTAATCCGCTCAGAGCATAAAAACCTCACCAACTGATCTTTGGCCATAATCTTATCCTCCGCATTCGCTACAAACTCGAATAAGGGAAAAAAGAATGGTTTGTGAGGTTCACCGACAACCATATTTAACGCCAGCATTTGTAGTCCATCGGTGAGAACGCCTATATTGACTATTGTTTGGCGCAATATTCTTATTTGGGCGGTATCTACTGCATCTGGTGAAGTCAAAAAAGTAGTTTCATTAATGTATTCACCGTTATTAGGTATGGTAAGTGCCAGCAGATTACCCGTCTGATCTTTGGCTACAGCTAAACCATCACCTATTTGACCTACGGCTACAACTTCTGGTGTGGCGATCGCAATAATTAAGGTAGTTGCTAAGTCATGAGGCTGATGATTGCAGACATTTGCCTCATCTTCTACAGCTTTTTTAGCTGCTAATATGGCATCCGTCAGCAGTCCACGCAACAAACCATCATCCGCAATACTCTTGCGGATCATGTCTTGATTGTTTGAGAGATGGTCTATCGCTGTTTCTACAGCAATCATTGCTCCCACCTTTCCCAAAGTTGCAGAACCTGCACCATCTGCTGTCGCTACTACTAACACGTTATCTGGCAATATTTGCCAATGGTGAGCATCCTGACACAACTGTTTGCTTTTGACGTGGCTAGTACCACATACAGAAGCGGCTACTATCCGCCATTGAGAAGTCTGTTTTGGTGTGTTCATAAATTTGCTCTCACAGCTAAAGTAAAAAGTTATCAGTTTCAAGGTGGGTGATCAAAAACCACTACCTCAGCATTTTTGCCAATTGATGGGGAATTTTTCCCAGCAATTTAACTGGTAACTGTCAACTGTTAACTGTTAACTGTTAACTGTTAAACAGACCCCCAACCAATTGGTGGTAGTGCTACTTGCTCATCTACTTTAGAATGAGAAACAGCTGACATACTAGCCGAAAGCCAAACGAACATTTCGATAAAGTTTAATCCCTGGAGTTTCAAAGGGGTACGCACAGCTATTTGATTTAACCGCATCATATTGGCATTATCTACACCTACGGTAAAAAATGCGACGCGCTTATTTGCTTCATCTCCTTGTAGCCGCTGCACTGCTTGCTCAATCACATGATCTAACTCACCTTGTGGCTCACCATCAGTAATCATAAATACCCACGGACGATAGTACGCAATGCCATTAGCACGATACTGCGATTTACGTTCTTGAATTATTTCTAATGATTTATGAATTCCCGCGCCCATTGTCGTTAGTCCCTGGGCTGTTAGAATGGGTGGGTTGAATTGGTCCGCGGTGACAAAGTCTTGCACTACGTTGACATGACTATCAAATGTAATAATCGCTACCTCTACTCTCCTGGCTGCTAAGGAATTTTTAACTAGTTCATCCTTGAAACTCAGCAAGCCTTGATTTAAAGCCTCTATCCGTTCTCCTTGCATCGAGCCAGATGTATCTAGCAATAGCACGCAAGGACAACGGGGTTCCGGGTTTTCTGCAAACTCTACGACTTCATCTAGTTTTAGTGTATCCAGCATAACCTTTTGTGTTATGTTATAGTCCAAAGCTTTAATTTCCTTTCCTCAAAGTATATAATTTCTAACACTAGTACGACTACAATTATGGTATTTGGCGGTAAATAGCTTAATCTTCATTAACCAAATTATTCTCACCTAATTCTCTATTTCAGGAAATTTGAATAACTATATGGTTTAGTTAAAGCGAATTTATCAGGGTGCGAATCTTAGCTGTTGTGGTGGAACTGCCATAATTTATGTCCAGCACTTTAAGAATATAATAATCAATATAGTCATTGATCAAAGTTAAGTTCTTAAAGATTTTATGTGGAAAATGGATAACTAATAAACTACTAAGTGATCCTCATTAATTCTGCCATTCAAATAAACATTACAATGTAAAAATGGCAACAAAAAACTGAATTTTATGGAAAATAGAAGGAGTATTTACAGACTAGTACCATACAGGTAAAATAACTATACAGTTGAAAAATGTTAACAAGTTTTTTCCTTTGTTCTTGCTGACAGTAGTAATATTATTAAGTTACCAAAGCAGCCAGAATAAATTTCTGTAGCTAATAACAAGTACATAATATTTGTAGGTACATATTGTTTATAGAGAAAAATTAAAGAGAAACGCAAATTTAATCTCAAGATTTACTCTTTCTCAATACTAAGTCAATTTCTCCAAAAAAAACTGTAAAAAATATGAATAATACTGGTACATTTAGCAAACTATCTCCTGAGCGATTATTAAGGCAGTTAACTAATTGTTCTGATACCACTTGTTTACAGGTCTTAAGCAACTCAGTATCTTGGACAATATATTTAGAAGAAGGCAGGATCATTTATGCTACCCATTCAGTAGAACCATTTGATAGACTAGAACGGCATATGCGTCGTCTAAGTCAGCAAATTCCCCTGTTGACTGGTGAAATTCGTGTGCAGTTACGGATGATGTTTGAACCTGATTGGCAAACTCAGTTAATTGATAATGACGACAATGCACCAAGTCAGTCTCCAGAATATCAAGCTATTTACTGGCTCGTTAATCAAAAACATCTACTGTCTACACAAGCAGCAGTGCTAATTCAAGAATTAGTTAAAGAAGTAATTGAATCATTTCTGCTCATTCAAGAAGGAACTTATCAATTAACAGACCTAGTAAATAATATTCCCAAAATTTGTAAATTAGATGTAGACAATATTATAGAACGCTGTCACAAGCGGTTACAAAATTGGCAGTCTTTTACTCCCCAAATATCTTCTCCCTATCAGCGTCCATATCTGTTGATCAACAGCAAATTCTATGATAGAAAACTCCCAGAACTACAGCAGAACCTAACTAACTGGATGAAGGGGTTTAGCTTGCGTCATCTGGCTGTAATTATGAATCAGGATGAAGTAAAACTGGCTCAAACCCTATATCCACATATTCTTCAGGGTTCGATTATTTTGCATGAACCAGATCCTCCATTTGATCAATTACCTAAGACTTTTAAAGATTTATCACTGGCTTTACAACATAGTATAGACGCAATTGATAGCACATCATTTCCTGGAGAAATATTAGTAGATACTACTGAAAATGTAGAAAATACTGGGTCGGAAATTTCTACTTCACCCCTAGATAACTGGGAACAATTAACAATACCAAATAACATAAAATCTGAAGAGGAAAATGTAACTACTGCTACTATAACTGCTAAAA
This sequence comes from Anabaena sp. PCC 7108, assembly GCF_000332135.1. NCBI lineage: Bacteria > Bacillati > Cyanobacteriota > Cyanophyceae > Nostocales > Nostocaceae > Anabaena > Anabaena sp. PCC 7108. Next base: position 258,195 of record NZ_KB235896.1, read on the forward strand.
AAGTCTACAAAATTATTTCTGTAGATGATAGCCCCACAATTCTCAAAGAAATTACCCGCTGTTTAGAAGATGAAAGTGTGGCTGTAGTAACTATTAATGAGCCAATCAAGGCAGTGATGTCTATTATTAGACATAAACCAGATTTAATTTTGCTGGATTTGAATATGGCGGGAATTGATGGTTATGAATTATGTCGAATTATCCGTAATAATTCCATGTTTAAAGAACTTCCCATTATTTTTGTAACTGGAAGTAAAGGAATTGTAGATAAGGTAAAAGCCAGAATAGTAGGAGCATCAGGATATTTAACTAAGCCTTTTACTCGGGCTGAGTTACTGAAAATGATTTTTATGCATTTAGCATAAATGGTCAATCAGGGAAATAGACAAAAGCCATGAAAATATCATAATTAGCGCTTTATGGTGGCTTTTTCCCTAATAACTAACAACTAACTCTATAAACTAATTAATCGTGGCACAAGTTGTATTAGAAAATGTTTATAAAAGTTTCCCTCCTCGGAAGGGGGAAGGGATGACGAATCAGCATCAGTCATCACCAGGAAGAGAAGGAACCGATAGTATTAATGTGTTGCGGCGAATAAATTTAACTATCGCCGATGGTGAGTTTATGGTATTAGTGGGACCATCTGGCTGTGGTAAAAGCACTTTGCTGCGGTTAATTGCTGGTTTAGAAGTTATGACTGGTGGTAATATTGCCGTAGGCGATCGCTTGATTAATGATTTACCACCCAAAGAAAGAGACATCGCTATGGTGTTTCAAAATTATGCCCTCTATCCCCACATGACGGTGTATGACAACATCGCTTTTGGGTTACGTCGTCGGTTTGATGATGGGGAAGTTAGCAAAAAAACAATTACCAAATGGAAAGAAAATCTCTTGGTAGGGGTAAGCAGGAAACTACCAAAGGGACTGCGTTATGTTTCTCAAAAAGAACAAGCTATAAATGAAAGAGTGCGGAGTGTGGCTCAATTGTTGCAAATTGAAGCTTTGTTAAATCGTTTACCCAAACAACTTTCTGGGGGACAAAGACAACGCGTAGCATTGGGAAGAGCGATCGCACGCAATCCGCAAGTGTTTTTGATGGATGAGCCATTATCTAATTTGGATGCCAAACTACGCGCAGAAACTCGTACCCAAATTGTTAAATTGCAGCGTCAATTAGGAACAACAACGATTTACGTCACCCATGATCAAACAGAAGCCATGACAATGGGTGATCGTATTGCAATCATGTCGGAAGGCAAAATACAGCAAGTTGCCTCACCTTTAGAACTTTACAACCGTCCTGCTAATCGCTTTGTAGCAGAATTTATCGGTTCACCACCCATGAATTTTATCCCAGTGGAATTTCATGCACCTTTATTAATCACCCATTCTGACTTTCGCTTTACTCTTCCAGATGTATGGGGAAGTTCCTTACAAAAATATGATGGCAAAACTTTAATGTTAGGTATTCGTCCAGAACACTTGCATTTAAGTGTACCTGCCACCAAAAATTTACCCGTACAAGTAGACTTGGTAGAAAACTTGGGAAATGATACTTTTCTATCCGTGAGAATTGCTGATCCTGATTCAGCAAAAACAGATGGTCAAGCTCTACAAGTCCGAGTCCCACCAGATAGAGTCATAAACCTGGGTGAGCAACTGTGGTTATCATTAGTACCTGAAAAACTGCTCTTTTTTGATCCAGAAACTGAGTTAGCACTATTTCCTACAACATAGTCAGTTCTCCTTGAAATCTGCTTTTTTAATTTTTAATTGTTAATTTTTAATTCCGAAAAAGCGGTACTAGGGTAGCCAGTGAGGGTGAAAGCCGACTAAAGGAAGTTGTTCAGGCTTAATTTCGATGTTGTCCCCTTCTGTGATGGGTAACAGAGGCATAAGCCACAGACTACTAGTAGCAATTGGTTCACCATCATCAGTTTTTAAGCTGTTAGCAGGTAATGGTGTAGAAATATCTGGTAGTGGTACTACTTGATCAAACAATATGCCCAAACCATCAGGTGCTAAACTCATTTGCACATTGCGTTGAGCGGGGGGCAGCATTAACAGTGGCTTCTGCTGCTCGGTTTTGAGGTTAATCGCTACTAAATAAGGCTGTTCTATATATTGTTCTTTTGATACTAACTGTGTTGTCAAACAGTAGAGCGTTGGTGAAGCAGTATCAAAATTGCAACCGAGAATCGAGCCTGTTGTTTTTAAGAGTTGTTTCTGTACACCTTGGTTTGTAACCAAGAACAAATCTCGCGTGTAGTCACTATTAAACTTAACCATTGCTGCTTGTGAACCATCCTTGGAAAAAGCTTGGACTAAGCCAAATTGCGGCAAAAAATCCAGGGGTTTACTGGCATCTCCTAAAAGGGATAAAATTGCTGTTCCCTGTCCTTGGGCAACTGCTACAGCTTTACTATCTGGTGTAATCAGAAAGTCTCCACCAGGTTGACTTTCCAGTCGTTTTGGGATGTTTTTTTCTCCTGAAGAATTCTGGTTAGCTGGTAAATGCCATAGCCCAAAGTCACCGGGATTATCTCTTTTTCCCCGTTGTACAACAATGGTTTGCCCATCTGGAGATAAGTCAAATTTTAGGTTTTGATAGTCTTTATTATCTAAAATCAGGTCAATTTTGCCGGCTGGTTGGGCTTGTTCACCAGTTTTGCTAGAAATGCCTGTTGTAACTGTATATAATTGGGCTGAAAGTAAGTCTAAAGACTTGGAAGAACGAGCTGAGAATAATATTTTTTCCCCATCTGGAAATGGCTCGAAGTCCATAATAATCAGGTCTTTGGGGGTAAGTACCTTTTTTTGTTCTTGAGTTAAGTTGTAGAGTACTAACTTTCCTTGTTCTTCTTGATTGACTCCTATGTAAAGTAGGGCGCGATTGCGAGTGCTGAAGCTACCTGTAAAGGGTTCCATGACCCTATTTTTTCCTTCTGTTTCCGAGAATTTGTCTCTAGATCCTTCTAATAACACTTTATAGTTTGTGCCATAGGGTGCTGGTGTCACTAATGTATAAACTAGTCTTCGTCCTGCCCAACTGATTTTACCTGCTAGAGGTGGATCAATTTTTAACTTATCCTCTACGCTTTTGATGTCCATTGGACGGCTAAAGGTGAGGCTGAAGGAGATGTCTTCTGCGCCAATTTGTTGATTTTGCCAGGTAAAAGTTCTAACGATAGGCTTGACTGCATCACCTTGCCAGATCACGAACCCAATCAGCAGACTTAATAGGAGCATGAGAGCGATCGCAATTCGATCTAGTGGTTGAATTAATATATGAGATTTAGCCATTGGTTATTAGTCGTCATTGGTCATTAGTCATTGGTCATTGGTCATTGGTCATTGGTCATTGGTCAGGGAACACGTAATTCTACTTTTTCCCCGTGTCTCCGCGTCTCCGCGTCTCCCCATCACCGCGTCTCCCCATCTCCTCATCACCGTGTCTCCGCGTTCCCCCAGTCTACTAATAACTGTAGGGATTTTTGGGTTGGGGAATTTTCTTCAGCGAGTTAGCTTTGATAGTGAGTTGGCGTTTATTGGCCACAGTTTCTGTGATCATCTGTCCCTCTACTTCTAGCCAAGTGTCGGCGGGATACTGCTGATTATTATCTGGAACTTTAACGGGTAATCCTGCTGGATAAACATCTGCGGCACAACAGGTAATTACAAATCGCGCCAATATCAAATGGTCTTTTTCTAATTCTGGTGGGTGGATGACAAATCCTTGGACTTTAACTTTTTGACCTGTATATGCATCAGGTTCTGGATAAACATTGAGAATACGTACCCAGTCTATAAGCGATCGCTCTTCCGGGCGAACAGTCGCGCGAAAAGCTTGGGGTTGGGCGCGTGTTGCTCCGATTAATTCAGTTACACCTCGATCAAGTGCTGTTTGACTGGCAAAGACACGGGGTGTAATCATAAATCCTAAAATTGCTGATGTTAAAAGCAAGGCGCTGCCCCAACCAGGGGGAAATAGATTGATATGTTGTTGATTACTGGGTGCTTCATAACGGCGACGGTGTTGCCAAAGTTGCCTTCCTTGGGCAATTCCTACAATTAGCAACCCAACACCACCCAGGTTTACTAACCAAAAGTAATCAGGGTGAATCAACAAATTCAGTTTGCCTGTCAGCCAGTATTTCAGGATTAAAATTCCCCAAGCTGTAATTGCGAAGACATCTAGCCAAGGGCGCAATGTGTTTTGAAATTTGGGTTTGGAATTTGGGATTGAAGTCATTATTTATTAATTGATCAGCTGTAAGTTGCCAGTAGATAATTACAAATCACATTTGACAACTGACAAAAATTACATGACGTGCAAATTCAAAAATAAAGTCAACAAAAGTGTCAATTGTGCAGATAAAGCAAAGAGATAAATTAAAGCTTTGGGCTTGAAAATTGATAACATTAAGCCTACACTCTTGATATCAATCATCGGACCAAATACTAGAAATGCTAACAAGGAACCACTGGTAAAGGTTGAGGCAAAAGATAGCGCAAAGAAAGAATCGACTGTAGAACAGATTGATACTACTACTGCTAAGACCAACATGGCAAGAATTGAGGTAATTGGTCCGGCACCTAAACTGAGGATTAGTTCACGGGGAGCCAAGACTTGAATTGCCGCAGCAATAGCACTTCCTAACACCATTACTCCTGCTAATTCTCGCAATTCTTGGACTATATTATCCAATGCTAGACGCAGTTTGTCGGCAACAGATTTATTCGGGTTAGGAGTGGAAATATCTGTCGGGTTCAAACTACCATCTATTCTGACAGATCCACCGGATCTTCCACCGAGAATATAAGTCCCTGATTGCAAAATACTATTAACAGTTGCTTCTTCCTTTGCCTGATAACGTCTTCCCTTGCGTTTAGGTTCTGGTTTAGCGGGTGGGTTATATTTGAGGTAACGAGCGATCGCAGGTTGTAAAAAAGGACTTAAGTCTTGCTGAAAACTGAAAGCATAGCCAATAATAGTGGCGATCGCTAAGGACAATACTACTCTTAACACCACTATTTCTGGTTGATCTCTAAATGCTGTCCAAGTTGACCAAATCACAATTGGGTTAATTGTTGGTGCTGCTAGTAAAAAGCCAATTGCTACTGGTGTAGGTACTCCCTGCATCAATAACCGCCGCGCCACTGGCACATTACCGCACTCACACACTGGGAACAAAAAACCAATCATACTGCCAAATAAAGCTCCTAATAGGGGATTTCTGGGCATTCTCTCGACTAATTTGCGCTCATCGACGAAAAATAATAGCAAACTGGAGAGTAAAACCCCAAGCAGTAGAAAAGGCATCGCCTCGACTAGCAGACTGAGAAATATTGTAAAACCATTGTTCAGTTGATTCATGGGCGTGGCAGTCAAAAGCGGTGTTGAGTTTTAGGGTTATGACTAGTCATTCTATCGAAATGGATATCAAACGGGGATCAAAAGCAGATCAGTTAAAGTAAACATCATTATACTCAGCTGTTTGGAAGCAATCAGATTATCTACCCTTGAGAAATCGAAATTTTGATAGTGAGATTAATTGATAGCAGATTTCAGGTTGCAGAAGGTACAAAATTCAAGGACAAAGCCTGATGCTAACAGACTTTCAAATCTGTTAAGAGTTCCCTTGACTCTGCTGGATATCAATTGCACAAATTAATACTACACATTAATTACAGCAGCATCCTATCTCTGCATTTGGCCTTGCTGATTCCAAGTATGCATTTAAGCTCACACTGATGGGGATACTTCTGTGGTTGGCTTTGCCGACTTGTTATATCAATTCACTTAAGTAATTGGACAAAAATATTTACAGTCATTGCGAGCGAAGCGAAGCAATCCCAGCCCTTGCGATTGCGTCATTCCACTGCGTTCCATTCGCAATGACATTGTGTAATTAATTCTGTCCTAGTACTTAATTAAAGCTACAAATGAATCTCCCCGTCCCCGCATCTTTCTATTTGTATCAACCTTAAACTAAAAGAGGCTGCAAGTGGTGCGTGGCTTCTAGTCGCCTGATGCGAGATGTACTTTTTTCATAATTGATTTTTGAAAAAATAGGGCAAGTACATTGTCGTGATTTACGTACGAAAAATCCAGAATTTTATCCTTTTTACTCTGGATCATGCCTCAAAAAGTATTCTTACATATAGCAGGTGACAGTCTGAAAAGTCTTTTGGTGTCTAGGTTTTATCATCATTTGATGTCCTAATCGCCCTGTCTGTTGACATAAAAAAATCAATAATCAGTATTTACCGAATTTATTTATTTGTTTACGTATTAATACTGTTTGCAAAGTCAAAGCCCGCCCAAATTAACCAGAGAATCAGCTTTCTAGGGTCTTGATTAGCCAAGGAGAATATAACCGCATATTCCCGGATTACATTTATCACAAGCATCAAAGATAATCAGCTTAACTGCATATAGCAAGTGACTCAAAAAAATTACCAATTTTTAGTTTCAGGAAAGCTCAATGAAAGTTAAAAGTGCATTTATCTTTATTAGTTTGCTCTTTGGTGCTGTTTTATCTAGCACTAATTCTGCCGAAGCTGCCAGTTTCACCAGCAATGTTACTGGGAATGATCCGACAAAAGACATTATTTTAAATTCCATTACCCAAAATGGACAAACGATTAAAAACTTTTCCTACATCAACAAAGCTGTTATTCAATACAACACCCCCAGGACTAACGATCCTAACAGTGGTGCAGCTAGTACAGATAAAGGAGATCAGGCCACTTCACCATTAGCAACGGCTGAAGATCCCACGGGTAATGACATTGCGGCATACTTAGGTAATAACAACTTAAACAACATCATTGACACTGAAGAAAATGGTTCTTTCATAATAGATGTGTTCTTTGATAGCGAGATTGTCAAAGATAACTCAGGATTAGATAGCCTATTTTTCTGGGAACGAGGTATGAATAGTAGTTTAGGTATTCAAGCCCTGGATAGTTCTGGAAATGTAATTGGTAATATCGACCCAACTATAATCGATCAGACACGTAATCACTATAGTGGCATCGAAATTGACACCAAAGAAATTAGCAACCCTCAAGGATTTGGTTCTTGGGGTGTAAGTCTTGATGCTTTGGGAGTTACCAAATTAAGTGGTCTCCGACTCACAGCTAACAGTAGCTTTAATGGACCAGATTTCAAAATAATTGCTAAAAAAACAACAACAACAACGCCTGAACCAACAACAATTCTTGGCTTAGGTACCATTGCTGCACTTGGTTTGTTACGTCGTCGTCAGTTAAAACTAGGTTCTACCTTCCAATCTGTTCAGTAATACTGATACTAAGTTAATAATTAAATTGAGCCTACACAGGACTTACGCAACTGGCACATTGGTAGGGTGCGTCAGACTGCATAAATCTAGTAAATAAACAGATTTTTGATATCTTCCCCACCCTACAATAGATTTTTGGTGTGACACTTGCGTAAGTCCTACTACAATTGGAATCCGAAGGAATATCGGTAGCCCAGTTATGGGCTTTTTGCTTTATCTAATCTCAAGCTTGTAGTAAATTTTTGCCACGTAGGTAAATTTCCCGTGCGTAGTCAGTCCAAGCACCTTGTCCCCAATATCGAAAACAACTGGTTTGCAGCAACAAGTTATGTAATAAAATTTGGCGGTAGTGAGTTTGTTTGGTGATGGTTTTTTCTAAGTCGTTAGACAATAATGGATCAAATTTCTGATGAAATAATTTGCTTAATTCATACATGGGAGATAAAACATTTTCGTATCCTTGCACCCAACTAATATGATTAGTCCATGATGCACCATCCAGATGAAAATTAGGGTTAATCTGTTTTATTTCTTGAATAGCATTTTCTACAGCATTTTGTTGAATATTATCTGCTGAAACTCGCTGCCAAATTTGATGTTGTCCTACTGGTTGACAACAGGGAAAATCTTCAGGTTGACAACCAGCCGCAGTCAATAATTCTAAATATTCTGTTCCACAAACCCCGACAACACCTGTTTTACCTATTTGTCCCCAAGCTTGCTTGAAACCGCTGGGAAATTCATTCATCATCACGCCCCCATTTTCACCATCACCTATTTGACTGACGATTGGTGGTACTAAAACATTTCCTAGTTGTTGTTTAGATAAGGTTTTAGCTTCATAATATGGCTGCATTTGAGCGACTAATTTAGTATCTGAACCTTGGGTTTTAATTAAGGCTGTAATACTAATTGTTTCCCCTTGGGAATTACGAGCGATTAAACGGTGTGGTAGATGTTTTTGGGTGATAGGTTCACCACTGATTTGTTCTATCGTATGTTCTTGAACAAGTAACCAGCGGTATCCACATTCTTTCAGGGCTTTGATAAATGCAAACAAGGTATCTGGGTGATTTGGTAGGTGCATTTCTGGAGGTGAAAATCCTTTAACTCGTCCCAGGGCTTCCCAACCAAAAATTGCCGCAAACTGATGTTGCCAAGCGATAATGTGCAGTTTAATATCTGGTATGGGGGTGGAAGGAATGACAGCATGACCCCACATTGTTCCCAACCACTCTACATAAGGTTGATAGGTAGAATCACAGGTGATGCGTTTAAGATTGTCGAGAATGTCACTCCGTCCCATTTGTCGGAGTCCCCACAAGAGATTACCGGAATAGTCCAACATCACACGGGGGTTATGGCCTTGATTGACTAATTCAGGAATAAAGTCTCCCATGCGGCTGTAACAATAAGCAAATGGTGCAGCGTTGTGGTTGTCTCCTTCGTGCTGATGTTCAAACATATATTGCAGATTGCTGATGTATGAACCGTTTTGTCCAGCTGGTATAGTTGGTTGGTGCATATGCAGTGCGATCGCAAATACTGCATTGACATCTGCTAACTTGATATTAGTTGTTGGTAAAAATACGGGCGCATCATGGTTAACTACAGAAAGCACTTCTGTTTCCCAACCAGAAATATTTGGTAAGTCATCGATGATTTCGGGTAAAGATGGGAGATTGGTAAGGAGTTTAAGCATTTCTGGTTTTTCTGAAACGATGTCTAACTCCCAGATATTCCCACCTTTGGGTTCTACTTCTTAATAAACTTTGTTTACCAAATCTCCCTCTCTCCGCGTCCCCACATCCCCGCGTCCCTTCTTAAACACCCACTACTTTTTCTGCTATCCTTAATTTAGCGGAGCGCGATCGCACATTTTGAGAAATTTCTTCTTCACCAGCAATAATTGGTTTTTTTGTCAATACCTTTAACATGGGAGAATTTCTTAACCCGTGTTTCACTAATCTATCTTCCAAACTGTGAAAACTGATAATTACCATTCTTCCACCGGGAACCAGCGCTAATGGTGCTTTTTCTATCAGGGTTTCTAAAACGTTTAATTCATCATTCACCACAATTCGCAAAGCTTGGAAAACGCGGGTAGCGGGGTGAATTCTCCCGTGACGGTATTTAGGAGGGACAGAATATGCGATCGCATTTGCTAATTCTGTAGTAGTATCAAATGGGCGTTTTTCAACTATTCTTCTAGCTATTCTTCTCGAAAGTCTCTCTTCACCATACTTAAAGAAAATATCTGCTAATTCTTTTTCGTCCCACTCATTGATGATATCTCCAGCAGTGAGGGATTGTTGCTGGTTCATTCGCATATCTAAGTTTGCAGTATTTCTAAAACTAAAACCTCGTTCTGGATTATCTAAATGATAGGAACTCACTCCCAAATCAGCTAAAATTCCCTCATAATAATTTTCTGGAAATTGGTAATTTGCAAAGTTGCTATTAATAAAATTAACTCTATTTCCAAACTCTGATAAATTCTCTTTTGCTGCGTTTAAAGCATCTTCATCTTGGTCAACTGCTGTAATTTTCACATCTTCAGCAGTTTCTAATATTAACCGACTGTGACCACCACCACCAACGGTTAAATCTAAATAATTTCCACCAGGTTGAATATTTAAACCTGTAATCACCTCCTGGCTAAGAACAGGAATATGAGAAAAAGCGATTTCTTCTAAATCTAGCGATGTTTGTAAATTGGATTCGGTCATTAATTTTATCGTTAATTTTATCGTTGGTAAATAACTGCTTCAGGAACTTGACGCAGATTTTTTTCTACTTTTTTCGTATCGTTATTGATAATGATGACATAAGTATAGCCAGGAAATTCTACTTCATTAATTATCTGTTCCAGAAATTTGTATTTACCGCTATCTGTTAAAGTCCATTTGCGCTGAACACCAAGTATGTAAAAATGCTCTTCGGGAAAATAATTCACGACTTTTTGGACTAAATAAGCCGTTTTCAATTCTGGATATTTAGCTAACTGTGAACATAGATTTTCAATCACTTCAGCAGATAAATCGTGATGTTTAAATTGATCATTATCTTTAACATCAGAACGCTCTTGTTTAGCCAGCCACACAAACTCATAATGCTGCTGAATACGTTCCTGATAAGATTTTAATTCTTTATTTCTTCCTTGACTCTTCAGAAAGACATAAATCAGGTTACAACCATCAATAAATATATTTGAATTTTTAGAAATTGCTCTTTCAATATAATCTATGCCACTATCATCATTTCTTTTTAATAAAGCCTGTCCTAATAGATAATTAGCTTCCGTATGATTTTCGTCATCAGCTAGAATAGCTCTAAACATCAGCATAGCAGTTTCTTGACTACGAAATTCCCATGTCAAGTAAGCAATATCCCAGTTTTCATCTTTAGTCAAAGATTGATTTTTAGACTTTTCTTCTAAAACCTGAAGCTTTTGGAGAGATTCTTGAGCATAGGCGTACCGTTGTCGCCAAGGAGTTTGTACTTTTTCTTGCCAAGTTTGATCAAAAAGATGAGTAAATTTCTCTAAATTATTTCCTAAATATTCACTAGCAGCACTGATTTCAAATTGTGGTGGAACAGTTATTCCTTGATTTTTAACAGTCAGATATCCCAAAGATTCCAGTCTATCTTGTAAACAGGGATGAGTATCTTGATGATCGGTTTTTTCTGATAAAGCCTGTTGTAAAAAGCGAATAGAATCTTCTTGTGTTGAACAACTAAATAACATTAGAGATACTTGTTCATAAACATTTTGGGGAGGTTCTACTAATTCTTCGGCTTGTTTATAGATACTCGGCCAAAAAGAATTCTCCAAAAATTTAGCTTTGACATCGACATTAATCAAAGCTTCAGCTATATTTTCTACACCTACAAGTTCTGCTGCACAACGGTCTGCTTCATATTCATTCATTCGCCTTAACACAAATGAATAAGCAGCAAAAAAAGGAGAATACCAATTAAAAAAAGATTGTAAAATTAAAGAACCGACTTGATCACCACTTTGCTGTAGTTTTTCTAAAATTTGGTAGTAAGTTTTTTGAATACGATAAATCCAGCCGGCAAACTGACTGTGATTTCCCGATAAATGACCTAATTCATGTCCCAGCACAGCACAAAACTGTTCTGGTGATAAAGCTTGCATTAATGGTAATCCTAATAATAAGTAATTTTGTTGCCATCCCAATAAACCCAAACGAGGTATTTGGACAACAGCAGCGTTAAACTCATCTGTAAGTAAAATGTGGTGAAATTTTGGTGATTTTAACTTAGTGGTGAGTTTATCAACTAAATTAAATAGATAGGTAGCTTCTTGACGTTGGAGTTTTAAGCCTTGAGGTTCTGGAAATGTTACCCAGAGCGATCGCAAAACCACAAAAATTGGTACAAGCAGCACTAACGCCAATTTCAGCACAACACTGTTCAATGTCTTGGTGTAAAATGCCAGAGCTAGAAGTCCTACAAACACCAGCAACATCAATACCAAAGAGAAAAATATATAACCATAACCGAGTAAAGCCAACAACCCAACTCTCAACTTATAACTACCAGGTTGCTGCTGGGCGTACTGCTGTAAGCTAGTTACTAGCGTATCAAATTCTTCTTGATTTAAAGCCATATACACATAGTCCTAAGTTAAAACACTAGCTTAACCCAAGTATGATTTATTTAATCTTTATACTTAAACAAATTTATTAACGCCCTCAGTTCTGCATCTTGGTTCCATAGAATTTAATTAGTTTCAACATAAATTTAATCTATTGGTCTTTCGCCGCAGATAATCATAGTGTAATGAGGTGAATATTTTTCTGCTTCTCACTCCACACGGCATATAAAAAAATTACCTGTACCTCAATCCCTTGAATCTCTCGCTCCCTATAATAATTGAAGAAGCTGCACAAAATAAAGCATCAAGTACAAATCCGACTCTGCTATCCTCTCTTCAACAATCAACCTGTAGAGAAAATAGCAAGATTACCCCGACAAGCTAAATTTTGGCAGAGACGATAAATCTTGTCTGGTTAGCATCTTGGCGGTTCAATTCAAAAATGGCAATAACGGGAGAACAGCAAATCTATGAGTAGAATAGAAACCCGCACTGAACCAATGGTGCTAAATATGGGACCTCATCATCCCTCAATGCACGGGGTTCTGCGGCTAATTATGACACTGGATGGTGAGGATGTCGTTGACTGTGAACCAGTCATTGGCTACCTACACAGGGGAATGGAGAAAATCGCCGAAAATCGGTCAAATATCATGTATGTTCCCTACGTTAGCCGTTGGGACTACGCTGCGGGGATGTTTAACGAAGCCGTTACTGTTAACGCACCGGAAAAGTTAGCAGGTATCACAGTTCCCAAACGCGCCAGCTACATTCGCGTGATCATGCTGGAACTAAACCGCATTGCTAACCACTTGCTATGGTTTGGTCCCTTCCTGGCTGACGTAGGCGCACAAACGCCCTTCTTCTACCAATTCCGCGAACGAGAAATGATTTATGACCTGTGGGAAGCCGCTACAGGTTATCGCATGGTAAACAATAACTACTTCCGTGTTGGTGGTGTAGCTGCTGATTTACCTTACGGTTGGGTAGACAAGTGTTGGGAATTTTGCGAATATTTCATCCCCAAAGTTGATGAATATGAACGCTTAGTTACCAATAACCCGATCTTCCGTCGCCGTATTGAAGGTTTGGGTACTATTACCCGCGAAGAAGCAATTAACTGGGGACTTTCTGGACCAATGTTACGCGCTTCGGGTGTGAAGTGGGATTTGCGGAAAGTTGACCACTATGAATGTTACGACGATTTCGACTGGGATGTACAGTGGGAAACCGTAGGTGATTGTCTTGCCCGTTACATGGTACGGATGAGAGAAATGCGCGAATCCGTGAAAATCATCAAACAAGCCATTCAAGGTTTACCGGGCGGACCTTACGAAAATCTGGAAGCCAAGCGATTAATGGCGGGTAAAAAATCTGAGTGGGATGCTTTTGATTATCAATACATTGGTAAAAAAGTTTCACCTTCATTTAAGATTCCTACAGGTGAAATCTACTCCCGTGTAGAAAGCGGTAAAGGTGAACTAGGAATTTATTTAGTTGGTGATAATAACGTTTTCCCCTGGCGGTGGAAAATTCGCCCAGCAGATTTCAATAACCTGCAAATTCTCCCTCATTTATTACGGGGGATGAAGGTGGCCGACGTGGTAGTAATTCTCGGTAGTATTGATGTGATCATGGGATCTGTTGATAGATAATTAATCGCCGCATTACGCCGCTGTTTACTGTATTAGAGACGTGTTCATTCGCGTCTCTATGTTTTTTATATAAAAAATATTTGTGCTTTAAAATACGGTTATATTGCTTAATATAATTTAATATATTGTTAATATATTGAAATTAATATGTAAATTAATTTGAGAATGTACACTAAAACTTAATATTTATCTGGATAAAAATCAATGCTAATAAAATTAATTAATTATTTTTTCATACTTAGGAATATAATTGACTCAAAGCCATAAATATCACAAACTTAAATTCTGTTATGACAACTTATGTTAGGTGCTGAATAATTTTTTCTTAAAGGTCTGATAAGTTACTATATAAATTCGAGAGCCTTTACTTAAAAGTTAGTTTAGACCTGTGCAAATTCACCCTCACTCAAAATTTGAACATATCTCGAATCGGCATAGTCAACAGGGTATGCAAAAATTGCTGAATCGCCTTGTGAGAAAAATGCAGCGGGATGAGTTAGTTCGACAAACAACAAATCAACTCAGAGAATCACTGCAAGTTGATCGCGTAGTTTTATATTATTTTTATGAACAATGGGAAGGACAGGTGACATTTGAATCTTTGATTTCTGAGGAATTCTCAATTTTGGGTTCAACTGGAGCCGAAGATTGTTTTAACGACGAGTATGCTGCTTTGTACTTAGCAGGAAGGTTCAGAGCGATCGCTGATATTCAGGTTGAACCTATCGCGTCTTGTCACCGCGACTTCCTTCGCAGTATGCAGGTACGCGCCAATTTAGTTGTACCTATTTTGATCCCCAGAGGTTTATGGGGACTACTAGTAGCTCATCACTGTCAGAAGCCTCATGTTTGGTCATCAGCAGATATAGAATTAATGCGAACAGCCGCTGAAACTTTATCCACAGATCCAAACATCCTGAAAACTTAACATCATCTGCAACTTCTTGAAAATCTCGTGCTATGTGGCTTTGTACTTAAATTTCGCACCTCCTGCAATCTGCTGTAATTCTCCCCATCTCCGCGTCTTTTAACTTTTACCTGCAATTGCAAATTTTATGGATTCCCATCCCGCACTGTGTGAAGCTATAGCCAATCGTATTATCACCAATCCTCAGAAACGAATTACCTTTGCTGAATACATGGATATGGTGCTATATCACCCAGAATATGGCTACTATGCCAGTGATACAGTCAAAATCGGGTTTAAAGGTGGTGATTTTTTCACATCTTCCAGTCTTGGGAGTGATTTTGGCGAATTACTGGCTGTACAATTTTTCCAGATGTGGCAGATTTTAGGGCAACCAACGCCTTTTTCTTTGGTGGAAATGGGAGCAGGTTTTGGTATTTTGGCATCTCACATCCTCAATTACCTAAAATTACAATACCCAGATTTTTTTACTGTACTGGAATACATCATTATTGAGAAATCGCCAAGTTTAAGACAAGAACAGCAGCAAAGGTTACAAGATTTCTCAATCCGTTGGTGCAATTTGGAGGAAATAGTTCCTAATTCAATTATTGGCTGCTTTTTTTCTAATGAATTAGTAGATGCTTTTCCAGTGCATCAGTTCACCCTAGAAGCAGGAGAATTGCGGGAAATTTATGTCACTACATCGCAAAACCTAACTCCTGTTCTATTAGGAGAGAAGTCAAATATTGAATTTATGGAAGTATTAGGTGAACCATCTACACCGCAGTTAGCAGCATATTTTGATTTAGTGAAAATTGAATTAAGCCAAAGTACTTATGCAGATGGTTATCGCAGTGAAATTAATTTAGCTGCTCTCAATTGGTTGGGTATAGTGGCAGACTGCTTGCAACGCGGGTATGTGTTAACAATTGATTATGGCTACCCTTCCAGCCGTTATTATCACCCCAGGCGATCGCAAGGAACATTACAGTGCTACTACCAACATCGTCATCACGATAACCCTTACATCAATATTGGGCGACAAGATATCACTGCCCATGTTGATTTTACAGCTTTAGAATCCTGGGGTAAAAAGTGCGGTTTAAATTCAGTTGGTTGGACACAGCAAGGTTTATTTTTGATGGCGTTGGGATTAGGTGAACGACTAGCCGCCCTTTCATTTCAAAACCAACCATTATCACAAGTGCTAAACCGACGGGAAGCATTACACCAACTGATTTCACCAACAGGACTGGGTAGTTTTGGGGTTCTAGTTCAAAGCAAGGGATTGAATGCAGAAGCGGCCTGGCAATGTTTGAAAGGATTAACCACACCAGGGTAAAGGTGAAAGTAAAAGGTTAAAACTCTATTTAAGAATCCTGTATCAGTCTTTATTAGACTAGCATAACAGTGATTACCTTGAACTCTCAAACCTTAATTTAGTAATAACTATGACTGCTCACGACCTACTTGTGCTAGTAACTCTACTTAGTCCCGGACTCCTGCTTTCAATTATAATCATGGCTACTTTTGCCGCAGGTGGCTGATGTCTGGGAAATGAAAAAATGGGGATTTGGGGTGGATCAATAATAACTTATTCCCAGTCCCCATTTCCCCAATGACCAATGACCAATGACAAAGGAACATAAAACATGAAGGTTGCATTTCTGGGAACTGGATTGATGGGACTACCGATGGCTCAAAGGTTATTAGCCGCAAATGTAGAGCTAGTTGCCTACAACCGCACCCCAGAAAAATTAGCACCACTACAGGCAGCAGGGGCAGAAATTGTCACAAAACCACGTCAAGCAATTCGCTCTGCTGATTGTATAGTTCTGATGCTATCTAATGCCGCAGCTATTTATCATGTCTTGCTCACAGATACCAGTTGGCACACTTTATCAGGGCGCAGTGTCATCCAAATGGGGACGCTGACTCCTCCAGAAAGCCAAGAAATCAGAGATGCGGTAGTTGCGGCAGGTGGTGAATATATAGAAGCGCCCGTACTCGGTAGTATCCCGGAAGCAGAAACTGGCAAGTTAATTGTGATGGTAGGTGCGGAACCAGAACAATATCAACGTCACGTCAATTTACTGCAACATTTTGGACCCGAACCATTACACATCGGTCCTGTAGGATCTGCCTCAGCCCTGACATTAGCACTAAATCAACTCATTGCTTCCCTCACTACTAGTTTTGCCCTTAGTTTGGCTTTTGTCCAAATGCAAGGCATTGATATAGACTTGTTTATGCGAATCCTGCGCGATAGTAAACTGTACGCGCCTACCTTTGATCAAAACCTGAAACGGATGTTAGATGGCAATTACACTAAAGCGAATTTGCCTACAAAACAATTGATCAAAGAAATAGATTTATTTATCTCTGAAGCTAAATCCCTTGGTTTGAATCTCAGCAGTATTGAGGGTGTAAGGCATATCTTACAATCAGCAATGAAAATGTCATATCCAGAAGATGATTACTCTTCTGTCTTTCCCGCAATTCGGGAATGGGGTGAAGTTAGTGGTGGCTGATTGAAGGCAGAAGGCAGAAGGCAGAAGGCAGGTAATAAAAACCAGTAGAAGTTATTCTCCCCCTCTGCCCCCCTGCTCCTCTTAAAATGGAATGTCATCGGGATCTGGTTCGGCTTCTGTTACGGGCTGATAGGATTGACGTTCAAAATTTGCCGGTTGATAAGTGGGTTCGGGGGTGATTGGCTGGGGTACTGTCCCTGTAAAAGTGGTCGCTGGAGTTGGTGCTGGCTGAGTTGATTGGTATGTTTCTGGAGGACGTTGTGCTGGTGGTGCTACAGTCGCCACTGGTTGTGGACTCGGATTCATACCTTTGCCCATAGCATGAATACGTTGTACTGTCAACTCAGCACGTTTTTCTTTGAAACCTTCGGGACGATCAAAAGTGTTCATCCCTAAGCGCCCTTCGATAATCACGCGATCGCCTGATTGGTAAGTTTGATGAATTTCTTTCGCTAAATTACCCCAGCCGACAACTTTCAAAGGGTGTGAAGGGTCATCTGGACGCACTCCCGGAACATGAACGATCATTTCCGTCACTTCTAACCCGTCAGGTGTGTGACGCAGTTGGGGCGCGTCATAAATTTCTGCCATTAAAATACAACTGTTCATCTTGTTTTCCGCGAGATACCCCATGTTCAGCGAAGCAACATGGGGAGGGATAGCGTGTTTAATTTAATGGTTCGATGCCATTAAATTAAACATTTTCCGAGTTGACAACACGATTAATCCCGTGTTTCGCTGTATCAATCGGACTTTCTTAGCTGTACATTGCCCAAACCTTTTCCAGTTACAATCACTAACTGAAACGTGTTTTTCTGTGTCGCCGCTTACCCAACCAAAAAATGATTTCTTTCCTTGGGTTGCTTCAACAAAATCGCCTTTTCTAAATCCATATCGAGTTGTGGTTCCACCATATTTACGCCTGTTACCACCCTTGGATGGAACCATTAAATGTAGTTGTCTACGGCTAATTGGAGGACGACGTAAAATCGTAAATTGAGAATTAGTAATAGTTACATCACCTATCCAACTTGCACCATGACTTTTTACTTTCTCCCATATTTGATATTTAACAAACTCGGAACAGGCTAACGTGACTGCATCAACTGCGTGAGTTTCGGGGATTTGCAGAGATTTGTCAGATTTTTCTTTGTGTAATTTCAGGTGTTTTCGTAGGTTTGACGTTTCCCATCCTTTTTTTAATTCCACATTAGCCAGTTTCGATAGTCGTTTTATTTGATATCGTTGACCAACCATTACTGGGCTAAACCTCTTATCTCCTTGTGCTTTTACCTCTTCAATAACAATCGTTTGGATTGGGTAAACTTCGGACAATAAACTAATTGTTCGATATTCTAAATCCTTGTTAGCTCTGATGCTGGGAGGTAATTTAGACCCACGACGATTATCAAATCTAGTTTGACGATGAGAACGTTGAGAAAAACTTAATTTGCGATTAATTTTTCTTCCTCGCCTTCCGCGTCGCATCATCGCTCGTTGCTCCATTCGATCTTTAACCGTTTTGAATGGTAAAACTAGGTGCAACATTTGTAGCGTATATTTTTGAGACTGAACTGCTACACCAGAAAACATTTTGCCAGGGTCTAAACCAGCAACAATCTCTTGAGTCTGAATATCAGATGGTTCGGCTATTAATTGAACATAAAAAATACCTAGTTTGTTAAATTTGCCAATTGCAATACCAGATTTAATCCAACGTCTAGCGCGACTTGGCTTTGTTGGCATTAACGGAATATTTTTTGCTGAAATCACAGGTACTCGCATAAAGAGATAATCCTTGGAGTAAGCCGAAAACGCGGTCTTGGGCTTTGCCCAAGTGGAGCGATTTTCCCAGACAAGTTTAAGTCCCCTCGCCCAATCAATCCAGAATGTCTTGTCTTTAAACAACGACTGATAGCGAAGCGTGGCGTAAGCCATACAAACAGTCTTGCAGATAATCCAAACTGGGGAAGTATTTGGAAGTGCGTATCAGGATTGATCTCAGTGGGCTAGTCAAACACGTAAGATTTGTTTCTTACAAGCCCCATCCCTCTTCAGGGTGGGGTTATTGACATATTTCTCCTCATCAGTCAAACTTTACAATATTTCCACACCATAGATTTATCTATGGGGTTACTTAGCACTTGGCACTCCTGAACTTCATCGCAGGAGATTAAATTCACATTTGATCACAAAAGTCAAGTGAGAACTTTGAACAACTATTAATAGCTGTTCATGAACTGCACCTGACTGAAACGAGCATTTTATTCTGCATTGAGTAGTACTAATTTACCATTAAAAGATTAAATCTGGACATGAACTGGAAAAACACCTAGAGCAATTAACCGTGCTGGCAGGTCGCGTAAGATAGGTAAACGCAGCAGCCAAGGCGGTTGGAATGTTTGATTTTCCGTAAGAATTGGGGTAAATATTTGTTTTTGAATGAAACTTTGAAAAGCTTGAATCAGACGTGTAGGTAACTCTCGACGCTGCTGCACTTGGGCTAAATCGCTGACTTCTACATGACGTTGCTTGAGTGATTTACTGAGTACATTTGCCGTTACCACAGCATCTTGAATTGCGTAGTTTATCCCCACACCACCTACAGGGGACATGACATGGGCAGCATCACCGATGAGTAGCAGTCCGGGAAGATACCAGCGTTGAACACGGCTAGACTCTACTGAGAGAAAAGCTACCTGTGACCAATCTTGTAAATGCTGGATACGATTATTTAATTCTGGTACTATTTCCACAATAGACTTTTTCAACTCTTCTAAACCAGCGGCACGCAGTTGTTGATAACCACCTTTAGGAATAACATAGGCAATTTGCCATTCTTCGCCACGATTGAGCATCACAACAATGTGACCAGCAGCAAAGCGCCCCATTCCTCCGGTAATTTCTTCTGACTGACGGGGAAGACGAAACCAAAGCACATCCATTGGTGATGAAGTTGCAATTGACTCAAAGCCGCCTAATTGCCTTAAGCGTGAGTGTCGTCCATCTGCACCAATTGTGAGTATGGCTCGGACTTCATGCCAGCCACCTTGTCCACGATAACGCACACCTTGAATTACACCATTTTCTGCAATTAGTTCTTGGACATTTGCACCCATGACTAAGTGAAAATTGGGATATTTTTGGGCTTCTTGAGTGATGAACTCCAAGAATTTTACTTGGGGAAGCATCATGATATAAGGGTAGCGGGTTTTCAGGTGGCTAAAATCTGCTAAAGTCACAGTATCTTGGGGAGTTTGGATCTGAAGGCGGTGCATTTTCGTGTGAGGTAGTTGTAAAATGCGATCGCTCAAACCCAACTCTTCTATAATCTGCATTACCGAAGGGTGAATAGTATCACCTCGAAAATCCCGATCAAAATCCTTGTGTGCTTCCAGCAGCATCACCGAAATCCCCTGACGCGCTAACAGCAGAGAAAGTACAGCCCCCGCAGGTCCACCACCAACAATGCAACAATCTGTAGTTATTACGTCTACGATCTCGTGAGCATCATTCATAAAACCTCCTGAAAACTAAGGAGGACAAATTTCCATTATACGCTTTAACAATAGTATTCAGGACTTACGCAACTGGCACATTGGTAACGTGCGTCAGATATCAACAATCTGTTTATTTGCAGGATTTATGCAGTAGTAAAGCACCCTACAACAGATTTTTAGTGTGACACTTGCGTAAGTCCTAGTATTAATAAATCAGTCCGTTCTATCTGGAGTATGAGATAAAAACCTCATCATCTCCACCTAACATATAAAATTAAAGCAAAAGACAAATCTAAATCTGAACACAAGCACACTCCATGCGTATTTCTCTAAATTGGCTGCGGGAACTAGTAGAAATAAAACTTACTCCAGAAGAACTAGCCGAAACCTTGACAATGGCAGGGTTTGAAGTTGAAGATATTGAAGACCGTCGGACTTGGGCAAATGGCGTAGTTGTGGGTAAAGTGCTTGAGCGTCAACCTCACCCCAATGCAGATAAACTCAGCGTTTGTACAGTCGATATTGGTGCAGATGAAACTTTAAATATTGTCTGTGGTGCTGCTAATGTCTGTGCAGATATTTATGTCCCCATTGCCACTACAGGGACTTATTTACCCAATATCGATTTAAAAATTAAACCAGCCAAACTACGCGGTGTTCCATCTAACGGGATGATATGTTCTTTAAAAGAACTAGGTTTACCCACTGACATAGATGGTATTCATATTTTCACCCCAGAAAATCTTACCTTGGGTAGTGATGTCCGTCCCTTGTTAGGCTTAGATGATGTCATTTTAGATGTGACTGCGACTGCTAACCGTGCTGATGCTTTATCTATGGTGGGTATCGCTAGGGAAGTAGCAGCTTTAACAGGTGGAAAGTTGTCTATTCCAGAATCTGCAAAAGTAGAAATTATCAAAGGTACAGGAAACTTAGCTTTAAAAATCTCTGAACCAGAAGCTTGTCCGGCTTATATTGGTACGGTAATAGAACAGCTAAAAATCGCTCCTTCTCCAGAATGGTTACAACAGCGGTTGCGTTCTGCTGGAGTCAGACCAATTAATAATGTAGTTGATATCACTAACTACGTTTTGTTAGAACGGGGACAACCTCTCCACGCTTTTGATCAAGAACGGTTAAAATCTGTGGCTGGAGGTGAAAAATTAACTATTGGTGTGCGCTTTGCTGATGTTGGAGAAACTCTCAAAACCTTAGATGGACAAACCCGCAATTTATCAACTCAAAATTTGTTAATCACCGCTAATAATAAAGCAGTGGCTTTAGCCGGTGTCATGGGTGGTGAAGAAACAGAAGTTCATGAAGGTACACAAAGTCTAATTTTAGAAGCGGCTTTATTTGATTCTGTAGCTATTCGTCGTTCTTCTCGGAGTGTAGGCTTAAGAAGTGAGGCTTCGGGCAGATATGAACGCGGCGTAAATCGGGCAGAATTAGAAATCGCTTGTCACCGGGCTTTATCATTAATCAGTGAATTAGCAGCAGGTGTAATTGTTCAGCAAGAAATTGCTGATAGTCGTCCTGAATCTTCTACTTGGTTCCATTCTATCGCCCTGCGTTTAGATCGAGTCAATGACGTACTCGGACCGGTTGATTTGGGAGAAGAAACAGGAGAATTGCAAGAAAAAGATGTAGAAGAAATTCTGACTGCACTAGGATGTGAGTTGGTGAACAGTGGGGAACGTACTTGGAAGGTGACTGTACCTCCCTATCGTTACCGGGACTTAGAACGGGAAATTGACTTAATTGAAGAAATTGCCCGTCTTTATGGCTATGATAAATTCTGCGATACTTTACCAGAAAAAACTGAACCTGGTTATCTATCTTTAGATCAAGAGTTACTTCGGAAGTTACGCGCTTCCCTACGGGCTGAAGGTTTAACAGAATTAATTCATTATTCTTTAGTTAAACCAGGAGAAAGTCAGCAAATAGTCTTAACAAATCCATTATTTGCCGAATATTCGGCGTTGCGAACCGATTTGATATCTGGTTTAATTGATGCCTGTCAATATAATGTAGAACAGGGAAATGGGGTGCTAAATGGGTTTGAAATTGGGCGCATTTTCTGGCGCGAAGAAGATGGTTTCCAAGAAACTGATATGCTGGCTGGGATTATTGGTGGTGATGCCTCTTTGGGTAAATGGTCAAGAGGTGGTCGTGAACAACCTATCACTTGGTTTGAAGCGAAAGGTATTTTAGAAAGCGTATTTCAAGAACTTCGGTTGCGGGTGGAATTTCAACCAGAAAACCGCGATTCTCGATTGCATCCTGGACGCACTGCTTCTTTATGGGTGGGAGGAAACAGACTGGGTACATTTGGTCAAGTTCATCCTCAATTACGAAAAGAAAAGGGTTTACCAGAAGCAGTTTATGTGTTCCAATTAAGTTTGGATGTGTTGTTGAATGAGCTGGATAATGATGATTTGCTAGTTCCCAAATTCCATTCTTATTCTACCTATCCAGTCAGCGATAGAGATATTGCCTTTTTCGCACCTGTGAAAGTCACGGTTTCGGAAATTGAAAAGGTGATTACCAAAGCTGGGAAAGGTTTATTAGATTCTGTCGAATTGTTTGATGAGTATCGCGGTGAACACGTTCCAGTCGGACAACGGAGTTTAGCCTTTCGTTTAGTCTACCGTGCCAGCGATCGCACTCTCACCGATTCTGAAGTTCAACCAGTCCACGATAAAGTCCGTAGCGCGTTAGTGGAAAAATTCGGCGTGAGTCTGAGAAGTTAGGATTTGTTAATGGGTAATTGGTAATTGGTAAAAGTTTTTTATTCACTAATTCCCAATTCTCATCAAGTAGATTAACGTCAATAATTAAAGGTTCGTAGTCAGGGCTTTAGCCCTAATTTGGGTTTTCAAGCCCTAACTACCAGCGACTTTCAACTGATACCTCTTTTCAGATTTTATTCTTAAACTAGGATTAACAAAATCATGCCTAAATACATAATGTGGGGAACTTATTGCGAAGATGTATTAGCAAAACGTGACCCCTATCGTCAAGCCCATTTAGACGGATTAGCTAAACAAAAAGAATCTGGTGTTTTGATTACTATTGGACCGACTAAAGATGTCACAAAAGTTTTTGGCATTTATGAAGCCGAAGACGAAAACACCGTTCGTCAGTTAGTAGAAGCAGACCCCTATTGGCAAAACGGCATTTGGACTGAATATTCTATTAAGGAATGGATTCAAGCTTTTTAGTCAATCATAATTCATAATTTGTAATTACTTACGAATTATGAATTACGAATTATCCTTTAAGTGCTTTTCTAAAATTACGCCGATAAGATGGATTAGCAATAAACAAAGCTGGCCATAACAAAGAAAATCCAATGCGGTTTGACAGACTTTGATTAAAGTTAGTCCTATTAAATCCAGTCCAAAACTTCCAAGCACCACCTAAATAAACTACTATCAAGCCAAGAATAATTAAGTTACCCATTTCCATCAACTCCCTTCGTAACTGATAGAATATTAGTTAAGTAAAAAGGCGTAAATCAAAATAAATCTTGTGGGAAAGATGAACACAGTTCAAACTTTATCCCAATCATAAACATTTACGCCGACTTACATAAGTATGCCTTACTTATGTAGATTTTTCGTAGCCTACATTAATCAGTTCCTTAGTTTGAGACTACTTATTTACCTGATTGTAGTGTAAATTAATCTCACAAATCTCTGATAGTACAAAAATCTCATAGTTAAAAAATTCTCTCCTGAATCAAAGAGTATTGCTATAGTTTAATGAATCATTAAACTTATTTCTCAGTAGATGTATCTTGTGGAAGTTCCTCAAAAATTAACATTCATAAGAGACTTGATAAAGAATAACATAAAGTTTATAACAGACTAATGCAGCTAAAGCTGCAAACAGGAGGGTTTATGCGTGCAGTACTGATGGCAGGGGGTTCAGGGACAAGATTACGTCCTTTAACTTGCGATTTACCAAAACCGATGGTTCCTATATTAAATCGACCCATTGCTGAACACATTATTAATCTTTTAAGAAAACATAATATTACAGAAGTAATTGCCACGTTACATTATTTACCAGATGTTCTACGGGATTACTTTCAAGACGGCAGTGATTTTGGCGTGCAGATGACTTATGCTATCGAAGAAGACCAGCCACTGGGTACAGCCGGGTGTGTAAAAAATATTGCAGAATTGCTGGATGAAACTTTTTTAGTAATTAGCGGTGATAGTATCACAGATTTTGATCTGACAGCAGCGATCGCATTTCACAAACAAAAACAGTCAAAAGCGACTTTGGTTTTAACCCGTGTTCCCAACCCGATAGAATTTGGGGTGGTGATTACTGACCAAGAAGGAAAAATACAGAGATTTTTAGAAAAACCTTCCACTAGCGAAATTTTTTCTGATACTGTCAACACTGGTACTTATATATTAGAACCTGAAGTTTTAGAATATTTACCAGAATACACAGAATGTGACTTTTCTAAAGATTTATTTCCCTTACTACTCACCAGAAATGAGCCAATTTATGGTTATGTAGCCCAAGGTTACTGGTGTGACGTGGGTCATTTGGATGCATATCGTGAAGCACAATATGACGCTTTAGCTAGAAAGGTCAAACTTGATTTTCCTTACCAAGAAACTTCGCCCGGTGTGTGGATTGGTCAAAATACCTATATTGATCCTACAGCTAGAATTGAAACTCCGGCTGTAATTGGTGACAATTGTCGGATTGGGGCGAGAGTACAAATTGAAGACGGGACTGTAATTGGTGATAATGTCACCATCGGTGCTGACGCGAATTTAAAGCGTCCCATAGTTTGGAATGGTGCAATTATTGGTGATGAAGCCCAGCTATCGGCTTGTGTAATTTCCCGTGGGACTCGTGTAGATAGACGCGCTCATGTATTAGAAGCTGCCGTAGTGGGTTCCCTTTCTACGGTGGGAGAAGAAGCCCAAATTAGCCCCGGTGTAAGGGTTTGGCCAAGTAAAAAAATTGAGTCAGGTGCAGTTTTAAATATTAACCTGATTTGGGGCAATACTGCCCAACGGAATTTATTTGGTCAACGTGGTGTACAAGGTTTAGCGAATATTGACATCAGCCCAGAATTTGCGGTGAAATTAGGTGCTGCTTATGGTTCAACATTAAAACCCCGTTGTAAAGTGACGGTTTCGCGTGACCAACGGAATGTCTCGCGGATGGTAACTCGTTCTTTAATTGCTGGTTTGATGTCTGTAGGTATTGATATTCAAAACCTCGATTCTACAGCTATTCCTATCACCCGCACAGTGATCCCGACTATGGGAGTCGCAGGGGGTATTCATGTGCGTGTACACCCTGATCGCCCTGATTATATCCTGATTGAATTCATGGATGCCAAGGGAATTAATATCACTAAAGCCCAGGAAAAGAAAATTGAGGGGGCTTATTTTAAGGAAGATATGCGGAGGGCGCAAAGTCATGAAATTGGCGATGTGGCCTATCCCAGCCAAGTAATTGACCTTTACTGCACTGCTTTTGAGAAATTGTTGAATGTGGGGACACTTCGGAACAGTCGGGCGAAAGTGGTGATTGATTATGTTTATGCTGTGTCTGGGGCGGTTTTACCGCAAATGTTAGATAAATTTGGTGCTGATGCGGTAGTGTTAAATGCGAGTTTGAATAAAACTTCAATGTCAACTACTAACCGGGAAGGACTGCTGACACAATTAGGTCATGTGGTGGAAGCACTAAAAGCTAATTTTGGTGTTCAGGTATCAGCAAATGGAGAACAACTGATTTTAGTTGATGAGTCTGGTTACCCGGTGCGGGGAGAGACACTGACAGCGCTGATGGTAGATATGATGTTGACATCTAACCCCAGAAGTTCGGTAGTTGTACCTGTACACGCTTCTAGTGCTGTAGAACAAGTAGCTCGTCGTCATGATGGTAAAGTAATTCGCACCAAAGCCAATCCGACAGCTTTGATGGAAGCTTGTCAAAAAAATCCGAATGTAGTCTTAGGTGGTAGTGGGGAGACAGGTTTTATTTTCCCCCATCTACATCCAGGATTTGACTCGATGTTCTGCATTGCTAAATTAATTGAAATGCTGACTATCCAAGAGCGATCGCTGGCATCTGTCCGCGCCGAGTTGCCTCGCGTCATTTATAGAAATTATACCATCCGCTGTCCCTGGACGGCTAAGGGGGCGCTCATGCGTTATTTGGTAGAAACTCACCCAGCCCAAAATTTGGAATTAATTGACGGGGTCAAAATTTGTCAGCCTTATGATGATAGTTGGGTGTTAGTTTTACCAGATGCGAGTGAACCAATGGTACATTTATTTGCCAATAGTAGCGATCGTGAATGGGTAGACGAAAACTTGAGAAATTATCGCAACCGCGTTCAGACATTTGTAGAAAGAGAACAGGAATATTACGCAGCGCAAGTCTAAATTACCTGAAAAGACTCTCTGTCAAGGAGGTTCAAACCCTCTAACACTTGAGGACACAAATACTAGATCATGCAAAAAGTTGATCGCCATCCACCGGGTAATGTTATAAGGACTTTATGTAGCATTAATCATTGCTGATCAAAAAAACTCTCCGTATCATCGCTTCCTCCTATCAGCCTTAAGGAAAATTATATCTGTAAAAACACGTTAAAGCTAAAAACCGCAAACCATATTATATGAGCATTACAGTCTTTGACCATTTGCTTTCTGCCTATTTGCCATTTTGCACTAGTCACTCGTGCTGATCGAGAGTTAAACTTGGCTTCTAGAGGAAATTTTGATTGCCTACGGCAGTGCCTCAAGCGATAGAACTCAGTTGATCAGCAATGCTGACATTAGCATAGGTGAATATTTTTAAGCAGGTGGGTCAAGAGTGATGAATATAGATGACACCTCAAATAACGGCACTGTGATTGAACCTCTAAATTCTGCAAATTCGCCACAATCGGAGCAGGCGAGTTGTCCCTTTTACTCAGTTGTGCATTATGAAAATATGGCCGTGACTAATTTACCACTCCTGAACCCAGCAGCAGATGTCTACGAGGGGCTGCAACCACAGCAGCATGACACTACAGTTACACAGAACTTGACAAATCATCTCCAACAGGACTGGGTGGCAGAACCGGATAGTGATAAACAAGCACTTGTAGACTCTGAATTTCAAAAGTTACTAGCGTTGAATGAGGAGTTAACTACAGCTAATGGTGATTTATACAGTCAGGTAGAGCAGTTAAAACAGGAATTAGCTGAAGCAGAAAAGATTTTGCAATGGCAAAAAAAGCGCTCTAGCGTGACTGATTCGATGCTAAATCAACAAACTCAGGAACTCTCAGCCGCCCAAGAGCAAATTCAGTCTCTATTTCAACAGTTAGAAACTGCTGTCCAAACTGTTCAACATCAGGAAATTTTCATCGATACCCACAAAGCTCAATTACAAATTAGTCAACAGCGTTTAGCTCAATTAGAACGGGAATGTTCATTGCTGCAAACTAATTACAGTGAACAGTCTCAGCAGTTATTGCACTCAGAAAATACTTGTCGGGAGTTTCAGAGTAGACTCATGCGCCAACAACGCCAAACTCTGCAATTTAAAGCTGCTTTAGAAAAATGCCTAGATACATCTGTGCCTAGCTATGACACTTTAGAGTATACACCTGATCAGCCACAGGGCGTAACTGGTGGACAAACAAGATTTTCTAGAAAAGCACGGTCTTTATTTCCTAATGCACAGCCAATTAAACCTTGGTCAGCAGAAGCAGATATTATGAGTGGTGTCTGCGACGCTCTACGCCAAAATACAGATAATTCTGTTGCACAAGCTTCAGCACCATGTTCACACACTAAAAATTACTCTACACCAACTGCCCCATTTTCTGAGAGCAAATTAGATGAGGAATTTATCCTTACACCCACACAATTAGCCTCTTTGTCAGCAGTTGATGATTCTGTAATTAAATCAGAAACTGTTTCTACTCCTAGTTGCTCAAATTTAGATCAGCAATTGGAGAGTTTGATTCAAAGGTTTTTTGTATCTCCGCCCATAGATGATGTGCAAAGTAATCAAGCTGATACACCTATCGGGGAACCTTTAGCATTTACTTGGGAAAATGGTGAAGAACCGCAAATTACAAGAGAACAGGATTTAGAGACAGAAGATTTGCGGCTTTCTCCAACTCCTGAACCACAAGTAACTTCCACGTCTCGACACAAAGAGACAAATGCTGTAGAAACCGAGGACTATTGGTCAGAAGTCTCACCTTCTACATCGTCAAAATTGCCGTTGCACAATTTTTTCTCAGAACCTTTAACTGAATATCCGCAAGATCATAAATCACCTTCTCCCGTGATTTATCCCCAGCGTCCACCCAAGGGACGTAAGTCATTCGCCTCTGTAGAATTGCCGAATTTTCGCCCCAGTAGTCATGAATCAAAGATTAATGGTGAATCTAGTGACTAATGATATGGTATCCAGTTGGATGCTTATCATTAGGACTAACACGGGGACGCGAAGAGATTTTTTAATCAGCAATTAGTTGGATTTGATCTGACTAATGACCGAAAAGAATGGGATACAAGCCCCGTCCCTTCGACAAGCTCAGGACAAGCCTTCGAGGACGGCTTTATGGTAAAATTTAGGTAGAGTCGCCATAGGGCATTGGGAGACTTTAAACGGACATGGAGGGATGGTAAGACCACTTGTGGCGCAACCCAGCGAAGTGTCAAAGAATCCTCGCTCCTTGAGGACGAGAAGGTATGTCAATACGCCAGAGTGGTTTACCGGCAGAAATCGCATAATTGATGGTTAACAACTTTAACCACAATGACGGATAGCGGGGTTCTAGCCAAGTTTCGCTGAGTTTCAGGAATTTGGGGAGTGATTTACTGAGTACAGCACTGACTAAGGTATGACGGCCGAAGTTGAAATAATTACCTAACCAGCGCACTAAGTCCCGAAAACCAGCTAGTTGCCAAATCCACAGCAGCAAGGCTGGATTTTTCATGGCTGCTTTGATTGCTAATCGGTTAAATGTGAACCAATCGCAACGATCCTTAATGAAATTATCTGCTATTTCTGGAGGTTCGTCTGCTAATAAACCAAAGAAGGTATTAAGCATGGCGTTTACCCGTTGGGGAGGGATAAATTTGCCTGTGGGAACCATCATGCCTTTGGAAAATAGCCATGTTACGGAAACGTTACTTTGGTAGGCGCGAATTTGATTTAGGTGACGGAAACTGAGTAAATCATGTTTTAGGGCAGTATTTAGAAGTGTTGTTAACCGCTCTAAGTTGCGAACTAGGGAACCAAAACCAGTGAAGATTAGGGGTGACTGGAGTGAGGCGGCATCACCCATAGCAATTAATCTATCAAAGGCAATTGTGCGATCGCTCCCACTCACACTAAAATGCCCTGGTATATAGCCAAATGTTGGCTTTTTCCAGACTAGCTGATCCAGATCGCAGCGGCGATACTCTGGCAAAATTGTGAAAAAGTCTTCATACATCTCCAACAAAGAACCGGGATTTTTCCCATTCACTTCATGGTAGTGGAATAAATAAATAGTCAGTTCTTCGCCAACCCCAGGAAATAACTCCCAAATCAACTGTCTACCACGAGAAATATCGCCGTGACTATAAAGAACATCTCCATACTGAGAATCCCACACACCAGGCTCAAACCCTTTCTCAATTACTGCTCCCACTGTCGGACAGACACTATCAAAAGCCCGACCGCCATTTAATTGCCAAGCAATAGGGGAAGCTGTACCCATTGCATCTACTAACAATCTCCCACTAACTTGCTTTTCATTCCCACTAGCCAAATGCTTGACGAAAACATTAACTTGTGTATCACTGATCTCAGCCCGAATAAATTCCGTTTCATCCCAAATATCACCATCGGCAGCTTTGAGTTTTTCTCCACAGATTTGCAGCAATTTTTCGGAGTCTAAAGCTATATTCAGCACAGTTGGTGTATGTAGAATTGCTGATTTTAGATGAGGAGGATTATTACTATCAAAAAATTTATTAAATCCGTCTTTATATTCCCTGGCAATAATTATTTCTAACTCAGCATTTGTCAGCAAACCCAAATTTACCAAACATTGAATTTCATCACGGGAAATATTCCATTCCCGGTTCATCCTGCCAAAGGGTAATCTTTCTACCAGCAGAACTTTATAGCCCAATTTAGCCATCACAGCCGCATGAATCGACCCTAAAGCCCCACCGATATAAATAATGTCATATTCAATGTCATCTTGGGGATGGGGATTTTCTGCCTCTCTGTTCTCTCCATAAAAAACCACCTGACGAGGCTGCTGGGGATTTCTTACCCCTTCACGCCAACGTTGCTCCCACCAGTACGCACGCTGAAGATCATATTCCCCATTAGACATTTTCTGAAAGTACTTGACAGTTAGGGGATAATAGGGTTCTAACTGTGAAAAAATCGACTTTTGGGAATCAATTGCTGGTGGTTCTGGATATCTGTGAGGAAAACGGCTTCTGATTTCTCTACTCAGCCGCTGGATAATTTTTCCTTCATTCACAAAGGGTTTATCACCCCACCGGAATACCTTGAGGTAAGTAGTTCGCTGTACTGACCAGACAATTACAGAAAGTTCACTTGTCAAACTTTCCTCAACAGACACAATAGGATTTCTCAAGCGAAACCCGTCTGTGGTCAATAATTTGTCTCCATACTTCGGTACAAAATCTACTTGTAGCCATCTACGTACAGATACAGTATCGGTCGTAGGAATTTCTAAGTAAAGAACTTCTTTCATATTCTGCTCACATCTCCCATGGATTTACTCACTACGACAGATTTAACAAAGCCAGAAACTGCGTTAAACTCCGCCCTATCAATTGCATGAAAAAAATTTAATTAGGAAAATTAGTAAATTTTAATAGGTTGTTAAATTTATTATTCATTTTAGAACTTCTGTAAACTCATACCATGAATTATCCTATCCCAGTCAGTCCCCAAGAAATTTTTGCTCTTCAACAGCAGCCAGTTGATGAAGAACTGGTAGCTACGGTAATTGCTGGTGTAGTCAGACTTGTCCGCACTCAAGGTCAATCTTTGGAAGAATTAACTGCCCAAGTATTAGCTGATGATGCTGTGTTAAATCAACAACAGCGACGGTGGCTAAGTACGTTGGTTGCCCAAGCCTGGGAAAGTTTCCCGTAGTCATATCATGTCCAGTTGTTCGCGTAGCGTCTCGTCAGAGATATACTTATCATTGAGACTGACGCTCAAGACACGGAGACGCGGAGACGCGGGGAATTTTTTTTGACCCTGTTCCCTGTTCCATATTCCCTATTCCCTTCTCTCAACTTCTCGATTTAGCATAACAAGTACCGAAGAACCAAAATCTCTTCGTAGAGACATTTGATAAAACGTCTCTACAAAAATCTATTTACTCCTACACCTTCAAAGCCTTTTCAGCTTGAAAATGTAACAACAAACCATATTCCAAACCTTCAACCACAGCTTGATAGGAAGCTTCCAAAATATTTGTAGAAACTCCTATAGTAGTCCAACGTTGTTGACCATTACCCGATTCTACTAAGGCGCGAGTTTTTGCGGCAGTTCCTGTATTTCCATTCAGAATTCTGACTTTATAATCAGTCAACTCAAAGTCGGCAATTTGGGGATAAAAGTTCACCAAAGCTTTACGCAAAGCAGCATCTAAAGCTGCAACCGGTCCATTACCTTCCGCTGCTTCAAGAATGTTTTTCCCATTTACAGCTACTTTCACCGTTGCTAGAGAATTAGTAGTTGGTTTCACTTCCACTAAATCACAATGTACTTGGAAACCTTGAACTTCAAAAAACTGTTGACGACATTTTAAAGCCTCATACATCAACAGAGCAAAACTAGCTTCTGCGGCTTCAAATTGATATCCTTCAGCTTCCAATTCCTTCATGCGTTGGAGAATTTGTCTAGCTTGAGGATGATCCTTATCTAATTCAATCCCACAAGTTCGGGCTTGAGCTAAAACATTACTTAAACCAGACTGTTCAGAAATAACAATGCGACGTTGGTTTCCCACCAGTTCCGGCTGAATATGTTCATAGGTTAAAGGGTTACGTTCCACCGCAGATACATGAATACCACCTTTATGAGCAAAGGCCGAACGACCAACAAAAGGCGCGTGTTCATCAGGTGCGAGATTGACAACTTCGCTAACAAAGCGACTGGCTTCTGTAAGTTGATTTAGCTGGTGTTCACCGATACAGCTATAACCAAGCTTTAGCTGTAAATTAGGAATCAGAGAACACAAATTAGCATTACCACAGCGTTCCCCATAACCGTTGATTGTCCCTTGTACCATCTTTGCTCCAGCCATAACTGCTGCTAAAGCGTTAGCAACAGCCATTTCTGAATCGTTATGAGTATGTATGCCAATTTTGGTGATTGGTGATTGGGAAAAAATTTCTTCCCTATTCCCTGTTAAGAGTTCCCTGTTCCCGATTTCTGTAACTAGATCTTTAACAATTTGCGTAACTTCATGAGGTAAAGTTCCGCCATTGGTATCACACAAAACCAACCATTCAGCACCTGATGTCATTGCTGCTGTTAATGTTTGTAAAGCATAATCAGGATTTTGCTTGTAGCCATCAAACCAATGTTCAGCATCGTAAATTACACGCCGTCCTTGAGAACGTAGGTACTCAATTGTGTCGCTGATCATGGCTAGATTCTCTTCTAAACTGGTCTTGAGTCCGGCTGTAACGTGTAAATCCCAAGATTTACCAAAAATTGTTACCCAGCGAGTACCCGCAGCTAGAATCGCTTGCAGCATGGGTTCATCTGCGGCCTTGGTGTGAGGACGACGAGTGGAGCAAAAAGGAACAACTTCTGCTTGTTTGAGCGGATTTTCTTGAAGTTGCCAGAAAAATTGTACATCTTTGGGATTTGCTCCAGGCCAACCACCTTCAATGAAGGGAATCCCTAATTGATCAAGTTTGTGAGCAATGCGTAATTTATCTTCTATGGAGACGGATAGTCCTTCCCGTTGAGTGCCATCTCGTAGAGTAGTGTCATAGAGCCAAAGTTGGAGAGAGGGATTTGTGGTCATAAAACTGAGACATAAGAGACAACTTTGAAGCGATGTGCCAATATACAACAAAAAGCGAGTTTGGTAATCTAAAGATGCCCAAGGTACTAGCTCAAGGTAAAACCGTTGAGTGTGTTGTCCAAGCCAATTTACGCAAGGTTCTGTTAGACAATGGTGTTGACCTCTACAACGGCGGTTCTCAGGTCATTAACTGTCGGGGACTTGGCAGTTGTGGTACTTGTGCGGTTAAGGTAGAAGGCGAAGTATCCGTAGCGAATTGGCGTGATCAAACACGGCGTTCGCTTCCTCCCCATTCTCCCACAACTGATTTGCGTTTAGCTTGTCAAACTCAGGTTTTGGGTGATGTAAGAGTCACAAAATTTGATGGATTTTGGGGTCAAGGTTCTCAATTAGTTTGGACA
Source organism: Anabaena sp. PCC 7108 (assembly GCF_000332135.1). NCBI lineage: Bacteria > Bacillati > Cyanobacteriota > Cyanophyceae > Nostocales > Nostocaceae > Anabaena > Anabaena sp. PCC 7108. Next base: position 292,213 of record NZ_KB235896.1, read on the forward strand.
CCAGAAAGTTAAAAAGGAGACAAACAAGATGGGTAGATGGACACCCCTGATTTTAATGGCAGGAGGAGTGGCGATTTTGTTGGGTACGTTGCTAGGTATTAATTTTCCCATGGGTGGGCAGCAAACCGCTAATGTTCCCCCTGGTCGTAGAGCATCTAGCGTCCTCCCAGCTAATATTAATGTTAATAGCACTGCTACCAGGAATGATTCTGAAACTGCTACTAGTAACGATTCTGAAACCACTACTAGGAGTAATTCTGAAACTACCGCTAGTAACGATTTTGATAGTGAAACTCGCCGTACCAGCGTAGCTCAAAATAATGCTTCTACTGAGTCACTTACCACTGATAATACACCAAGTACAAGCAATACGGATACATCCACTACTAATACTCAATCAGTCTCAACAGACAGTGGTTTAGGTGACACAAATCAAGACAAAGAACCAATTCGGGCTTTGTGGTAGCTGGTGACTAGGGAAACGGAGATGGGGAGATAAATTTTAGATTTGATTAGATTTGAGATTTAAGATTGGGGTTAATTCAATATCAGCCAAAATCCGCAATCCAAAATCGAATATTCAATCACATTTTCCCCAATCACCAGCCCTTTGTTTACCCCTGATAAGTTATTAGTTATGTACTAATGACTAATGACTAATGACTACTGACGTTTTAATTATCGGTGGTGGCGTAATCGGCTTGGCTTGCGCCATTGAACTCAAATTGCGCGGGGCAAATGTCACCGTGCTTTGTCGCGATTTCTCGACTGCTGCCGGCCAAGCTGCTGCCGGGATGTTAGCACCTGATGCGGAAAATATCCCCAATGAGGCAATGCTTTCTTTGTGTTGGCGATCGCGTGCCTTATATCCCCAATGGACTGCTAAACTGGAAAAATTGACTGGTTTAAGCACAGGTTATTGGCCTTGTGGCATCCTAGCACCAGTTTATCAACAACCAAAAGCGAGAACCAATGATCAATCTCCTGCTTATTGGTTAGACAAATCGGCAATTGGGCAATATCAACCAGGATTGGGAGCAGATGTCATTGGTGGCTGGTGGTATCCTGAAGATGGTCAAGTTGACAATCGCGCCTTAGTTCAAGTTTTACGTACAGCGGCTCATTCTTTGGGTGTAGAACTCCAAGATGGAATTAAAGTAGAAGCGATCGCACAACAGCAAGGACAAGTTATCGGTGTACAAACAAATACTGGCTTAATTAGCGCTGCACATTATCTTTTGGCCGCTGGTGCTTGGGTCAATGAACTGTTACCCTTACCCATACGTCCCCGCAAAGGACAAATGCTCAGTTTGCGAGTACCAGAATTTTTGCCAGAATTACCGTTAACAAGGGTTTTATTTGGTGAAAATATTTACATTGTCCCCCGGCGCAATCGTTCTATTATTCTGGGTGCAACCAGTGAAGATGTGGGCTTTACTCCCCATAACACCCCAGGTGGGATTCAAAGCTTACTCCAAGCAGCAATTCGCCTTTATCCCCAATTAGAGAATTATCCGATTCAAGAACTTTGGTGGGGATTTCGTCCAGCGACACCTGATGAATTACCTATCTTGGGAAATAGCCATTGTCCCAATTTAACTTTAGCTACTGGTCATTACCGTAATGGCATTTTACTCGCACCAATCACAGCCACATTAATTGCTGATTTGATTTGGTCACAAACAGCCGATTCTCTATTGACTAATTTTCACTATTCACGCTTCCAATCTCAGGCATCTACTACATCTATGCTCACTCATTCTGCTAATTTTACTAACGGCAATCGCACCAATTTATCTACCAATTTATCTTTACCATCATCAGAATTCCACATTGAAGATTCAGGATTAATTATTGCTGGCAAAACTTTTAAATCTCGTTTGATGACGGGAACTGGTAAATATCGCAGTATTGAAGAAATGCAGCAAAGTGTCGCTGCTAGTGGTTGCCAAATTGTCACTGTAGCAGTGCGACGAGTCCAAACTAAAGCCGCAGGACATGAAGGTTTAGCGGAAGCTTTGGATTGGAGTAAAATTTGGATGTTGCCAAATACCGCTGGTTGTCAAACCGCAGAAGATGCCATTCGCGTTGCCCGTTTGGGACGAGAAATGGCGAAATTATTAGGACAGGAAGATAATAACTTTGTCAAGTTAGAAGTGATTCCTGATGCTAAATATTTATTACCAGATCCCATTGGCACTTTGCAAGCTGCTGAACAGTTAGTTAAAGAAGGTTTTGCGGTATTGCCTTATATTAATGCTGATCCCATGTTAGCCAAGCGGTTAGAAGAGGTAGGCTGTGCAACAGTCATGCCTTTAGCTGCACCTATTGGTTCAGGACAAGGGCTGAAAACTACTGCCAATATTCAGATCATTATTGAAAATGCCAATATACCTGTGGTAGTAGATGCGGGCATTGGTGCGCCTTCAGAAGCGGCTGAGGCGATGGAATTGGGGGCGGATGCGTTATTAATTAATAGTGCGATCGCACTGGCTCAAAATGCCTCAGCAATGGCTTATGCAATGAATTTAGCAACTGTCGCCGGTCGTATGGCTTATTTAGCCGGAAGAATGCCAAGGAAAGATTACGCTAGTGCTAGTTCACCGGTGACGGGAACAATTACTAGTTAATTTTAACCAATCTTGTAGTTCGGTTAAGAACAAAAAGCAGGTTGGGTTGAGCAATGGCATAACCCAACAAAGTCTTGAAAAAAAAGTCAACCCGGAATACTTTTATTCCCTGTCTAATCCTCAACAATAATTATTTATGCCACCTACTTATTACCTCTTCCATTTGATATATGAAAAATACTTCTGATCTCATCAATAATTAAAGAGGCATATTTTCACTGTTCACAAAATCTAACTCCTGCTATTTCTCAAAACGGAGAATAATCATGGATAATGTGATTACCTACAATAACGATAAAGGATTATTAGCCTACATTCAATTTCTGGCATCAAGAGCATTGAGAACCCAATATGATGGAACTGATCCAGTTTTTAATTTTGAAGATGCACTTGATCAAACAGAAATAGCACAATTAGCTGTAGATGAACTTAAAAAAATTCCAGAAGTTCAAGCTTTATTCACAGAACGCTGGCTACCTGCACCAATAGATTTAGATGAATTAAGTAAACTGTCTGAAGGAACTTTAGGAAATGTTTATGCTACGGAAATGAAAGCTAGAGGTTTTGATCCTAACTTCTATAAGAAAGTTCCTGTGGTTGATGATATTTCTTATCTGAAAATGCTCTGGAGAACAACCCATGATATCTATCATGTAGTTGCAGGATTTGAGACTGATATATCTGGAGAACTTGGTTTACAAGCTTTTGTTTTAGCACAAACTGCTATTCCTATCAGCATCATGCTTGTCAGTTTTGGTATGGTTTTAATTAGTCTCTATCAACCTGCTAAACTTAAAGCTTTAATGACGGAAATATCTCGCGGCTACTATCTAGGTTCTCATACTCCCAGCAAATTCATCGCCCAAAAATGGGATCAGTTTTGGGATATTCCAATTATTAAAATTCGCGCTCAATTAGGAATGAATCCTATCCCGGAAAACTGATATATTTAGGTAGGCGAAAATAAATCAAACTATGCTAAGTAAGGTAACAAATTTTGAAACTGGCTGGTAGTTAGGGCTTTAGCCCTAATTTGTATCGCTAAAGGCTGACCGCAAAGGAGCTAAGAATATAGTGATGCATCGAATACAGGAGATAGCTGGTCTAAAGACCTGACTACAAACCTTGAATTTTGAATTTTGAATTGTTTAGTCAGTAGATGTAACAGACACATATTATTGATTTTGTCAATCTTTGAGCATGAATTCAGAATCATTAACTTTTAGTTTTAATTAATGTAACGATTTATCTATAATTATGAGAGTAAATCTAGAATTATGTAACATAAAATCAAAGAAAATAACAAGGAATCACTTCATGCCTTATACAAACGAAGAAGGCGGTCTTATCAATAATTTTGCCCGTGAACCCAAGGTTTATCAAGCAGAACCTCCCACGGATGGGCAAAAGCGTACCTATATTATCTTAGGAATTGCGGCGGCGCTTTTAGTTGGTGGCTTAATTTTTGTCGCCTTCTCTGTTTCCAACGTTAGTTAGATTTTAGGCGTTGCTGATTTTGGGCATCAAAATAATTTTTCACCCGTTTAATACCTTTGTAGAGCCGAAAATCCCTACCCATGGAACGTTTCTACCTCCAAAAATTATACGCCAATATGGCTACGCCACGCTATCAGCAACGCCAGATTTTAGATTTTGGATTTTGAATCTTCAGTCCTAAATTTAAAAGGGTGAATTTTTTGGCTTCTCAGATTCCAATGTGAGAAGGAGCCTAATTTTTTCATATTTTGTTATAATATTATTGTAATTGTATAATTATATACTTGTGTTTACCATATTAAATCTTTAGAACTCGATTCATCCTGAGCAGAAAACATTAACTAGAAAATCAGAATAATGAGATTTTTTCAGTAGTCTCCAATGCATTCCTTCAGGATGTATACTATCTTTCGGCGCTGTAGCCACCATGAGTGTGAATGAAACTTTACCCACAGATGTTTTTGCCTGGAATAGGCAAGTATATCAACGTCTAAAACTGGCCTTGAGTCTTGGCTTACGGCGACAAATCCTTTTTGGTGTATGTGATGATTTACACTTAAGAAATCAAGTGGCGACTCGATTGCACTCCACCTTGGCTTATCCTGTCGGGCAAGTGCTAAATCAACCAGCAAATACAGGTGCAATCAGTACACCAGCTTATCCACGATTAGTCACATTGCGGTTGAATTTAAGCGATCCTAATCCGATTGTGCAAATAAACCAATGGTTGGCAAATTATCCTCCACCGATTGTGGGAGAGTCAAAAGATACCCCTGGTCGTCCTTTACCAATACCAGCATTTCAAATTGTTGGTGTAGAACTGCTGACTAAGCAATCAGTAGCCGTACAACGTTCGTTTCTGCACTATCTCCGTTTAAGCGAGCAGTATTTTGCTAACCAAGAATCTAGTCAATTTCTGGAGTCCAGCTTGCTGTTTTGGCTACCGCGCCCGTGGTTGTATGCGATTCAGCAATCAGCACCAAAATTTTGGAATTGTCGGACTGGTATATTTGTATTTGCTGGAGAACCGACACCAGCGGTAGATAATCGAGATCATCCAGAAAATTTGTCTAATTGGCGAGGTGGAGATGTCAGCAATTTTGATATTCTCGAAGAGTTACCAGAACAAACTAGCCAAGATTTTCAGGTGACTGAGATTAATGATTTTCAGCAAAAACCATTTACAGAAAAAGTTGAAAATCAACCACAGAAAGCAACTCGTATATCTGCCAATAGAAATGATATCCCTAAAATATCATCTTTTTTGCATATTAGTGACGAGTTAAAATCGTTAATTACGGAAACACTTCACACCGATATTGCTGAAGATGCGTATCATAACTGGCAACCACATCAACTTCTCTGGGAAATTGAAAAACTACATGAAATTAAAGCTTCTGGAGTAGAAATAGCAGTAGCTTATGAAAACTTAGGAAATTTATATCGTCTCCGGGTTGAGCAGGGACAGTCCAGTTTAGAAAACTTAATGGTGGCAATTCTGGCTTATCAGGAAGCTGTTAGCTATGACGACTGTTCTCCACAACTTCCAGATATTTTGAATGATTTGGGGACACTTTACTGGATGCTACACCGCACACCAGGAAATACCCAAGAGGGACAGACCTATATAGAACAGGGAATAGAATTTTATCAATTAGCAATCAAATTAATTGCACCTGATACCCAACCAGAAATTTATGCCCGCGTGCAGAATAATTTGGCTACAGCTTACGGTGATTTAGCCAAGTTTTCTCAGCCTGTGGAAAACTGGCAGCAAGCTGTGGTGGCTTATAGTGAAGCGCTTATTTATCGTACAGAGGAAATTGATCCTTTAAAGTATGCGGCTTGTCAGAATAATTTGGGGACTGCTTACTGGCATTTAGGACAACATAGTCAACCAGTGGAGCATCTCCAGAAAGCGATCGCTGCTTACAATTTAGCACTAGTTCACTACAAACCCGCAGATGAACCGCTCAAGTATGGCATGATTCAAAACAACATTGGTACTGCTTATTGGAATTTATCCCAATATGAAAAACCATTGGAAAACCTACAGTTAGCAATTGATGTCTACCGTGAAGCGCTGAAATATCGCACACCAGTTAATGTTCCTCATGCCTGTGCAGCTACCCAAAATAATCTTGGTACTGCTTATTGGCACATAGCGAATTTACCGAAAATATCCAAAGCAGAACGACAAAACTATCTGCAAAAGTGCATTAATATTTATGAAGAAAGTATTAATCTGGCTGACTCAATTAGTGATACAGGCTTAAGTTTTGATTTGTTAGTAACACACAATAACTTGGGATTAGCTCATTATCAACTAGTAACAGATAGCTCGTTTACTGGGGACAAAAAACTACTTTCTCAACATTTAGAAGCAGCCCTAGGAAATCATGTGCAAGCATTACAGGGTTTTAGTAAACATACAGAACCTTATCAAACAACTTTCAATCACATAGTAAAAGCCATCCGGACTTTCCACAACGAATTAGGGATACAAGGACAAAATCTAGCTTTATCAAAAGTTCCAGGTAATTTGATTCCAGAAATTTTACCTAAGTTGTAAAATATAGCAATCCGCACACCTGTCAATTTGTATTCAAATTTAATACCCCCGTACTCATGAAAGAAACTGTCCTAGAGGTTCGCAATCTACAAGTTGAATTTTCCGGTGATGGCAGCAAAGTTAATGCTGTAGATGGTATCACATTTGAGTTAAATCGAGGTGAGACTCTAGGGATAGTGGGAGAGTCAGGGAGTGGTAAATCAGTTACAGCCCTAGCTGTCATGGGTCTGTTGCAGTATCCCGGTAAAGTGAGTGGGGGGCAAATTTGGTTTCGTCCTCAGGAAAATGCCCAACCTATTGATTTATTAGCTTTACCTCCTCAGGAAATGCAGCTGTATCGGGGTGGTGACATTGCTATGGTTTTTCAAGAACCGATGAGTTCACTTAACCCGGTTTATGATATTGGGTTTCAGCTGACAGAAGCAATTATGCGTCATCAGAATGTGAATGCAATTGAAGCGCGAAGAATTGCGATCGCAGGTCTACAAGAAGTTAAACTTCTATCTAGTGATGAAGAAATTCAACAGCAGTATTTTAATAACTTGCAGCCAAATGGGTTCCAATTAGCACAGTCGGTAAAAAAACACAAAGAAGCCATGTTGGAACGCTATCCCCATCAACTTTCTGGAGGACAGTTACAACGGGTTATGATTGCAATGGCTATTTCTTGTAACCCATCATTGTTAATTGCTGATGAACCTACCACAGCTTTAGATGTGACGGTACAAGCAACAATTATTGACTTGATGCGGGAATTGCAGCAAAGCCGTGATATGGGTATGATTTTTATCAGTCATGACTTGGGGCTAATTTCGGAAATTGCTGACCAAGTAGCAGTGATGTATAAAGGTAAAATTGTCGAAGCTGGTGCAGCCGAACAAATTTTTAGTCACCCCCAACATCCATATACTCAGGGACTGGTGGCTTGTCGTCCCACTCTCCAACGTCGTCCCCAAAAATTGCTGACTGTTTCTGATTATATGAGTGTAGAGGAAGACGCAAACGGGCAGGTAGTAATTGAGTCCAAAGAACCAGTACAACCACGAAATGTAACTAGCGAAGAGATTAACCAAAGATTGGCAAATCTCACCGCCCAAAAACCCTTGCTGGAGATTCGCAACTTGAGAGTTGGCTTTCCGGTTCGGGGGGTATTAAGTAGGACAAAGCCCTACAATATGGCGGTAAATTCTGTTTCTTTTGATGTCTATCCCGGAGAAACTTTGGGATTGGTGGGAGAATCAGGTTGTGGTAAAACCACTTTAGGCAGAACTTTGCTCAGATTAATCGCACCCATGAGCGGTAAGATTTTGTTTGATGGGCAGAATATTACAACCTTGACAGGAGAGAGGTTGCAGAAATTGCGACGAGAAATGCAAATCGTCTTTCAAAATCCCTTTAGTTCTCTTGACCCCCGGATGAAGATTGGGGACGCAGTTATGGAACCGTTGTTAATTCACTCGGTGGGGAAGACAAAGCAACAACGGCAAGACAGGGCGGCAGAACTGTTAGAACGGGTAGGATTGAGTGCAGATGATCTCAAACGCTATCCTCATCAGTTTTCCGGTGGTCAACGTCAAAGGGTTTGTATTGCCAGGTCTTTGGCTTTAAATCCTAAGTTTATTATTTGCGATGAGTCTGTTTCGGCGCTAGATGTGTCAGTACAAGCTCAGGTATTAAATTTGTTAAAAGAATTACAGAGTGAATTGCAACTTACTTATATTTTTATTTCCCATGATTTAAGTGTGGTCAAATTTATGAGCGATCGCATTTTGGTGATGAATCAAGGGAAAATTGTGGAAGAAGGTACAGCCGAAAGTCTTTACCACGAACCCAAAGAAGAATACACACGAAAATTAATTGCGGCCATTCCTACAGGTAGTGCGGAAAGAATCAGGAATCGGCATTCACGCTTATAACCCACATTCCGCACCCTGGGGTGTCACATAGTATTATCACTTAATTCTCTCTTGATTTTTGGATATAAATTATGCCTTATCGACATCATGTATCCGTTAATTCATTGAGATGTGGTATACAATACATCCTCATATCATCACAAAAAAGAGTAAAAACCGATTGTGACAGTTGAGGGTGCGGAAGATAGGTTATAAGGAAAACGCCGAAAACCCTTGAAGACGTGGCTAACTTAGGAAGCCACGTCTGGGCTTTAGACAAGGGATGAAGGCTAGTTGCAGGATTTATCCTGCACAGACACTGGATCGGGTAGACTGTCTATCCAATCTTCTATCATTCTAGTTACAGAAAATTCTTTTTGCTCCGCCAATAACTTTAGTTTATGAAATCTGCGTGGTGTCGTTCTAATTCTTATATATTCAGTCTTCATTTTGTCTCCTATTTGTTTCCTATCTATGTTACTATATTAATAGGTCGTAAATAAAGAAATTAATGATAGTTCTAGAGTATAAAGTTAAGGGAAAACAGCATCAATATAACGCCATAGATGATGCAATTCGTACTACCCAATTCGTTCGTAACAAAGCAATTAGGTTTTGGATGGATGCACCACGCGAGCTAAAAATTGATAAGTTTGCTCTTAATAAATACTCTACTGAACTTCGGAAGGAATTTCCCTTTGTTACTGCATTAAACTCAATGGCTGTGCAATCAGCCGCAGAAAGAGCTTGGTTTGCAATATCAAGGTTTTACGACAATTGCAAATCTAAAAAGTCTGGTAAAAAAGGATTCCCCCGGTTTCAAAAAAACTGTCGTTCAGTTGAATACAAAACATCTGGGTGGAAGCTGCACAAAACTAAGCGACGCATCACTTTTACCGATAAAAAAGGGATTGGTGAACTCAAACTTTTAGGTAAGTGGGATATTCAATACTATGAACTTAAAGATATTAAACGAGTGCGTTTAATCTGTCGTGCTGATGGATATTATGCTCAGTTTTGTGTGGGTATTGATGTTATAGATGTTCAACCAAAAACAGGTGAAGAAATTGGTTTAGATGTTGGTATCGAGTCGTTTTACACTGACTCTAACGGGCATCATGAACCTAATCCTAAGTTTTTGAGAAAGGCTGAAAAATCAATCAAACATTCTCAAAGACGGATTTACAAAAAGCGGAAAGGTTCTAGTTGTAGGAAAAAAGCTAGAAAACTTTATGCTAAAAAACACTTAAAAGTAAGTAGGCAACGGATTGAACACGCTAAGAGAATAGCGCGTAACGTATGCAAGTCTAACGACTTAGTAGCCTATGAAGATTTAAGGGTTTCAAATCTAGTAAAAAATCATTGTCTGGCAAAATCAATTAGTGATGCTAGTTGGTATTTGTTCAGACAATGGATTGAATATTTTGCGGTTAAATTTGACAAAATCGCTATAGCCGTAGCACCACATTACACTTCTCAAAAGTGTTCTAGTTGTGGCGTAATTGTCAAAAAATCTCTATCAACTCGCACCCATAAATGTAGTTGCGGATGCGAATTGCACAGAGATACAAATGCCGCAGTTAATATTTTAAATCTTGCAAAAGCTAGGGGAGGGCATCCCCAAAGTAACGCTACAGAAGTTGAAGCCACTACTCTACTTGGTGAGCCAGCGCGGTCTTGAGGGTTTCCCCCATGAGCGACTGGCGTTCGCGTCAGCGTGCCGGAGGCATCACCCGTAAGGGTGCAAACCTGGTTGAGCAAGTTTTGACGATGAATGTAGAATCCCCTCGGCTTTAGCCAGGGGAGTGTCAATGTAGTTTTTTAGCATTATTAAAATAATTCGTAATTCGTAATTCGTAATTCGTAATTCGTAATTAAGTTTTGCAACGGGGATTTAGCTGAGGCATCAAAACTTGCTGCCTGTAGAGGCAGGGGAATTAAACCCCCAGCATTGGTTAAAGCTTCTATAGCAACAGACAAGGCGGTTAGGACATCTACCAATGCTAAAACTTAGACACCAAAAGAGTTTTAGCACTGTCACCTGTTAAGAGTCACCTGCTATAGCTGACTAGGAACGTACTCATGGCAATAATCACCTCATTAGGGCTTGCTGAAAAAGTTGTCTTAGATTTAGATGAAACGTATTAATATCCGTCTTCCTAATTGAGTAACTATTTCCTGTCCTAAACGCTGGGTTTCTGGACGCAAAAACAGTTGAGATAATTCCTGGATGGAGATAAAGTCTAAAGGGTTAATGAGTAAAAATTTAATGATAAATTGCTGGATATTCTGCCAATTGTTATTGAGTTTTGTCGTAGGAGGGTAAGAAGTAATTATTGACCTTGTCCAAATTACGACCTCCTCGAAAGCTTCTGTTGAGAGATTTTCTAGATTGATAACAAATTCATTAACTAGAACATAACGTAATGAAGTTCCTTGAGGAGAGTATAAAAAATCTAACGTTCGATCTAATATTAGATAAAGGTTAAAATCATCACTTTGATAAATATTATTTACTAAATCTGACACTGAACCCCATTGAATAGCCTTGTTGTTTAACCAGAAATTTCTGAGGGCATCCCATAATATGGGAGATTTCCTGGTTAATAACCATTGTGCAATATAGGGATATCCAACTTTGTAAGCCTGAAAACCAGGATTAAATTTCAGAGCTATTCCTTCTATAGTGGCAAAGCATCGAAAAACTAACACGTAGAATTTAGGAATTTGCCAAGAATATTCGTAAACTAAACCTAATAGCTTCTCAAACACTTGTGTGAAACCCAATTCAGAGATACTACTTTCCCGAACATTGCCAAACATCTCAGCCAGTTTAGGAACTAAGGGAACTAAGTCAGTTTCTGGAGGTAGAAATCCCAATAAAACGAAGTCTTCAGCAAGGGCTGGAAAATCACCAGTCACCAAATGTAAAAAGAAGATAATCAATAAGTCACGAGTCTCTGGTGCAACTTCGCTCATCATGCCAAAGTCTAGGTAAGCTAATTTCCCATCGGGAGTTACTAGCACATTACCAGGATGAGGATCGGCATGAAAAAACCCACCTTTGATCAGTTGTTGTAAAGCAAATTTAAATTCTAGAGAAATTAAATCCGCAGGGTCTAATCCTTGAGCGCGAATTACTTCAATTGACGTGATTTTTGTGCCATTGACCCACTCCATTGTCAGGACTCGACTCGTGGTGTACATTTGGTAGATCCGTGGCACATGAATTTGGGGAAAATCACCGTACAGTTGAGCAAATTTCTGGGCATTTAAACCTTCTTGGACATAGTCCATTTCTTTAAAGATACTATTAGCCAGTTCATCGGTCAAAGCACTAATATTAGTGTGGATGAATGGAATATTGTTTTGCACCCAAATTGATAATTGTTGAAGCAAGTAAATATCTAGAACAAGGATATCTATGATTCCAGGTCGTTGCACCTTGACAGCAACGATTTCACCTGTTTGGAGTTTTCCCTTGTAAACTTGTCCCAAAGAAGCAGCAGCTACAGGTTCGGGATCTAGTTCCGCATAGATTTGGTCATAGGGACATCCGAGTTCTTCTTTTATGACTTTATAAGCTTGTTCATTAGAGAAGGGAGGCAATTGGTCTTGCAGACTTGCGAGTTCGTCTACATAAATAGGTGGGATGAGATCAGGACGACAAGAAAGCACTTGTCCCATTTTGATGAATGTTGGACCCAGATGAATCAGCTTCTGCACTAAAATTTTGGCTCGTAGCTGCTGATTCCGTAGCAAGCGCCTAGTTAGCCAGTCCCATAGCAGCAGCATCCCAAAGGAGCAAAATGAACTTAAAATAGTCAAGCGACGTGGCCAGAGTTTTCTAGGTGGCTGGCTATGGTTAGCAATAGAGACAAGACTATTTGATAAGGGGACTGTATTATTTTTCATTTTTAGGTCAGTAGATAGGTGCAGGAAAATATATTTTGTTTTGTAAAATGGCTAAAATTTAACTACAATAACTTCTATATATGGCTAACGCTACGCTATCAGCAACCCCTAAGTACAGACTTGGGGAAAAACTCACAAAATAGGGTAGGAATTAGACCAAATTTTTGGCTCTAAATTCCTCCTCCCCAGTCTTTTTTACTTGATGATGATAGTTATATTTTCATCACTATTAAGGTTTCTGGTATGTTCACTACCATTTAAGTTGCTGCTTTTTGGATTGTGATTTAATTGATATATTTTCTCTGTTTTTCACGTAGCAGTTCTAGCAGAAAAGGACTTAAAAAATCCTTTACGGGATTAACCAAGTGATACCAAAATTGTTTCTGCTCCTCCAATAATTTAATATAAGTGTCTGTACTGTGTGGGAAGGGAACATTAAATGGCATAGAAAAAAGCCCGCCAAAGGATACAGATGTGCTTAAACCATCACCGAATCCTACAACTGTAATAGGTTCGCCGCCGTTAGCATACTTACCAAAGAAAATATCCCCTAGTTGTAGTCCTTCAGGAGCGATCGCAGAGATCGGGAATGGAGGATCATAAGGATATGTGGGAACTATATCTAAAACATTTTCAATGCGATAACTAAGTTCTGCTCCTATTTGCTGGTTGTAGAAATCTACAAATTGTTGATTACCAATTTTAGGTGCGGCGATCGCATAAACTTTGATCAGCAATCCTCCAGCTGAAGCTGAACCAAACCAACGTCGTAGTGATAAACCAGCGAGTTGGCTCAGGGCAGCACCCAAACTGAAACCAGTTACCCATACCTCTATAGGTTCAATTAATGGTGATAGCTGAGATAAAAGCTGCTCCTCAAGAAATTGTAAAATTTTCTCCAGTTCTTCATCAGCAACGACTTTTTTAACTAAATCTTGAGCTTGTTTTTCAAACTCTGCTCCCAGTAGGATTGCTCCCGCATCGCACAAAGCCATAATGCAGGGAAATTTCCGTAAGGGAGGTAACTGACGGAGCCGCCGGAAATCTGAAAGTTTTAGCTCACCTCGCAGAGTCTTGAAGAAGTATTGAATTTCATCAGCCACCGACTCAAAAGCCAGATGAAGTCCTTGCACTACTTTTGCCCGTTGGACAGAGAAAGCACCGTAATTAATCAGTTCCCAATCTACGTCAGAAACTATGTTATTCATCTCAACAGCACCATCACTAATACCTGCTGTACCTCGTAAAGAAATTGCGTACTGATGAGCAACTTCTGATTGAGTATTTTTGAGAATTAGTCCCCGAAGATTCGTGCTGTCATTACGGAAGATATGAACTAATTCCCATTCCTGATTTTTATCAAGAGCCTTGTAAAGTTTCTTGAGAGCTACATCATCAACACTGCCATCTTCATCCTGGAAAACATCGTATGCATACTTAGAAAAGTTTGCCATCAGGATGGCTTCATCAAAACTGAAGCCTTTACGCAACTTCAACGATGCTTGACTGGGTTGCCGATTTTTAGGAACAACTGCGGATTCTGTCGGTTGTACTGGTTCAGTTGGTTGCTGATTTTCCGGGATAACTGCGGATTCTGTCGGTTGTACTGGTTCAGTTGGTTGTTGATTTTCCGGGATAGATATCGGTCGGCAATAAATTCCCAAGCGCACTAACAAATTCTGGCGACCGCCATGAGAACCAAAGAAACCAATAATTTCTTGCCCTTCAGGAGCTTCTAAAACGAAAGATTCGACCTCTGTATTTCCGCTGCCACCGCCAAAAATTTGAGATTTAATGCCTTTTTTGGTTTCAAATTGGAGGGTGATAATTTCTTCTTTCGGGTATCCTGGTGCTTGCCGTCCCCAAGTTCCACTTATTTTAGTAAGATAATCTCCTGGTTGTATAGAGACTTCTACGTTACTGCCACCACTTCCAACTATAGCTGAACGATAAGTTTCCGCAGGGATAGAGTCAATATTTTCGTATTCTATTTGAAGTGTACCAATTGCCCAAGCCGCATCCATAAGAATACTTTTCAATCGTGATTTTGGGGCTGTATCTTGAGGTAACAATTCAAAATCTGTCCCTGATATTGAACCACCTTTGGTACCGACTTTGACAAACTTAGATACTTGTGGCTCAGTTGCTACTTCAAGATTTCCTGTAACTCTTAATGAGTAAATGCGATTACCTGAATTTGCAAATGCTGTAGAGTTACTACCTGATCCTGTAAATAGAAATGTTCCACTTAAGTTACCGATAGCCCATGCTGCGCTCTCTTCTTTAAAGAAACTGACACATCCTGCTTTTGGATGGTATATACCCACAAAGTCACCTTTGTTGACTTTAATAGGTTCAGAAAGTGAAAATTGGTTTAGTCCCACAACAGGAGTTTTCAGTTCACTTTGACCGACAACCAACCAGATATCTGCCTCTTTCCTATATATAATCAATTGTGCAGGTAAGGTGTTTTCTGCCCAAATTTCCCACTTAGTTAATTCACCATTGCCATTTATAGGATTGTTTGTATCTACTAAGTAAAAATTGGAGGCTGAATCTGCAATTCCATATTTAGTTGGAGTATTACCACCTGTAATTACATTACTCTCATTTTCACTAGATGTTACATCTTTAATTGGCAGTTCTTCTTGTTGCCAAGTAGCACCATTAATTGTGCCATGATTAGCATTGCTAGTTTTGTCAGTAGCGACATTACCCGAACCGTCATTCAGAGGAAAATAAGCCACCAAGCCCGTTTCTTTACCTGTCAGACGATAAGACATCGTTTCTTGAATCATCCCTTGCGCTCTCGCAAAATTCCAAATACGTGCTTCCGCAATTTCCCCCTTAAAGAAGGAGTTACCCTGATGAACACCTATGTTGAGAGTGCGATCAGAGGGATCGAAGGGAGCAACATTACTTGCCTGGCTGACTAACTGACCGTTCTGATACAAACACATTATCCGCGTTTGGCTATCATAGGCGACAGCTACATGAAGCCAGGTATTTTTCGGACAGGGTTGGGGAGCATTTACCGTCAAAAATTGCCCATTATGTCCGGCGGAGACTCCACTGGGTACAAACAATGCGTGGTGGATTCCAGAAATAATATTGTTAAATTGTGCGGGCGGTTCAGCAAGTTTTATCCAGGCTTCTTTAGTATAGGAAGCTGTTAAAATTCCGTCAGGCAATTTAATGTAATCATCCTTACCATCAAAAGTCAGCACAGATTGGACTGTATCCGTCTTTTCAATTTTTATAGGCAGTTCTTCTTGCTGCCAAGTAGCACCGTTAATCTTGCCGTGATTGGCATTGCTGGTTTTGTCATAGGCGATCGCACTTGATCCTTCATTTAAGGGGAAATAAGCAACTAAACCTTCCTCTTTTCCTGTCAGACGTTGATTCATATTCGCCTGAATTTCTGTCTGTGTAAGGGCTTTATTCCACACACCAACTTCTGCAATTTGACCAGGATAGAAATATTGAGGTTTTACTTCGGTGGAACCAGCACCAATTCGCAGAGGGCATCGAGTATTTAGTGTGTAAACTACATTTTTGCTGCCAACTTCTGTTCCATTGACATAAAGTTTCAGTTGTTTGCCATCAAAGGTACTTGTTACATGAGTCCAAGTATTAAGAATTACGTCTGAACCAGCAACAACTTCCCAAGCCTGTGTATTGTTCCCAACCCAAGCTTGCCACTTATTATTATCTCCTGCGTAGATAATATAACCTTTTGATAAGGGACTCGCATCACGGGATGTAATCACAGAACGCCAAGTTCCTTGACTTCCGACAACTTTTACCCAAGCAGAAACAGTAAATACATTAGGATTAAGGGATTGAGTGTAAGGAACTTCTACATAATCATCCTTACCATCAAAGGTCAGCACAGATTGGATTGTATCGGTCTTTTCAATTTTTAGAGGAAGTTCTTCTTGTTGCCAAGTAGCACCGTTAATCGTGCCGTTTTTACCGGAACTTGTTTTATCAGGGGCGATACTGCCTGAACCTTCATTTAAAGACCAATATCCCACTAATCCGGTTTCATTGCCCTTTAATCGCTGGTACATATCCCCTTTGATCTCTTGTTCCCGTCGGGCATAATTCCAGAGACTAACTTCCGTTATTTGTCCATTAAAATACCTACCATTGATTCCGTCATCCCAACCGATAAACATCGGTCCGTTATCTTGTTGAATTGTTCCTACATAGTCAGTTCTAGCAACTTCCTCTCCATCAATATACAAACGGATACTCTTGCCATCAAAGGTTCCTGCATAATGATGCCATTGGGTGATATCTATTTTGGGGTCAACTGCTGTTGCTCGCCAACCATTAGATGCAATATAGAAATGGATTGATTTACCCCCGGCATTGGGATGAAGTATGAAAGCATCTCGTTTACTGACTAAAAATCCATGTTCGTTCCAAGTTGGGGTGTTACTCTTAGCCCAACAGGAAATTGTCATGGACTCGGTTGGATTCGGACAATTAGCGACTTCAACATAATCTCCTTTGCCGTCAAAGGATAAAACGCCTTTATTTGCTTCCACACTGTTAGGGGCTGTTGGACTCAAGGGGAGTTCCTCTTGTTGCCAAATAGCACCATTAATTGTGCCGTTATTACCCTGACTTGTCTTGTCAGTCACTATATTTCCAGAACCTTCATTTAAAGACCAATAACCAACTAATCCCGCTTCATTACCAACGAGATAGCGGTTCATATCAGCTTTGATTTCTTCGGCTGAACGGATACGATTCCAGAGGCGAATTTCGGCTATTTTTCCCTTGAAGGCGTAGCACTCGTTATCATCTTTGAACATTCCGATTAACAAGTCATTTTCCGGCTCGTACTTAATAGCTGGTGAAGAAACAGCCAGGGTTGCTTTTTCCACGCCATCAATATACACCTTCATCTGTTCACCGTTATAGATGCCAGCGACATGATGCCACTGATTCAAATTCAATGTATTAACCCCGCTACTTAGATAGGGCATATGTTGCTGAGATTGACTGCTCGGTTCCAATCCTAAATAAATACCGCTTTTGCCATCGAGAAGTAAACCATAACCACTTTCTGTTAATCCGGTATCAAAGATATTAGAAAGAATACCAGCATATTCTTTTTGAACTTCAGCATAAATCCAGGCTTCAATGGTGATATCTTTCTCAATTTTAAAGGCAGATTTTTTGCCCAAATTAACGCAATCATCCTGTCCATCAAATTGCAATACTGATACTTGGTTAGGCATATTTGTTGTTAGACTAGGTGTCAATATAATTACTGATTCTAATGTTAAAGGCAGTTCCTCTTGTTGCCAAATAGCACCATTAATTGTGCCGTGATTAGCATTGCTAGTTTTGTCATTAGCATCCCCATTCAAGGGATAATAACCTACTAATCCTGGCTCATTTCCCAGCATACGGGAGTTCATGTTTTGCTGAATTTCTTCTGGAGTGCGAGCAATATTCCACAGGCGAATATCAGCAATTTGACCTGCAAAAAAACGTCGAGTTCCTCCTCCTTTACTGATAGAAGTACCCGCTGCTACGTATAGAGGAGAAGCATTTTGCGTAGATTGAATTGTTGTATCTTGGGTTTGACTTTGTTCAATCCCATCAATATACAAGAACAATTGGGAATCTTGCTTAACAAAAGCTACATGATGAAATTTTTGGTCATTAACTACTATTTTTGAGGAAAGCGAGGGATTTTTGCCATCATAGCGAGATCCATAGACTGTTCCCTTGGTAGAACTATAACGGATAGAATAGGGGAAAGCACTTCCTTGCCATTTTTCAATAATATTGATATCAAAAATCGTATTAGACCCTGGTTCAATTGTGCCAACTTTTAACCAGAGTTCGATGCAGAAATTTTGATTTTGATCAAAGTTAATAGCATCTTGGTTAGGAATAACTAGGTAATCATCCTGTCCATCAAATGCTAATACGGATTGGTTGGAAATCAAATTACTTGACATAATTCTCATGAACTAGGGTTTGCTGAATAAGTATAGAAATTGAATCTAGGTGTTACACAAATTGAAAAATTAAGAGTTGGTTGATTAAGTAGGTAAACAGAAAAATTTAAAGGTATGTGAAGAAAAGTAAATAGGGCTGAAACCCTCTTTCCCCCTGCTAGAAAGCCCCCTGCTCCCTGCCTTACCCCAACGACAATTTTTAACGCCCACCTACTTAGTCCTCAAATTTATACTGTTATTTATAGGGAAAATGCCAGGGTTTTAGCCTATCTTCCGCACCCTCAACTGTCACAATCGGTTTTTACTCTTTTTTGTGATGATATGAGGATGTATTGTATACCACATCTCAATGAATTAACGGATACATGATGTCGATAAGGCATAATTTATATCCAAAAATCAAGAGAGAATTAAGTGATAATACTATGTGACACCCCAGGGTGCGGAATGTGGGTTTTAGATATAGCAACAGACAGGGTGGTTAGGACACCAACTGATGATAAAACCTAGACACCAAAAGACTTTTCCTACTGTCACCTGCTATATCTGTGTCCACCATAAAAGTATACAGATTCGGTAGTGGCATAGTGTGCTGATGGAGACTAGAATAATTCCCACAATATGGGAGGAATTAGAGCAAATTTTTTGTTCCAATTCCTCTTTTTAATCATCAGTACTTATGTGTTACTGGGTAACAGCTAAATCACTGATTAATGCTGCTAGTATGTTAGTTGGCATTAACATCTTTTTTTTGGTCTTCATCCAGCAGTTCGATCAAGAAAGGACGTAAAGTATCCTTAACAGGGCGAGACAACTGATACCAAAATTGTTCCTGCTCTTTCAATAATTGAATATAAGTGTCAGGGCTGTGTGGGAAGGGAACAGTAAATGGGATATCAAAAAGACCACCAAAGGATAGAGACGATGGTTGACCACCAAGTCCCGTGACTGTAATAGCTTCGCCACCGTTAGCATATTCACCAATGAAAAAATTCCCAATCTGTATTCCTTGCGGTGCGATCGCTGAGATCGGCAGGGGAGGATTTAGGGGGATAGTTGGAATTACATCCAATGTATTTTCGATGCGATAGCTAAGTTCTGCTCCTATTTGCTGGTTGTAGAAATCTACAAATGCTTGATTACCAATTTTACATCCAGCGATCGCATAAACTTTCAGCAAAAGTCCTCCATTTTCAACAGTACCGAACCAGCGTCGCAGAGACAGTGCCGCTAGTTGACACAGAGATCCACCCAAACTGTGTCCTGTTGACCATACCTCTATTGGTTCTGTTGAGGGTGTTTGCTTGGGTAATACCTGCTCTTCGACAAATTGAAAAATTTTCTCTAGTTCTTCATCGTTATCCACTTCACCGTCTTCAAGGACTTTGGTAATTAACTCTTGAGCTTGTTTCTCAAACTCTGGTCCTAGCAGAATTGTTCCCGCATCTATCATAGCTGTGATGCAGGCAAATTTTCGCATCGGTGGCAAATTATGCAGATACCGTAAATCTGTCGATTGTAACTTGCCCTGTACTGTCCGAAAGAAGCATTGAATTTCATCAGATACCGACTCAAAGGCCAGCTGAAATCCTTTTACGACTTTTGCCCTTTGGCTGGACAACGCACCGTAAGGAATGAGAAGCCAATCTACATCAGTAGCTGAATCAGTCAGATTAACCGCACCGCCACTAGCTATTGCTGTGCCTCGGAAGGAAATTACATACTGATGCGAGTGAGGATTTTTGATAATTAGTGCGCGAATATTCGTGTCGTCATTGCGGACGGTGTGAACTAAATCCCATCCCTGATTTTTATAGAGCGCCTGGTAAAGTATTTTTAGCTCTGAATCGTCAATACTACCATCATCATGCACGAAAACATCGTAGGCATACTTAGAAAAAGTTGTCATCAGAATGGCTTCATCAAAACTAAAGCCTTTACGTAACTTCAAAAATGTGGTCATATTGATGTCTCCATTTTATCAATTTACAATTTAGATGAAATTTGAGTATAAACTAGCACCAAGCTAGTTAATTATACACAGATTTAACCAGAGGTTGTATCGGGGATACAATCAAGGTACTGTCTCAGTATTTCTGCGATCGCAGACGCATGGGGATGTCGTAGTAAGTTCAGATGATTGCCGGGTACAGTATGGACATCGACACCACCTTTTACCAAATCACGCCAACCCCAAGTTTCATCTTGATCAAGCTCTACATCACTTGTTTTTAGCAGGATAACTTTGCCATCATAAGACTGTGCTTTATACCGATACAAAGCTTCAGCATTAGCCACCAGCATCTGGACTAGACGAAGTGTGACACGAAGTTGCTCACATTTTGTCATGGTCTGGGGATTTTTAGTGGCAACTTGAGGAATTTCAGAACGATGTCCAAAAAATGACAACATCTGGTTAATTATACCTTTAGTTTGATCATCACCTTTGGACGGTTGAGAAGATGATGGTTCTGTTACCCTGATTAGGGCAAGGTAATCGTAGACCCAAGGCAGCATTTCTGGCACACTTACTAAGAAACCAGCTATTCTCCAGAGATCCTTGGCTTTGTAGCCAGTTTTCAAATCAGGGGGAATATCAACTAGGACTAATAAGTCCACGTCCTGATTTGCTTGTTTAAGACGAACAGCCATTTCATAAACAATGTAGGCTCCTAGTGACCAGCCTGACAGTAGGTAAGGACCTTGAGGTTGAACTGAACGGATGGCTTGAATATAATAATCAGCCATGTCTTCAACTCGCTTTAAAGGCCGTTTTTCCCCCGTCAATCCCGGTGATTGTATTCCATAGATAGGGTGATCAGAACCAAGTTGATAGGCTACAGGGTAATAGGGAAAGACGAAACTAGCCATCGGGTGAATCCAGAAAAAAGGCCGCTTGCTGCCATTTGGTTTGATGGAAACTAGACAGGGATTAGAGGTGAACGCATCTTCAATATCCCTATTACCATGTCCCAGTCCTCCTGATGATAGATCGGGCTTTTCAATAACTTGGGCTAATTCGGCAATGGTGGAAGACTGGAACAGAACCCACAACGCTAGATCACAACCAAAAGTCTCCTGTATCTGAGATACAATTTGCGCTGCCAGTACCGAATGACCACCCAGCGAAAAGAAGTTATCATGGATGCCTACTTTTTCCAGCCCCAGAACTTTTTGAAAGATTTCAGCTAACTGACGTTCAACTGGATTGCGAGGTTCTGTTTGTTCAGTAACTTTCAATCCTGTGTAGGTGTGAGTTAACTGTTTTATATCAACTTCCCCTGAATCTGTCAAAGGTATTTCATCCAGTTGGACAAAATGGCAGTGAGTTAGAGTACCGAAGCAATCGGCTAGGTTAGGCTGATACAATTGCTCAATGGATAATTCGCTAGTTTTGGCTGTGAATAAGGCAGTTAATTGTTGTAAATTCTGGCAATCTAAAGTGAAGCGCTGAATATGTGACTTCCCAGCATCCAATCCTACTAAAAGATGGTTAGAGCGATGTGCTAACGCTACTAACAAGGAATCTATTCCTTGAGAGGGCGAAATAGCACAAAATCCTTTAGCTCTACTTAATTCTTTCATGGGATAGCCGCGACTCATACCGGTTTCATCCCACATACTCCAACTCAAGCAATAGCTTTGCCAGGAAGTATGTTGCCTTTGGTACGTGCTAAAAGCTTCTTGGAAACTATTAGCCGCTGCATAAGCACCCACACCTGTACCCCCAAAGAAACTATTGACTGAGGAAAAGTGAATGAAGAAACCAGGATTCTGATGTTGTAGCAGGTGATGGATTACCCAAGTTCCCATTACCTTCTGTTGCAATTTAGCTGTTAAGCTTGCTTGGGTTGCAGATGTTATTAATTGTTCCTGGAGAACTCCCGCTAAATGAATTACTCCATCAATTTGAGTTTCCCACTGGGATGATACCAAATTAATGGTCTGTTTCATGTCATCCAGATTACAAATATCAACAGCTTGGTAGAGAACAGAACCTGGAAGTTGTCTTAACTGTTGATATGCTTGTATTTTCGCGGTTAAAGCATCTTCACCTTCTTGATAATTCTCCCAAGTGCTTTCATCTGGTAAAGGTGTCCGACCAATTAACAATAAACGAGCTTGATAATGCTCTAATAAATACCTAGCAATTTTAATGCCAATACCTCCCAGTCCACCAGTGATTAAATAGACTCCACTGGTTTTGAAAGGAAGTTGTTGCTGTTCTTGTTCGGCAAAATCTGTCTTTTGCAAACGAGGAACTAAGCGTTGTCCATCTCTGTAAGCTACTTCCGATTCTGGAGTCAAAACAGAAAATTCTGACAACAGATAACTTCTATTAATTTCAATCGCAGCAATGGGTAGATCAATATGGCGACATTCCAACCAAGGTATTTCCTGGGGGATGGTTTTGAGGAAGCCCAAAACTGTTGCTTTTTGATATGCGATGGGCGTTCGCGTAGCGTGTCCGCAGGACTCAGCCTCACCTTCGCTGAACGCGTCACTTGGTAAAATAGATTGACTGTAACTAGCTACAAACAACAACTGTATATTATCTTTTGTTTCATGCAACTTATCTATTGCTTTCACTAAAAACAGTAAGCTATAGAGTCCTTTTTGTTGACTAACCTCAAGAGTTTCTAGGTCAGAAATATCATCATTATACGTTTCATAATTCCAGAGATGGAAAATATGACCAATGGCATAATTGTTAGTGATTAATGATTTTATTAACCAGTGATAATCTTCTTCATTAGCAGGATTTACCACATAATGTTCACTGCTAATTTGAGCAAAGTTATTTCCCGCCTCAACTTTGATACAAGGATAATTTTGAGCTTCCAGTCTTTGACAAAGTGATTGTCCTAATCCTAAATCATCAACAAAGACTATCACTGCTTGTCTGACAGTAGAAATAGGATTAATTCGCGCCTGCTTCTGACACCAAACTTTCTGATAGAACCAATCAGGAATTGTATTTTTGCCTAAAAGAATATCGATGTCTTGAATTAAGGAACTAAAATCACCAGATTCTAGTTTCTGTTTAAGTAGAGAACGCTGAATTTTGCCACTTGTGGTCTTAGGAAATTCCTGACGTTCTATAGGAATCAGATAGGTAGGAGTAATTCCTAACTGAGAGGCAACTTCTTTTCTGATATCTTGAATAACTGACAAGTAAAGTTGAGAGTCTGTTTTTTCAGGTGAAAAGAAGATTGCTAATCCTTCAGTTCCTGTTTGTTGATTGGAGAATGCACAAGCCCCTGCATAAGTGGGAACTACACCTGCAATGCTATTAACAATATCTTCGACTTCATAGCAGTAATAATTAGCTCCATTGATGATAATTAATTCCTTCTCTCTTCCGGTCAAAACCAAATGACCATTCAGAATAAAGCCTAAGTCTCCTGAATTAAACCAACCATCTCCAACAAAAGCTTCTGCATTAGCTTGTGGATTATTTAAATAACCTGGGGTGACGACTTTTCCCTTAATCTGAAAACGCCCGATTACACCTTCTGGCAAAAGGGAATTTTTATCATCAGTGATGCGAATTTGCACTCCTGGAACTGGGCAACCAAGGTCAGTAAATTCAATCACATCTACGCTATAATCGGTTGTTTGCTCTAACTGAGCGCCAACAGAAGATTTTTTAATCCGATAAATATCAGTTTGCTCGTTAAACTGATTTTGATAAGTCATGCAAGTACAGACTTCAGCCATACCAAAAGCTGGTTGCATAACTTGAGAAGAAATACCAAAAGGTGCAACTGAATTCAAAAATTCTCGGACAACTTTAGGAGTTACCTGTTCTCCTGCATTCATCAAGAATTTAACTGAAGAGAGATCCCAATTGTTCCCAGGAGTTTTTGCCAGTGCTTCACTAATTAACTTAAATCCAAAGTTTGGAGACCAACTGTGAGAAACTCGGTATTCCTCCATCAAATCTAACCATTTCAAGGGGTTAGCTAAGATAACTGCTGTTTCCACTTCAACTTGTTGACAACCCAAATATGTATCTTTGAAATGGCACGTTAATATAGGGACAACATGGTCAACGGGCAACCAATTCAGGCTAATATCTTCAGTTGCATAGCCATTAAATTGTTTAGCTGCATGGATATGAGCAATGATTCCTTGATGAGTTTCTTGAATACACTTGGGAACTCCTGTGCTACCAGAAGTTAGCTGTAAAAAAGCTACTTCATCAGAGCGACTAGGATAAAATTCCGAGGTAGGTGAGTAATTTTTTAACTCGGCTACAGAACAAATTTTTAATTCTGGTAGCGGTAGTAATGAACCCAAGTTTTCTAGAGCTTCAACAAGAATGTTACTCGCTAAAATACAGGGGTGTTCGAGTAATTCCCATGTATTGTATAGTTTATTGATAACTGCATTTTTCTCTGTGTAAGTGGGGGCTACAGCGACGGTAACAGGTTGAATTCCTCCGAGGATACATCCCCATAAGGTTGGAAAATAATCACGCAAAGATGAAATTTGCAGAATAACTCGCTGTCCTGGTTGCAAGCCTTGATTTCGCAAGCCGCTAAGAATGCATTTAGCCTCTTCTAATAGGCTAGTGTATGTCTGAAATTCCTTTTCGCCTTTTGCAGAGATGTAAGTAATGCCTTGATTTTTGGATCGAGTTGCTGTTTGAATTAATGCTTCTGATAAAGTTTTGGGAGCATCTTCTGGAATATTCAGCACACCACCATCGCTAATTGCGGGTTTGCTAAATTGTGGTTTTTCTGTAGGGATAAAACTAACAACAGAGGCGGTTTCAGCAATCCGTAAGGAAATTGCCGTGTTATTTATTCCTGGTGGTAGTAGTTTTGCTAAGTGGAGTGGTGAAGGTGACGGCGTATGACGTGAACTGGCAATTACTACCGCTTGCTCAATTTCGGGATGGCTGTTTAATTGTTGCTGCCATTGTTCTAGAAGTTTAGTATCAATTACTTCTAAATAAGTTAAAACCTGCTCATCAATTTGCCCTGTTGCTGTCAATGGCAAATTCGATACTTGCAGATATGCAACTGGCAACATATAACCGGGCAAATTAGCCTGTAAATGAGCATTGAGAGATTCATTTGCTAAGGATTTTGAGCCAACTAAGTAAGCAACAAGTTTCCCCTCCCGCGCGAGAACATAGCAATCTTCTATACCAGGAATTGATAGTAACTCCTGCTCTATTGTTTGAAGATTGATCCGGTGTCCCCCAATCCAGATTTGCCTGTGTATTAATCCCAGTACTTCTAGAGATCCATCTCGACGCAGACGACCCCATATTTTAGTTCTCTGTAACCTTCCTAGTGAGGGATGTTCTATAACTTCAGTTTGTTCTTGCTGCTGCAAATGACTTTTATTTAAATGGGCATCACCAATATCACCAATATAAATCTCTCCTTCTACACCAAAAGGCAGCAATTCTTGATGATTATCTAATACATAAATTTGTGAATTATCTGCCCATTCATGATCAATAAATTTATTATTTTCAGCCTTGATAGCAGGGTTATGACATACACTTAATATCTGCTCTCGTTCAGATTGAGATAACAACGGCAGTTGACTAACTTTTTGCTGTGGATTGGATATAATTGCTGCTAATATATTTTGGAAATGACCTGCCATCTGGGCAATAGTCTGTTCATCAAATAAATCTGTGTTGTACCTAAAAAACCCAACTAGATCAGAACTTCCTTCTGCCATCATCAAGTCTAGATCAAACTGTCCCTCCATTTGGGACATTTCATAAGGTTTTAATTTAAATCCTTCTCGATCTACTTCACCACCTAATAATAGTTGTTGGCTATGGGGAAACTGCCGTAAGTTTTGCAAAACAAAGTTGAATAAAGCTTGAAATATAGGGGAACGGCTGGGATCGCGTTTTGATTGTAATCGTTCTACCAGCAAAGCAAAAGGAAAATCTTGATGCACCAATGCTTCTGATACGCAGGAGCGAATTTGAGTGAGAAACTCCTGAAAGGTGGGACTTTCTGAGAAATTCACCCGCATTACAACTGGATCAACAAAGTAGCCAACTAGTGGCATAAATTCAGATTTAGTTCTACCTGAAGTGGGAACACCGACTAAAATATCTTCCTGTCCCGTGTAACGATGTAGGAGAATCTTAAATGCCGCCAGCAGCACCATAGATTGAGTCGCACC
The DNA here is from genome assembly GCF_000332135.1 of Anabaena sp. PCC 7108. NCBI lineage: Bacteria > Bacillati > Cyanobacteriota > Cyanophyceae > Nostocales > Nostocaceae > Anabaena > Anabaena sp. PCC 7108. Next base: position 318,875 of record NZ_KB235896.1, read on the forward strand.
TTCCTTTTGAGCCAGCTGTTTGATTTGTGCTGTCAGCTTTGGAGATAGTGTGAATCGATGAGAAGCGCCGTTATAAGTTTGTATAGGTGGCCGTGGTCTGTCTGTTGGTAAATTGAGTATGGGTAAATCTCCTGCCAATTTTTTTTGCCAGTATTCCCAAAGTTTTTCTCCTGGAGTGCTTGTTAACAATTCTCTTTGCCAACGCACGTAATCTATGTAGGAGTTTTTCAGAGGAGTCAGAGGTGGCTCAACCCCTGACTCTAGGGCAGGATAGGTCATGATCATTTCTTCCATCAGCAATGGAAGACACCAAGCATCAATGGCAATATGATGTACTGTTAGTAATAAAATATGTTCTTGTTGAGAACGAGTAAATAAACTCACTCGCATTACTGAACCATTTTCCAGGTCAAAGGGTTGCTGGGATTCTTGAAAAACCTGGTGATGAAGTTCCTGGTCACTCCAAGTAGAAGCATTTATCTGCTGAAAGTTTGGTAATTCGGTTTGATGGATCTTTTGAACTGGCTTGTTACCTTGTTTGGGAAAACTGCTACGCAACTGCGGATGACGTTCTATGAGAGTCTGGAAAGTTTTTTGCAAAGTCGTAACATTGACATAGGAACAGATACGACAGGTAAATGCCACATTGTAAAATCCATTCTCTGGTGCTAATTGCCACAGAAACCACATGGCTTGTTGACCATAGGAGAGGGGATAAACATTTAAAATATCTGGGGAATCATGAAGTACCTGTAAAATTTCAGTTTTGTGCTGTTGTAGTTGTGCAATAACATCAGCAGTTAGGACAGATTGGGAACCACCAATACGCAATTTTTCGCCGTTAAGTCCTAATTTAACTCCTTTCAAAGAAAGGTCTTGTAAAAATTCTACTATCATATTTCTATCTCAATCCAATCACTATTTTTGATGTTCATCTGAAATTGATCATTACTTTCTGGCTTCACAGTTTGAGTAATATTTATCGGAACTAGTTGATGGTTGATCTGAGTTGATAGGGTGACAATAGTTGACCCTTCCATAAAAATATTAATAGGAATATCTAAATTCAAATCCGTTTGCATCTGATTTCGCAATTCCGTAAGCATTAGCGAGTCCATGCCCATTTCAAAAAAATTTTGCTCTATGTTGGGCAATTGAGAGCCTTTAAATCCTAAAATCCTGCCGATTTGCTCCTGAAGATAAGTTATTAATAGAGTTATGCGATCGCTTTTATCTGCCGTTTCTAGCTGTTGTAAGATTTGGGTATTTTGGGTAGAAATTGATGGTTTTGCAGCTTGTTGTTCTATTTCGAGCTTTTTGGGCAGATATTGCTTTTGAGGCTGGATAGTACCTGTGTCAATCCAATATCGCTCTCTTTGAAATGGATATGTTGGTAGTGCAACTTTTGTCCGCTGATAATCACGGTCAAATCCTGACCAATCTACTTTGACTCCGGCTACAGACAACTGCCCTAAACTAGAGAGCATGACTTGCCATTCCTCCATTCCCGGAAGCAAAGAAGGTAGCCACATACCCTCAGGTTGGCATTCACGCCCCATGTCCAATAAAATGGGCTTTGAACCAATTTCTAAGAATACTTTATACCCAAGTTTATGCAATGTCTGCATACTTTTAGCAAACTGCGCTGCACTAGATACATGATTCATCCAGTATGGCGCTGTTGCTATCTCTTCATCAGCCAGATTACCAGTAACATTGGATATTAATGGTATTTGCGGCTGATTGTAGGTGACTTGATTGGCTATGGCTGAAAATTCTGCCAACACTGATGACACCATCTCGCTACCAGATGGTAACTGCTGCATCAATTGTCCTCGATGGGCAATGAGTTTGAGTCCATCTTCTAAGCTGAAAACCCCTGCTACAGTTGCAGCAACATATTCGCCGACATTATGTCCCATGACTGCATTTGCTTGAATACCCCAAGATTTCCAAAGTTGATACAGGGCATATTCAAAGGCAAATAAGGCTGATTGAGTATAGGCGGTTTGATCTAATAATGATGATGCAATTTGTTCTCCGGCTTGGTCAGGATATAGTATCTCTAACAGCGAATGTTTCAGATAGGGGCGTAGAATTTCATTACACTGCTCAAGCGTTTGGCGGAAGATGGGCTGAGTGTCGTAGAGTTGCCTTCCCATGTTGATGTACTGGCAGCCTTCTCCAGTAAATAGGAAGGCGATTTTCATCTGCTTTTTACTTGCTTGATTGCTGAACAATCCAGTAGTATGGTTTCCTGTGGCAAAAGCGGCTAGTTGTGCGATTAATTGCTCTTTTGAGTCAATTACAACTGCGAGACGGTGCTGAAAATGCGATCGCCCTGTATTCGCCGTAAAACAAATATCTGCTAATTCTAGCTTTGGATGATCTTCAAGGTGACTTTGATAGCGACTGACCAATGCTTGCAAAGCTGGTTCAGTTTTGGCAGATAAAGTTAATAAATGACTTGAACGCTCCCGCAAATTTTCATGTTTAACTTGAGGGGGCGCTTCTTCTAAAATTACATGAGCATTCGTACCACCAAAACCAAAGGCACTAACCCCTGCCAATCTCGGTTGTTCTTGGGCTGGCCATTCCTGTAGTTCTGTGGGAATTTGAATAGGAGTGTTTTTAATTTTAATGTAAGGATTTAACTCTTGAAGATGCAAATGAGCCGGAATCTCACCATGTTGTAGCGATAAAACTACTTTGATCAACCCAGCAATCCCAGAAGCAGCTTCCGAATGACCAATATTTGTCTTGACTGAACCAATCCAACAAGGTTGATTTACTTCCCTACCTTCCATCAGCACTGCTTTGAGAGAGTTCACCTCAATGCTATCTCCCAAAGGTGTTCCCGTACCTTGAGTCTCGACATAGCTGATCTGTGATGGTTTCACCTCAGCCCTGGCTAAAGCTTGGCGGATAACTGCTTGTTGAGAAGGTCCGTTGGGGGCTGTGAGTCCATTACTCAGACCATTTTGGTTAACGGCTGAACCTCTAATAATTCCTTGAATATTGTCTCCATCTCTCAGTGCATCAGCCAGACGTTTGAGAACTACAACTCCACATCCCTCAGCTCGGACGTAACCATCCGCTGACGCATCAAAGGTTTTGCAACGACCGTCTGATGACATCATTTGAGCATGAGAGAGGGAGATTGTTGCTTCTGATGACAAAATTAGGTTAACTCCCCCAGCCAGACACAGATTAGACTCTCCACTCAACAAACTTTGACAAGCGTAGTGGAGTGCTACCAGTGATGAAGAACAAGCAGTATCTATGACTAAACTTGGACCACGTAGATTGAGTAGATAGGATAAACGATTAGCAATAATGCACAAACCGGTGCCAACTGCATTGTAAGCATTAATTTGAGCATTTTCTTTCGCTAAAATTATTCCGTAGTCATAGTTAGAAGCACCTAAGAAAACTCCTGTTTGACTACCACTAAGTTGTGTTGATGGAACTATGCCGGCATTTTCCAAACTTTCCCAAGCAACTTCCAACAATAACCTTTGTTGAGGATCTAGACGTTCTGCTTCTCTGGGAGAAATTTGGAAAAAATTAGGATCAAAGTAATCTACTTGTTCTAAAAAGCCGCCTTTTATGCTTTTTGATTTGCCAGTGCTAGGGACTACGGAATGCTTGTGCAACGAGTCCCAATCATAAGGTCGTGATGATATCTCCCTAATCGCATCTATTTTATTAGATAGAAGTTCCCAAAAAGATGTTAGATTTTCAGCACTAGGAAATCGGCAACCAACTCCTATAATTGCTATTTTTTCCATTTTTTAAAGTGCTAGAGAAAACTGATTAAAGGCTTTGATATTATTTTTGATCGCTTTTCCAATGGAAGCGCCTGAGGCCATTACACTCATATTCCGATTTACAGGCCACAAATAATCTAGCTGATTTGCAAACTTACGTAAATCTGATAATAGGTGATTGTGTACCTTCAGATTGACATGGAATCCTTCATGCTCATGACATAGGCACTTTTCAATCCACTGAAGTGCCTCTTCTTTGGACATATTAAATACAGGACTCTGCAAGAGTTTCATAATAAAAACTATCGCATTACTATCACTCAAGAAGCGATTGCTTGATATTCCAGAAATAGCATTGAGGTTTTCATGCTGTGCTTGTAAGATAGCTAAATTTGCAATCAATTTTTCATAGGTCGATGGCTTAGGTAAAGTTTTATAAAAGTCTCTACCCAGGAATAAGGAAGTTGTTGTATGAAAAGCCTCATCTAAAAAATGATAGTGAGATATAGTTGTTGGACTGGCTATAAATTCATTATTTTTCTGCAATTTTCTGTAATATTGATGAATGCCAAATTCATGATTTTTCAGAGCTAGATTAGCCATGTAGCGCACAGCAAAAAAATTGGCAGCTAGGAATGGATAACTTCTCCAGTTATCGGAAAAGAACTGTCTTCTGGATGGGGCTGATTTTCCCGAAAGCCCATTAAAAAAGCCATTGCTAGCAAATGATGCAGGTTTATTGACATCTTTTACTTCTCCGAAATTTTCGGAATGAGATTGCTCTTTGTTTTTGAGCATCATCATAGTGATAAAATTGGCAGCAGAGGATAGATAATCAGAAAGTTGATAACTTTTCTGGCTGCTCAAAGATACTTTATCTGAACCAGAATTAATGAGAGCTTTCTTACCTAGTAAAGATTTTGTAGTTTGATAATTTACCTGATAGAAAGTATGAATATGTTTGCGTTCTTGGGCAGTTTCATGAGCTAACAATTCGACAAGCATTTTATAATCACTACTTACAGACATCAGGCAATCTGCTGTGACTGTGTTGTAATGAATTAGCTCAGTTTCGCTATCAGCAGTTAGTTTATAAAACAAAGTCCAATGCAAATGATTGAGAGCAAATTTTTGAGATTGAGAAGCTTGTTCATAGAGTGGTGTGCCATAAAGCAGTGAGTGTTCTGATTCACTCCAGTAAGCACTGCTGTTACTATCATAGTTAAAGTTTTTATCTAATTCCTCTATTTTTTCAGTGTAATCAGATTCAAGATTATTACTATAATTTTTCTCCAAGAGGGAGATAACTGGATTTACCGGAGATGTTGGTGAAGTTTGATTGCTAGTAATCATGAGTTATCATTCCTTTCTATATGTAGTTGATGATGGTTATTAGATGGATATTTGTCAAGGATATTGTTTAACAAATAGCCGAAACTCTAATTTTCAGGTAGAGGCGATTATTGATTCGGAGAACTGCTTAAAGGTTTTGACATTGTTTTGGAGAGCTTTGCTAATCGAGCCTCCTGAAGCCATGATCCCCATTTCACGGTTTATCTTCCATTGGTAATCTAGGCAACCGAAGAATTTCTGCAAAGATTCCAAGAGACTTTGATGATATTTGAGTCCTACATGGAAACCTTCGTGTTCTTGACAAAAACACTTTTCCATCCAATCGAGAGCTTCTTTTGTTTCCATCTCAAATAGGGAGGATTTTAAGAGCTTGTAGATAAAAACCATGAACAGCGGATCATCGGCAACACAGCGATTGGGAAAGACTCCAGAAAGACCATTTAACAGGTTGCGCTGCATCATGTAAATTATCTGACCAGATACAAATTTCTCGTAAGCAGTTGGCTTTGGGAAATCCTTATACATATCTTTGCCGATTGTTTGGGAAATCGTGGTGTGGAAAGCCTCGTCCATTAAGTGGTAATAGGAAACAGCTGTTGGGGCTGGTATATATTCGCCTTTTCGCTCTAATTCTCGGAAATACTTAACATAGGGATACTCTTGGTTCTTCAGGACAGCATTAGCCATATAGCGTAATGAATAATACTGACACGCCATAAACGGCGACATACCCCAGTGAGTAGTGAAAAACTTTAACCAGTAACGGGGTGCGATTAGTCCTCCTACACCATCTGCTGGTGCAGGAATTGGCTGGCCTTTCTCCTCCAAGTCTCGCAAATACTGAGAATAATACTGTTGTTTATCTCTCAGCATTGTCTTAGCGATCGCGTTTAAGGTATTATCTCGATATATAGAAAATCGGGAATTCCCCTTGCTAGAGATGAAAAACTCCTGAACAAAATCAGGGATTAAAGATTTAAACCAATTATTATTATCTTTATCTGATTTGGTATAAACGGAATTGCCCAAGGTGGTTTTGCCGACTATAGCCATTTTTGTTTTGAAACCAATTTTTTGAAAGGTGCGAATGTGGTAGCTTTCCTGATCGGTTTCAAAATCTAATTCCTGACAAAGTGTTTCATAAGTACCAAGGTTGCGAAACACACCATTCGTAACACTATTATAAATACTTGTATTTGCTTCGCTGGCAGCAATATAGTTATAGTTTGCTACCCAAAAAAGATGGTTTAGTGCTAGTTTTTGTGAGTTAGAAGCAACATTGTAGAGGGGAGTACCATATAGAACTGAAAGTTCGGGATCGCCCCAGTAATAATTACTGTTAATTTTGTAATCATACTCATTTCCCAAGTCTCTAATTTTCTCAGTATAGTCTGAGTCCGTGTTATTCTGATAAGTTTTTGAAATGAGTTTTAGGTGCTTTGTCTGTTGTACTTGTGGCTGGGTCGCTAACATAACTTTCTCCAGAAAATATTACTAATAAAATGCTGATTATTTCGACCTTTATTGTCACTTCAAGATTAGTGACATCCCAAAATAGATACTCTTATTAGTTGACCTGAGCTAAATGTTCCGCTAGGTCCGCAATTGTTGGATAATCATACATGATTGTTGGTTCTATGTCTTTTCCTAGCCAATCTTGTAAATCTCCCGTTAACATTACTGCGGATGATGAATCTAAACCATAACGGGCAAAAGTATTTTGTAAATCTATTTCTTCAGGTTCAATTTCTAGCAAATCTGATATGTAGGAAACTAGCCAGTTGCTAATTTCTTGTGATGTCAATTTATCGCTTTGTTCACTTACTCTGTTGTCTTCAGAAAGTTTAGTCATGTTAAAAACCTCAATTTTTGGTATATTTTACTGCGAATGAATTCAAACTCGTATTTTCTGATTTTTCAGTTTTTCACTTGCAGGGATTATAGGCTGATTTTGATTCTCTAACTGTATTAGTTTCTTGATCCTTATCTTATATTGTGTTAGCCATTTTTACAAAGATATTCGTCAAGTTTATCTTCTTCTCCAGCCATATTTTGCTCAACATTGGCAATCATTTCTGTATACTGATTAATCAGATTTTCTACCTGATTTATTATCCAGTACAATCTCCTTGCATAGATTGTCATTCATAGCATTAGCTATTTTTGAAGTGCATTAGCTTTCGCACCCTCCTTGATATTTACTCTTTTCAAATCAGGATTAATTTCCTGTACTTTTTCTAAGAGCGAGTTAACATCAGTTTCCAACTTTTGAAGTTTAACTTGATGCTGAAGGCTTTCATTACCATCTTCGACCACATTCAAACTGCCATCTACAAACCCACGCCGACAAGCATGGCGCTGGATTTTCCCGCTAGATGTCTTGGGAATACTACCAGGCTTAATCAAAACTGTGGCATATACTTGTAAGCCGTGGTGATCTATCACTGCCTCGGTGATATTTCCGATGACCTCTTTAATATTCAACCTCCTCAAAGATGTTCGTTCTACTTCTTGCACAACAACTAATCGCTGTTGCCCTTTTTGCTCTACTGTAAAGGCTGCCCCCCCATCAAATCGTAGTGCTGGATGACTGTTTTGAACCGTTAACTCAATATCCTGGGGGTAATGATTTTGTCCACGGATGATAATAACATCCTTGAGTCTTCCTGTGACAAATAGTTCGCCATCTTGCAAAAATCCCAAGTCTCCTGTGCGGAGAAACGGACCCTCACCTGTATCTGACAGATAAGCTTGGAAAGTTTCTGCGGTTTGTTCTGGTCGTTGCCAATAGCCAGCAGCCACAGAAGAACCCGATACCCAAATCTCCCCTATACGATTAGTCGGACATAAGGTTAAAGATTCGGGATCAACAATGGCGATTTTTTCATCTAACCAGGTTTGACCACAACCGACAATTGTTCTAGTTCCTGCTTCAGATTCAGCCGCTACTACCTGATTTTCTTCAAGGGCTGCTGCTTCTAGCTCGTACAGAACGGGGGGAGATGTTTTCAAACCGCCGGACACGAATAAAGTCGTTTCAGCCATGCCGTAACAAGGATACAATGCTTCTTTACGAAAACCACACTCGGCAAAATATTTTGCAAAGCGATCTAGCGTTTCCGACCGCACTGGTTCGGCTCCGTTGAAAGCGACTTCCCAACTGCTCAAGTCAAGACTAGACAGTTCTTCAGGAGTAATTTTGCGAACGCAAACATCATAAGCGAAATTGGGTCCACCACTAGTAGTCGCTTGGTAACGAGAAATAGCTTGCAACCAACGCAAAGGCTTTTGCAGAAAAGCTACTGGTGACATGAGAATGGAATGTATCCCTAAATACAGGGGCTGCAAGACATTGCCAATCAATCCCATATCGTGAAATAAGGGCAACCAACCGACGAAAATTGTTTTATCTGTATGTCCGAAGCCGATCTTAATCGCTCTCTGATTGGATAGCAAATTTCTATGCGTTACCATTACTCCCTTCGGTATTCCCGTAGAGCCGGAAGTGTATTGGAGAAATGCTAGACTATCCTGATCTAGTTTCAGTTCTTGCCAATGTGAACTGAGATTGCTGTCGATGTCATCAGTACTTAACCATTGCATAGTTGGCAATTCTGGATTTTGGTCCCATTGATTTACCAAGTTTGCTAACAAGGATGATGTAGTCAATACCACAGTTGCTTGAGCATCTGTGACTATCGATTGCAATCTTAATAAGTTCATATTCTGACGGGGTGGATATGCAGGAACTGCGACAACCCCTGCATATAAACACCCCAAGAAGGCTGTAATAAATTCTAGACCAGGTGGATACAATAACAAAGCACGTTCACCAGCTGATCCTAGAGACTGAAAACGGGATGCGATTGCTCTGGCTTTTTGATCTAGTTCTTGATAAGTCAGGCTGACTTCTTCCCTTTCGCCATCTTGCAGAAATGTGTAAGCCTTTTGCTGTGGCTGATTCTGCGCTCTATAGATAAGTAGTTCTATTAATGTTGAAAATCTCTCTAGAGGATTTTGCAAATCGTTCAAACGAACATTCATAAGCCACTAGTATTTTATAGGTTAGTAAGTAACACTATCAAAATTAAGCTGTTTTTAGTATTCAGACTTGATACTCAATCAAGGTTGTTTTTTGTATGCCTTTTGGTATATTGACATTCCCACTTAAATTTAATTCATCTTAAATTTAAGAATGCCCTAGACACCGAAATCAATTTGTCACAACTCCAAACCAAACGGGACAATGGATTTTGTTAAGTACCGAAAATTAGTAATATTCAGTTCCAGGTACAATCAGCGATCACTATTCGATAACCATAGGCAATAGCGAGTATTTTTCCTATCATTGAGAATTTAGTCATATCAAAATAGTACTTCTAACCTATGCGATAGTATCATACACCCCTCTAAAAAACCAAGTTAAATTTTTTATCTTAATTTTATACTCCAAAACTTAAGTTTTTTATCATAAGTTTTATACTCTACAGCAATTAGGATAGTTATGATATTATGTCTCCTATAACTGACGGAACATACGATTGCCTGATAGATAAAAGTCATCAGACAATAGAGTTCTAACCTTAGTGGAGGGATTAACTTCCCCACCACAGTACACCCTTCTTCCATTCACAAAAAAAGCTCTGACCAGTATCTGATTGTATAAAAACGGATTAATCATTACGTATGAAAACAAAATCCACTCAAATTTATTGCTACCCAAAGCTGGATTAATACGTAAGCGATTATCATGACTTGGAAGGCGGTGGTTGAAAAAGTTCCCATAATCATATACTCCCTGGCTACTGAGACTACACCCCTATTGCAAGCACGGTTATGGATAAGAAGTCAAAACATAAAAATATAACTTCAACATTGACAAAAAATATTAAATATGAGATATGGTTTTCAGGAACTTAAATTGAATTTCAATAATTTTTGAGCGATGCCTGCTACTTACTCTGAAGAGGAAGCTATACGGATTGTGTTGAAGAGAGCGAAGCGATCGCTATTTATTCTCAACTTCATCCTCAAAACCTGGAAACAAAGCAATTTTATTCACACCCGTAATGGTAAGTTTGTATGGTGTATAAGTTTTAGACACATACAGCTTCTCCGAATATTGCCGTAATCAACCTAACCAAAGAAGAAGGTTTTATGCAGAAATCTAATCAAGAGAAGTGGGTACTGTACAGTACCTGTGATGAAGATTCATACTCGGAGTTACGAGCTTTAGATATTACATCCAACGACAGAGTGCTTGCGGTAACAGGCAGCGGCTGTCGAACTCTTAGCCTTCTTGCTTGCAATCCCAAGTCCTTAATCTCTGTAGACTACTCACCTGGTCAAAATTATCTGCTCGAATTGAAACTAGTAGCAATTCGGGCTTTATCATATGAGAAGCTACTGCAATTTTTTGGTGTAGAAGATTGCTCCAATCGTTGGGATATATTTTGTTCATTCAAAGAGCAAATATCTGATCAAGCATTTGCGTATTTTAGCGCCAATCGGTGGGCAATTGAAAATGGAGTTCTCTGCTCAGGTCGTCATGAATTATTTTACGTTAGATTCGTTGCGCCATTAATGCGAGTACTTTATGGTAAACAACTGGAGCAGATTGCTCAAGCTTCAACATTAGAAGAGCAGCGTGAAATTTTCAATAAACATATCTCTGGTTTTTTCTGGAATTCTTTGATTCGTATAGGCTTTTCACCTTTGTCAATAACCCTCATTCTCAACGATCCCAAATATGTCGTAGAAATGAATGTCAATGTTGGCGATTACCTCATAGAAAGACTGAATCACACTTTCAATAACCATTTAGTCCGGGAGAATAACTGGACTAGTTTCATGTTCTATGGTAAATATCTGGGAAGACGTTGTCTTCCTCATTTTTTACTTGAGGAAAATTATCATGCTATCCGTAATGCCACAACCAAACTTGAGATTGTGACAGGAAATCTGGTCGAATGCATGAAAAAAATGCCAGAACGGTCAATCGACAAGTATTCACTATCAGATGTTACAAGTTGTATTGACACAGAGACTTTTAAAGCTTTAATAAACCAAGTTATTAGAACAGGGGAAAACCAAGGAAAATTATGCTATCGGAATTTTCTGAATAAGCAATTAATTCCATCTGATGTAGAAAATATTCTTCAGCGAGATCATGAATTAGCAGAGGCTCTTTATCATGATGATTTAGCATTTGCCTATAGTTTTGAGATAGCGCAAATTAACAAAATAGAAAAGCAAGTTGCAGAAACTAGAACAGTAGCTGAAATTAGTTAGTAGAAATAACTGAGGTAATATTTAGAGAGTCACGATTATGTGCTTGAATCAAAATTTCAGAATTCACCCCATTCCTAATAGCTGGTATCGTGTTTGTTTTAGTAAAGACCTGCGTCCAGGCGAAGTTAAGCCACTGCGTTACTTTAACAAGGATCTCGTTCTCTTCCGCACAGAAAGTGGTGAAGCCTGTGTCTTTGATGCTCACTGTCGTCATTTAGGAGCGCATTTAGGTCATGGAGGAGAGGTAAAGGGTGAATGTATCCAATGTCCTTACCACGGTTGGACATGGCATAAAGAGGGACAGTGCGTTCATGTTCCTTACCATCACACTGGTAATAATCCAACTGTTCAAATTGGCAAATGGCCAGTAGCTGAACTTAATGACACAATCTTTACTTACTACCACAGTGAAGGAAAGCCACCCACTTGGGAAATGACCGAATTTCCTGAATTTTCTTCTGGAGAGTGGGTATCTGCAATCCAAATGTATAAACGCAACGTTACATGCTCTATACAAGAAATTGCCGAAAATAATTCAGATACTGCACATTTCAGCCATTTACACAAAGCCAGGTTTGGTAAAGTCCTCACCGAATCTCTGGAATTAGATGGTTTGGTACGTACTCATATTGCCTCTTATGAACTTGAAGTACCGATTATATCTAGATTGCTTGGTATTAATGAATTCCATACTGCATATACACAGTATGGATTAGGTTGCAATCGAAATCATGTCTCCCTTAAAGCCAATGGAAAAACAGTCCTAGAATGGCGAATTATTTGTATGCATACGCCAATTGATAAAGAAAATGCCGAAGCGCTATGCATGACAAAACTGAAGAAATTCATAAATGTTCCCATCACCCGTTTATTAGTAGAACTACTGACTAAAAAAGCCTGTGATGAAGTTGACAGAGATGCAATGGTATGGGATCACAAAATTTTTCATGAGAATCCCCCTCTCTACAAGGAGGAACACAGCATTAACCAATTCCGAGAATGGGTTGAACAATTTTACTAAATTCGGATATTACCGAAAAAGATATCAAAATACGATATCACAATCAGTACCCACTCACCCTCCTAAGAGCATCTAAGAAATGAATTTTTTACACAAAGAACGTGCTACGCTCGAAAAATTTCTACCAACCCTTGATAGCCAACTGCAAGCAAAATCTCTTATGGAGATGGAAGGTAAGGAAAGTCCGGCGTTAAATATTTTTCGTCAACTTGGTGGTCCAGGATTATTGATTCCCCGCGAATATGGAGGGGGTGGTGTTACACCTTTAGAACTCGCTCACATTCAACGAGCAGTTGCCAGTCGTTCACCTTCCTTAGCGCTGGCTGCAAATATGCATCATTGCACAGTAATTGCTTTCCTAGACAGCATTGCTGATGAATCCGTTGCGGAGTTCGTTCGGGCTATTGCTGAGAACAATCTTTATTTAGCTTCTGGCTTTGCTGAAGGCAAAACAAGTGCAAGTATCTTGGTACCAACCATGACATCACAGCGGGTTGATGGTGGTTTACTTGTTAATGGTAGCAAAAAACCTTGCAGTTTATCCGCATCAATGGATTTTTTAACGGCAAGTGTGATTGTTCCTAGTAAATCAGGAGATGGACAGGAGTTAGCCTTAGCTATCATTGCCGCTGATTCACCAGGCATAGAGTGTAAACCTTTTTGGAATACTTGGGTTCTTAGTGGAGCAGAAAGTGAGGAAGTAATTTTAAAAGATGTATTTGTCCCAGAGGAATTTATTTTCTATTTAGGTAAGCCAGAAGACTTGGGAAGCATCATGGCTAGGGCGTTTGTTTGGTTTGAGTTATTTGTATCAGCTTCCTATCTGGGTGTAGCCAGCGCCCTCGTCGAGCGAGTAATTACCGAACGCAGAGGTACACCTACCGAGCGCTCATTGGTGGCAATTGAAATCGAAGGAGCAATGGCTTCACTCGAAGCTGTCGCCCATGCGATTATGCTTGGTTGGTCAAGCGATACTGAAATTGCACAAGCCTTATTTGTGCGTTATTCAGTGCAACGTGCTATAGAACGAGTTGTTGAAACGTCAGCAGAATTACTGGGCGGCATGGCCTTTATTAGTTCTGGAGAAATTGCCTATTTACTAGCAGCTTCCAGAGCTCTTGCATTCCATCCACCTTCACGTCTGAGTATGGCATCTTATTTAGATGACTATTTAGCGGGTGGTCCTTTACTGATGCCTTAATTTGAAAAGACGCGATGTAAATTCCCTGGAATAGGCTTGTACTTATGCTTTAACAATAAATCATAAGTACGAACCAGTGATAATTTATCACGCCAACCTACTTAAATAATTCCCATGAATCAGGTCATTACAACAATTACAAATAGCAATTTTATCAGCAACAATAGCTTCTCTAATTTAGTTGATCTTTTACGCTATAGAGCTTTAAATCAACCAGGTCAAACTGCTTTCACGTATTTAGAAGATGAAGAAGGACTAGAATCAACTTTAAATTATCAGCAACTAGATGCTAAAGCTAGAAGTATTGCTGTATATTTGCAGAATATATTGACTCCAGGAGAGAGAGTTTTATTACTCTACCCACCAGGACTTGATTATATAGCAGCCTTTTTTGGATGTCTGTACGCAGAATTAATTGCAATTCCTTTATATTCGCCGAGAAATAACCGAAAGATGTCTCGGATTCAGGCAATTCTGGAGGATTCTCAAGCACAAATTGCTTTGACAAATAATCAATCTCTGATTAATGTACAAACATTATTGAATCATGCTCCTGATTTAAAAAAATTACAATGGTTAGCAACTGACACAATTGATGAAAACTTAGCTGAACAATGGCAGTCAAAATCAGTTAGTAGTGTTTCTATTGCTTATCTTCAATACACATCTGGCTCTACTTCAACACCTAAAGGTGTAATGATTAGTCATGAGAATGCGTTAGAGAACTCAGCAGAAATAGCCATTTCCTGGAGAACAGGAACTGATAGTATTCTCGTATCATGGCTACCTCACTTTCATGATTTTGGACAAATATACGGTGTCATTCAACCAGTTTACAATGGTTTCCCATGTATATTTATGTCCCCTGCCGCATTTACTCAAAAACCAATTCGATGGCTAAAAGCAATCTCTGACTACAAAGCTACTCACAGTGGCGCACCAAATTTTGCTTATGATTTATGCGCCGACAAAATCAAACCTGAACAACGCGAAAATCTAGACCTAAGTCGTTGGGAGGTGGCTGTAAATGGTGCAGAACCAGTAAGAAAGCAAACATTGGAAAAATTCTATCAAGCTTTTGCACCTTATGGTTTCCGTTGGAGTACTTTCTACCCAGGTTATGGTCTAGCAGAGGCAACACTAAAAGTGTCATCTGCCAGAAATAACAACTCACTAACAACTTTAACTGTTCAAGCTGATTCACTGGCAAAAAATTTAATTGTCGCAGCATCAGAAGACGAGCAGTTTACAAGAACATTAGTTGGATGTGGTAGTACTGTATTAAACGCAAAAGTTGTAATTGTAGATCCTGAATCTCTCACTCAATCTCCATCTGGTCAAGTTGGTGAAATTTGGATATCAGGACCTAGTATTGCTCAGGGATATTGGGGACGAATTCAAGAAACTCAGCGCACATTTGGAGCTTATCTAACTGATAATGGTGAAGGACCATTCTTGCGAACAGGTGATTTGGGTTTTGTCAAAGATGATGAGTTATTTATCACAGGTCGCATTAAGGATTTGATCATTATTCGAGGTAGCAACCACTATCCTCAGGATATTGAGCTAACAGTAGAAGAAAGTCACCCCAGCTTACGTTCAGGATATAGTGCAGTCTTTAGTATCAATGAGAATGAGCAAGAAAGACTTGTTATTGTTTCTGAAATCGAGCGGAGTTACCTGCGGAAGTTGGATGCTGATGAAGTAATTCAAGCTATACGCAAAGCAGTATCTAAAGAACATGAATTAGAAGTATATGCTATATCACTTTTAAAAACAGGTAGCATTCATAAAACCTCTAGTGGCAAAATTCAACGTCAAGCTTGTCGTACTCAATTTTTAAATAACCAATTAGATGCAGTACGAGAGTGGAAAGATACATCAAACAAACCAGTAGTAAATCAAGGTACATCTCCCATGCAAAATAACCTATCTATCATCATCAAATTAGGTATTCAAGATTGGCTAGTTTCCTGGATTGCCAAAGAGAGAAACTTAGATATAAAAGAAGTTGACCCCAATCAATCTCTTACTGACTACGGTCTTAGTTCCTTAGATAGTATGAATTTACATGGAGATTTGGAAAATTGGCTGGGATATTCAATTATTCCTGATTGGTTGTGGGATGCTCCATCAATTGATGCATTAGCCCACCAAATTTCTCAATCTCAAATTGCTCTTTCTGTCCCTAAAGTTGCTGCATTATAGCGAGCTTCTGTAAATCCTTTCACCCTGAGAAATTCTTTAAGCTCCCCTTATTTAACCAAAGTTGGTAGTTATACCTGTAATAGTATGCGGAGTGATGGGGAGAAAAATTAATTCTTGCTTCTGAAACTCTTAAGGCCTATTCATAACTATCAACTTACATAATTTACCAAAACAATTGTTGTCTTCTTTCCATAAAATCACATGAAAATTGAAGCAATCAAAGCTGCTTTGCCGACAAAGAAACTCACAAATGATGATATTTTGGCATTGATTGAAGAATATAGCACACCAATCTTTGCTGGAGATTTAAAGACAGCTTTAAGTAAAATTAGTTATTTCCTTCGCTATTCAGGTTCAGATGTTCGTTACTGGTTAGACAAAGACGAAAAGCCAATTGATTTAGTAGCTCGTGCTTTTCAAGAAGCAATTAATGAGGCAAACTGCGACAAAGATGACATAGATTTACTAGTTTATACAGGTGTTGGTCGAGGATTTATAGAACCGGCAGCAGCCTATCACGTTGCAGCTAGTCTCGGTTTACAAAACGCAGAGTGTTTTGATATTCTCGATGCTTGTATGAGTTGGACTCGTGTACTAAACATAGTCTACTCACTATTTAAATCTGGTCGTTATAAACGAGCTTTAATAGTTAATGCCGAGTGTAATATGCATTTTGGTGGACCAGTCTTTCCTAGTGTTTTCCAACTGCCGAATATTGAAGCTATTGAATGGTCTTTTCCTGCTTATACTTTGGGAGAAGCAGCGACAGCAACAATTGTTTCCTACGATCCAGATCGAGAATGGGAATTTTACTTTAAATCTCGTCCTGACTTGGCAGATTTGTGCAATGTACCTTTAGATGGATACGAAGGTTATTGCATACCTTCTCCGCGTATTGGTTTAAATGGCATTAACAAATTTACCTCTTTTGGAGTTGAGTTGCACGCCAATGCATATCAGGAGTTCATCGATATCTTTAAATGTTTAAAAGCTCCGATTGAAGAAATTCGTGCAATTTTCCCCCATGCATCGTCCAAAAGAGAGTGGGACAAAGTTGCCGAAGCATTAAACATCAAACATCTCCTTTGGCATATTTATCCAACTTATGGAAATTTAGTCTCTGCTTCTGTACCTACAGGTATCGTCTCAGCTATCGAGGCAGGACAGATTAAGCGAGGAGATCGGATTGCTGGTTGGATTGGTAGTGCAGGTATGTCTTTTTGTGCATATTCGTTCATCTATTAATTAAGAAGTTATAAGAGAGGTATCCTGTATCTCTCTTTATCTTCTTTTGAAAATAGCCGATAATTAATTAACAAGAGGTTTAACAGTTAATGTTGTTGCAACTTTTCAAATTTGTTAGCGTAACTTTCATTTACCTCTGTGGATATTTTATTACTACTGTAGGTAAAAATAAAGAAGAGCGAAGCTTAAAACAGGGGCAATGGATTTATCGCTATTTCCTTCAGATGGGACCTGTCTACATTAAGATTGGACAAATTTTAGCGACACGTTCCGATTTGATTCCAGAAAATTGGGTACAAGTATTGCGAGAACTGCAAGATAATGTGCCTTATATGAATGAAGCTGATACAAGGAAAGTTATCACTCAAGATTTACCTCTGGCATTTGAAAACATTTTTAGTGAATTTTCCTTTCAGCCATTAGCTAGTGGTTCCATTGCTCAAGTCCATATTGCCACCTTATTAACTGGGCAAAAAGTCGCTGTCAAAGTTGTTAAAAAAAATGTTCGTAATCAACTTAAACAAAATCTAGATATTATCCAGTTCTTTGTTGCTATCCTTGATTTTTTAGTTCCATCTGTACGAGAACTAGGTTTACCAAAGCGTCTGCAAGAATTAAGAAATTTGCTGATTATTCAAGCAGACATGAAGCAGGAAGCTCAAAAGCAGGAAGAAGTATATACCAACTTTAAGGATCATCCTTATGTCATAGTTCCTGCGGTTATTAAAGAGCTTTCTACTTCTAACTTATTGTTCATGGAGTTCATGGAGGGAATCCCCGGAAAAGATGTTCATAAAGTTGAATTAAAACGAAATCTTCTCGCTCAAAGGTTTCAGGATACCATTTATACTATGCTTTATATGCATGGTTTATGTCATGGAGACCCTCATCCTGGAAATATCTTTTTTACAAAAGATGGCTCGATTATTCTCCTAGACTATGGCATTACTGTTCAACTTAGCGAAGATGAAAAATGGGGTTTATCGTCTTTTTACTATGCTTGTACTCGTAAGGAATGGGCTGTAGCTGTAGAGCGTTTTACTCAGCACTTTGTCACAGATAAAGATTACATTTTTCAAAATTTGAGCCAGTACGAGCAAGAAATTCAAAGGGTTTTACAATATCACTTTGATATCAGTACAACGCAATGGTCAACAGTTAGTTATTTCCAAGATGTTAGCAAGATATTGCGTAAGTATCACGCACGGTACACAACTAATTTTACAAAAGTTGAGTTGGTATTTTTATCTTGCGAAGGTTTTGCAACGCAAATCGATCCCAATATTGACATCTGGGAGAATGCAAGTAAGTTTACAGACCGTTATTCTCCCTACATGAGTTCAGAAGTCAAAGAAACGTTTGATGTTTATTTTCAACAAACGGCTCCTTCTTCTTTAGCAATGCGTGAGCGTGCCAGTATTTCCTTAGTTGCACCTACTCACATTAACCGATATTTTTTCCCCAGCACTTATCCAGTATTTGTCAAAAAGGCTAATAAAAGCAAAATTGAAGACTTTGATGGTAATGTTTTCGTAGACATATCATGCGGTTATGGTCCTCATCTCTTAGGCTACGCTCATCCTGCCGTTAACCAAGCAATTTCTGAATCTCTTGCTAACGGATTTGTCAACGCAATTGGCAGTGAAGCGGAATTAAAACTAGCCGAAATGCTGGTTGAGGCTTTACCAGGTGCTGAGAAAGCAATCCTATCCAACTCAGGAACAGAATCAATTTTACAAGCTTTCCGTCTGTGTCGTGCTTACCGAAAGAAAGATCGAGTAGCGAAGTTTGAAGGACACTATCACGGATTTTCTGATCAAGGAATGGTCAGTTCTTGGTTTCGCTTTACAGGTGAAAAATTTGATCCTCAGCCCATTGCCGGAACTCAAGGAACTGATAGTGCTACGGTCAAAAATACTCTGGTTTTGCAATATGGTTACATTCAAGGTTTAGAACGATTACGATCAGAAGCATCTGAGTTAGCCTGTGTTATTTGCGAACCAATGCCTTCATTACTAGCTAATTACGACGTTGAATTTCTCACAAAACTGAGAGCAATATGTACAGAGTTAGATATTCCTTTAATTTTTGATGAAGTTGTTTCTGGATTTCGGGTAGCTTATGGTGGTGTCCAAAACTTGGCAGGAATTACCCCTGATTTGACTTGCTTGGGTAAAGTAATTGGTGGAGGACTTCCTTGCGGTGCAGTTGTTGGGAAACAGAAACTGATTGATATTGGTAAAAGTTCCCAAGATCCTTTTTCTGACTATGAAAAGAAAGCCTTTGTCGGTGGAACAATGAGTGGAAACTCACTGACTTGTGTTGCAGGAACAGCTGCATTAACTTATCTCAAAGAACATCCAGAAATATATGTACAACTGGACAATAACACTAATTGGCTGGCAGAAAAACTACTAGAAATTGGTCACTCTCACGGTGTACCCATCAAGGTCAAAGCCAATCGTTCCATCTTTTCTTTGACATTTAGTCACAGACCTGCTAAATACTTCCGAGAAAAGCAAGCTGGTAGTAATTTTAAAGTCAATCTTGCTTTAGCCTACTATATGCGTAAACATGGCATTTATATGCCTGAACTCCATACATTAATGTTGAGTGCAGCCCATACTCAAGAAGACTTAGAACTTATTGGTACGGCATTTGATTTAAGTTTGCAGGAAATGATCAAGGATGGTTTCTTTACACTTTAGTTCGTAAATCAGAAATAAAGTCTAATGGAGAGATAAGCAGCTTACTCTCCTTTCTCTATTATTCCTCCTTTTTCAAACAATAACTGAGATTATTTTATGAACTCACTAAAATCTTCCCCACACTCTACTCGTAAATGCAAAGTTGCTGTCATTGGTGCTGGTGCTAGTGGTATTGCTACCGCAAAATGTCTTCTTGAAGATGGTCACGAACCTACTGTTTTTGAAAGCAGCGATCAAGTTGGTGGTGTTTGGGTCTTTAAAAATAATAGCGGACGAGCTTTTAGTACGGTTCACTTTCAACACTCAAAATATGTTAGTGTTTTCTCTGATTATCCTATGTCGATAGAGTCAAGTGATTTTCCTAACCATACAGAAGTTCTTCACTATCTCAATGACTATGTAGACCACTTTGATCTTAGGAAACATATCAAATTCAATACAACAGTAGATAAAGTTTCCAGAAAGAATGATAATTGGGAAGTTACTGTCAGCTATTCTGGTGGTCAATCTACTTTTAATTTCGATGCTGTGGCTGTTTGTAGTGGTATTTATAATGAAGCCAGATTGCCAACTTTTCCTGGTGAAGATAAATTTCAAGGAAAAATAATCCATTCCAAAGATTATAAAGAGCCTTCAATTTTTGCGGGTAAAAATGTTCTAATTCTCGGTAATGGACCAAGCGGAGTCGATATTGCAGTTACTGCATCTTATAGCTCTAATAAAACAATTTGGAGTTACCGCAAAAATCGTTGGTTACTGCCTAGATACTGCGAAGGATTACCTTTTGATTTTATCGTTACTCGTCTGAATAAACATATCCCTTTTCGTCATGAAATTTTATCTTTAGTTCACTTTAAAAAGTTTTACCCGATTATGTTGAACCACAAAGATTGTGGTGTTAAGCCAGATGTTGGTCCAGAAAAGTCTGGCCCAGTTTTTAACGAAGATGCTTTAAACCGTATCCGGCTGGGAGCAATTAAAACAAAACCAAATATTGCACATTTTGAAGAAAATAAGGTTGTATTTGAAGATGGTAGCAGTGAATTAGTAGATATGGTTGTGTATGCAACAGGCTACCAAGTTAGAATTCCGTTTATGAATGAATATTTAGGTGAAGACCATCAAAAAAACTTAAATCTTTATAAGATGGTATTTCCTCCAGAATTACCTAACTGTGGCTTTATTGGATTTGTTTATGGAAACGTCATATTTCCTACCTCGGAAATGCAAGCACGTTGGTTTTCTAAAGTTATTTCTGGTGAAGTTGAGTTACCATCAAAAGCAGTAATGGCAGCGCAAATAGAAGCCAACAGAAAATATCAGGAAGAAGGTTGGCTTGACAGTGCATACCGCAGCTTGCGCGTTTCAGCTTTTGACTACATGGATGACATAGCCAAAGAAATTAACGCCTTGCCTAAAATTTGGGAAAACTGGACTATTTTGAAGGAAATTTTCGCAGGTCCAATGATGGCTACACAATTCAGGCTTAATGGACCTCATAAATGGGAAGGTGCTATGTCTTGGATTAAAAAAGTACCCAAGCTAGTTCGTAAGTAGGTTATTGACACTAAACACTAATATTTTGTTGATTGGTGCATAAGTATCAAATATTCAGGAGTGGGATAATGAGCATATTCAAAGCTATTGTGAGCTTACTAATCTATGGTTTTTTGCTGATTGATATACCGCTTTTAGGTTGGGGTATTGATGATTTGAGAGGATTTTTGGCAAATCCAGTCAGAGGTATTTTCTTATTGGCTGGAATTGCTATGAGTATCGTCTATGCCTGGTTTATGCCTAAAAATACTTTGGGTGATGGAATTAAAGATAAATTGGTAAATCGCCAAAAAGTCATGTTATGGTTGAGCATTCTTCTTTACATTATCATGTTTAGCCTCTTGCCTTATTGCGATCGCCACAACCTATGGCAAATTCCATCTGAAAACTCTTTAAGATACGTTGGGTTAGTAATTTTTACTATTGGTGTAATTTTCTCCTTTTGGGGTCCAATACACCTTGGTCAACAATATAGTTTCAATTTGACACTGCAAGAAGACCATGAATTAGTCACAGATGGACCATTTAGTTATATACGTCACCCTCGTTATCTTGGTTTAATTCTTTGGATTTTAGGAGTTTCACTCATCTATCTTTCAATTGCAGGTTTGGTAATAACTGGCATAATGACTCTGTTGTTGGCATGGCGAATTTATGATGAAGAAAACTTACTTCAGCAAGAATTTGGTGAACAATGGACAAATTATTGTCAGCAAACAAAGCGGATAATTCCTCTGATTTATTAGAGTGAAGAAGACAAAATTATTTTGACTAATCACTGTAGAAAGTCAGGAATCAAAAGTCAGAGTATTGGAGTTAAAAAATGGCAGTTCTCAAACTTGAAAATGGTACTTTCTACACTGATTTAATGAATATTTCTCAGGAGTTAGCACCCCTGAATATTCAAATTAATCACTGGACTGTTGCAAATAACCCCGAAATCAAAGGATTATTGGCACAAGATAGCCTCAATGAACAAGAAAAAGAACAGGTTCTCAAAGCTTTAGATAGTTACTTTGAGCAACTAAAACAGATAGCAGGTTATACAACTCGTGATTTGGTTGTGCTGCATTCAGGTATTCCCAATCTTGATGGGTTACTAGCAAAGTTTGAGAAAATTCATACCCATGCAGATGATGAAGTTCGCTATATCATTGATGGAGAAGGAATTTTTGGCTTTGTACTTCCTGATGATAGTCAAGTGGAATTGACAGTACAACCAGAAGAATATATTAATGTCCCCGCCGGAACTGAACATTGGTTTTATCTAACCCCAGTAAAACGAGTGAAAGCAGTACGCTATTTTATTACCACAGAAGGTTGGACACCCCAATATACAGGTAGAGAAATTCGTATTTGCCAACTCCTAGAAAAATGAAAGGGAATAGGGAACAAGGTTAATTATAAGTTTGCTAGGAGAATAGATGAGACAGATTGTTTTTTGTGACTTTGACAGTACTATTACAGTTGAAGAAACTTTATCTGAACATCAAAAATCCTATATTCTCTGGAATAACTTTTTAGGACTCACGCAATCATTTAGCGAAATCGTGGATTGAATTCTATGACCAGCCCCACAATAGCAGATCCTCGTTTACAACTAATTGCCACTGCCCGTTATTTTTACGAACAAGGTTGGATGCTAGGAACTGCTGGCAACCTCTCAGCACGTTTACCTGATGGTAGTTTCTGGATTACAGCCAGTGGTAAATCTAAAGGTGAGTTATTGCCAAGTGATTTTATTCGCATAGATTCAGATGGCACAGTAGAAGCATCACCATCTAATTTGCAACCTTCAGCGGAAACATCTATTCATCAGGTAATTTACAGCTTGTTTCCAGAATCACAAGCTTGTTATCATATCCACTCAATTGAAGGTAATTTGGTTTCTCGCCTAGTTGCAGGAGACAGTCTACCTTTACCACCACTAGAAATGCTCAAAGGCTTGGGAATTTGGCAAGAAAACCCCTATTGTCTAATGCCAATTTTCACCAATCATCTGCAAGTTTCCCAGATTGCTGTTGATATTGAAAAACGGTTTGCTGTAACTCCACCGCAAATACCAGCTTTACTAATTCGTGATCATGGTATTACAGTTTGGGCTGCTTCAGGAGAAGCATCTCGTAATTACATTGAGTTATTAGAGTACATCTTTCGTTATATGGTCGTCGCTAGTAGGCTAGACCTAAAAAAATGTAGCCCAGAGAGTAACTATTAAATCTGGGTTGTGGATTATGAACTAAATAGAGCAAATAGAGCGATCGCCTACGGCACTTGTAAAGCCAATTACTAATTAAGAATACCTATGATAAAAGCAATTTTTATGAGACGGTTATGATTTTTCTTGCCCTTTTTGATCCTATTTTTACAGTTACGACTGCACCTACATTGAGGAAAAATCATGACTCCTAAACCTTCATTCAGCCCTGATTATGCAACGGCAAATAATTTTATTGCCAAACCAGATATAAAGCAATCAAGTAGGAGTAGAGAAAGAGCTAATAGCATTATAGAATGGCTGCGTAATTATGCTAGTACCCGCATTAATTCCCGCTTGATCGACGAGCGTCGTTGCATACCACCGTATATAATCCTCGATTTTGGCAATCAGGGAATACTGGGAATGCAAGTACCTGAACAATACGGAGGTTTAGAATTAAGTACTTACGATGCAATGCGCGTGACAGAACAAATAGCTGGTATTGATATTACACTAGCTACATTTGTAGTAGTCAATAACTTTTTGGGAGTTCGCCCAATTTTACAATATGCAAACGAAGGATTTCGCCAAGAACTCCTACCTATCCTTGCTCAGGGACGCGAACTGGCTTCCTTTGCTTTGACAGAAACGGGTGCTGGTTCAAATCCACGAAGTTTAGCAAGTATCGGCATACCAGATGCCACAGGTGGTTGGCGCTTGAGAGGGAAAAAGATTTGGATTGGTACTGCTTCATGGGCTGGTTTAATCAATACTTTTGTCAAGCTAGTTGACGCTGATAACAAGCCAATAGGAATTACTGGTTTTGCCCTGCGTCAGGGAACATCTGGCTTACGCAACGGACCAGAATCCGTAACAATGGGAATGCGAGGCATGGTTCAAAATACTATACATTTTGACGAAGTACCTGTATCTGAAGTCAATTTGCTAGGGAAAATTGGTTCTGGTATGGCAGTTGGTCAGGACGCAATGCTATTGACTCGGTTGGCAATTGGAGCTAAAAGTCTCGGTGGCATGAAACGTTGCGCCCAGTTGATGCTACGTTATGCAACTCGACGTGATATTGCTACAGGACGGCTGATTGATAATCCTTTAACTTTAGTCCGTTTGGGTAATCTAACAGCTGCAATTACAGCATTGGAAAATTTAATAACTCGGATTTCAGAATTAGTCGATAATGGATATTCTGTGCCAGGAGAAGGATATATTGTCTGCAAAACATTTGGTTCGGAATCTCTATGGCAAGCAGCTGATAATCTAATTCAACTTTTAGGCGGTCGCGGTTATATCGAGACTAATATCGCTCCTCAAATACTGCGAGATGCCAGAATATTTCGTGTTTTTGAAGGACCCACTGAAACTCTAAATATGTTTCTTGGTTCGTCTTTATTGCAACCGAGGGAAGAATTACAAATCTTTTTCTGTAATAGTCTTAATGCTCCAGTTGTTTGGGAAAGTTTAAAATCAGCCGTAGGAGAAATAAATGCACGTTGGTCAGAATCAATCGCTCCATTTAGCGATCGCACTTCTGCTCGCCGTTGGGCTTCCTTAGTTGCTGGTGAAGTGGCAACTTACGCAATTTTGCTTGCTGCTTTGCAAGGAACGCCAAACCATAAGCCATTAAATCAATTACATCGCGGCGCAATCGATTGGGTTCAATCTCAGTTTGACATTGCACTCCAGAAAGCTCTTAGCGGCCAAGAACTCATATCTGCCACCCAAAGTGCTGATGAAACTACAGCACTGATATCCAGCTATAATGAAACAATTGGGGACTTACAACAAACTCTCCCCGGTGAAGATCACTCGCTCGACGAGCTATTAAACCCACTCTAATCTCTAATAGCTGATTCTAGCCCTTTCAAATTGATTCAGAGGGAACAGGAAGCAACTCTTAACAGAAAAAACTCATGTTTAAAAACATGAGATTGAAATAATGACACTGTTTTTTTCGTGTCACTCTCCTTGTAAAAACATCCTTTTTTTGACTGAGATTTAAACTCAGAACTAAAGTTTCTTATCTGTTCCCTGCCCCCTGCCCCCTGCCCCCTGCCCCCTGCCCCCTGTTCCCTGTTCCCTGTTCCCTTCTTTTGTAAACAATATATATTATTTCAGTCCTACCATCTTAAATCCTACACTCATATTTTGGTTTTTTTGAAGGTTGAAATAACTATATATTGGTTCCGATTTCCCTCACATTCAAAGGGCTATATCTGATTTATAAACAAAACATTAAGATGCCATTATCTTGAAAAAAGTTAGTTATAATGTATTGTATAAATTTGATTATCTAAGGTATCCCAATGTCTAAAACTACCTTTACTATCGATGCTGATAATATGAGTCTATTTATGACTCCAGAAATGCAGGAAATCTTGACCCCAGATAATGTGAAAGCTCTCAAAGGTTTCATTGGCATGGTCAATGACGGACTAGATGTAGACAAATTTTTTGATATTGAAAATGCATTAGCCAACCATGAAGTTTCTGCTGCCCAGGCTGCCTATGTCAAGTCTGATCCTGAAGTTGCTAAACTTTTTGAAGAACGATATATTGCCCCGACTCCCGATATAGACGAATTACTCAAACTGCCTAAAGATTCCTTAGGCTTTGCCTATGCTTCTAATCTGCGTGCAGCAAACTTTGAGCAAGGTTTTTATCCCGCAGTCGATATTAAAAATGATGTGGACTATTTAAATTTGCGGGTGCGACAAACCCATGATATTTGGCACGCCGTTACAGGGTATTTATACGATTTGGATGCGGGAATTAAGTTGGCAGGATTCCAGGTTGCACAAAATCGCTCAACGAGTATGGTGATGTTTCTTGCTGCATTATTCCTGTATACGATCAAGACGAACGGAGATTTTAACCATATTGCAAATATTATTAAGGAGGGCTTCGATGTAGGGTGTCAGGCAAAACCCTTTCTAGCCCAGAAGTGGGAAGAGGCTTGGGAAAAGCCAATAGCACAATGGAGAGCGGAGTTAAATGTCACTTCTGTAAGAGATTAGAGTATTGATGAGCCTGTACTGGCAGCAATCTAACTTATTCGCAGACTTGTAGAAAAACCGGGCGTTGCATAAGTGCGGGATGTTTTTTGAGTGTAGAGCCGAGAATCCCTACCCATGGAACATCTCTACAAGAAATTGCCTCAACACAAGTCACAAACAGCTTCATTATTAAACCGTCAATTCAACAATTAAAGGTTGGGCTTAAGGGATTTTTAACCAATAAATTCCTTCATTTGGTAGGGTGGGCATCTTACCCACCCTTGTGTAAGCAAAAATTTCTAACTTCTTGACGGAGAAAAAGTTTGAAGGGTTGGCAGGATATACCACAATAAAAAAATCAAGCTAACATGAAAAAAAACATCGTTTTTCTACCCAATCATAACTATTTGCGGGCATCCAGAAGTAAAATTTTGGATTTTAGATGTTGCTGCTATTAAAGACTTACTCGTAATCTAAAATCCAAAATCTCAAATTAATATTAATCTCTGTAGCTAGTAGCCCCTGGCGCATTGGGGTCCCGATAAGCGGTTGGTTGTTCTTCACGCCTTTTACCTGCTAAACCTGCTAGACCTAATAGTCCAATTAATCCCAGCCAACCCCAATCAAAATCGTTACGATCATCATAATAAACGTTTCTGTTGGGTACAACGTCTGTTCTGGGTTGAGTTACCTGGGCTTGTGCGGGTAAATTTAAGGGTAAAATTCCCATCATCAACGTCAGAATTCCAACACCAAGAGTTTTGGTAAAATTGCTTTTCATGGTGAAATTGCCTTACACCGACTCGGATATTTACCAATGTATCTATTTTGCAAATTTATCAAATCAATCTGAGGCTATAATCTAGATTTTGTTGTAAATCAGGCTAAGGGTATATTTGGGCTGGCTGAAATGTTGTTCCCTACCCAATGATTACTACTGGGCTAACAACTGCGGTAGAGAACCACAACTTATACAATATCGAATGACCTAGAGATCAGGAACTTGTGAACTCCACCCCGGATTAGCCTCTGCCCACGCAGATATGGATTAACAAAATTTCATTAGACTACTGATTATGCAATTCCCGAATAATTTTATTAACCAATTTATTAACCAAGCAGATATAAGAAAATCAGATCACAGAAACAATTGCGTACTTACAACAAACTCTTGCCGATGAATATAACTCCTGTGACTAGCTGCTGCAAGTTTATACCGTCTAACATCACCTAAATCAATGGTTAATACCCCAAGCATTTGAATAATTAGGGTGACTCAATTTTTGCACCGTTTCAGAAAATGAGAAATTTCTTTAACCGGAAATCCAGCCCCACTATTTTACTAGTTGTTAATTTATTGTTAATTTAATTTCCAGTTCAAAACAATTATTTTATGCTGATTGGCTGATATGAAGCGAGGATTCCTATATTACCATCTATTAGTTAATTTCACTTTTATGAATGATCATAGATGGTAATATTTTATATATTTATTGGGTGAACTTTTACAATACTTTAACTGGCATTATAAGAATGTGATTCCCAATATCCGATCATTAAACCGACACCCACACCCCATAACAACCAAGCGGCAGCAAGCAACAACTGTGCTGGTTCAAGACCGTACCAATTTTGAAACCACGTTAACGCCACGCCATCAAGTAACAGCGCTGTTAATGACATCAGTACCGTGGCTATCAACAACTTTTCACCCTCTACCTTCCCAATTATTGCACCTATTTTAACTAACACCCAAGCTATGGGTATGGATAAAATAAAGAATAATATTAGCCAGGGATTGCCATTAACAAACAAGTGATCACCCGCAAATCGGATAAACAGTAAAGCTATAAACCAAAATATGATTCCCAGACTCACAAACAGGATTAAGTTGCTCAATGGTTTCTCATTATTCATGCGGATCAAACCCTTTTTAAAAATGGACTAAGAAATGTGAATTAAATAATGTGCAAAAGTAGGATATATGTACTTTGCAATATATAAGTAAATCATAGCATAATGGATCATTTCAAGTTGAATTCAGAATAGCAGGTAAAGTTTTGTATTAGCATTTAAAATTTCTGTCTTCGTCACTATAAAATTCATTGTGTAAATTGGATTATCTCAGATATCACAATGTCAAAATCTACTTCTTCCTACATTATCAATGGTGATACGAGTATATCTGTTAGTTCAGAATTAGTGAAAGGTGTGCAAGCTTTCCTTTATTTTATCAATGACGGAATGGATATTGATAAAATTTTTGATGTTGATGCTGCATTAGCCAAGCATGAAGTTACTGCTGCTGAGATTGCCTATGTCAAGTCTAATCCTGAAATCGCTCAACTTTTTGAAGAACAATATCTTCAACCAACTCCCAATCTAGAAGAATTACTCAAACTACCTGAAGATTCCTTAGGCTTTGCCTATGCTTCTAACTTGATATCAGCAAACTTTACGCCACACTTTTATCCTCAAGTAGAGCTTAAAGATGATGTGAGCTATTTAGCTCTGCGGATGCGACAAACCCATGATATTTGGCATACCGTTACAGGATATGGCTTCGATATTGCTGGGGGACTTAAGCTGGCAGCATTTCAGATCGGGCAAAATCGTGATCCAGTTTCAGTGATGTCGATTGCCGGACTGCTCATGAATACGATCAAGATGAACAAAGATTTAAGCCCAATTATAAGTTTAGCTTACGAGGGCTACAATGTCGGGTGTAAAGCAAAACCCTTTCTGGCGCAGAAGTGGGAAGAGGCTTGGGAAAAACCACTTGCAGACTGGAGAGCGGAGTTAAATGTCACTTCTGCAATAGCTCGAACCATTGAAGAGCGCGCACTAGCAGCAATCTAACTTATCTAAATGGCGATAGCTTCGCTTTGTTCAAGACGCTCCGCGAACAGCGCGGACATTGCCCAAAAATCAGCGAAAAATCACTTGTAAATGGCTGAAACCTATACCTCATATTTGGTATATCCTGTTAATCCGCAATAATACAAACAGTTTGAAACGTGACTCTTC
The DNA here is from genome assembly GCF_000332135.1 of Anabaena sp. PCC 7108. Lineage (NCBI taxonomy): Bacteria > Bacillati > Cyanobacteriota > Cyanophyceae > Nostocales > Nostocaceae > Anabaena > Anabaena sp. PCC 7108. The sequence continues at coordinate 348,467 of NZ_KB235896.1, forward strand.
GATAATCACTAAAACTTTAAACTCATAAGGAGATACCGATGTCTGAGCTTAAGACCGAATTTTTGTTCGAGATGAGAATACAGATTCAAGCCCCGATGGATGTTGGACAAGGACCCGATGGACACCGCATGATCTTTATGGCCAAATCTGGACATTTCGAGGGACCAAAACTCAAAGGTGAGATTATTCCCATGTCCGGTGGCGATTGGTCTAAAATACGGGCAGACGGATCAGGCTCAATGGACGTTCGTCAATGCCTGAAGACCGATGATGGGGCTATCATTCTCATGACTTATGGCGGACGGATGGTCACCAGCCCAGAAAACTTTGAGTATGCGGTGGATTATTTCAAGCCGGACGATCCAAAGGGCGCAGACGAGCGATACTATTTCAGGACTAATCCTTTATTTGAGACAGGTGATGATCGTTACGCATGGCTCAATAATATTATTGCAGTCGGCAAGGGACGCACTGGTGATGGCGGCGTAATTTACGAAGTATTTGCAGTAAATTAGGTATTACAAGGGGATTGTTATGCGGCTATTACGGGAGTGAGTAGCAATCGAAAACCGTAGACTTCCCTTTTCTTAACTTGTTTTCACCAACTGAGAATCAGCGATCGCCTATGGCTTAGACTAGGCTATAGGCATTACTCAAAGCGCAATCACTAAGGTAGAGTGTCTGCAAAGCCTTAAATAAAGTAAGCTAGATCATCTTTTCACTAACAGGAGGATAGAATGAGTTTTGATACTCAAGAAAATCACACCCAGAAATATAAAACTGTCGAGCTACCTCAAGGAATACTTCACTACAGCGATCGCGGACAGGGACCAATATTAATCTTTCTACACGGGCTTCTGGTTAACGGAAGACTCTGGCGTGATGTTGTATCTGTGCTTGAAAGCGAGTTTCGCTGTATTGTACCAGAGTTACCTCTCGGCTCTCATATCCAACCAATGAACCCCGACACCGACTTAACTCCACCAGGTGTTGCTCGCTTAGTAGCAGACTTTATTACAGCCCTCGATTTAGATAATGTCACCTTAGTTGGCAACGATACAGGCGGTGCTATATGCCAGTTAGTTATTAGCCAGTACCCAGAAAAAATATCAGGACTTGTACTCACTAACTGTGATGCTTTTGAAAACTTTTTACCCTTATTTTTCCGTCCACTTCAGTATGCTGCTCGGATACCAGGCTTTATCTTTGCATTTGCACAGTTAATGCGCTGGAGTTTAATTAGACATATCTTGTTTGGACTACTTGCACACAGACCCTTAGGATCTGAAGAAGATGCAGCATACTTTACACCACTAATTCGGTTTGCTGGCGTGCGTCACGATCTAACCAAAGCTGTATGTGGTATTTCCAATCGTTACACTATTGAAGCAGCCAGTTCCTTTGCCAATTTTAACAAGCCAGTATTAATTGTTTGGGGTGAAAACGATCCATTCTTTTCTTATCGCTTTGCTGAACGCCTCAAACAATCTTTTCCTAATGCTCGATTAGAGCGGATTGCAAAATCCCGTACTTTCGTACCGGAAGATCAACCTGAAGCCCTAGCACAGTTAATTATAAGTTTTGCTGTGACTGGATCAGTGAGAAGTTGAGGTAAACTCTTAGCTAAAATTAAGTAGGCGCACGATATTAACATATAATGAACTCTGCAAAAAGTTTATGATTAGCAGTAATGCTAACTTATAAGGAAAAAGGCTGAAAACCCTTGAGATTAAGTTTTGGAGCGTGGCGTAAAAACTTAACCGTCCTTTAGGCAAGAGATGAAAGCCTAAGCCTTGGGCTTTAGCCCTCAGTGATAGAGATGTTTCTAGCATACCTCTCTACCAATTCAGAAACACTAATCTTTTCTGTTTTGGCTTGCCTTGCCAAAAATTCCCATGCGGTATTTGTGAGCATAATACCCCGTCGCTTTTTAGGTTCATCGTAAAGCACCGGAATATTTTTTGTCCTTTTTTTTCCTTTTCCTGTTGACATACTGAGAATGTATGATTAAACTAATAACAAATTTAACATGAAAGGAGGTAATTAATTAGTGCTGGTTTTAGAGTACAAAGCCAAATGCAATCAAAGTCAAAAACAGGCTATCAACGAAGTACTCAGGACAACTCAGTTTATTAGAAACAAAGCTATTCGTTACTGGATGGACTCACCCAAAGAAGCGAAAATTAACAGAATTGCATTAAATAACTACTCAACAGCACTACGGAAAGAGTTTAGTTTTGTAGAAAAATTAAATTCAATGGCTTGTCAGTCTGCAACTGTTCGCGTAGCGTGCCGAAGGCATAAGAGCATGGCAAGCAATCCAAAGGTTTTACGACAACTGCAAAAAGAAAGTCGTAGGTAGAAAGGGATATCCTTGTTTTCAAAAAGATAATCGTTCAGTAGAATACAAAACCTCTGGATGGTTATTGCACCCAACAAAAAGACGTATCACTTTTACTGATAAAAAAGGTATTGGTGAACTTAAATTATTGGGTAAATGGGATATTCATACATATCCAATCAAGTTAATCAAACGAGTCAGAATTGTTAAACGTGCTGACGGTTTTTATGTTCAATTCTGTGTAGATACAGAAGTTAAACAAGAACCTAGGATAGCTGATGGTGAAATTGGTTTAGATGTGGGTTTGGAGTATTTTTACTCTGATTCCAATGGAGATCATGAAGCAAATCCCCGTTTTTTAAGAAAAGCCGAAAAATCCATCAAACACTCTCAAAGTCTCATTTATTCTAAGGAAAAAGGTAAAAACCAAAGACGAAAAGCAAGACAAAGATATGCTCGAAAACATTTAAAAGTAAGTAGGCAACGGAATGAACACGCTAAAAGAACAGCGCGTAACGTATGCAAAGCTAACGCTTTAGTCGCCTATGAAGATTTAAAAGTCAAGAACATGGTAAAAAATCATTGTCTTGCTAAGTCAATCAATGATGCGGCTTGGTCTACTTTTCGTCAATGGCTAGAATATTTTGCCGTGAAATTCAACAGCGTTGTTATTGCTGTTGCACCACATTACACATCACAAAAATGCAGTAATTGTGGTGCAATGGTGAAAAAATCTCTTTCAACTCGCACCCATAAATGTAATTGTGGATGTAAGCTTCAAAGAGATGTTAATGCAGCAATAAATATTCTTAATCTTGCCAAAAATAGGGAAGGGCATTCCCGAATTAACGCTACAGGAGTTGGAGTCTCTACTCTAGTTGGTGAAAACCTCCTAGAGCAAATTCTGACGTAGAATGTAGAATCTCCGTGGCTTTAGCCCGGAGAGTGTCAATAACTCTTCATCTTTTTCGCAGTATTCTCATGATCGCACCGCCAGCGTTTCTAAGCAAAATTGAGTCCTAGATAGCATTTTTGCTTTTGACACCAGACATACTTGACTTGTTCAAGAAGTCGGGGATCTAGTCTTAATAATGAATTTAAGGCGAAGGTGGGGGCGTTCAGTGCTAACCTAAAAGATGACATTGCTTGATCTCAGGTCGTTTACGACCCATTCTCAAAAATAGCTTCAATCATTTAGGCGCAGCATGGTCACCACCGCAGAAAAAACAAACATCGGTTACATTACCCAAATCATCGGTCCCGTTGTAGACGTTAAATTTCCCGGCGGGAAATTGCCTCAAATCTACAACGCTTTGACCATCACAGGCACAAATGAAGCTGGACAAAACATCAGCCTCACCGTTGAAGTACAACAATTGCTAGGCGACAACCAAGTACGGGCTGTGGCTATGAGTAGCACAGATGGCTTAGTGCGTGGTTTAGAAGTAGTTGATACAGGCGCTCCAATTACCGTACCCGTGGGTAAAGCCACATTGGGACGGATTTTCAACGTTTTGGGCGAACCTGTAGACAACCAAGGTCCCGTAAATGCTGAAGCAACTCTACCTATTCACCGTCCTGCTCCCAAATTCACAGACTTGGAAACAAATCCTTCTGTGTTTGAAACTGGGATTAAGGTTGTTGACTTGCTGACTCCCTACAGACGCGGTGGTAAAATCGGTCTCTTCGGCGGTGCAGGTGTTGGTAAAACAGTGATCATGATGGAATTGATCAACAACATCGCTACTCAACACGGTGGTGTGTCTGTATTTGCGGGTGTGGGTGAACGCACACGTGAAGGGAATGACCTCTACAACGAAATGATGGAATCTGGAGTTATCAACAAAGATAACCTCAACGAATCCAAAATTGCTCTAGTTTATGGTCAAATGAACGAGCCACCCGGAGCAAGAATGCGGGTTGGTTTGTCTGGTTTGACAATGGCTGAGTATTTCCGTGATGTTAACAAGCAAGACGTATTGCTATTTGTTGATAACATCTTCCGGTTTGTCCAAGCTGGTTCTGAAGTATCCGCGCTCTTGGGTCGGATGCCTTCGGCGGTAGGATATCAGCCTACTCTGGGTACAGACGTAGGTGCTTTACAAGAACGGATTACCTCCACCACCGAAGGTTCTATTACTTCTATTCAAGCTGTATATGTACCGGCGGATGACTTGACTGACCCCGCACCTGCTACCACCTTTGCTCACTTAGACGGGACAACAGTATTGTCTCGTGGTTTAGCATCTAAGGGTATTTATCCTGCGGTTGATCCTCTGGGTTCTACTTCCACCATGTTGCAACCCAACATCGTAGGTAGTGATCACTATGATACTGCGCGGGCTGTACAATCAACACTACAACGTTACAAAGAACTACAAGACATCATCGCCATTCTTGGTTTAGATGAATTGTCTGAAGAAGATCGTCTAATTGTGGCACGGGCGCGGAAAGTTGAGCGGTTCTTGTCTCAGCCTTTCTTCGTAGCAGAAGTATTTACCGGTTCTCCTGGTAAGTATGTGAAGTTGGAAGACACCATTAAAGGATTTAAACAAATTCTTTCTGGTGAATTGGATGCTTTACCTGAGCAAGCTTTCTACTTGGTAGGCGATATCAACGAAGCGATCGCTAAAGCAGAAAAGCTCAAGGGATAATTTCGTAATCCGTAATTCGTAATTCGTAATTTATGAATTACGAATTAACAACCATCAATTAGAAACTAAAAATATGACCCTGACTGTTCGTGTAATTGCCCCGGATAAAACCGTTTGGGATGCTGAAGCTGAAGAAGTAGTTTTACCTAGTACTACTGGTCAATTAGGTATCTTGAGTGGACACGCGCCGCTATTATCTGCCTTGGATATAGGTGTAATGCGTGTTCGTGCTAACAAAAATCAAGATTGGCAAGCGATCGCACTTGCGGGCGGTTTTGCCGAAGTTGATGAAGACGAAGTGACTATTTTAGTCAACGGTGCTGAACGTGGCGACAAAATTAACCTGGAAGAAGCCCGAACCGCTTACAATCAAGCCCAAACTCTTCTGAATCAAGCCCCAGCAGGCGACCGTCAAGCCCAAATTCAGGCAACTAAAGCCTTTAAACGCGCTCGCGCTCGGTTTCAAGCCGCCGGCGGTTCGGTATAAACCCAATCTTGCACTTACAAATAGTGAAAGTGAGTTTTTGACAAATCAGTAGGGGTTGAGCATTGCTCAATCCCCATAATACTAAGATTATATATATTTTTTGGTATCGACTCAATAAATGGGCAAATTAGGGAATTATTTTTGTGATTTCTATTGTGACGACAGAGGATTAACCGAAAACTTCTGTAATCGGAATTTCAATAATAAATTCTGAACCTCCTTCAGGGACTATTTGGTAAGTCAAACTACCTTTGTAAATTTCAGTGATAATTTGGTGGCTAGTAAATAAGCCTAATCCCATACCTTTAGCAACTAATTTGGTAGTAAAAAATGGCTCAAATAAACGATACTTATTTTCTTCAATAATTCCCATACCATTGTCTTTAATACTGATTATTACTTTATTTTCTGGGTGAGTATATGTATGAATCCAAATTTTTGGTTGAAATGAACTATCAATAAATGAATTGATTTTTACATCAAGTGCATCAATAGCATTTTGCAAAAGATGCATTAGCACTTGATTAAATAAATTTGCATAACCTATAAATTCTGGTAAATCCTCATATTTCTTAAAAATTTCAACTGCAACTGAACCATTTTTTAATACCATTTGATAGCGTAATATCATCAAAACACTATCAATACTTTCGTGAACATTAAAAGGTTTGATACCTGACTTATCAAGACGAGAGAAAATATGTAGAGCATGAACAACTGAGCGAATTCTTTCGGCTCCAGTGCGAATAGAATGAATTACTCTAGTAAAATCTGGAGATAAAAACTCCAGTTCAATTTCATCGATGAAATTGCTAATTTCTGGAGTTGCATTTGGAAATGCTTTTTGATAATAGTTAATCAGACTAATTAGCTTTTCAGCATATTCAGATGCAGGATTAAGATTACAAAGAATAAAACTTAAAGGGTTATTAATTTCATGAGAAATTCCAGCAGCAATTCGACTTGTATTCAGTAGCTTTTCTTTTTGAATAAGTTCAGCTTGAGCATTTTGTAATGCTAGTAGCATATTTTGTAATTGCTGATTATGAGATTCTTGCTCTTTTTGTAAATTTTGAAGCTTTAACTGAGTTTGAATTCTTATTAGTACTTCTTCTAAGTGAAATGGTTTGGTTATATAGTCAACACCTCCAGCTTTAAATGCTCTCACCTTATCACTAATATCATTACCAGCACTTAAAAAAATAATCGGAATTGATTGATTTTCTGGAACACTTTTTAAATATTCACATACTTCATAACCTCCCATTTCTGGCATATTAATATCTAAAAGTATTAAATCTGGTGGCAGTGCCTGAACAGCCATTAATGCAGATTGTCCACTGATAGCTTTGCGAATTTGATAATTCTGTTTTGATAAAAAATCTGATAAAAATCTAATATTTTCAAGTTTGTCATCAACAATTAGAATATCCGCTACAAATGATTTTTTTTGTCCAGACATATTCATTTAATTTACCAATACCTTTTTTTATTTAGTCGCTGCTTGCAATTCTTTAACTTGAGATTGAAGATAAAAAATTGTTTGTTGATACTTGATAATAGTCAATTGATGTTGAACTCGTGCCAATACCTCCTCCATATAAAACGGCTTGGTAATATAGTCTGCACCACCAGATCGAAAAGCTTGACCCTTATCAGTCATATCTTGTGATGCACTTAAAAAAATAATAGGAATATCAGCAGTTTCAGGATTTGATTTCAGTTGTTGACAAACCTCATAGCCATTCATTTCTGGCATTCTGATATCTAACAGAATTAAACTAGGTGGAGATGCTGCAACCGCTGTCAGCGCCATTTTGCCACTGATGGCCTTGCGAGTTTGGTGTCCATTATGCTCCAAAATACTGGATAAAAGACGAATATTTTCTAAAACATCATCAACAATCAAAATATTTATTTGGGTAGTTTGTATTAGCAGCTGATCGGGTGTACTTTCATTATTCATAATTTACCTGTCAAGATCATCTGGTGTTGGTTGAGTCAAGATCATCAGTTCCTTAAACTGATAGTTTGAAATCAATTCAGTTACAGCCGTAATCAGTTCAGTGTGTTCAGAAGGAATTTGAGTAATTAGCTGAAGACTATTAGCATCATTACCTTGGGCAGAATAAAAGTGTAATTGGTGAATCCATTCGCTGGGCATAACACTCAAAGCAGCTCTATCAAGTACAAAGTTATCGGTTTTATTTGCTAAATTGTCAGTAGTTTGTTTCTCTGGAGTAGATGTATCCAATTGTATTTGTAGATGAGAAGAAAGAGTTTCTATAATTTCTTCCCAGCGAAACGGTTTGCTGACAAAATCATCACACCCTACGGATAAGCTTTCCTCTCGCTGTTCTGTAAAGGCACTTGCAGTCAGAGCAATAATTTTTGTGGGAGTTTGTAGATTGGTTAACGTTTGTTCCAAAACCCGAATCTGTTGAGTAGCTTGATAACCATCGAGGATAGGCATTTGCATATCCATAAAAATTAGATGAGGTTGCCATTCCTGCCAGAGAGCGATCGCAATTTGCCCATTTTCAGCTTCTTGCACTTCAAAACCTAACTTTATTAAAATTTTGCTCAGTAGTAATCTGTTAGTAGAATTATCTTCAGCAATCAAAATTCGGTAATTATGCCCAGGAGCAATACTAACGGCATGATCAACAGGAAAAAATTGGGAACTAGGCATTGCTGAGGCTAAACTAGTCTGGATATGAAACCTGAAACAACTACCTTTACCCAATTGACTACGAACCGTAATTTCACCCCCCATCAATTGCACAAACTTCTGACTAATTCGCAACCCTAAACCTGTTCCTTCCTTAGATTTTTGTCCTGCGCGTGTTTGCTGAAATGCTTGAAATAAATCGCCAATTTCTTCTGGAGCAATACCAAGTCCAGTATCTTCAACTGCAAAAAAGAGAGACTGCTGAGTAGTAAGTAATCTGGTGTCACCCTCGGATAAATTCTGATTCCTAATTCGCAGAGTTACGCTTCCTTTCTCTGTAAACTTGATCGCATTGCCTAACAAGTTAATTAGTACCTGACGGAGTTTGTTTTCATCTGTTTTGATGTAACGAGGTACAGACTCATCAACATCAAAACTCAGTTGTAAAGCTTTTGATTGTGCTTTCAGTTCCAGCATAGCTTTTAAACTTTCCAGCAACTTATACAGATTAAACTCCGTTTCATAAAGTGTGATACGTCCCGCTTCAATTTTTGACATTTCTAACACATCATTAATCAATGCCAGCAAATGTTCACCACTGTTATTAATAATTTCAATATACCGTTGATGGTCAAAAGTTAGAGACTGATCTTGTTGCATTAACTGAGTGAAGCCGAGAATAGCGTTCAGTGGAGTTCGCAATTCATGGCTCATATTAGCTAGAAACTCACTTTTAGCCCGGTTAGCAGCATCAGCAGCTTCTTTGGCTAGTTTTAGTTCTTCTGTCTGTTGCTGAGTTTGGGCAAATAGTTCTGCCTGTTGTACAGCTACACCCAATTGATTACCTATTTGGGTGACAATTCCGATTTCTGCTTCTTGCCAATGACGGGGATGGCCATTTTGATAAACTGCCAACAAACCCCAGAGTTTTTGACCACAGAAAATGGGGGTAATGATGTAAGCTCGTGCTTGTAATTCTTTGAGAAAATTGAGATAGCAGTCATCAAATCCCGCTGTGTAAATATCGGTGACACAGCAATAACTATTTTTTTGCTGATAAATTCCGCCTTTATTCTCCTGTAAATAAGTATCACGATGTAAAACATCTGCACTGCTAAGTTGAGTTGTCACACAATTGTTTCCTTCAACAGCAATTTGGGTTAGTTTGGGATCATTTGCCCGTGAAGGAAGCAAAACATTCCAAGACTGCGTGACAGACTCAGAAACTAATTCTCCACTCCAGTCTGGTTTAAAGCGGTAAATTAAAACGCGATCGCATTTAATAGCTTGCTGTAATTCAGTAGTGGTGACATTAAAGATAGATTCCAGGTTGAGAGTTTGACGCATTTGCAGAATTACCCCGTTAATTGCCTGTTCTTTTTCTGCCATTACCCTCATAGCAGATTCGGCAATAGTTCTTTCCCTAACTTCAACTTCTAAGGAGTGATTAGCTTTCACCAATTCAGCAGTACGTTCCTTAACTCGTAATTCTAGATTTTCATAAGCAGTGCGTTTCTCTTCTTCTGCCCATTTACGTTGTAGTTCAGCAGAAGCCCGTGCTGCAAAAACCTTTAAGATGGCTTTGTTGCGATCATCAGCTAAAAAGGGTTTGACATCAACAATACAAAGATTGCCAATTACATTTTGATTAATGTCAACTAAAGGAACACCCAAATAGCTTTCTGCACCCATCTTCTCCATGAATGTGTTACCGGGAAATTTCTGCTGTAAGTCGCTAGGATAGGCATAGGGCATATTTTTATGAACTACATCTTTACAAGGAGTATTAATCAGTTCATATTCAAAATTTGCGGCTAAATGATCTACATACCAAAAATTAATACTTCGTAGCTTTTGTAAGGAGTTGTCAACAGTTTCAAACACTATTGCATAGGCAACATTAAGTGCTGTAGCTAGGTTTTCAACTAAAGCCGGAAAAAATTCGTCTCCAGTCACAGAAGCAGTACCAGATACAATCGTTTGTAGAGTTTCTTCAGCGCTTTTTCGTTCGGCTATTTGCTTTTCTAATTCTCGGTTGATGGCTTCTAGCTGTTCTGGTGTTCGCAATCCCAAAAACTGTGGGAGGAGTTCCACTAATCGTAAAGCTGTATAACAAGAAATTAAAGCTGTGACGGCGCGTTCAATGCCAGAAATCCAGTAGTAAGGATACCAAAGTGTTAAAATATCCAGGAGATGTCCTGTACCACAAAGGATAATAAATGCCCCAAACAAAACAAAGACATTGGAGAAAGGCATATCACTCCGTTTGCGGACAAAGTAAATCAGCATGGCTGGAATAGAAAAATAAGCGATCGCAATTAACGCATCACTAAGTATATATAAACCCACTAAAGGAGTTTGCCAGAGATAGCAATGCCCATGTGGTATGTAGGCACGAGATAATACAATATTGTGAAAAAATTCCCATATTGCTGACATAGTTTAACCTTAGTTTCCTAAATCTATATAGTCATGAGAAATTACATAATTGATATCTAATATAGGATATGTAATTTTTTTAATAGCCAGAATATTTAATTATCACTGATTTAAATTGTTACATTATCCGCAATGAAAAACCAGCACCGATGGAACTTTAAGCCAGTAATTTAATCATCTGAGCAGGAATGTTATTGTTCAGAAAAGAAAGATTGATAGAATCAGCTACTAAACGGATGTTCAACTAAATAAAATCTGTCGGTAAAGTGCGTGTGATTCCCTATGATGACTCTTCAGACTCAACCCAAAAACGCCGAAGAGGCGTTATCATCAGTTCTCAAGGTTGGCAAAGCTTACAAGCTGCTGAACACTTGTCCGCAGCGCGGGAAAATTCCGGTCATCCTTATACTTTAGAGCAGTTAAGCGATCTGCTTGCAGCAGCGCTTCGCTATCGCACCGGCATCAGCCCCAAAACCTTAACCAAAGTGCGACGACGACAAAGCCCCATAGATCAACCTACTCTAGCTTCCTATTTTGAAGCCTTTGGATTATCTTTAGGAGAAGATGATTACCTCAAACAAGAAGCAGATCATAATCTAGGAATGGCTGTTCTCAATAGCTTGCTGCAAGCACCTTTGAAAGGACAACTTCCCCTAGATTCGCCATTTTACATCTATCGTCCACCAGCAGAAAAACTCTTTATTCGGGAAATATTTAAACCAGGCGCATTAATTCGCATTCGCGCACCCCGACAATTTGGAAAAACATCTCTCATTGCTCAAGGGTTAACTCAAGCTAAAGAACATGGCTGTCGTTCAGCCGTTGTCAGCCTACAACTGGCAGATAGTCAAGTTTTGGGCAATTTAAGCCATTTTCTCCAATGGTTGTGTTTAATGGTCAGTCGTAGTTTAGGCATACCCAACCGCTTAGAAGAATTATGGAATCCATTATTTGGCAGCAACTATAGTTGCACTGACTATTTTGAAACATATTTGTTAACCGCAGCAGAAAGTCCACTACTTTTAGTGTTAGATGAAGTTAACGTTTTGTTTAACCACCCAGATATAGCTGCCGACTTTTTTGGAATGCTCCGAGCTTGGTATGAACAAGCCCGACACAATACAGGCAACAGCGAATCATGGCAAAGATTACGGTTGGTAATTGTGTATTCAACAGAGGTTTTTTTACCATTAAATTTGCATCAATCACCCTTTAATGTCGGATTACTAATTGAATTACCAGCTTTTACTCCACAGCAAGTTCAAGAATTAGCTATTCGCTATGCTGCTCCCACTCCAGAAATCTCTGGAATAGAATTAAATAAACTTCTGGGTGGTAATCCCTATCTAACTCAGTTAGCTCTATTTCACTTCAGTCAAAGAAACCGAAATATAGAACAATTAATAACAGATTTAACTACCCCTGATAGTATTTTTAATAGTCACTTACGACAACAGTTAGGATATTTGGAACAAAATCCACACCTCAAAGAAGCCATGCGACAAATAATTACGTCTCCTCAGGGTATTGAACTACATCCAACTCAATCATTTAAACTGCAAGGTGTGGGCTTAATTCGCTTTCATAATCAATTGGCAGTTCCTAGTTGTGATTTATATCAAAAATATTTTTCTCAGGTTCTGAATTGTTGATCATGTTAATATGGGGAACAGGAAACAGGGAACAAAAGCAATTATTTTAACTTTTGAATGAAAGAAATAACTTGTTCCTAGTCTCCAACTCTACTGTCACTTTGAATAAGAGAAACAAAAACAACAAAGCCCATGTTACAAGCTTTACCAGAAACCAAAACAATAACTTTTGACGAATTTCTGGAATGGAAACCAGAAGTCGGCAACTATGAACTACATGAAGGGGTAATTGTTGAAATGCAGCCATTAGGAGATCATGAGGAAATTAACGGGTTTGCCGCCGGTGAAATAACCGTAGAATACAAACGATTAAAACTTCCTTATATCCCACATTCCGCACTTCAAAAAGTAGCATAATTTAACTACATTGACGGTCAATTAAAACTTATGGTTTGAACAATTACGTATCAATGTAAAATAAAATTATGAACACACAAAGTTGAGCTTTAGAAGGTGTTTAAAAGCTATTTCAACAATAATATTTAATTTAAGGTGTGCAATCAGTTATCAAAAAGATAACCAATGAAATCGTAAAACCAGAGAAAAAACTAAGATAATAAATAATATTTTTGACAAGCAGTAGGTAGGAATTGCAAGATATGATGATGCGACTCTGTTAAGTTAAGAATTCGTTGAAATCCTTGTATCATCAAAAGATGAATCCCTTGAAAACATTGAAATATCCATCTTAATGTGGGAGATTCTGTGGGTTTATTCAGTTGATTTTTCACTGTGGCTTTTTGTGCCTTCAATGACATTCTTAATTGTTTTTGTCCTAAATTATAAACCAAAAGACATAATGCCATTAACATCATCATTGTCTCTACTCTTTCAGGATTTTTGACAAACAGACTATCCGCGAAAAATAACGGGTCTTTGATAAATCTAAATCCTCTTTCTGTAGATTGTTGTTCTTTATATATTTTGAGGATTTCTTCTGACTCTAACTCAATAGTATCCAGAATATTGGTGGCTAAAATAAATCTGCCACACGAGTTTTGTTGTTGTGTAATTAACTCCTGATTTTCTCTTAATTTACATTTCACTCTATAAACTGTTGTTTTCCCTTTATTGGTTTCAGTAATTTCCCGCTCGCATATTTGATGATATTTTAATTTGGTTGTTATTTCTTTGATTTTCAATTCGGCTAAAGATTTATCAGCAAATTCTTCCTGTTCTAATTTATCTACTAGTTTGTTAGCTTTTAATAACTCTTCTTGGATTTTTTTGTCTAGTTTATTTAAGTCTGCTTTTTTTCTCTCTACACTTTCTACTAATAACCATCTTTGCTCTATTCCTCCATAAGATACTTTCTCTTCCAGATAACTATAACCCTGTATTTTACAGGCTTTCATGTCATTATTGATGGAGGCTTTCACTAAATTTCTTGCTTTTTTAATGGATAATGGTACTCGACTTATCCATTTCATGTTTGACATTAATGTTAAATTACTTTCGCTATATAATGCACTGTCCGCCACCATGATACTTTCAAAATCTATTTGTTTAGAATATTCTACTAAGATGTGAGCGAATACTGCTTTATCTGATTCGTTTCCTGATGCTCCTCTAAAAAATAATGGTATATCCCCATCACTACTTACTATTAAATCTAATATACATTGTTTTAAGTCTGGACGATGGTCACGCGAATATCCTTGTGTGATTATAATTGGATGTTCTCTATTTATTCCTAGTTCTTTCTCTAGATTATTTAGGCAATTCTTATATTCCCCGTGTAAATGTAATGAGCTTGAGTCTAAATGGGAATATTTTGTGTCTATTCCATATTTCTTTACTACTTCTAAGGCAATGATTAAGAATAGTTTAGTTAATCCATATTTATAGAGTTTATCCATGACTCTACCTATTTTATCGTCGTTTAAATCTTCTGCTTTTATCCCATCTCCTATTAGATGTTCTACAGCTTTATCTTTAAAGAAATCTGGAAATAAATATAGTGGTCTTGATACAAAGCCTAGTCCGTTGAGAATAATTGCTTTGACTACTTCTCCTGTATTTACTTTTTCTCTGATATCTATTGAAAATATCTCGTTGATTTTTTCTACTATTCCTATTTCATCTATTATTCCTGCGATTATTCCTAAGTGATCTATGTTTTTACTCTCAATTTCTTCTTTTTGGTAATTCATATTATGAAGGCATTTTTTGGTAATTCAGTTTCATTCTCTCATTTTTTCCTGAATTTATTCTCAATGCCCTATGAATTTCTCTTTAGTAGTCCAATGGCAATTAAAGTCTATATTTTTACTTTCTTAGTTGCGTATTTGTATTTAAGCCTCTATGCTGCTTATGATACTTGTATTTGTACTACAAATTGAAGTGCGGAATGTGGGTTATATTATTCCCAAGCAAGCATTAATTAAGATTGATGATAGAGATTCTGCTTATTCACCTGATGTGGTAGTGATCAATCAAAAAAATCTTTCCGCTGAACCACTTTGGAAAAAATCATCAACTGTTACTCAAGCCGAATCTGTTCCTTTAGTCATTGAAGTTGTGAGTCAGTGCGTTGCGCGGGTTTCCCGCGTTGAAGCAACTGACGAACCCGTAAGGGTTAGCACTAACTGGAGAGATGATTATGGACATAAACTTGTTGACTATGAAACTTTTGGCATTCCTGAATATTGGATTATTGATTATTTAGGTTTAGGTGGTAGACGATATATTGGTAATCCAAAACAACCAACTATTTCTATTTACTATTTAGTAGAAGGTGAATATCAAGTTAATCAATTTCGAGGTCATGAGCCGATTATTTCACCCACATTTCCTGAATTGAATTTAACTGCTGACCAGATTTTTAAAGCTGGAAGAATAGAATAAATAGAATATAATATGCTTACCTATTCTAGCCCTAATTCATCTTATCAAGTAGGTGGAAGTTTGCCTTTCAATGCTTCTACTTATGTTTGTAGGGAAGCAGATGATTTACTATTTCAAGGATTGTTGGCTAGTGAGTTTTGTTATGTGTTTAATGCTCGACAAATGGGTAAATCTAGCTTGCGAGTTCAGATAACTCACCGATTACAAGCTGAGGGAATTCAATGTGGTGTAATTGATATTACGTCCATTGGCACAAGAGAGGTAACACCAGAACAGTGGTATGCTTCAATGCTTGGACTTTTGGTGAAAACATTTAAGTTAAATATTAGTTTACTGAATTGGTGGCAACAACGTTCTCATCTTTCTTTTGTGAATCGAGTTAGTGATTTTTTTGATTCTATTCTCTTACCACAAGTTTCTACACCTATTGTTATTTTTATTGATGAAATTGATAGTGTTCTGAGTCTGAAATTTTCCACCGATGATTTTTTTGCGCTGATTCGTGCTTGCTATAATCGACGAGCCGAACAACCGGAATATCAACGGCTGACGTTTGCTTTATTTGGTGTCGCCACTCCCGCAGATTTGATTTCTGATGCTACTCGTACTCCCTTCAATGTCGGAAAAGCTATTGAATTACGCGGCTTTCAATTTAAGGAAGCGACTCCCCTATTAACAGGATTGATAGGAGTTGTTTCTGATTCCCAATCTACCCTAAAAAGAATTCTTGATTGGACAGGAGGACAACCATTTTTAACACAAAAATTGTGTAATCTTGTTAGTAATAAAATTGATGTTGATCACCTTGTCGAAACTTACATACTCGAAAATTGGGAAAGCCAAGATGAACCAGAGCATTTAAAGACTATACGCGATCGCTTGCTTTATAGTGAACAACGCATTTGGAGATTGCTGGGAATATATCAACAAATTCTGTTGCGAAGTCCCTGTGATACCCAACCTGCTGGCATTTTCGCCGATGATAGTCCAGAACAAACAGAATTAATATTAACAGGATTGGTAGAAAAACGGGGAGGGATTCTCCAAGTCAAAAATCCTATTTATCAACATATTTTTAACTTAGATTGGGTTGGTAAACAACTAGCTAATTTACGTCCTTATTCTCAAGCTATCAATACTTGGACAGCATCAGGATACATAGATGAATCTTGGTTATTACGGGGAAAAGCTTTGCGGGAAGTGTTGACTTGGACACAGGGTAAAAGTTTAAGTGATTTAGACTATCGCTTTCTGGCTGCTAGTCAAGAACTAGAACGTCAAGAAGTCCAGAAAACCTTAGAAGCAGAACGATTACAGGAAGTAGAAGCCAGACTTGAATTAGAACAACGGCGTTCTGTAGAACAACGGCGGAATCTCAGAGTACAAAGAGTCCTGTTAGGAATTGTCAGCCTAGTGATGGTGATAGCGATCGCACTGGGACTGGTAGCATATCAACAATATCAGCAAACCGCAATTAGTGAAGTGCGTGCGATCGCTCTTTCCTCAGAAGCTCTATTTGCCTCTAATAAAGGCTTTGATGCCCTCCTCCAAGCAATTAAAGGCAAACAGCGTCTCCAGCATCTCAAAAATGCAGATACCCAACTTCAAGCACAAGTAGATTCTGCCCTGCAAAGAGTAGTATTGAGTATTCAAGAGCATAACCGTCTAAATGGACACACAGCAGCAGTTTTAGCCGTTCACATTAGCCCCGACGGCCAGCAAATTGCCACAGCCAGTGTAGATAAAACCATCAAACTGTGGAAACCAGATGGTACATTCCTCAAAACCTTAACAGGACATCAATCAATAGTGCGAGCCGTTAAATTTAGCCCAGATGGCCAAATTATCGCCTCTGGTGGCGATGACACCACCATCAAACTGTGGAAATCAGACGGCACATTCCTCAAAACCATCCCCACTAAAACAGCCGGAATTTGGAATCTGGCCTTTAGTCCCGATAGTTCCACCATCATCTCTGCGGGAATTGGCACTTTGCAAATCTGGAGTCGAGAAGGTTAATTATTACACAAAATTCAGTCAGAAACCACAGGAATTAGAGATATTACCTTTAGTCCAGATGGTCAAACCATAGCCGCAGCTTGTGCCGATAACCGCATTAAACTCTGGAATCGCAACGGTACATTAAAAATGATTTTAGCAGGACATAATGCCCCCGTCCAGGCAGTGGCCTATAGTCCCGATGGTAATCTGCTGATTTCCGGCGGTGCTGATGCCAATATCAAACTCTGGAATCGAGAAGGTAAAATGTTGCAGACCATATCTAGTGGTCATGACGCTACCATTTAGCGGTTAGCCTTCAGCCCTAATGGTAAAACCTTTGCGACCGCTAGTTGGGATAAAACGATTAAACTCTGGAATCGAGATGGTAGCTTAATCACCACCCTCAGAGGACATAACGCCGCAATATGGGGCATGGCTTTTAGTCCTGATGGCAGTTATATTGCCTCAGCAGGGGCAGAAAACATAACTCGTCTCTGGAAAACCCAAAATATCTTTCAACACACTCTCTACACTTCCATAGGCACAGTTCGTAAAGTCGCCTTTAATCCTGCGGGGACAATTGTGACTGTGACGGGAACAGACAAAACCATCAAACTCTTTAATACCAACGGCATTAAGTTACGCACCATTAAAACCCGTACCACTGATGTCTCTGATGTTGTTTGGAATCCTACTGGCAACTTGCTGGCATCTACTGGAGAAGACAAAATTATTCGGCTTTGGCAACCAGACGGTACTCTAGTTAATAGTTTGGCAGGTCATACTAATGCTACGGTTGAGAAGAGTGATTCTTTGCTTTGTGAAGAAATTTTATGATTTTTTTCTCACGCTCCAGACACTCCAGACGCAGAGAGGATATCACTTAGTGCCAGATTGCTAGTGGTAGTAAAGACAAAACAATCCAACTGTGGCATAGCTGACTTGGGACTGGTGATTGGTGGTAATTTGACTTAATTACCCATTACCAATCACCAATTACCCATTACCAACTTAAAATAATCAGGCGCTACCAGTGAAGGCAACTTCTGGAAATTTCAACTGCGCTTCTGCCATTGGACGGTTTCTGCCTTCCTCTTGCCAGTAGTTAATCACTTCTGTGGCTTTGTTTAGCAACTCGACGCGATCAACATCTGTAATCCAGTGTTTGGATTCTAACTCTTTTTTTAGCTCTTCCCAGGCATCATTTCTGGGCCAGAAAAAGTATTTGGTTAAGGGACTGGTTCCTTTACCAACAACCTGATCGACTGCTAGGGCGACGTTTTCGTCTAACCAGAGAATTTTTAAAATGAACTTGGTCAATTACACCTCCCGGAAAAATCCGGCTATGACATTACTAACGTTAGGGATGCTGGCGGCGGTCTACGCCGACGCTTATTTTAACGCAAACTCTGACCAATTGACTACTGAGAATTGTTGATGGATGATGGTTGAGGGGTGATTTTTGCCTAGATTTTTTTCCCGGATAGCGCGGGGGGGTGGGTGTTGAAAAACCTGTGACTCCAAAAAAGCCGGAAATCATTTTGTAGCAAGACTTTCCAGCTTTTTTGAGCTTGAATCACCCGCGCACCTTATCCAGACTGGGTTTCAGCCATTTTTAATCTTGACACGATCCTGGAAATCGACTATGATTAGACCACCCGCGCAATCGAACCTTGAAAACCAAATACAGTCAGCCTTTCCGGCTCCTGCTATTGCAATTTCACATAATCCCTATTAGGGATTGAAACATGAACAGATGATCATTCAAGATGCTCACTATCTACATTGCAATTTCACATAATCCCTATTAGGGATTGAAACACCAAATCAGCGAATACGTCACACCGGAAACTTATTGCAATTTCACATAATCCCTATTAGGGATTGAAACTAGATCCAAATATCCCCAAGGACGCATAGATGTTTCTGTAATTGCAATTTCACATAATCCCTATTAGGGATTGAAACAGCTATCTCTTTTAGACTAATATTACTTTCTTTATCATTGCAATTTCACATAATCCCTATTAGGGATTGAAACATTTCAAATGTAATATCTTGAAGGTGGTTTACTCTAATTGCAATTTCACATAATCCCTATTAGGGATTGAAACAGCTGAAGTAGGCACAACTGTGTTACCAGTACCAGATTGCAATTTCACATAATCCCTAATAGGGATTGAAGCTATAGCAAAATGACAAATTCAGGAATTTCTACATTAGGGATGAAAGCACAGTCCCAATCCTGGAATATGATAAAGATTCCAGTTTCCAGTTGCTTTCATGACCAAACAAACAAACACAATCGTCGTTTTTGATATAGATGGAGTAATCCGCGATGTCGGTGGCTCATATCGCCGCGCTTTAGCAGATACTGTAGAGCATTTTACCGACGGGGCTTATCGTCCCACACCTGTAGATATTGACAATTTGAAATCAGAAGGGATTTGGAATAACGATTGGGAAGCCTCCCAAGAATTCATTTACCGTTATTTAGAAACCCAAGGACAAAAGCGCGAACAACTACAATTAGATTATGAAATTATCGTTACCTATTTTCAAACTCGTTACCGAGGCACAGATTCCGAAAATTGGAATGGCTATATTTGTAATGAACCATTGTTATTACAACCTAGCTATTTAGAACAATTGACACAAGCAGGAATTAGTTGGGGATTTTTCAGTGGTGCTACTCGCGGTTCTGCTACCTATGTCTTAGAAAAACGTTTAGGTTTACAATCTCCTGTTTTGATAGCTATGGAAGACGCACCCGGTAAACCTGACCCCACAGGACTTTTTGACACTATTAGCTTACTAGAAAATGGCTGTGATCAAAGAAGACAAACTGTCATATATGTGGGCGATACAGTAGCAGATATGTACACTGTGGAAAAAGCCAGAGTTTTAGATAATTCTCGTACTTGGATAGGTGTAGGAGTTTTACCACCCCATGTTCAGGAAACAGTAGCGCATCGAGATGCTTATACTCAGACGTTAATAAAAGCAGGTGCAAAGGTTGTATATAGTAATGTGCAGGAATTAACACCTGTGAAGATTCCCAAATTAGAAGTGTAAACTCAAAGAACAGGAAATTTATCAAAATGTCTAATGTAAAACTACCTAATGAAGTTCAAGATCACCCTTGGATACAGACATTCAAGTGGCTAACTAATCCCTTGGAATATATCGAAAAATGCGCTAAAAGTTATGGAGATATCTACACTCTGCGTCTTGGACCGACTTTTAAACCGCAAGTCTTCATTAGTAAGCCCCAAGCTATTCAACAGATTTTTACCACAGATCCTAAAGATTTAGATTCAGGTTTAGCCGCAGGTTTTCAAGCCCCTTTATTGGGGAAAAAATCTTTATTAGCATTAGATGGTAAACCCCACCGCAGAGAACGTAAATTACTCACACCCCCTTTTCATGGGGAAAGAATTTTGGCTTATGGTGAGTTAATCTCTGAAATTACAGAAAAAGTGACTAGAAAGTGGCAAATTGGACAACCATTTTCAGTTCTTTCATCTATGCAAGAAATATCCTTTCAGGTGATTTTGAAGGCTGTATTTGGTCTCAGAGAAGGGAATCGTTATCAAAAACTGCAAGAAATTCTGATTGAAATTCTTAATCCCAAAAGCCCTTTTTTGCGAGCAATGATGCTGTTTTTCCCATTTCTGCGCCGGGATTTAGGTGCTTGGAGTCCTTGGGGAAAATTCCTGCGTTTGCGCCAGGAAATGGATGATTTGATTTATGCTGAAATTCAGGAAAGAAGATCGCAATTAGATCCATCTCGGACTGATATTTTATCTTTAATGATGGCGGCTCGTGATGAGGCTGGTGAGCCGATGAGTGATGTAGAATTACGTGATGAGTTGATGACTTTGTTGGTAGCAGGTCATGAAACTACAGCTTCTTCTTTAGCTTGGGCATTATACTGGATTCATTCTCAAACAGGTGTACGGGAAAAACTCTGGCAAGAATTAGATAGTCTGGGTAAAAATCCTGATGTCAATGCTGTTTTCCGATTACCTTATTTAAATGCTGTTTGTTCGGAAACATTGCGAATGTATCCGGTAGCAATGTTAGGTTTAAATAGATTGGTAAAATCGCCTTTAGAAATTGGCGGTTATCAATTTGAACCAGGAAATATATTAATTCCTGCTATTTATTTGACTCATCATCGAGAAGATTTATATCCTAATTCTAAACAGTTTCAACCAGAACGTTTTTTAGAACGGCAATTTGCTCCTTATGAGTTTTTGCCTTTTGGAGGTGGAAATCGTCGCTGTATTGGGATGGCATTTGCTTTATTTGAAATGAAATTGGTGTTAGCCAATGTACTCTCTAGTTGGCAGATGGAAATGGCTAACAGTCAGCCTGTGCAGCCAGTTCGTAAAGGCTTTCTATCTGCGCCAAGTGGTGGTGTAGCAATGATTGTTACCCAGAAAAGAGGGCAAATTGAGCCAGTTTTAACAACTAATACAAATTCCGGTTTTTAAGGATTTTCTGTTATTCCTGTGTTCACCTTTAGGAAAAGTCAAAATTAAGAGTATTACTGCTTTTTCAAAAATAAGGATACCGTCAATTATGCCTTTAATTAGCCTCATTGCTGCTATTTCCGAAAATCGGATTTTAGCTGACTCAAGCAAGGAAGATATTCATGTGGGTATTCCTTGGGATATTCCCAGTGATTTACATCATTTTCAGCAAAAAACTTGGCGACATCCTGTAATTATGGGGCGCAAAACTTATTCTACCTTCAATACACCGCTTCCAAATCGTACAAATATAATTGTTACCAGAGATGGTAATTTTAAAGCCCCTGGCTGTCTTGTTTTTGATTCACTTCAAGCGGCGATTGAATGGACGAAAATGAGTGAAACGGAAGAGATATTTATCGCGGGTGGAGGACAAATTTATACTGAGGCTATTAAATTTGCAAATAAGCTTTATTTGACTATTGTTGAAGGTAATTTTTTTGGCGATATTTATTTTCCTGAATTTGCCAATTTTGGCACAGTAACTAAGGAAAAACAGTCTCAGGAAAATGGCTTTAAGTTTAAGTTTGTGGAGATTGAAAGGTGCGTTAATGAGGTAACGCAACCTACCATTATGGGATAATTAATGTTTGGTTTGGGAATTCCCTTACTGTAATTTCAAGAACTTATCTAACGCTGCTACCATACTGGGAGGCCAACGACGGATATTTGCTACCCAGTTCATATCTTTGTAACGGGTATCGAGTCCATAAGCTGCTACCCAGTTGCTTTCTGCTTCTCCTTTTTTCCCACTTACCCAATAAGCTGCCGTTAATGCAGCACGCATATCGGCAAATTGGGGATATTTACGGACTATATTTCGCATTTCTCGGATGGCTTTGTCTATTTGATTGGTTTCGTATAAAGCCAAGGCATAATTAGCTCTAGCAAAGGCAAAATTAGGGGAGATGGCTGTAGCTTTTTGATAATCTGCGATCGCATCTTGCCATTTTCCCAATCCTGTTTTGGCGTTACCACGATTGTTGTATGCCATTGTATCATTGGGATCGAGTTCTAAAACATGATTATAGTCTGCGATCGCTTCTTCCCACTTTCCCAAACCTTCCCAGGCTGTCCCCCGATTTAAATAAGGGTCAGTGACGTTAGGTGCTAATTCCACAGCTTTGTTATAATCTTTCAGTGCTGCTTCTAACTTATTCTGACTCACACGAGAATTACCGCGATTACTCCATGCTCCAGCATTATTGGGGAATTTTTCAATTATTTCTGTCCAATAAGCTTCCGCAGTCACAAAATCACCTTTCTCTGTCGCTGCAAATGCCTTAGTTGCTAGTTCATCTCCGGCTTGTAACTGTTCTTCGGTAATGGGTTGTGATTGTGCAGATACAGGTGTACTCCAGCCGAAAACCATTAACAAACTCAGGAAAATACTAATTAATTTAATCATCTAACTCTCTGTGATGTGTAACAGAATTTATGATAAAGCAATCTTCAATTATTAAGTACTAGGACAGAATTAATTACACAATGTCATTGCGAATGGAACGCAGTGGAATGACGCAATCGCAAGGGCTGGGATTGCTTCGCTTCGCTCGCAATGACTGTAAATATTTTTGTCCAATTACTTAGTGAATAACAAGATACCCCAGTTCTCTAAAAGGGAGTAGATTATGTGCAGAATAATTATTATTGAAAGCAGATCGATTACCTAATCTGTATCAACTGAAAGTAGTTATTTCCGGCATACATATTAGTAGGGTGCGTCAGATGGGATAATTTTATTAATTCTGAGCAAATTATCGGGTCTGACGCACCATAGAAGAGATAAAATCCACGGCGTTGCTGAATAAGGGGATGATTGAGGCTGACGCGGGGACGCGGGGACACTCCAGACGCGGTGATTATATATTGATGCAGATTCTCAAATCATCCCGCAATGGGAGCAACGCCAAATCTACAATTCATATTTAATAAACTTTGTCAATGCGTAACCCGGATTTCTATTCACAATACCCTTTTGGACTAAAACCCCAAATAATTTAGCAGAAGAGAAACCTAAATTGTAAAAATTTCAGAGGGAACAGGAAGCAACTCTTAACAGAAAAAACTCATGTTTAAAAACATGACATTGAAATAATGACACTGTTTTTTGAGATGCGTAGCACGAAAAAAACATCCTTTTTTTTGACTGAGCCAGGACTTACGCAACTGGCACATTGGTAGGGTGCGTCAGACATCAACAATCTGTTTATTTGCAGGATTTATGCAGTAGTAAAGCACCCTACAACAGATTTTTAGTGTGACACTTGCGTAAGTCCTATGAGCTTTAAACTCAGAACTAAAGTTTTTTATTTGTTCCCTGTTCCCTTCTTATGTAAAGACATTTCCAGAAACATCTCTACATTTTAGATTTGGTGAATTTTGAATTATTTACACGCCTTCTACCAAAGCACTATACTCATCTGCTGTCAAGGAATCGTCAAAAACCTCATCTGGGTCATTGACGCGCAGTTTCAGGAACCACCCTTCACCATAGGGGTCATCTACTATTTGGTCAGGAGAGTCAATCAATTCCTGATTGCGTTCTACTACTGTACCAGAAACGGGTGAATTCAGTTCTTCAACGGCTTTTACTGACTCAATAGTACCAAGGCTATCTCCCTTAGAAACAGCATCACCAATATCTAGTAGATCTAAAAATACAATATCACCCAATTGGTTTAGGGCAAACTCAGTAATACCAATGGTGGCGATTTCGCCATCTAACCGTGCATATTCATGAGAATCTAGATATCGCAAATCCTGCGGATATTCCAAAGACATAATACTTCCTCTTCCACATTAAAAAATTAGTGTTACCACAGTAACCTAAAATACATTATTCCTCAAAAACATCAAAGGTTATCAGTTAGTGAGACGATTTTTTGAGCGATAAAATGGACGCTTCACAACTACTGTGGGAAAAGCTTTACCCCGAATTTCCACTTCTAGCTGCTGTTTGACAGTTGCTAACTGGGTGGGAACATAAGCTAGGGCTATGGGATAGCCTAATGTGGGTGAAAGAGTACCACTAGATATTTCTCCTACTACTTGCCCCGATGATAATACTGGGTATCCGTGACGGCCGATATTGCGTCCTTGGGTTTGTAACCCGACAAGTTTACGTTGTACTCCCTGAGTTTTTTGCTGTGCTAAAACAGTACGTCCAATAAAATCACCTTTGGTATCTAAATGTACTAACCACCCTAAACCGGCCTCTAAGGGTGTGGTGGTATCGTCTATATCCTGCCCATAAAGCGCCATTGCTGCTTCCAGACGCAGGGTATCTCTACAACCAAGCCCACAAGGTACAATACCAACATTATATAAACTTTGCCACAATTTTATCCCCACTGAAGGATCTACCATAACTTCAAAGCCATCTTCGCCTGTATAGCCTGTGCGGGCTAGAAATGCGGGTTCTCCGAAGATATCTGTTTCTAAATGACCAAAAGCTTTAATTGGAGATAAGTCCGCTGTCACTAAAGATTGCAGCTGCTTAGTCGCTGTTGGTCCCTGAACTGCAATTAAGACTTTATCCTGGGAGATGTCTTGAAACTCAACTGTATCAGTGTCCAGATGTTGCAAAATCCAGCTTTTGTCTTTATCTGTAGTTGAGGCATTGACGATAATTACTACCTTTTCCGCATTAGTTTTGTCTGTACCTTGGTAGTAAATAATAATATCGTCAATAATTCCACCTTGGGGATTTAATAAGACTGTGTATTGTGCTTGACCAGTTTGCAGACGACTCAAATCGGAGGGAACTAAATTTTGCAGCTGCGATATCAGGTTTTTTCCTTGGAGGGTGAATTTACCCATGTGGGAAATATCGAACATTCCAGCGGTGTTTCTGACAGCCTGGTGTTCTTGGATGATACCGCTATATTGTACGGGCATTTCCCAACCACCAAAGCTAGTAAAGCGGGCTTTGAGTTCTACACCTGTTGAATATAAAGGGGTTCGTGCTAAAGATTCGGTGTTACTTTCTTGATTAGTCATAGGTAGTTAGTTATGCGTGCGATACGTGCGGTGAGCGAATTTATCGCACCTCAACATCTGTATATCCTAATATCCTACGAGATGGTTTCCCATTTAGGAGACTCTTTGCACTCCTTGGTGCGGTTTAATAATTAATAGTGTAATTGTTGAGATTTATTAAGCAAAAATGATTAAGTATTGGCAAATATTCGCTAGTTTTGTTTTAGCTGCGGTGCTGTTTTTATTTCCCCTATCAGCACAAGCCGCAAGTTCTTCTAGTGTTACTAGTTCTTTGATTAACAAGGGATATGCTGGAAAAGACTATTCTGGTCAAAGTTTAGTCGGAACTGAGTTTACTAGTGTGAAGTTAGAGAAGACTAACTTTAGCAATGCTGATTTACGGGGTGCGGTGTTTAACGGTGCTTTGTTAGAGGGTGTAAGTCTGCATGGAGTCGATTTTAGTCAAGGTATTGCTTATCTCTCAAGGTTTAAAAACTCTGATTTTAGTGATGCGGTATTTACAGATGCCATGATGCTACGTTCAACTTTTGATGATGTTGATGTCACTGGTGCTGATTTTACCAACGCCATTTTAGATATGACACAGGTGAAAAAACTCTGTACAAAAGCCAGTGGTGTCAACTCTAAAACAGGAGTAAACACTCGTGAGTCTTTAGGATGTAAATAGAATTCCCTGCTTTTCAGTTTCCCCTGCATAAAACTGTGGGGGAAACTTAGATTACTTTAATTGTTCTCTAAAAATAAATTATCCAATGTCACCACATCAAAACTAATTTTTCTCCCCCCGCTCCCTGCTCCCTGCTCCTCTGCCCTAAAAGCGATAGGATATTCTTGTATTTGGAAGTCTCTAAATGGAGCTAAGGGGAATCGAACCCCTGACCTCTTGAATGCCATTCAAGCGCTCTACCAACTGAGCTATAACCCCGATAATTGCATCTTTTATAATGCCTTAATGATTTGCGTTTTGTCAAGTTGTTAGTTACTAAATCTGAACTTTTATTGATCATCCTCAGCAGTTGCTAAGAAACTTGCAGCAAATAGCTCATACAATGCCCCATCAGGAAATACACCACTAGCATAGCCGCAGCCGCTACGGCCACTAATGTGCCAGCCAACATCAAAGAAAATTCTTTGTGTTCAACGGCTTTTTCCATCAGGTGTAGCGACCAGGCTACCAGTGCTATATCAAAAATTAAAATAGGAATCAACATATATCTTAATATTACTTCATACTTGTAAACTTATACTAACACCCTTTTGGGAAACTTTGTCTAGCCTCGGATAGATGTAGTTGATTCCTATAAATTTCCTCATCAGGGTAATCGCACGGAAACGGATCGGTCGTGCAAATAATTTTTGATTTGGGCGACGCTTAATTGCCCAAAATGTAACAGAGATGCCAATAATGCTGCTTCGGCTTTACCTGCTGTCAAAGCCTCATGGATATGTTCACAATTGCCAGCGCCACCAGAAGCAATAACAGGAACTTCTACCGCTTGTGCGATCGCTCGCGTTAACTCTAGGTCATAACCGGCTTGAGTACCATCGGCATCCATACTCGTCACTAACAATTCACCTGCCCCCCGCTTTACAACTTCTTGCGCCCACAGTAAGGCATCTTTACCCGTATTTTCTCGGCCACCACGAACGTACACATCCCAACCTGGATTAGTGGGGTCAACTCTGCGCCTAGCATCAATAGCAACAACTATGCACTGATTACCAAAGCGATCGCTTGCCCGATCAATCAAATCTGGGTTGCGGACTGCCGCAGAATTAATACTAACCTTGTCAGCCCCTGCTCTTAACAAACCTTTAACATTTTCTAAGGTTTGGATACCACCACCCACAGTTAAGGGAATAAAGACCTGTTCAGCAGTCCGGTAAACCACATCAATAATCGTATCCCGGTCTTCATGAGTGGCCGTAATATCCAGAAACACTAACTCATCAGCACCAGCTTCGTTATAAACCTTGGCCAGTTCTACGGGATCACCTGCATCCTTAAGATCAATAAAGTTAACTCCTTTAACAACCCGTCCCGCCTTGACATCCAAGCAAGGTAAAATTCTTTTAGATAACATAATGACTTTCGTTCTCCAGGTAATTGCCGGAATTTAAATTCTAAATTGCCTTGCGTATTTCCAACCGAAAATTTTTGAGCCAATGGGCGCATTCTCAAATCTAAAATCCCCAATAGCTGAATTATGGCGATAATCTCCTCCAAAAAAAGCGGACAAGAACCCAACGGACAACCAAAGCAGCAGCGGGACTCACCAAAAGCACGTTCTGGGCAAAAAACGGCATCCTCAGAAGAGAATCTTTTAGTCCCAGAAGCAGCTATTGATGAAGAAGGTAAGCAAGAAGAGAGTATTCGACCCCAGCAATTTGCTGATTACATTGGCCAAAAAGACTTAAAGGATGTTTTAGATATTGCCATTAAAGCTGCTAAGTCTAGGGCTGAAGTACTGGATCACCTATTGCTATATGGTCCGCCAGGTTTGGGTAAAACCACAATGGCGATGATTCTAGCATCAGAAATGGGAGTAAATTGCAAAATTACCAGCGCCCCAGCTTTAGAACGTCCACGGGATATAGTTGGATTACTAGTGAATCTCAAAGCCGGAGATGTGCTGTTTATTGATGAAATTCATCGGCTTTCGCGGATGACAGAGGAAATTCTTTATCCAGCAATGGAAGATTATCGCTTAGATATTACAGTCGGTAAGGGTTCTGGCGCTAGGATTAGAAGTATACCCCTGGTTAAGTTTACTTTGGTGGGAGCAACCACCCGTGTCGGTGCGCTAACATCACCTTTGCGCGATCGCTTTGGCTTAATTCAAAAACTGCGATTTTATGAAATTGACGAACTTAGTCAAATTGTCCTTCGCACTGCTGAATTATTAAAAACCCCAGTCAATTTAGAGGGTGCTAAAGAAATTGCCAAACGTTCCAGAGGAACTCCCAGAATTGCAAATAGATTACTAAAGCGAGTCCGTGATTATGCTGAAGTAAAACTCTCAGGAGAAATTACAGAACTTGTTGCAGCTGAAGCTTTGCAACTATTTCAAGTAGATCCCTGTGGTTTAGATTGGACAGATAGAAAAATGCTAACTGTAATTATTGAAAACTTTAATGGTGGACCAGTAGGATTAGAAACTATTGCTGCGTCCACTGGAGAAGATACCCAAACCATTGAAGAAGTTTATGAACCATATTTAATGCAAATTGGTTATTTAAGCCGCACTCCTCGCGGTAGAGTTGCCACGACAGCAGCATATAAACACATGGGATTTAAACCGCCCAATGAGTAATTAGTCATGTTAACAATTCACCGATTCTGAGAGGAAAATGAAATACTACGTAATTTATGATGGTCAGTGTAATCTTTGTGTTAATTCAGTGCAGTTACTAGAAACTATAGATCAGGGAAAACTATTTAATTATGTTCCCATGCAAGATCAGCAAACATTACATAAATGGGGAATTACCCCCCAAGATTGTGAACAGGGAATGATTTTAATTGATGAGAATCTTTCACAACGTTGGCAGGGTAGTAACGCCATTGAAGAAATTGGACGTTTGTTGCCTACTGCGGGTTTTGTCGATATTTATCGTGGTTTACCCGGTATGAAATGGCTGGGTGATAAATTCTATGAACAAATCCGCGATCATCGTTATACTCTATTCGGTAAACGTGATACTTATCAATCTATTTATTGTGTTGATGGTAGTTGCAATGCGGGAAATAAACAACAATAACTTTAACCAAGATAAGGATACTGTGATGGTTGAATTTTCAATAATTCCATCCAGTATCTTATCGCATTCTGTTTAGTAGTTTCCATATCGCGTTGTTTGTGAACTCTGCCTATTTCCATCAAAAAATATGTAAGTTTAATGGCTGTAAATAAATGAATAAACCCCACAGCTTTTAAATTTTGTAAAAATAAATGTTGAATAATTTGTAATTTTTGCTTATGCCGAAAATGCAGCCACCATTGCATTTGATGGATAGCAATACTATGCTGATAATTTAAAATAGTTTCTACTTCAGTTAATTTATCTTTAACTTGCTCATAATACTGCATTTCTTGATGATAATCACCAGCTTTATAAGCTAAATCAGCATCATCAGCTAATTGATAGGCTTGACTAATTAACTGACCTGCGATTTCCGCTTGTTTTTCACTATAACCAAGTTTCATATAGATACCAGCGGCTGCTAATGCTAATTCTGTAAACTCCTCAGCATCGTGTAACCAATATATCTGTGCTTGTAGTTCTCCCAACATAACAGCTAAACTCTGATTCATGGTTTCCTCTAAAAATTTCTCGGTGATCAAATCTCCTCAAATCATCTGATGCTCACGTATTAATTTACCATTTGCCTGTTCTTTAATCCATTGAAAGGAAACCAGATTAAGTAAAAGACCAATCATAAATAACAAAATCATCAAAGCGATTTGATACCAAGCAATAGGTTTTACCAACAAATCAGCAACTAGATGGAAAAAATTCATCACTGAATAGAAAACTGTAACGCCAAACTGAAGCTTTCGATAACGGTTTGAGTCGCTGAAGAGAGTCGCAATCATGATAATCATAGGCACAGCAAAAAAGCCCAGCATTAACCACAGAATCCAGGCAATACTCCCTGTTCCATGAGTGTCAGAAGTAGCAATGTTTTGGTTATGAAACAGCGGCATTAAACCAAGCTGGGTATGAAACAGAATCCCTAGCAAAAACACAGTCCACAGTATGATGATTTTCTGGCGATGACTCACAGCCATAGTTATCCTACTCTTATATTTAGAGGCTTTTGCTTTTCTCTATCATAAGCAAACAACTTGAGGTAGTTCATTTAATCAGCGCTTTTACCAAACTGCTGCAACAATTCTTGACATAGAAGTTCTATGATTATGTATGAATGGTACTACTCAAATTATTTATGCGGTTAAATCTTTCTTGCTGTACCTCATATCATGTCCGGTTAAAGACTTATCATTAAAGAACCGCAAATAAATGCTATGACGCGAAGAGTTTTTCTGATTAGCAATTAGGCAGATTGGATATTAGTTATAATTCCCATCTTCGTGTCAATATCTAGTAAATTTATTTCCCCCTGCGGTTCCTCTTTAACCGGAGATGATATTTGAATGGGGTTTTACCTGCATAGCCAAGCTATGAGGTAATCATTACAATATATTAACATGGAAGTCTTTGGAGCGAAATTTGTGGTAACTAATCCCCCTCGTACTCAACCTAGTGATAACAAAATTTCGGCTACAAATAGTCAGAAATTAAGTGATTTCACACAAAGACACATAGGTATTCACCCTAATGATATTCAGCAAATGCTGGAAGTATTAGGTTTGAATAGTCTTGATGACTTAATTGATAAGACAGTACCCCAAGGAATTCGCTTTAACAAAACCCTACAATTACCACCAGCACAAAGCGAATATGCTGCACTAGCCAAATTAAAACAGATAGCCGATAAAAACCAAGTTTATCGCTCATTTATTGGCATGGGTTATTATGATTGTATTACCCCCGCAGTCATTCAACGCAATATCTTAGAAAATCCCGGTTGGTATACAGCATACACACCATATCAACCAGAAATTGCCCAAGGACGTTTGGAAGCATTGCTAAATTTCCAAACGATGATTATTGATTTGACGGGGTTAGAAATTGCTAACGCTTCTTTACTTGATGAAGCGACAGCAGCCGCAGAAGCAATGACTATGAGTTATGGCGTTTGTAAAAACAAATCACATAACTATTTTGTCTCCCATGAATGTCATCCTCAAACCATTGATGTTTTGCAAACACGCGCAAAACCTCTAGGCATAAACATCATTATCGGTGATCATCAAACCTTTGATTTTTCCGAAACTATCTTTGGTGCAGTTCTGCAATATCCCGCAACTGACGGTACAATTTACGACTACTGCGATTTTATCACAAAGTCCCATGCTCAGGGTGCATTGGTGACAATAGCCGCAGATCCGTTAAGCTTAACATTACTCACACCCCCTGGTGAATTAGGGGCTGATATTGCAATAGGAAGTACCCAACGCTTCGGTATTCCCTTGGGCTTTGGGGGACCACACGCTGCTTATTTTGCTACGAAGGAAGAGTATAAACGGCTCGTTCCAGGGCGAATTGTGGGAGTATCAAAAGATATTCACGGTAAACCTGCGTACCGTCTAGCTTTGCAAACCCGTGAACAACACATCCGCAGAGATAAAGCCACCAGCAATATTTGTACAGCGCAGGTATTATTGGCAGTGATGGCGAGTATGTATGCAGTCTATCATGGATCAGATGGACTGAGAGGAATTGCTCAAAATATCCATGAACTTACCGCAACTTTAGCAACTGGACTGAAAAAGTTAGGTTACAAAATCACTTCTGAAAACTTCTTTGATACCTTGCGGGTAGAATTAGGAAATACCAAATTAGAAGCAATTCTCGACGCTGCAAATGAGAGAAATATCAATTTACGCATTTTTGATAATTCAACTGTGGGTATTTCCTTAGATGAAACTACCACCGAAACAGATTTAATTGACCTTTGGCAAATTTTTGCACTAAAAGATCAATTACCTTTTACTGTGGAAGAATTACCAATTTCTCATTCTCAATTATCAAGAACAAGTAAATATCTCACCCATCCAGTTTTTAACCGTTATCATTCTGAAACTGAGTTATTACGTTATTTACATCAATTAGAAAGGAAGGATTTATCATTAACAACTTCAATGATTCCCTTGGGTTCTTGCACCATGAAGTTAAACGCAACTTCGGAAATGATTCCGGTAACATGGGCAGAATTTGGGAAAATACATCCTTTTGCACCAATTTCCCAAACTAGAGGTTATCAAATCCTGTTCCAACAATTAGAAGCATGGTTAGGAGAAATTACAGGTTTTGCGGGAATTTCCTTACAACCAAATGCAGGTTCTCAAGGTGAATATTCAGGACTTTTGGTAATTCATGAATATCATCAAAGTCGCGGAGAAGGACACAGAAATATTTGTTTAATTCCTCAATCTGCACATGGAACAAATCCCGCAAGTGCGGTAATGTGTGGAATGAAAGTTGTGGGAATTGCTTGTGATGATCAAGGTAATATTGATGTTGATGATTTAAAAGCCAAAGCCGAAAAACATAGTCATGAATTATCAGCTTTAATGGTGACATATCCATCAACTCATGGGGTATTTGAAGAAGCAATTCAAGAAATTTGTGCGGTAATTCATAGTCACGGTGGACAAGTTTACATGGACGGTGCTAATATGAATGCCCAAGTAGGTATTTGTCGTCCTGGTGATATTGGTGCAGATGTCTGTCATTTGAATTTACACAAAACTTTCTGTATTCCTCATGGTGGTGGTGGTCCCGGTATGGGTCCTATTGGTGTCGCTTCCCACCTTGTGCCGTTTTTACCTGGACATTTTGTGACGACAATACAGGAAAATAATCCAAAATCCAAAATCCAAAATCCAAAATTCACTGGTGCTGTTTCTGCTGCACCTTGGGGTAGTGCAAGTATCCTAGTGATTTCTTGGATGTATATTATCATGATGGGTGCAGATGGGTTGACGGAAGCAACCAAAATTGCCATTTTGAATGCTAATTACATCGCTAAGAAATTAGAGTCATATTATCCGGTTTTGTATCAGGGAAAAAATGGTTTAGTGGCACATGAATGTATTTTAGATTTGCGAAGTTTGAAGAAATCAGCGCAGATTGAAATTGATGATGTTGCGAAGCGGTTAATGGATTATGGTTTTCATGCACCTACTGTTTCTTGGCCTGTTGGTGGAACAATTATGGTAGAACCAACGGAAAGTGAATCTAAACAGGAATTAGATAGATTTTGTGATGCTTTGATTGCGATTCGTGAGGAAGTTGCGGCAATTGAATCTGGTAAAATGGACATTCATGATAATCTTTTGAAAAATGCTCCTCACACTGCGGAAAGTTTGATTGTTGGTGAATGGAATCATCCCTATTCTCGTGAACAAGCTGCTTATCCTGCACCTTGGAATAAGGAATATAAGTTCTGGCCAAGTGTGGGGAGAATTGACGCGGCTTTTGGGGATAGGAATTTTGTTTGTTCTTGTTTACCAATGGAGGCTTATAGTTAGTTAATTGTAGGGTGCGTTAATGAAATGTAACGCACCCTATGGACCAGTTTCCAATATACAATGAAACTATATTTGGATATTTTCCATTTTTCATATCTTCCAATAATTTGTTATATTCGTTATTATTTATTGAATATCCAGAATTATGACTCCATATTCACCTAAAACACCCATTGAGTTTCTCAAATACTGTTCATTGTATAATCCAATGATTGATGTGAATGAACAAGTTATTAGAAATGTCACTAATCTTCAGCTAGATAGAGAAAGTTGGTCTGAAGGAATTGAAGGTCAAATACTTATGAATGAATTATGTTTATCTTCAGAAAAGATACAAACTTTCTTTAGATGTGGAGTTAATGTAAAGCCATACAAAAAATACAAACCCGTTACCCTCAAACAAGTAAACACTTTAGAACCAGAAAATCAGTATTTTGAAACTTTGATATATATTTACTACGAATTAGTAGATACTAGCTTTCAATGGCTATCCATTAAATTAATGCAAAATAGTACATTGAGATTCAAGAGATTAGGCTGTTACCGCCAATTTTGGGGAGTAGGTAAATCCATTAGCGATGCTGATAATCAGTTAATGAATGATTATCATAATTACCTTCAAGAAAGAGATGAAAAAATACTTTGGTGTTTAACTAAAGGTATTCCTATCAATTGTGATGATTTTATAAATCTTCTAAAAAATAAAAATTTAGATGTTCATGAAAAGAAAGTTAAAATTAAATACCAATCTGACCAGGCTGGCATAACTTCTGCATCATATTCAATTATATATCATGGAAATGAAGTTCATTATCAAGTAAAAGTTGATTTAGAAGATTTGGATGTTGAATGGAGTATTGAAAGATACATTCCAGTAGAAATTTATGTTTCTGCGGAAACTTTTGAAGAAGCTATTCAGTTATACGATGAAGAATATAATAGCTTACGAGCAGACCCAGAAGAATGGGCAAAAGCTGTAAAAACAACTGAACTTAAAATAGAAAGAGAAGAGAGAGAAATGTTTGAGGCTGAACGAAAAGAGGGGCAAGCAACTTATAACTGGCTAGTTTCAGAGTTTGGTGATGATATTTTTCCAGATAGGGATTAAATCGAGATTTAGAATTTTATCAAGGTGACTAGATACCCGACTTCTTTTTTAATCTTCTAAATGAATTATAGACTAATGTGAGAAGTCGTGGATCTGAATTTTCAAGCAAATCAAACGTATCTCTGTTTACTCTATATCAGAAATACGATTGCTGCTCATTATGCCTTTAATAATTTTAAAAAATGCTCACCAATTTGATTTGGATGATAGATGTCTTCAACATAACCTTCAGCACGAATTAGTCCAACAGCATAAAGAGACTGACAAGTTTCATTGTCAAGGAAAGTAGAGAAGGGTTTACCACATGATGGCTCATATTCATTTGATTTTGAGTAATATTTTTCTAAATTCTTTAGGTCATCAATAAAAGCTCGGTCTATGATGTGCGCTAGTTTTGAAAAAGTGATATAGTCTATCTCACCTTTCATGTACCCTGCAAATATCTTTCCTAGTATTAATGACTTCTCAAAATCTTCATGACGATCCAGTAAAAGTATCAAAGTTTCACCAACTTTCTGAGACAATTCTTGATCATTGCTGATGTCATTTTTAAATTTTTCCCTGTCCTCTTCAGAAACTGTTGCTGTTCCATAAAGGAAATTTGCAATCTTTTTCATGAAAATGCGATCACGCATGGTAATAAATGCACCATGACCTTTGATGAACCATCCAAAAATCGGTATTTCCTTTAAAAATCCGTCTTCTTGATTTGAAACCATATCGAAAGCAATATCACTAAATTCCGTCACAATCTCAGTCATCTTAGATGTTGATAAAGACTCAACTAGCGATTTTGCGATATTGTTACTAGGCTTTTTTTGATTTTCCATAATAAATGCACTCACTCACCAAAACTTACTTCTAATATCGCAATTCACAAATTTATATCATTTATTAATCACATAAATGATAATACAATATTATATAAAATTTTAAGTGCTATCGCTGATATTGTCAATTCGGTTCAGTAGGAGCTTAGATTAAGGAACGCAACCCAACATAATGAAAATATCTGATTCATATTTTTTGTCAGAATCAGGATATCCAGGATTTTAGGATTTACAGGATTGTTATTTGTAAGTTGTTGGTGGGATGCTGAAATTTTAATTGTCTGAATCAGGATGTCAAGGATTAAAGGATGTACAGGATTGTTATTGATGAATTGTCTGTGAAGATTTGAAGATTATAAAATCCAGTTACAGTAATAGTCAAGAATTAACAGGGGATAATTTAACTGATAACTTATCTATCATCCCAAAATCTCTATATTTTATAGACAATCAAACAACCACATCCTGCAAATCCTCTAATCCTGGTTATCCTGATTCAGACAAAAAAATCCTCAAATCCCCATAGACAATCAAACAACAACATCCTGTAAATCCTCTAATCCTGGTTATCCTGATATGGCTTTCGCCACGCTTCGCTATCAGACAGATTGTGATTGATAAATTATCTGTGAATATTTGAAGATTATAAAATACAGTTACAGTAATAGTCAAAAACTAACAACGGATAATTTAACTGATAACTTATCTATCATCTCAAAATCTATATATTTTATAGACAATCAAACAACAACATCCTGTAAATCCTCTAATCCTGGACATCCTGATTCAGACAAATTAAACATGAAATCTAGGATTAAAAACCTTCTTATATTACAACTTCAACGCACCAAAATTAATCAATAATCCCACAGGAAAATTATAAGCTACCAAATAATTTTTAGCTTGCGCTAAATGAACATCTTCTAAAGAGATAACCGCTTTTAACTCCACCACAACCTGATTTTCAACTATAAAATCCGCCCTTCGTGTTCCTACTTCAATTCCCTCATAATAAATTACTTGTTCTACCTCCCTTCCAAAACCTAAACCTGATTTTTTGAGTTCAATTTCCATACATCTTTGATAAATAACCTCCTGAAAACCATTTCCCAAAGTTCTGTGTATTTTCATTGCACAGCCATTAATTATATATGTAATTTCGTCTAATTTGAGATTTTGGGTATTAGATGTGTTCATGGATTTTCAGGATTGTAATTTGTAAGTTGTTGGTGGGATGCTGAAATTGTAATTGTCAGAATCAGGATATCCAGAATTTTAGGATGTACAGGATTGTTATTGATTAATTGTCTGTGAAGATTTGAAGATTATAAAATACAGTTACAGCAACAGTCAACAAATAATTTAACGGATAATTTATTATCTAACATCCTAAAATCTGTACTTCCTCATAGACAATCAAACAATAACATCTCGTAAATCCTTTAATCCTGGTTATCCTGATTCAGACAAAAAAATCCTCAAAATCCCCACTTCAAATAAACAATTACATCCTGTAAATCCCGTAATCCTGGTTATCCTGATTCAGACAAAAAATATTTTAAATTATCCATATTTTTATTGTTGACTATGTTATAATATAAAAGTTGTCAAAATTATTAAAATAATTCTATGATGACTCAAGTAATGATTCAACCCTCATACTGGATAGAATCTGGAATTGAAATCAGCAAAGTCAGAAATTTGAATTTGTTTAAATTCACTCCAGAATTACAATCTAGGTTAGAAGAACTGGCTGATAAAAATAAAGCAGGAATGTTAACTACAACAGAAGAAGCGGAACTAGCAGGAATATTAGAACTGGATAGGATTTTTACTTTATTGAATGCAAAAATAATTGCTGAATCATGACAGTTAACGAGACAAGCAGAAAATTAGTCAGAGAAAGAGCAAAATTTCTTTGTGAATACTGTCATTCTTTAGAAGAAGCAAGTGCGGCTTTATTTGCTATTGATCATATTATTCCCCAGTCTCTTCCTGGTTCATCAGATGATCCTGATAATTTAGCTTTAGCTTGTCAACGTTGTAACGGATATCGCTATAATTTCACAACTGGTATTGACCCGGAAACTGGAGATGTAATTCCTATATTTAATCCTCGAAAACAGAAATGGTCAGACCATTTTATTTGGTCAGCAGATGGTTTGAAAATTATTGGTATTACTGCTACAGGAAGGGCTACTTGTAATCGCTTAGACCTCAATGATGAAAGGCATAATGAAGGTTCTATTATCAAAGCGCGTCGTTTTTGGATAAAAGGTGGTTGGCATCCACCAGATGAAGACCCGCGACAAAGCTGAGAAAACCCAACACTTTCACAATAGCTTTTTGCAACTTAAACTTTGCATCAGTGTATAATACATTTATGCTTCAATGATAGATACATAAAAATTATCTCAATTGATTATGACTAATATCACAATCTCTAACCTTGATGATGATCTGCAAAATCAGTTACAAAAACGAGCAGAAAAACATGGACATTCTCTAGAACAAGAAATTACAGAAATTCTTCGTCTTGTTCTCACAGGAAATCCTAAAAATCCTATCAATTTAGCAACTCTAATTGAAAACCGTTTTGCCAATTTTGAAAATTTGGAATTACCGGAAATAGAGAGAGAAGCGATTCGCACAGTGTCAATATTTACCGACTAAAAAATGATTATTCTTGATACAAACGTCATTTCCGAACTAATGAAAACTCAAAAATCAGCAATAGTTCGTGAATAGGTAGCAGCACAACCTTTAATGAGTTTGTTTACTACAACAATTACTCAAGCAGAAATTCTCTATGGTATTGCTTTACTTCCAGCAGGAAAACGACGAGAAGAACTTAGTCAAACAGCACAACTAATGTTTTCTGAAGATTTCGCTGGACGAGTTCTAGCTTTTGATCAAAATGCTGCTGTAGCATTTGCTCATATTGCATCTGTCCGACGACAAAATGGTACTCCCATTTCTCAAGCTGATGCTCAAATCGCTGCTATTTGTTACACTCATAAAGCAACTATAGCAACACGCAATGTTACTGATTTTGAAGGATGTGGTATTTCTATTATTAATCCTTGGAAACCTGAATCAATATATTAGTAAGTCTTCGCTTAGATTAAGGAATGCAAGCCAACATAATAAAAATATCTGATTCAGTCAAAATATTTTATTAGTCTTACACTTGCTTGTACCTCATGACACTGGGAAGTGCTGTATAATTATGAATACATTAGAAAAATTAGAATTGCTGAGTGAAAACTGTAGCGACAACACAGAATTAGAGCGAATTATTGGGCAACTGCTAAATGTGATTTTAACCCGTCATCGTCAAAAACTAGCTATCTATAACTTGGATATAGATAAATTTGAGAAAAAATATAATCTGACTTCTGAGCTATTTGAGCAACAATTTAATTCAGGAAAATTAGGAGATAAAATGTATTTTTTTGAGTGGTTTAGCTTATGTGAACTACGCAAAGATATTTTACAAAAAATCAATAAATTAGAACAAGCTTTATGAAAAATGCCGATGACTATTTGGCATGGATAAAATCTGTAATTGCACTTTGTCCAGAAGTTTTAAGTAACTAAGTTACTTTTAAGTGCCTACTTGTCAGAATAACTTGACATAGTTTAAAGTCGATGAAGTAAGATTTAGTACATCGATTTCATCATTAGATAAACGCCTGTAGATGTAGTTTTTGGGAAATTTTATTTATGGCTAATATCCTTCACATTGACTCTAGTCCACGTGGTGAACGTTCAATTTCACGTACACTTTCCTATGAGTTCATTACTTCTTGGAAAGATACCCATCCTGAAGATACAGTAACTTATCGTGATTTAGGTCGCAATCCTGTTCCCCATGTAGATGAATCATGGATTGCTGCTGCTTTTACACCACTTGACGCACGCACACCTGAACTAACTGAAGCAATTTCACTCTCTGATAGCTTAGTTGAGGAGTTACTAGAGGCTGACCGTTACGTTTTGGGTGTACCAATGTACAACCTTAGTGTACCATCTACTTTTAAGGCTTACATTGACCAAATTGTTCGTGTTGGCCGCACCTTTGCAGTTGGTGAGAATGGCTACCAAGGTTTAGTTCCTAGCGGTAAAAAACTGCTGGTTATCACCTCTCGTGGTGGTACTTTCCCCCCAGGAACTCCCGCTGCTGCTTATGATTTGCAAGAACCCTATATCCGTACCATTTTTGGTTTTATTGGCATCACTGATATTACTTTTATCCATGCAGATAGCCTAAATTTAGGTGATGAAGCGAGGGGAAAATCTCTAGAAGCAGCTAAAAATGCGATCGCTCAAGCTGTCGTCAACTGGTAATCTAAACTTTAGATGCTAGTGATACCATTTATTTAGAGGCTGTGCCGAATTTATTGGTCTTATTCATGTAGTTCGGCGCATTTTCAATAATATTGGCAGGAAATCTAACAAAAACTCTTTTGTTACACAGGTTGGAGATAAATACAAAGGATTGTAGCAAACTGATAATCTAGTTTTTATTTATGTAGATGCTGTAAATGAATGGCTGTATTTATTGGATTAATTTCTCGAACCGTTTATCATCTCGTATTTTATCGAAATCAGGATCAGTTTTGGCTAACTTTTGATATTTTTCTGGTACGAGTTGAATCGCTTTTTCTAGGTTTTCTAGTGCTAGTTCTACATTATCTTGTAAAGCATAATTACAAGCTTTATTGTAATAGGCTTGATGTAGACCAGACTTAATGCTAATTGCTTGATTATAAGAGGCTAAAGCTTCTTTATAGCGTTGCAATTTAGTGAGTGCAATTCCTCGATTAATCCAAGCTTCAGATTTGTTAGCTTGAATAGCTATCGCTTCATCGTAGGCTTTAACAGCTTCTTCGTAACGGTGTAAAGCTGTTAAGGCATTTCCTCGATTGTACCAAGCTTCATCTTTATTTGGTCGGAGAGCGATCGCTTTATCATAAGATTCTACGGCTTCTTCATAACGATGCAAAGCCGTTAAAGCATTTCCCCGATTAACCCATGTTTCCTCGCTGTCAGTTTTAATAGTGATCGCTTGATTATAGAACTTCAACGCCTCTTTGTAGCGATTTGTATCCAAAAAACTATTGCCTTTTTTTAACAAATTCTCTGCTTTTTGGCTATCTTGTACTTCCGTCAACAATTGATTGACATTGCGTTCTTGTACAAATTGCTTGGTGTTTTCTGCCGACGAGATTGCTAAATCTCCGCAGCCAATTGTCAAAAAACTAATAAATCCACAGGCAATAAAGCCTCGCCAAACAACCATGTTGCACCTACACAACTCATAATTTAATGTTAAGACTTATTGATATTCAATAATCGTATCAAAATCAACTAAAGTACTATCAATTATCTTTTGTTTTGTTGAGGAAAAAATGAAGATTTGGACAAATTTTGTTTAAAGTACGCATATCATACCATGAGTAAGTAAAATTAATCAATCAATTTACTTAGATACCTCATTAATTATTATGATTCCCTGTTTTTCTTTGTCGATCTATCTAAGTAGAAGCCATTAAACATCACCTCAAACCTTCTTCCTTCCTGCCTCCTGCCTTACCCTAACGATAAATGTTCACACCCACATACTGATGGTGAGAATCAATAATATTTGGTAGTGATCATGGTGTGAGATCATATCATATAGAAATTCAACTACAGTCAACGCAGTCTGAACAGAATGGAACAACATCGGAAGTCAACTGTCATAATTACGGGTGCATCCTCAGGTGTCGGTTTGCAAGCCGCAAAAGCTCTTGCCCAAACTGGTCAATGGCACGTAGTAATGGCCTGTCGAGATATCCCCAAAACTGAAACAGCTGCCCAAACAGTGGGAATACCACAGGATAGCTATTCTATTATTCATCTCGATTTAGCCTCTTTAGACAGTGTTCGACAGTTTGTGAAAGACTTTAGATTAACTG
Source organism: Anabaena sp. PCC 7108 (assembly GCF_000332135.1). Classification (NCBI taxonomy): domain Bacteria; kingdom Bacillati; phylum Cyanobacteriota; class Cyanophyceae; order Nostocales; family Nostocaceae; genus Anabaena; species Anabaena sp. PCC 7108. Next base: position 390,162 of record NZ_KB235896.1, read on the forward strand.
GTAAGTCTTTAGATGCTTTGGTTTGCAATGCGGCAATATATATGCCTTTAATCAAGGAGCCATTATGGAGTCCAGACGGATATGAGTTAAGTGTGGCTACAAATCACCTCGGCCATTTCCTTTTGTGTAACTTGATGTTGGAGGATTTGCAGAAATCATCCGCTTCAGAACCCAGACTCGTAATTTTGGGAACTGTGACACATAACCCGAAAGAATTAGGTGGAAAAATTCCACCTCGTCCAGATTTGGGAAATTTACAAGGCTTTGAAGCAGGATTTAAAGCACCCCACACCATGATCGATGGTAAGAAATTTGAACCTGTCAAAGCTTATAAAGATAGCAAAGTTTGCAATGTCCTGACCATGAAGGAACTGCATCGGCGTTATCATGAATCAACTGGTATCACTTTCAGTTCTCTCTATCCTGGGTGTGTGGCTACAACAGCCCTATTCCGTGACCACTATCCCTTATTTCAGAAACTCTTTCCACTCTTTCAGAAGTACATTACTGGGGGGTATGTGTCAGAGGAAGATGCTGGTAAAAGGGTTGCAGAAGTAGTCGCTGATCCCGCATACAATGAATCTGGGATGTATTGGAGTTGGGGGAATAGACAGAAAAAAGATCGCAAGTCCTTTGTGCAAGAGGTTTCCAACGAAGCCAGCGATGATGATAAAGCCAAGCGTCTGTGGGAATTGAGTGCAAAATTAGTTGGACTAGCTTAAAAAAATTTTTTTGTGTTCTCAAAATCAATTGATACCGCAAAACCTCAATCCCAAGAACCTCTGCTAAAAGGAGAGGGAAACACCACAGGGGGAAAATAAAAGTCTCTTTCCTGGTTGGAGATAAATTCAGAGAGAGGTTGGTTAAGTAAGTTGAAAACTAAGTAAAACACACCGATTACCGATAGCACCCTGATATTTAATCTAATTTCAGGGTGCTACGTTGTTAAAATTACTCAAATTTTTTTAAAGAGTAGATTTGTTAATCTTGGTTAGAAAAAAGTATGAGAACATAGAAAGCATGACGATTGAATCTAATTCCTCACACCCTCCTCAGCCAGAACCCAAACCAGACCAAGACTTGCAACCAGATGACTTTGACGTTGATACAAGTGAAAATGCACTCACCGCAGAAGGGTTGGCTGCACAACAAGCTTTATCAGCAATTTCGTCTTTACAGTCTTCCCAAAATACAAATGCCCTAAAACGAGCTTCGTCTAACTTCAAAGAAGAGTCTAGTCATAACATTATAGTTAAACCAAGGGCATTAATTTTTACTTTACTAGCGATCGCTCTAACTTTTATTGGTATTGCTATTAATAACTCGTTTCTGGGTATCTTGGGAACTTTGGGAACTTTGGTGTTATCCGTGGCAATGCTTTTCCCTTGGCTAAAAGATGTCATGCAAGAATGGTTTTCTCCCCAAGATAGAACCATATTTGTGGCTTTTATGGGTTTATTAGTAGGTATTACTGGCTTATTTAGATTTGCTGGTGTGGGTGATAGCCTCCTGCGTTGGGGACGTAAAATTAACTGGGATGCTTCAGGAACTTTAGCAGAATGGTTTGGTGCTTTAGGGCAAATTTCCATTGCTATTATCGCTGTTTACGTGGCTTGGCGACAATATGTGATTTCTAAAGACTTAACTATTCAACAAAACCTGCTGACAGTACAGCAAAATATTATTACTCAACAGCAAACAATTGATTCTTACTTCCAAGGTGTTTCCGACTTGGTACTTGACGAAGAAGGATTATTAGAAGATTGGCCGCAAGAAAGAGCGATCGCAGAAGGACGAACTGCCGCTATTTTTAGTAGTGTAGATGGTAGTGGTAAAGCCAAAATTCTCCGTTTTCTTTCCCGTTCTAAATTGCTGACACCATTAAAACGTGATCGCCGTTTAGGTAGAGCCATTCTTGATGGTATCGGTGGCTACGCAGAAGATCGGTTAGAAGGCGTGCGCGTCATCGACTTAGGAGTAATGTTAGCAGGTTCAGACCTTGCTGGTAATGATTTACGTTGGACTGATTTAAGTGAAGCTAATTTAGTTCGTGCTAATCTCAACGGTTGCGACTTAGTCAAAGCTAACCTATCCCGTACCATTTTATATGGTGCCAATCTCAGCAATGCTGATTTAAACGGTGTGCGTTTCTTCTATGGTTCATTAGAAAAAGCCTCACCCCGCAGTCGTATCAACCCACCTGACTATGATACAGGGGAACACACCGGCGCAGTTGTGGAAAATGCCGATTTCAGCAACGTCCAAAGAATGTCTGAATCAACCCGTTGTTACTGCTGTGCTTGGGGTGGAGAAAAAACCAGAGGCACAATTCCCGGTGGTTGTGAAGGTATTATCAATAAATTGGGAAGGTAAAATAATTCGTAATTCGTAATGCTCCCTTCGGGAGAGCTACGCTAACGTAATTCGTAATTAAAATAATTTATAAGTACTAGGACAGAATTAATTACACAATGTCATTGCGAATGGAACGCAGTGGAATGACGCAATCGCAAGGGCTGGGATTGCTTCGCTTCGCTCGCAATGACTGTAAATATTTTTGTCCAATTACTTAGTAGTCCGATTTGATTTATGTAGGGGTTTAGCACTGCTAAACCCTTATCTATGAAGGCTATCAAAAATCAAAAAATCAAATAGTAGTCTTAGAGGATGTTTGAAAAGTTTTGGGCGAATATAATAGAGCCTCCGGCTCCCGTTAGGGATACGCTACTACACAAGAAAAGTCCACTTCCGTGGACTAATGAAAAATGGGATTTTTAACCCGCGCCGGCGGGTTTAGTTTCTATAGCCGCGACTTCTAGTCGCCAGGGCTGTAATAATTTAGACTTTTCAAACAACCTCTTATATATGATGTGATCAACCGGATTAACCTGAATAGGAAATATTAGTAAGGTGTTTTTCCGCACCTGCACCTAAAACCCAGCGAAGAGTTGTGAAAAACCGAGGCCAATTATCTGTACCATCACCAAAATATTCTACTGCAACTTTCTCTTCTAAATCATTTATATCAATCATCTCATCATCAAGTTCTTTATTGATAAAATCAATTACAACTAATCTTTGATCCTTCAATCTTTGAACATTAAGTTCCAGGGTATCAATAGTAAATTGAACATTTTCTATAGGAATACAAGAATCTTCACAAGCTTTTTCATCAGGTCTAATTTCACCAGTTAAACTACTGAATTTAAATAGACGTAATGTTGGTAAATTCAGAGGATTTAATAATCTACCATCAGGTATAAAACCATCCTTTTTTTTGCCACAACATGGTAAATCTTTCAGTAGTTGTGGATTTTCCAAATCATCATCTTTCATTCCACCTGGAGGAAGACAGATAGCCAGCATATTTTGCCAATCTAGATCATAATTATTTTCTTTTGTTGATTGGTTACGAGGAATAAAATGTTCTACAGAACGATTGTTTTCTCGTAGTTTCATTTCACAATAAGCACACAGCCCTTTTTGATCAGCAAATAAAGTATCACGAATTGCATTAAAAGTTTTACTGTCACTTGTTAATCCTTTTTCCTTTTTTTTTCCGTTCTTACTTTTCCTTCCTGTCCATCGCCTAAATTGAGAAGAATATTGCTCCCTATAGTTTTTAAGTTCCTCTGGTTCTGGGGATTTACGCACATTTTTCACACCGCGTTCCTCCGTTCCAATCGACGGATTTGCATATCGGCTCTAGTCATATCTGGATCATACGATTCCCAATCTTGTAATTCTTTTTTGAGGCGTTTTGCTTCTTCTAATTGACCATTATCAATTGCTTCAAAAAGGCGTGTCAGTGTTCTTGATTCTTCTGTATCTGGTCTTAACTCACTCAACCCTAAAACATTTCTCACAATATCTGAACTTTTTCTTCCCTTAGTAGGTTCAGGACATGGTTTTACTTGATAATCTTCTAATATCCACACCTGACTTTGTTTCACAGTTGTTACAACTTCGGGACTGTGAGTTGTAGCGATAATTTGAGTATTAGGAAATACCTTCTTTAAATCAGGAATAATCTTTTGTTGCCAAGTTGGATGTAAATGCAAATCTAATTCATCAATCATCAAAATGGCTTCTGCTGCTAACGGGTTTTCCATCTGTGGATTGGCTTGTGCTAAACGCCGAGCAAAGTCCATCACCAACGCTAACATATTGCGATAACCTGCACTTAATTGACTTAGTAAAAGTTCTCTTTTTTCTCCTGTTTCCATTGTCCACTCAACCATTAATTTTGCAGATGTCGCACCTGAAAAATAAACGCGAGCATTGGGAGCAATAATTGTAGAAATAGCTTTGCGTATTTGCTTTAAATCGGGAAGTTCAAAGTTGATATCTTTTCGATTTTTTCCCTCTCTTAATTCTTCATACTCACGCCAGAAAAACCAGTTAGCTAAATCTGTGAAATTAGCTGTTGCAGCAAAGGCATTTTTTAAAGAATCAAATCTATCGAAAGGTAGATTGGAAATATCGTCAATGGCGAGAAGATTAGTTAAATTACGATCACCTTTATAATAAGCTATGACTGAAAGCTCAGATTTTGGATCATTTGTTAAAGTATCACATTTATTTTGAAGCTCTGAATAAAACTTTTGATTTGCTTCTTCTGACGATGGTATACCTGTAACAGTTGTAGAAATATCTTCCTTATCACCAATAAATAATTTTTTGTAGAAAATTCTCCATTCTGAAAAATCCGTAGTTGATACCGTAAATTCGGTTTGATTTTTTTGTTTATTATCATTTTGTTTAACTGGAAAATCTTGATGAATAAAATATTTATCGTGTTGTTGATATTTTATGCCTTTGATTAACTGAATACAACGCACATACGAGGGAAACATTGCCGCAGCAATAGCATCCAATAACGCACTTTTACCAGATCCATTATTGCCAACAAAAATATTGATATCGGGATCTAAATTAACTTCCAGATGCTCAAAGCAACGGAAATCTTTGATAATAACTCGTTGAATATGCATGGATTTATTTCACCTACTTAATCTGCTATCAAAGAATTTAGGAGTCAGGGAACAGAAATCAGTAACAGTCTATAACTGATAACTGACCCATCACACCTAATAAATAGCAGCTTATTCCAGTAAAGTCAGAATTTCCACACCATCTTCAGTTACTGCTAATGTATGCTCAAATTGGGCGGATAGTTTGCGATCGCGCGTTACCGCAGTCCAACCATCATTCAACATCTCTACTTCATAGGTTCCTTCATTAATCATCGGCTCAATGGTAAACACCATCCCTGGTCTCAGCCGCTTGCCTCTACCCCTGATGCCATAATGGGGAATATCAGGTGCAGTGTGGAAAATATTACTAATTCCATGTCCCACAAAATCCCGCACCACAGAAAAGCCTTGAGCCTCAGCATACTCTTGAATAGCTGCCCCAATATCCCCAATCTTCGCATCTGGTTTCACTTCGGCAATACCTAAGCGAAGACATTCTTCTGTCACTTCTACCAACTTTTGTATTTTGGGAGAAGATGCACCGACAATAAATGTCTTAGAAGTATCACCGTGATAACCATCGACAATAGGTGTGACATCAATATTGATAATGTCACCTTCCTTGAGAATCTGTTTAGCATTAGGAATACCGTGACAGATCACTTCATTCACACTGGTACAAATTGACTTAGGAAAGCCCCTATAGCCCAGAGGAGCGCTTTTTCCTCCGTGGGCTTTTGTCCAACGTTCCGCTTCATCATTGAGTTGCAGAGTACTAACCCCTGGTTTTACCAAAGGTTCTAAATGTTGTAACAGCTGGGCAGCCAAACGTCCAGCCCGACGCATTTTTTCTATTTCTCGCTGGGATAAAATAACAATTGGTTCAGTTTTGGTTTTCATTTATGACTCTTTTGTTAAAAATATAGTTAAACCTGTTTCTGCCGCCTTCTGTGCAGCATCTGCTACCTTGAGGGTATACAAACTTTGTTCCGGGGTGACATATAAGGGAGTGCCATGAAAAAGATGGTCTAACACCATATTCGTATCTTTAGCAAACAAACCCCGACGAGTACCCAAATCAATCAACGTTGTTTCCTCAGCTTGCACCAACATTCCTGTATCACCGTCCAGAATTAACCCCCCTTTTTCGCCGTTAATTTCAAATTTTCGTTCTGACTGCCATAGGGATTCACCTTTGCCATAAATTACTTGGGCTAACAACCCACTGGTAAAGCACAATTGAGCCACGCATAAGCAAGATTGATAATAATCTGTCTCCGTTTCCCAATATCGCTGGTGACAGTTCACAGTAAAAACTTCACCAAACAAATCAGTCAGACGATGTAAGCGAGAGAGTGCGCCAATTAAAGGAAAACCAAAGAAATCATGGTTGTAAGTCCACTTCCGGGGTGCTGGATGCTGGGGGTTAACGGTGCTGTAGCGGACATAAAACAATTCACCAAGTTGGGCTAAATGTTGTTTTAAAGCTTGATGCCAACCGCCCAAAAGTTCAATATGTTCGACGTGCAGCAGTTTATTTTTGGACTTGGCTAAAGCGATTAATTCTTCAGCTTCTTTCACATCCACAGAAAGGGGATACTCGACAATGACGTGTTTGCCGTTAGTAAGGGCAGCATGAGCGATTTTACCATGATCTCGATTAATCGTAGAAATCACAACTAAATCGATATCATCTCGCTCTACTAACTGTTGCCAAGAATTGATCACCTGGGTTTGATATTCTTGAGCAAAGGTTGCTGTCTGTTTGGGAGTGTGTCCTGCGATCGCCACTAAATGCGATCTTGGATCTTGCCGCAATGCCTCAGCCCTGAGTTTTGCTGCATATCCAGTACCAACTAAACCCACCCGCATGGTTGTATTTGCTAACGATGCATCGGAATTAGACATGATGTTCCGTAGTTCTGTTTGTTGGTTTGTGTAGCTACACAGAGTTAAGTGTGTTGTGTATGGCGCTTTTGCTCACTGAATATTTAAACAGTGGTGTTGCTGTCATGAATATATAATTTTTTCACACAGAGGCGCGGAGAGTAACAGTTTGAGAAATGAATTCTTAACTTTCATGCCTCGATATGGCTAACGCCACATAAGCTATCGGCAATGCCTTATCAGTCTGCTATTCATGCCATAGGCATTCTATCAAAAAGCTCGACCCGTCCCTGCGTCCGAGCCAATGATAAGTATTCAATCGGACACAATATCAGTCCTCGTGTCCCCGCATCTGCCCATTTGTATGAACCCCTAGGTAAAAAAGTATAAGTTTTGAATTTTTTAGACATCCATCCCAGCGATGATTTTATATAACTAAAACTTATTATTAACAAGTAACTAAATTTCATTACTAATCGCGGTCAATTTTCGGTTACAAGGTTTAATTTTTCCCGTAGTATCAGAATTGAAGCAAATTTTAACCAACAGCTGATCCCACAAGAGTAGCTGCACTGTTTGCTTTACGATTACTTATACTGCCTTTGCAATAAGAGAGGAATACTAAATGGCTACTTTCAAAGTCACCTTAATCAACGAAGCTGAAGGTTTAAACCAAACTCTTGAAGTTGATGATGATACCTATATTCTAGATGCAGCTGAAGAAGCTGGTCTTGACTTGCCCTACTCTTGCCGTGCAGGTGCTTGTTCTACCTGTGCAGGTAAAATCGTATCGGGTACTGTTGATCAATCTGACCAATCATTCTTAGATGATGATCAAATCGAAGCTGGATATGTACTAACTTGTGTGGCTTACCCAGCCTCTGACGTAACCATCCAAACCCACAAAGAAGAAGACCTGTACTAAAATTTAGGCATTACAGTCATAACCGCGCCTTGAAAATCATTTACAAGGTAGCAATCAGGAAAAAAAGTTTTTTATCCTTATTTCTGGTTGTCTAAATACAAAATTTCTTTTGCCATTATTGTTGGACAAAAGTTAAAAGGGGGAGTAAAAATGGATATTTCATTTCTGCCCCCTTTGTTTTTTACTGACTGAATATTTCCTAAGTAGGTTGGCGTTAAAAATTGTCGTTATGACAAGGGAACAGGGAACTCTTAACAGGGAACAGAGAAGAGGTTTTGGGAGATTTTACTTTTCGTTACATAGTACTCTTCGAGAAGCCGCTGCGCGTCTACGGTTTTTTTCCGGTCACCTACTTAATTGTTCAAGAAAGGCTTAATACCGTTGCCAAGCATTTTAATTTGCGTACCAGGATAATAGAACTGGAGAATTTTGTTACTGGACCAACCTAGCTTGGCTAAATGTTGAGCGCCTGTTTGACTTAATCCAACACCATGTCCTAGCCCACCACCGATAAAGGCATATCCCCACACACCTGGTGTACCCTTGTTTATGGGTTGCAGATAAAACAGTGTACTGCGGGGAGCCGCAAAAGCACTGCGGACTTCATCTTTGTGAAGAACAAAAACGCCGATATCAGTTTTCACGGCTAAATCCAGAATCCTACCACTTTCACTCCGCTTAACTACAGCTATAGCCTGAATTGTTTTAAATTTGGCATAGGGACTCTTTTTGACGCGCAAAAATTTCTGCAAGTCTTTGGTAATGTCCTCTAGGCTGGTTTGCTTGTTCCAGCGAAATACATCCCAGCTACTTTCATTAAATCCTTGTTGCAGGTTAATAAACTGTTGGAAATTTTTTTCGTCTGCTAAACTCTTTTTAGATAGATTCCAAAGATTTGTAGATGCATCAATAATAGGTCGTAAATAGGGACGATCTTCGCCATTCCAAACATCGCTAAAAGAAGCTGTAACACCACCTGTAGTCGAAGAATATAGGGCATCTACTAACTCGTTATTATAGGTTAGTACCATACCGCGTGTGGTAGCGATCGCTTGATCTGTTATCTTTGCCACTCCGTTCAGCCCATCATAAACTTGGCAGTGGGTATCGGCACATAATTGGTAGTCATCAACAGCAAACCTGCGTAAATTCCTAAGAGCATAGGTGCGAGCAATAACTGCCTGGGCTTCTAGAGATGTCTTGGGCGCACTCGTACCAATTTCATAGGGTAAAACTCCCCGTAAATAGGTTTCTAAGGGGACTTGATTAACCAAAGAGTAAGTACCGTAGGCGTTGGGTTGCAAGTTCATCCTGCCAGCATAAAGACGAGCATTCCCGGTTTTTTCGCTTTTATTTACCCGAATTAAGTTCTTTTCAGTGCTAATTTCTAGAAAGTTCTGGCTGTAGCGTTTACCGTTGACTACCCAACTGACTCGCGGGACTTGTTTGAGAATTTGGGTATCTAGGTAGGGAAGTTTCTGTCCAGAAGTTTCTATACTTTGTAATAACAAGCGTCGGAGTAAAGGACTGCTGTAAACATCTCGTTTTGCCCATACTTGCCAGCGTTCTGGCTGGGCTATTTCCACCTGTATTCCTTGATCACGCCAGCTTTTGGCACTGTCTTCCGCCGTTTCAAAGGTGCGGTAGTTACCTAAAACCACTACCTCTTGAACTTTGGGTGCGGGTAGGACTTCCATGACTGTTTCCAGTTGAATGGGGTTAGATGTGACTAGGGTTTGAGGCTGATTATTTACTGAAAATTTTAGCTTTAAGCGATCGCCCTTTGTTGGTGTTAGTTCCAGTTTGGCTGCGGGTGTTGCTCCAAATCGCTGTACAATCCCAATTTTTAGTTCTATGTCTGGGCTATTGTTTACAGGCTCGGATGCAGCAGTTAGTCCTAATAAACAAAAGGTCGTTAGTATTTTGTAGGCAGAACGACAGAAAAAAATTTTCATGGAAACTGGATTTTGCTCCCACAGTGAGGCTTTGGGGCTGATTTTAATTGGTTTTGCAGTGTTTTTGCAGTGTCGCATACCCATTCCCATAATAGCATTACCATTTTTTTGCCCAACACTTGCTTTATTGAAGTCATAACGACTATGATTTATCTACATGTACAAAACTAATCAGCAAATTTTTTTATGGTTAGGATTCAAGAAATTCCCTTAAATCAAATTCAGCGTCCCTTGCCGCGTCAAAACGATCCCCAGAAAGTAGCATCTTTAATGGCATCGATAGCGGAAATTGGGCAGCAAGAACCAATAGATGTCCTAGAAGTAGATGGACGTTATTATGGCTTTTCTGGTTGCCACCGCTATGAAGCTTGCCAGCGCTTAGGCCAAGAAACTATTATAGCCAGAGTTCGTAAAGCCACTAAGAGTGTTCTCAAGATGCACTTAGCTTAAACAGGGAATAGGGAACAGTAATAGAAAAAGGGATTGAGAACCCCACCATCTTTAACTTGCCACTTTAATTCAGTTATTTGGAGTCAAAAATCATGTCATTTCCAGTAAAAGTCAAAAATGTCAACATCGGTATTAATGATGCTAGTAGAGGCGAAATTGCCGAAGGATTGTCTCGCTTATTGGCTGACACCTATTCACTTTATCTGAAAACTCACAATTTTCATTGGAATGTGACAGGTCCAATGTTCCAAACATTGCATCTGATGTTTGAGACACAGTATACAGAACTAGCCTTAGCAGTGGATTTAATTGCCGAAAGGATTAGAGCGCTGGGCTATCCCGCACCAGGAACTTATAGTGAATATGCCAAACTGAGTTCGATTCCAGAAACTCCTGGAGTTCCTAAAGCAAAGGAAATGATCCAGCTATTAGTAGAAGGACAAGAAACCTTAGTCAGAACTGCCCGATCTATCTTCCCATTGGTAGATGCAGTTAATGACGAACCTAGTGCAGATTTATTAACTCAAAGGATGCAGGTTCATGAAAAAACTGCTTGGATGTTGAGAAGTTTGCTGGAAGAGTAGAGATTGAGCAAATGGGGTATAATAGGGAACAATGCTGTATACCCCATGCTTTATGTTAAATAATGATTTCACCAAAAAGTTGCAGAATTTAATGCAACGTGTGGGTATTTCCAGTTTTAAAGCTTTAAGTCGTGCTGCTGGGGTTTCAGAGCGGCAAATCCTGTGTTTACGACATGGAAAGCTTGAGCAGATGCGATTAGAGGTACTACTTAAGCTAGGCAAAATATTACAAATATCATTAGATGAATTAGTAGCAACTTTTTCAGATAGGATTGCTAATTCCCAAATACTGGCTGCGGAAGTCAACACACAGCATTTAAATACAGAGACAAAATTATTACAAGAAATTGCTGAGTTAAAAGCGGAGTACCGGAGAATTTTGCTGACAGTTGAACAACAACGAGAGTTATTACAGCAAGAGTTTCAGCAGTCTAGTTTGCAAATTTTGGAGTCTTTATTATTGTTTTGGCCGACAGCAGCGCAAAAGGTTAAGGAGAATCCCCAGTTAGATGCGGTAAAAATATTAGTGCCTTTAGTGCAGAATTCCTTAGATAAATTATTACAGGCTTGGGGTGTAGAAGCGATCGCCTCTGTGGGCGCAGAAATTCCCTATAATCCGCAATTACACCAATTATTGGCTGGAACCGCCCAACCTGGCGAAATTGTGAAGGTGAGTTATATTGGATACAGTCAAGGTGAAAAGCTGCTTTATCGAGTTCAGGTGAATCGGCTCACAAATGTTCAAGGTTAACTATTGATTTGCCATGAATCAATTCATATCATAAATTTGTTAATTATCAGTTCATAAATAACAATTTTATATGATTTTTTAACTAAAGAATCTCACTTTTTTAGTCTAATTTTCATAATTAAAATAATTTAGAGGGTTGAGAAAATTAGATTTTTTTTTAATTGCGATATTGGTATATACTAGCTAAAACAGAACATCATTGAGTCAATCAGAGTAACTTAATTATGAGTCAGCAGGTGAAAGTTCTTACAATCGAAAAAAATTTAAATGCCGACACCTCAGAAGAATTTCAGCAAGACATTGCCCAAATTCTAGAAAGTGGCGCAAAAATTGTATTAGTTGATTGTCAAAATATCACGTTTCTAGATAGTTCTGGTTTAGGAACTCTGGTGTTAGCATTCAAAATGCTACGGGATGTTGGCACAAAAATGGTTCTTTGTTCTATTAATGAACAAGTGAGGATGATTTTTGAGTTGACTAGTATGAATGAGGTATTTGAAATATTTCCCAGTCAAGATGCCTTTAATCAGGTTTTAACCGCTAAAAATTAATTAATCGAATTTAATTTGCAAAATAGATAAATCATCATCAAAGGCTTCTTTGGAGTTTAAATTTATTAAGTAATTCAGTATATGATCAAGTTGATGATCATCTGAATGCTGTAAGCTAAGTATTAGCTGAACAAATGCATCTAGACTCCAAAGAGTGCCATCTGATTTAGTAATTTCGTAAGCACCATCACTAAAAATATAAAGGCTACTAAATTGGTCAATATTGCAAGTGCTATCAACATATGTAGCTTCAGGAAACATCCCCACTGGCATACCTGGTGTTTTTAATAGTTTTACTTCAGGACTGATAGAAGATTTTTTGGATACTAATATAGCGGGTGGATGTCCACCACTGGCATAAATTAATTGGCGATTGAGTCGGTTATAAACTCCATACCAAATAGTAAAGTATTTATCATTTTTATAATTCATTTGAAAGGTATCATTCAACGCTGCTAATACCTGACTAGGTTGATAGTAATTGAGTCCTTTCAGCGCTCGAGAGCGAAGTAAATTCAGTACAGAAACAGAGGGTAAAGTTGCTCTGAGTCCATGTCCAGCAGTATCTAAGAGATAAATTGCTAAAGAGTCGGCATCAAGCCAGTAATAATCAAAGCAATCACCACCAAGTTGTCGAGAGGGAAGAAATCGAGAATTAATTCCCAGAGGTGTGGATATAGGTACAGGTAGAAGAGATTTTACATATTCTGCTGCTTCTGCTAGTTCTGTTTCTAATAATAGCTTTTGGGTTTGTAAATCTCGATTTAACTGATGTAGACGTAATCCGGCTCTCACTCTGGCTTGGAGTTCATTTTGCTCAATAGGTTTGGAGATAAAATCATCAGCACCAGCATCTAGTCCCTTAACCCGATCTGCGACTGAATCTAGGGATGTTAATAAAATAAAGAAGCTGGTGGATAACTGAGGATCTTTCTTGACGCGATCGCATACTTCCAGACCTGTTAAACCTGGCATCATCCAATCACAAATAATTAGGGCTGGAGGACAAGCAAGAGCCTGTAAAATTCCTTCCTGCCCATTATTAGCAGTAATTACTTGATAACCCTGTTTTTCTAACATCCTTTTCAGGAGAATCTGTATTGAGTAGTCATCATCAATTACTAGGATTTTAAACATAATAAATAGAGTATACAATCAGGAAATATTTTTATGCTAATGATGTAATTTATAGCCAATACAGATGGTTACTTCCACAACACCATTAACCCATTTTCAAGCAACTCAATTGTGAATCCTTATGTTTTTCTATATTCATCAAATATTACAGCAGATTGCCAGTTAGAGGAGGTATAAACTGAAAATCAAAATATGGCATACCCTAGGCGGCGCTATCCAATATTCAGGGGCGTTCACTTCTAACTCCTGCATTCTGCTGTATTATGGTGGTGACAGAGGGTTGAGCCATAAAAGTAGGGCTTTTTTAAGCTGGTTCAAGTCGCGGTATACTTCTTGCTTAAACCATTGACCTAAAGCATCAAAAGGTGTAAAAGAAGTTCCTGGTTGCCATTTAATATCTTGACCTAATGGTGTGGTGTGACTTCCAGATAAGGTTTGTACTGTTACCATTTCTGGAAAGCGATTTTGTAGGATTTTTGTTAAAGCTAGGGATTGATCAAGATTATCATTGCTAAATTTTATAATTAAATTACGCCGAATTTGATAAAGGTCTTGAACAAGTTGGTTAGTTTCTTGGGGTGTGGGGGTAAACTCGATTGCTAAGGTAGAATTTAATTGTTCTACTAAGGGGATAGCTTCTTTGGCGGTGTAGTTGTTAAAGGAGATGAGAATATTACCTGCACGTTCTACTTTAAACAGACTACCAATGAGTAAATGGAGTTTGCAACCCATACTATGGCCAACTCCATAGGTAGGGAGATAAAGCTTGCGTAATTCTCCAGAATCTTGTAGGCGTTCTAGAGTGCGTTCAAAGTTAAGTAGTACAGATTGTGCGATCGCAGTATGATCTAATGTGTTGATAAAGGGAGTCGCAATCACAACATATCCTTTTTCTGCAAACTGTTCTAATAACAAACGGTAAGTCAGATGAGGTGCAGTGGCGACGAATGCTCCTCCCAAGAAATGGATTATACCGATAGGATTTCTGGGAATCACTACCCAGTTACCTCTGATTTCTTTCCAGTCCATACCAATATAAGATACCTAGGGTAAGCTGTACTAATGCTTAATCAATACCTTGTCCAAATTGGAAAAAGCCTTGATTTGTAGGTTGGGTTGTCGAACGTAAACGTTCGCGGAGCAATCAGCATGAAACCCAACAAATGCGTTGGGTTGCGCTGTCTCTTAACCCAACCTACTGACAATGGACAAGGTATTGTTAATTCATATTATTTAATTTTACTCCCTTCTTACCAGAAGATGGGTAAATTACCCTGATTTACTAAGAGGGTGTTGGAAAAGTATTCTATAAAACTAAATAATCTCTAGAAATCTAAACTCAATCTTTTACCAGTTTAATGTTAACCGACTTAGCTCTGATTTTGTAACCTTCTCATTTCATATTGTACATCTAAAGCAATTTGCAATGCTTCATTTAATAATCTACCATGCTCACTTGCTTGTTCAGTAACTTGCATTGATGTTAAAGTTGCTAGATTATTAACAAATAGTTCGGAGTTTTTGAGAATAAACGTTTTATTTTCTCGGAGAATTTTCTCTGTTTTTAAAGCGCGAGTTAAATCATTCTTAGTCAGGTGTAAGGCTTCAATTACTTTATCTCTCTGCTTGATTCCTACTTCTGAGTTTCCTGCTGCTTCTATTTGATCATTAATCTCAATAGCTTTAATAACGGCATTATAACGCTCAACATCATTGAGTAAGATTCGCAGAGAATTTGTCATATTGGTTTTAAGAAATTTACTTTTAGTTTTCCACACTATATATAATATGATTTGGATCATCCCACCCAGCCAAAGACCAAGGAGTATTAATAATATCCCTGATGCAACTTTTATCTGTGGAGCAAATAATTTCAGGCTTATATCAAATAGCAAATAAACAAAGGTAAAGGTAGAAAACCCAATAAAAACTATGGTTACACCTTCAGAACCCTTGATTTTTGATATTGATTGCTTTAGCCATCTTTTCAGTGGATTAGTAATGATAATTAATTCATCATTAACAGGTAAATTAGTCAATTCCTGAAGCTCTTTTTGACTAATCTCCAAGCCCTGTAAATCATCCCGCACAGTTTTTAAATCCTCGCCAAAATAGTGATTTAGTCTAATATAGCAATCAAATTTAGAGAATAGTAACTAACTAGGCATTCTGGCAGACAAAAATATATCTAGGACTAAAGCTGCGTGTCACACCAAAAATCTATTGTAGGGTGCGTCAGACTGCATAAATCTAGTAAATAAACGGATTTTTGATATCTGACGCACCCTACCAATGTGCCAGTTGCGTAAGTCCTGATATCTATAGCAGTCAGATTTGATTTATGTAGGGGTTTAGCAGTGCTAAACCCCTACCGATAAAGGCTGTTTGTGTGCGGAATTTGTATGGCTACGCCACGCAAGCTATCAAAAATCAAATAGTAGTCCTATAGCTAAAAATTTACTTCTGAGCTAGTAAATTACTGTTTAGTTCATTCACAAGGAGAGATGGTAATAAATGGAGTTAGTATTTCCTCGTAACTACGCCAGCTACTACTTATTAAATGAAGTGACTAAATAATAACCTATTATAGCAAATGCAAAAAGTATAGTGGCGGAATATATGACTACATCCTTAACAATAAATGATATCCAATCTTTTCTCAGTTCTTGTTTAAACTTGAGTTCCCGCAACTTACGCTCAAGTTCTGCATCTTCCTTGGTAGATAAATTTACAGTACGGCTAGTGTATATATCATCAATTATTTCTGCTGTACTCTCTGTATCTTCCTCAGTGACAAAAGTTGCCAATGGATGATTTGTCTGTGTTGATATAATTGGTAAATTATCTTGATGAAGATTATTAACTTCCTTTTTGATAACTTTTTTGACAATTTTGGTTATTAAAGCTTCTAAGTTTTTTTCTGTCATCTGTTATTAATGGGGAGATTTTATAGCAGACTGTTTATATTTAAGTTTAGTTTAACTGAAGTGTGAATGACTGAAGTCTTTGCTACGAAAATAAGGACTGCGGTTAATTTGTCAATCAGTATTCAGTGATTCTAGATGCAGAAATACTCTAATTTTCAGGTTTTAGGTAAAATTGAGTTAAGATTTTGGGACTCTTAACCGTAAAAGGCAGAATTCCATTTGTATCTTATTCTTGTAGGTTGAAAATCGTCTATAGAGCCAGATCACCAGCCAATCATTATCATATTATGTCAAACCGGAAAAAAGAACCAAGTGGATGTGGATGTGCCAATATTCCATTGTCTGTAATTATATTTATTTTGGCAGGTGGTTATTGGTTATTTACCCAAAAAGATAATTTGGTGATTACGAACCTTTTATCTCAAGCTCAACAAATTACTAGTCCTATTTTCAATTTTACACCAAACATTACACCAACTTCTCAAACAACACCTCAAGTAACTCCTACAAAAATTCCTTCTCCTGCTGCACCAAGCATAGCTAAGATTACTCCTACTAATCAACCAACTCCCATTAAAATAGCCATACCAAAAACAACACCATTACCTGCAAATATTTGGGAGAAAAAAGCTATTCGAGGAATTTATTTAAGTCGCTACCAAGTTACTAATAATGCTAATGAAAAAATGATTCGTGAAAGAGTGCGTTATTATAAATCCCAAGGATTTAATACTATTATTCATGGTGTTTGGGGTAATGGTTGTACAATGTATAATAGTCAAGTCATGCAGCAAACTCTTGGTTATAAAAGTTGTCCAAATTTATTTAAAGATCAATGGTTGGATTGGTTAATTGATGAAGCACATAAACAAGGAATGCAAGTTCATGCTTATTTTGAGAAAGGTATTAAAATAGATAAAAATAGCCCTATTTTTGATTTAGCAATTCAGAAAAAATGGGTTGTTCCTGGTGTAGATAAAACCTATCCTTCCATAGAACATTATGTATTAGATGTAGAAATTCCTGAAGTTGCGAATTTCTTTAAAAATATTTTAGTCGAGTTTGTACAAAGGTATCCCAAAATTGATGCTGTACAATGGGATGATTATTTAGGTTATCATGCTGAATTGCCAGGCAAAGTAGACCGCACTACTAAGTTAACTAATTTTGTGCAGCAAATGATTACTGCTATGAAACAAGCTAATTCCGGCGTTAGTTTTGATATTTGTCATCATAATCCTTATTGGGCTAAAAGGTATTTTGCGGCTGATTGGGAAAAATGGAATGTAGATAGAGTCTTTATTCAGGTTTATAATGATGCTAATTTTCAAGAAGAATTAAATTATGTCAAAAAATATCATGGTATTGCTATTAGTGAGGCACAATTTCATCGTTTAAAAGAAGTAGTAAGTAACCCTGAGATTAAAAGTGTTTTAGTTTTTCCTGCATCTGGAAAACCAGAGGAAACGGCTTCTACATTAAACGGTTTGATTAAAAATCTTAAATAAAATTCAGTTAAATACTTACAAATTTGCTGTAATTTGGTAAAAGGTAATTCTTAAAAGTTACCAATTACCAATTACTAATAATTACGCTTTCTTCAACCAGCTAAACATGGCACGTAAATCTTTACCAACTTCCTCAATAGGATGTTCAGCTTCTTGACGACGCATAGCAGTAAAACCTGGTTTACCAGCTTGATTTTCTAACACAAATTCTCGCGCAAATTGTCCAGATTGAATTTCGCTAAGAATCTTTTTCATTTCCGCTTTAGTTTCGGCGGTGACAACTCTTGGACCACGAGTATAATCACCATATTCGGCAGTATTAGAAATACTATCGCGCATGGTTGCTAAACCACCTTCTACAACTAAGTCAACGATTAATTTGACTTCATGCAGACATTCAAAATATGCTAATTCTGGTTGATAACCTGCTTCAACTAAGGTTTCAAAACCGGCTTTGATTAAAGCACTTAAACCACCACACAATACTGCTTGTTCCCCAAATAAATCGGTTTCGGTTTCTTCACGGAAAGTAGTTTCCAGAATACCGGCACGTGTACCACCGATACCTCTAGCATAAGCCATAGCGCGATCGCGTGCCTTACCAGTTGCATCTTGATAAACTGCAAATAAAGCGGGTACACCTTGTCCTTGTTCGTAGGTACGACGCACCAAATGTCCGGGTCCTTTGGGTGCAACCATGACTACATCAACATCAGCAGGGGGAACAACCTGTGCAAAGTGGATATTAAAACCATGTGCAAAAGCTAAAATGTTACCTGCTTCTAAATTGGGTTCAATCTCGTTTTTGTAAATTGTTTTCTGCACTTCATCAGGTAATAAAATCATAATGAAGTCAGCTGCTTTTGCAGCGTCAGCAACATTTTTTACAGTCAAACCAGCGGATTCCGCTTTGGCTGTGGACTTACTGCCGGGATATAATCCGACAATGACATTTACACCGCTATCTTTTAAATTAAGGGCGTGGGCGTGACCTTGGGAACCATAACCAATAATAGCAACGGTTTTACCTTTTAAAAGGTCTAAATTAGCATCTTCATCATAATACATACGCGCCATAGAAGCATCTCCTGTCCGCAATGGTTGTTGTGAAATTGGCAGACTTTTGATTGTATCGCAAATTGGTGATTGGTGATTGGTGATTGGTGATTGGTGACAGGTGACAGGTGACAGGTGACAGGTGACAGGTGACAGGTGACAGGTGACAGGTGACAGGGAACAGAAAATATTTATCTTTGTTCTGACTCCTGACTTCTTATCAAGACGCTACTTTTATTTTTTTTTAAGAAGTTCAAGATAAACAGAAATAATTGTGATAATTTTGATACAAATTTGTTAAGAATAGTTACAGCACCTGTAATGAGAGGAAATATTTTCTATGGTTGATCTAGCTGACAAAACACCAGTACATCAAGTCGTGATTATTGGCGGGGGCTTTGGTGGGTTGTATGCCGCTAAGTCTATGGCTAAAGCTAATCTGCAAATCACGCTGATTGATAAACGCAATTTTCATCTTTTTCAACCACTGCTGTACCAAGTCGCTACAGGTGCTTTATCCCCAGCGGATATTTCCTCTCCCTTGCGTTCTGTCCTCAGCAAGAGCAAGAATACAAAGGTGCTGTTGGGTGAAGTGAATGATATTGATACCAACGCCCAAAAGGTGATGGTAGGTGAGGAAGCTGTTCCCTACGATACCTTAATTGTGGCTACAGGGGCAAAACATTCCTATTTTGGGAAGGATAACTGGGAAGAATTTGCACCCGGTTTAAAGACTGTAGAAGATGCTATTGAAATGCGTCGGCGGATTTTTATGGCTTTTGAAGCCGCTGAAAATGAAAGTGATCCAGTTAAACGCCAGGCTTTGTTAACTTTTGTAATTGTCGGTGGTGGTCCAACGGGGGTAGAATTAGCGGGAGCGATCGCAGAATTAGCAACTAAAACCCTCAAAGAAGATTTCCGCAACATTGACACCTCAGAAACCAGAGTTTTATTGTTAGAAGGTTTAGATCGTGTGCTTCCTCCCTTTGCACCGGAATTATCTCACACAGCGGCAGCATCATTAAAGGCTTTGGGTGTAGATGTGCAAACCAAAACCTTAGTAACACATATTGAAAATGATATAGTTACGATTAAACAAGGTGATGAAGTTAAAGAAATTGCTGCGAAAACAGTGTTGTGGGCTGCGGGTGTGAAAGCCTCACCAATGGGGAAAGTTTTGACAGATAAGACAGGAGTTGAGCGCGATCGCGCAGGTCGTGTTATCGTTGAACCAGACCTAAGTATTAAAGGATTTCCCAACATCTTTGTAGTTGGTGACTTAGCAAATTTTGCCCATCAAAATGATAAACCTTTACCGGGAGTTGCACCAGTCGCCATGCAAGAAGGTGAATATGTGGCTAAACTCATTCAAAAACGTCTTAAAGGCGAAATATTACCCCAATTTGAATATGTAGATAGAGGTAGTCTAGCAATGATTGGGCAACACGCCGCAGTTGTTGACTTAGGTTTCCTCAAACTTAGAGGTTTCTTCGCGTGGTTCTTCTGGTTATTTGTGCATATTTACTTCTTGATTGAATTTGATAACAAATTAGTTGTGATGATTCAATGGTTGTGGAGTTATTTTACCCGCAACCGTGGCGCGAGATTAATTACAGGAAAAGATATTGTTAAACCTGTACCAGTGGAAAGTAATGGACATTATCAACCGCAGAAAACTAGACAACCATTGAATGTGTAGTTTACTCGTTCCCAGTCTCAGACTGGGAATGCCATTTTAGAGTCTCTGACTCTACTGTAAATGTTGTTTGTCTGAATCAGGATATCCAGGATGATAGGATTTACAGGATGTGATTTAATATTCTCCCCAGATACCGGACTTCTGGAATATCACAATTATGACAACTGTGAAACTTTGATGTTAAAATAGACAAGTATAACTTAAATTACATCAATCCTCAAAAAATAATGAAAGGTTATATCAAAGGAAAAACAGTTATTTTACTAGAAGAATTACCAGACTCTTTTCAAGAAGGTGATGAGGTGGAAGTTTTAATTTCCACTTTAGAAAGAAATGATCACAATATGCCAAAATTAGATGTTGTTCCCATACATCATCAGCAAAAACAAGATCAACCAGGGTTACATTTAGGTGCAATATCAACCAGTGATGATTTTGATGAACCCTTACCTGATGAATTTTGGTTAGGAAAATCATGAAATTACTGTTTGATACTCATACTTTTATTTGGTGGGATAGTCAACCTCATAAATTATCTGCTCAAAGTTTAGCTTTATTATCTAATAGTTCTAATATCAAATTTCTCAGTATAGTTAGTATTTGGGAAATGCAAATTAAATATCAATTAGGTAAGTTATCTCTGCAACTTCCCTTAAGAGATATTATCAATGAACAAATACATAATCATAATATTGTGATTTTATCAATCACATCTGAAAATATATTAGGATTAGATAATTTACCGTTACATCATAAAGATCCATTTGATAGATTATTAATTTCACAAGCAAGTCTTGAAGATGCGATTTTAATTAGTTGTGATTCTGTTTTTAATCAATATTCTGTGAAAGTTGATTGGTAATCTAGGAATCGGACTTGAATTTTTTTGTTTTTTGTATGAAAACTTAGATCAATCTTCAAAAATCATCCTGTTCATCCTATAATCCTGGACATCCTGATTCAGACAATTTTCAATTTTTAATTTTTAATTTTTAATTTCAAACAACATCCTGTTCATCCTCAAATCCTGGTTATCCTGATTCAGACAAAATACAATTTATGAAAATCTCCAGTAGTCTTCAAATACCATATCATCTTGCTACATAATAGAGATAAAAGTTGTATCTTTAGGATTACCAATAATGTATCAAACAGATCCACCACTTTCCCCTAAAGAAACATTACCAACAATGTATGATCTTCCCAGCGAAGACCCGGAGGAGAAAGGTTTGCCAGATCAATTTCATTTATTACAACCACAATTACTAGCAGATACATTTCGTCCGCCTAACTATCCTAGCGACCAAATATTTACAGCTAGTGATATGAATTTATATTATGATGGTCGTCATCCATTGTGGCATAAACGCCCAGATTGGTTTGCGGTTGTTGGTGTTTCTTCTCTTTATGAAAAAAGAGATTTACGATTAAGTTATGTAGTTTGGCAAGAATTTGTAAATCCTTATATTGTGGTTGAATTATTATCACCAGGAACAGAAAAGGAAGACTTAGGTCAAACTTTGCGAGATGTGGAAAAACCCCCAACTAAATGGGAAGTTTACGAGCAGAGTTTAAGAGTTCCCTATTACGCAATTTTTGATCGTTATCAATCTGAATTTAGAATGTTTGAGTTAAAGGGCGCTCATTATGTTGAAGTAAATTTATCAGATTTACGTTTTTGGATTCCTGATTTAGAATTAGGTTTGGGTGTTTGGCAAGGCAGTTATAAAAATGTGAATATGCCTTGGTTACGTTGGTATGATAAAGATGGTAATTGGGTGTTAACTCCTGTGGAAGAAGAACGCCAAAAAGTTGAACAAGAAAGACAAAAAACAGAAAGATTAATTGCCCAACTCCGTGCGCTTGGTGTTGAACCTGATTTAGATTAATTTACCTACTTTCCTCTTTAATGTCTGTATTATCCCTCGTTCCCAGTCAGAGACTGGGAATGCCATTTAGAGGCTCTGCCTCACATATTTGTTCACAATAACCAGTACATTAATAAGGAGGATAGGAATAAAAAACCAATGAATGCGATTTCTAACGAAAAGACACAAAGTGTCTACGCCTCTACCTTAACTTCTATTATCAGTGCAGAAAACGCTGTCTTACCTTGGGAAAATCTCACCCCCACCCAGCAACAAAAAATACAACAAGGGATACACTGCAAAAGCTATCCCAGTTGTGTCGTTTATCCCCACAGCCAAGCAGAATTAGCCGCAGTTATCACCACTGCTAACCGCAATAAATGGCGTGTTCTCCCCTGCGGTAGTGGAAGTAAACTTCATTGGGGTGGTTTGGGTAAAAATATTGATATTGTTGTCAGTACAGAACGTATTAACCAACTCATAGAACACGCAGTTGGTGATTTAACTGTCACCGTCGAAGCAGGAATGAAATTTGGCGATATTCAAGAACTATTAGCTAAATCTCGACAAACACTAGCTCTTGATCCCGCATTTCCTAATTCTGCTACCATTGGCGGTATTGTAGCTACTGCTGATACAGGTTCTCTACGTCAACGTTATGGCGGTGTCCGTGACCAACTTTTAGGTATAACTTTTATCCGTGCTGATGGACAAATAGCCAAAGCTGGGGGAAGGGTAGTAAAAAATGTTGCTGGTTACGATTTAATGAAATTATTCACCGGTTCTTACGGTACATTAGGAATTATCAGCCAAGTCACTTTTCGAGTTTATCCTTTACCAGAAACATCAGCAACTGTAATATTAACTGGTAAAGCTGAAGCTATCTCCCAAGCTGCTACAATTTTGCAAAGTTCTGAGTTAACACCAACTCAAGCAGATTTAATATCAAATCAATTAGTTTCTGATTTAGGTTTAGGTAATGGAATTGGTTTAATTATCCGGTTTCAAACTATTAGCGAAAGTGTGAAGGAACAGTCAAACCGAATTTTGGCAATTGGTCAACAATTGGGTTTACATGGGGCGATTTATTCAGCAGAAAATGAAGCGACTCTATGGCAACGATTACCAGAAACAATACATGATGCTGTGAATAATTCTGTAATTACTTGCAAAATAGGAGTATTACCAACTGCTGCGGTACAGGTTATTAATCAGATAAAATTCGGGTTAATTCATTTAAGTAGTGGTTTGGGTTTGGTGCGGTTAGAAAATCAAAATCAAGTTTTAGCATTACGTCAGTTATGTGAAACCAATTATGGCTTTTTAAGTGTTTTAGCTGCACCAGTTGCCATCAAAGAAAAGTTGGATATTTGGGGTTATACTGGGAATGCTTTACATATTATGCGGGGAATTAAAACACAGTTCGATCCTGAAAATATTTTAAGTCCTGGTCGGTTTGTGGGTGGGATTTAAGAGAATGAACCGCGAAGGCGCAAAGAACGCGAAGTTTAAGAGGGAAAAGAGAAATGCAAGAAGTTTCAAATGGTGCTGTTAATAATGTTGCTAGTATTAAGAATTTAAAGGGGTTTGATGTTAGTCATCCTCCAGATCCAAAGTTGATTGATAGTTGTGTTCATTGTGGTTTTTGTCTCTCTACTTGTCCTAGTTATCGAGTATTAGGTAAGGAGATGGATTCACCCAGAGGACGCATCTATTTAATGGATGCTATTAATGAGGGGGAAATTGCTCTAAATACGGCAACTGTTGAACATTTTGATTCTTGTTTGGGTTGTCTGGCTTGTGTGTCAACTTGTCCTTCTGGTGTGCAGTATGATAAGTTGATTTCGGCAACTCGTCATCAAGTTGAGAGAAATTATAACCGCAGTTTTTCTGATAAGTTAATCCGTCAATTGATTTTTTCTCTGTTTCCCAATCCCGACCTTTTAAGAATTTTACTTTTACCATTATTCGTTTATCAAAAGTCGGGAATTTCTAAGTTATTACGCGCTAGTGGGTTAATTAAAGCGATATCTCCTCGTTTAGCAGCTATGGAGTCTATTCTGCCAGAAATTACTGTTAAAACTTTTCAAGATAATTTACCAGATATCATCCCTGCGAAAGGTGAGAAAAGATATCGTGTTGGGGTAATTTTAGGATGTGTGCAAAGGCTGTTTTTCTCTCCTGTGAATGAAGCAACAGTGAGAGTATTAACTGCAAATGGATGTGAAGTGGTAATTCCTAAATCTCAAGGTTGTTGTGCTGCACTTCCTGAACACCAAGGACAAACGGAACAAGCAAAAGCTTTAGCAAGACAAATGATTGATAGTTTTGCTGATACAAATGTCGATTTCATCATTATCAATGCTGCTGGTTGTGGTCATACTTTAAAAGAATATGGTCATATTTTAGCTGATGATCCAGAATATGCAGAGAAAGCCAAAGCATTTGCAGGGAAAGTTAAAGATGCACAAGAGTTTTTAATTAATGTGGGTTTAACTGCTAAACTTTCACCTTTAACTGATAAACCTTTAACTTTAGTTTATCAAGATGCTTGTCATTTATTACATGGACAAAAGATTAGTATTCAACCTCGTCAGTTATTAAGAAAAATTCCAGGGGTGACTTTAAGAGAACCAATAGACGCGGCTTTATGTTGTGGTAGTGCAGGTGTTTATAATATGCTGCAACCAGAAATTGCGGAAGAACTAGGTAAGCAAAAAGTGCAAAATTTATTAAATACAGGTGCTGAGTTAATTGCTTCTCCTAACCCTGGTTGTAGTTTGCAAATTAGTAAGTATTTGCATGGTCAAAATATTTCTGTTCTGCACCCAATGGAGTTATTAGATTATGCAATTCAAGGTGTAAAATTGGAGGTTTAAAATCTCAATTTTAACCTAAAAAAATATACAATTGTAGAGATAATTCCGAAAAACTTTCTACAATTTCTATTAGGGAGGGTAACTATTGTAGGGAAGGGGCTGGGGTTAGGTCTAATAATAGTGGTTCAAATACATGAAAACTGCTGTAAGGCTGGCCATCTCCTCCCTGGTAGGATGATTGAATAATTGCAGTTATCAAGAAATTGAAATTATGTCTAATTCTCCATCTTCCTCAATTTTATACAAGTCTCCCCGTGTGACTATTGTGGGCGCGGGTAGGGTTGGTAGTACTTTAGCCCAACGCATTGCAGAAAAAAATTTGGCTGATGTAGTGTTATTAGATATTGTTGAGGGTATGCCTCAAGGTTTAGCTTTAGATTTGCTAGAAGCCAGAGGATTGGAATTACATAACCGACAAATTAGTGGTACTAATAATTATGCAGATACGGCTAATTCAAATATTGTGGTGATTACCGCTGGTTTTCCCCGCAAACCGGGAATGAGTCGGGATGATTTGTTGAAAATTAATGCCAAAATTGTGGTTGAAACTGCCAAAAATGCGATCGCATATTCTCCCCATGCTATCTTTATTGTTGTCACAAATCCTTTGGATGTGATGACTTATTTAACTTGGCAAGCTACAGGTTTACCCAGAAATCAGGTTATGGGTATGGCTGGGGTGTTAGACTCGGCTAGGTTTGAAACTTTCATCGCTTTAGAACTGGGAGTTTTACCTGCGGACGTAAAAGCAATGGTCTTAGGTAGCCATGGTGATTTAATGGTTCCTTTAGCCCGTTACGCAACTATTAACGGTATTCCCGTTACAGAATTATTAGACCCAGCGACAATTGAAAGTTTAGTAGAAAGAACCCGTAACGGTGGTGCGGAAATTGTGGAATTAATGCACACAGGCGGAGCGTTTTTTGCTCCTGCTTCTGCTACCTGTTTAATGGTAGAATCTATTTTATTAAATCAGTCGCGTTTGTTGCCAGTTGCAGCTTATCTGCAAGGTGAATATGGTTTAAATGATATTGTGATTGGTGTTCCTTGTCGTTTAGGATCTGGTGGAGTTGAGAATATTTTAGAATTGACTCTCAATGATCAAGAAAACACAGCTTTGCAAACTTCAGCCAATTCTGTACGCCAAAATATTCAAAGGGCGCAGGAAATCTTGTCTATTCAAGATTAAGAATCGTGAGGTACTCCACACTTCCCTTTGGGTGAGTGTGGGCTTCTCAGTGATATCATGTCCAGTTGAATACTTATCATTTAAACTGACGCTCAAGACACGGAGACGCGGTGATTATATATTGATTGATGCAGATTCTCAAATCATCCCGCAATTATGCAACGCCATAAAAACTTATAAATAGTAATATTCCCCTAACTTGCTATCTTACTCAGAACGTATTCAGAGGGAACAGGAAGCAACTCTTAACAGAAAAAACTCATGTTTAAAAACATGAGATTGAAATAATGACACTGTTTTTTTCGTGCTACGCATCTCAAAAAACATCCTTTTTTTTGACTGAGCTTTAAACTCAGAACTAAACTTTTTTATTTGTTCCCTGTTCCCTGTTCCCTGTTCCCTGTTCCCTGTTCCCTTCTTTTGTAAATTAGCTCAATTAGGGGAATCTAGGGATAGATTAAGCCGTGAAATACTTGGCTACAGGGTGATAAGTAATAATCGCCGTTGTAGACTGTTCAGGATACAATTGCTCACTTTCATCCATGTGCATCTTCATCCTATCAACTCCCAACAACTCCAACTGCTTAGACTGGTCTTGAATATTCGGACAAGCCGGATAACCGAAACTATACCGAGAACCTTGATAACGCTGTGCCAAAATATCCCGAATATTATCCGGTTCAGCATCACCAAAACCCAACTCCCGGCGAATTCTAGCGTGTGTCCATTCAGCCAAAGCTTCCGCAACCTGCACCGCCATACCATGAAAATACAGATAATCAGTGTATTGATTATTAGCAAATAATTTCTGTGCAAACTCCGTAGCCACTTCCCCCACAGTCACCGCTTGCATAGGGAAAACATCAATAATTCCCGACTCCTTCGGTGCAAAGAAATCTGCAATACATAACCGATTAAAAGACCTCTGACGCGGAAACTCAAAACTGGTTCTTACCTCCGTGTCCTCTGTGCCTCTGTGGTTAGTTTCATAAATCAACAAACTATTCCCCACAGACTGACAAGGAAAATAGCCATAAATGACTTGAGGATGTAATAAATTCTCCTCAATAATGCGCTGTTTCCAACCTTCTAAAACTGGATAAACCTGCTCATCTAAAAACGCCTGATATTCCTCCTTAGATTGTTCCTTTGGCTTGCGGAATTGCCATTGTCCAAAAATCAAAGCTTGCAAATCCAAATACCAGAATAATTCCTCCAAAGAAATATCATCAGGTTGTAAAAACTGCGTTCCCCAGAAAGGAGGTTTTGGACGTTCAATATTTACCTCTACCGCTTCCGAACGTCGAGTATCTTTTTCCTTTGGTTCAACAGGTACTTTATCCTTAACAGCATTATCGACTATTTCTTGATGTCCATTTGTTGATGCTTCAGATTCTCCTAATTCATCCAAAAATCCCTGCAAATCATCCCAATTACCTGCCGTTTTTGCTGGCATTAACTTATCCATGAAATGCAAATCAGAAAAAGCATCCTTGCCATAAACTACTTTACCTTTGTAAGCATTTTGGCAATCTTGATTCACAAACTTAGGAGTTAAAGCTGCACCACCTAAAATCACAGGAACAGTAATTCCTTTTTCATTAAAAGTCTGCAAATTCTCCTTCATAAAAGCGGTAGATTTCACTAACAAACCACTCATGGCAATACAATCAGGTTGATGCTGTTCGTAAGCTTGAATGATATTTTCTACCGATTGCTTAATGCCCAGATTAATTACCTTGTAACCATTGTTAGATAAAATGATATCCACGAGGTTTTTACCAATATCATGGACATCACCTTTTACCGTCGCAATCACAAAAGTTCCCTTGGCATTATTACCAGATTCAGACTTTTCCATGAACGGTTCTAAATAAGCAACCGCAGCTTTCATAGTTTCGGCTGATTGCAAAACAAAAGGTAATTGCATTTGTCCCGAACCGAACAATTCACCCACAACCTTCATCCCATCTAACAAGAATGTATTGATGATTTGTAAGGGAGGATATTGTTCTAAAGCCTTGGTTAATTGGGTTTCTAAACCAATCCGTTCACCGTCAATAATATGACGTTTCAAACGTTCTTCAATTGGTAAACTGGCATCAATTCCCGTATTCCGTTTTGTTTTGACTCCTGCAAAAATTGTTGTCAATTCTCCCAAAGGATCATAAACGCAGACATTACCATCAAATTTACGTTGATCATAAATTAATTGCCGACAAACTTCTTGATGCTGAGGTTCAATTTTCGCCAGAGGTAAAATTTTACTCGCGCTGACAATTGCTGCATCCATACCCGCTTGCATAGCTTCATGCAAAAACATCGAGTTTAGAACCATCCGGGATGCTGGGTTTAAACCAAAGGATATATTAGATACACCCAACATGACATGACATCCTGGCAATTCTTGACGAATACGGCGAATTGACTCTATTGTGGCTTTACCATTTTCTCGGTCTTCTTCAATCCCTGTAGAAATAGGTAGAGCTAAAGTATCAAAAAATATTTCTGTAGGCGCAATACCATATTCTACAGCTTGACGATAAGCACGTTGGGCAATTTGAAACTTTTTCTCGGCTGTCCGTGCCATGCCATCTTCATCAATTGTACCAATAATGACACCAGCACCGTATTTTTTTGCTAATTCTAGCACTTTCAAAAATCGCGGTTCGCCATCTTCGTAGTTAGTGGAATTGAGTAAACACTTACCACCAGCCACTTTTAAACCCGCTTCCATTTTTTCCCATTCGGTGGAATCGAGCATTAAAGGCAATGTCACATTATTAACAATGCGAGAGACTAACTCGTGCATATCACGCACGCCATCACGTCCCACATAATCAACGTTAACATCTAAAATGTGTGCGCCTTCTTTAACTTGACTCCGCGCCATTGATACTAAACCATCCCAATCTTCAGCGTTGAGTAAGTCACGGCATTTTTTAGAACCACTGGCGTTGAGACGTTCACCAACAATCAAGAAAGAATTTTCTTGTTCATAAGGTTGAGTAGTATAAATTGATGCGGCTGCTGGTTCTAAACTGGGTTGTCTAACTTTTGGTTTTAACTCTTTGGCAATTTCTGCCAATTGTTGAATGTGTGCTGGACGTGTCCCACAGCAACCCCCAATCACTTGGACACCCAAATCTTCGATAAAGTGCATTAAAGACATCCGCAACTCAACGGGTGTCAGTTTGTAATGTGCTTGACCACCAACGTTTTCTGGTAAACCAGCGTTAGGAATACAGGAAACTACGAAGGGAGAATGTTCTGATAAATACTTGATGTGTGGTTTCATCAAGTCGGGACCAGTGGCGCAGTTTAAACCGAGAATATCAATGGGGTAAGATTCCAGGATAGTAACTACAGCACTGATTTCTGTCCCTACTAGCATTGTTCCCATGCTTTCCATAGTTACAGACACCATTAAGGCTCGTCTTTCGCCTTTTTTGGCAAAAACTTCTTCAATCCCGTTTAAAGCAGCTTTAATTTGCAGTACGTCTTGGCAAGTTTCTACCAGAAATAAATCCACACCACCATCAAACAAGGCTTCTGCTTGTTCAGCAAAAGAGGCTTTCATGGTGTCAAAGTCAATATGTCCCAAGGTGGGGAGTTTGGTGGTTGGTCCAATAGAACCGGCTACAAATCGGGGTTTTTCCGGGGTGGAAAATTCCGCAGCCACGCTTTTGGCCAGTTCGGCAGCTTTCTTAGTCAGATAATAAGCTTGGTCTGCTAGGTCATATTCTGCTAGAACTATGGACATAGAGCCAAAGGTGTCGGTTTCAATGACATCAGCACCAGCAGCGAGAAAATCACGGTGAACCTTAGCGACGGCTTCGGGTTTGGTGTGGACTAGATACTCGTTACAGCCTTCATATTGTGCGCCGCCAAAATCTTCAGCGGTGAGGTTTTGGGTTTGCAGGTTAGTTCCCATTGCACCGTCAAAGACGATAACAGGACGTTCTGGACTATGTAGGTGTTTTAGGAAAGGATGGGTCATATTGTGTTAAAAAATGGAGTTTGTTTTGTGATACTAGTGCAGCACTAGACTTAGTTTATTATTTTCCAAAATTTGGATGGTTTTAGACAAGTTTTCTAGAAAAATACGTATTTTAATTTTGTAGCGTGTTTTTAATCAGCTGTTTTTGAGTTGCTGTGTCTTGTGTCTAGGAGATTGAGAATGCTAAGATCAGCCTACGAACCGAAAGAATCAAAAAGTTGTTTGGATTACACTTAGTATACTAATATGACTTTATCTAAATAGTAAAATAATAATATTAATATCAGCCATAGTACCAATATTACATATATGAGATTTAAGGATTGGGCAACTAGAGTCATGTTAATCTTTTTCATGTTCTCAGCGCTGATTTTGGCAGTGTTTATCGGTGGTGCAAGACAGATAAAAAATCATCAAGCTGCTGTAAATCCAGAAGTTACAACATGGAATCAATATCCACAAGCGCAATTACAATCTGTCATAAATACAGACAAAAAGAAAATAAATTTACCTAAATCACCAGTTAAAACTAGTAAAATTAATAAAAATCATCTTAAGTATGCAACTACTGCGGCTTTCGCCAAATATAGACCTAGTTTTGCTAAAGCTGAAGTGGATTCTAGCAATTATGGCGATCGCTATACCAGAGATGTTAACGGTGTAGCTTTTAACAATCAACCGATTATTGTCATTCACGAAACTAGTAATTCTGCTTCTAGCGCTATTAATTTTTTTCAAACACCCCATGATGATGAAAAAGTGCAAGCAAGCTATCACGCTTTAATTACCATAGATGGAACGGTAATTTATCTTGTTCCACCAGATAAACGCGCTTTTGGTGCAGGTAATTCTGTATTTGAGGGTGTTAATGGTTTGGAAACTGTACAGACTAACCCCAATTTACCTCCCTCTGTGAATAATTTTGCTTATCATGTGTCTTTAGAAACTCCTGTCGATGCTTGGGGTGAAAATCATATCCAGGGTCATAGTGGTTATACAAAAGCTCAATATAATTCTTTAGCTTGGTTGATTGCTCAAAGTCAAGTTCCCGATGATAGGATTACTACTCATCGTACTGTTGACCGTTCTGGACAAAGAGCAGATCCAAAAAGTTTTGATTTTGATAAGTTTTTTAATTTACTTCATAGCTATCGTCAGCTAAAAACCGTTAACTAAGTTCAATAACAGCTTGTGTTAAAATTAATTTAATTTCAGATGGAGGAAATAATTATGATTTCATCACCTTTGATATTACATTTTCCCTCATCAATGCCAATGACAGATGATCAATTCTTTGAATTCTGTCAAGAAAACCGTGATTTACGCATTGAGAGAAATAAATTTGGAGATATATCAATCATGTCACCAGCAGGTTCAGAAACAGGAAATCGAGAATTTAATATTGCTGTACAGCTAGGAATTTGGTCAGAAAAAGATGGTACAGGAATTGGTTTTTCTTCCAGTACAGGTTTTAAACTCTCCACAGGTGCGGAACGTTCTCCTGATGCTGCTTGGATAAAGTTAGAAAGATGGAATAAACTTACACCAAAGCAACAAAAAAAGTTTGCACCTATTTGTCCTGATTTTGTCATTGAATTAAGGTCAGCTTCTGATAACTTGCAGCCTTTAAAAGATAAAATGCAAGAATATATGCAAGAATCAGAAATACGATTAGGTTTATTAATTGATCGTAAAAATCGGCGAGTTTATATTTACCGTCCTGGACAAGTAGAAGAATGTTTAGAAAATCCTGATACTGTTAATTGCGAACCTGTTTTACCGGGGTTTGTGTTGAATATGGAAAAAATTTGGTAGTTAATGATCAACAGCTTAAAATAGAGAGTGAAATAAAATAATAAGTTTTGGGAATAATAATGATGACAAATACTTATTCACTTAGTGTCTAAAAAGAGACGTTGATGGATATCATAACTCATTGCGGTGCTGTGTTTTTAATATTCGACAAGGTTGGGTTCTAAGTTATCTAGAATTATTTTCATATTTCATATATAGCTTGAGATCGGTTTATATTATAGCATTTTTCAGGATTATATATCAACGCGGTAGGGGTTTAGCAATGCTAAACCCTTACATTTTATGAATCAATGATCGCACTCTAGTCTCTAGCCACATTGACTTTATAAGAGCGATCGCTTTCTTTATTCGTAATGTTTAGCGATTACTAGATCGCGCTTCGCTATCGCTCTCTAGCATCTAGCCACGTTGACTATAATCTCTTAGATTTTATCATATTTTCTAAAATAATTTTTATTGTATCATGCTATAATCAGATTAAAATTATATTCAAGTCTATTATTATGTCTTCCATAGAAATTACACAGGCAATTAACCAAATATCAGAATTATTTCACTTAGCATTAAATGGAGAAGAAATTATTATTACCGAAAACCAGCAACCTTTATTAAAATTAACAGCACTCAAATCTAAATCTAAACGTCCTCCTTTATTTGGTACAGATAAAGATATCATTTCTATTGCTGATAATTTTGATGAGCCATTAGAAGAATTTGAAGATTAACCATGCAAGTTTTATTAGATACTCATACACTTTTGTGGTTTTTTTCAGGCAATGAAAATATTAGTATAACTGCTCTCCAATTAATTGAAGATAGCAAGAATCTCAAATATATAAGTCTTGTCAGTGTTTGGGAAATGGCAATTAAGCAAAGTAAAGGTAGGCTGAATTTATCTGTACCTATAGATGATTATATTCAGCAAAAAATCCAATTGGCTGATTTTAAACTCTTAGATATTCAACTGAGTCATTTACAAACAGTTTCTAGCTTGCCTTTTCATCATAATGACCCCTTTGATAGATTATTAATAGCACAATCTATGGTTAAAAATATCCCTATTGTTAGTCGAGATTCTATGTTTGATTCATACAAAGTTGATCTTATATGGTGATCTCAATTATTAAAGCGATCGCACTCTAGCCATGTTGACTTTATAAGAGCGATTGCTTTTCTCTATCTATGGAAAATAAAGGGCAATTACAAAAGAAGGGAACAGGGAACTCTTAACAGGGAACAGGGAACAGGGAACAAATTAGGACTTACGCACTGTACGAATCTGCCATGATGTGAATGAACGAAATTGCGTCGTTTTCGCCTTTGGGAATAACTTATTGAGTAAGGTGCGTCAGATAGAGAGAATCTGTTTTTTGTGAAAATATCGTGTCTGACGCACCCTACAAGAAATATAATTCATATTACTAAGTAGTAGTCAGAATCAGTATTTTCAAGATTTAATACATAAATATTAAAAATATTAAATTAAAAATGGCGATTGATGTAGTCAAAATAAATAAATTACCAATAAATTATCCTTTAATCCTAGAAATCCTGATTCAGACAAAATAAGTAAATGATCAATAAATAATCCTGTTAATCCTTTAATCCTAAAAATCCTGATTCAGACAAATTCTGTGTTTTGTTTCTTACCCAGTAAGGGTTTAGCATTGCTAAACCCCTACACCCACTATTGGAAATCTTCTTTAATGTCAGCCGATTTTGCTCCAGAAACACCTATGCTAACGATTGGGTTAGGACTAAACTGTAAAGTCTTAAACCTTAAACACCAGAGAAACAAAGGACAAAACACGAATGAATACATTTCTAGATACTGCTATTGAAGCAATTGTCGCCCGCGAAATCCTCGACTCACGGGGAAAACCAACGGTGGAAGCCGAAGTACATTTGGCTAATGGGGTTGTGGGACTGGCTCAAGTTCCCAGTGGTGCGTCTACAGGCACATTTGAGGCTCATGAATTGCGGGATGATGATAAAAGCCGTTATGGCGGTAAAGGGGTACTCAAGGCGGTGCAGAATGTCAATGAGGTGTTAGCACCAAAATTGTTAGGTTTGGATGCTCTCAACCAAGAAGCTTTAGACAGAACGATGATTGCTTTGGATGGTTCACCTAATAAAGCGAATTTGGGTGCAAATGCGATTTTGGCGGTTTCCTTGGCTGCTGCAAAAGCCAGTGCTGAGTCTTTGGATGTTCCCCTATATCGCTATTTGGGCAGTCCGTTGTCAAATTTGCTACCTGTTCCCTTGATGAATGTGATCAATGGTGGAGCGCACGCTTCTAATAACGTAGACTTTCAAGAGTTTATGATTGTACCTATTGGCGCTCCTTCTTTTAAGGAAGCTTTGCGTTGGGGTGCAGAAGTGTTTGCGACTCTCAGCAAGGTTTTGGATGAAAAAGGTTTGCTGACTGGTGTCGGTGATGAAGGTGGTTTTGCACCTAATCTAGAATCTAACCAAGTGGCTTTAGAATTGTTAGTAGCGGCGATTAAAAAAGCTGGTTATAAGCCTGGGGAAGAGGTGGCTTTGGCTTTAGATGTAGCAGCCAGTGAGTTTTACAAAAATGGGCAGTATGTCTATGATGGCAAACCCCATGCACCGAGCGAGTTTGTTGATTATTTAGGACAATTGGTTGACGAATATCCAATTGTGTCTATTGAAGATGGTTTGCATGAGGAAGATTGGCAAAATTGGCAATT
The DNA here is from genome assembly GCF_000332135.1 of Anabaena sp. PCC 7108. Taxonomy (NCBI): domain Bacteria; kingdom Bacillati; phylum Cyanobacteriota; class Cyanophyceae; order Nostocales; family Nostocaceae; genus Anabaena; species Anabaena sp. PCC 7108. The sequence continues at coordinate 425,033 of NZ_KB235896.1, forward strand.
ACTAACTCAGAAGATAGGCTCAAAAGTGCAATTAGTAGGCGATGATTTATTTGTCACTAATGCTACTCGCTTACAAAAAGGTATTGACCAAAAAGCCGCTAACTCGATTTTGATTAAGTTGAATCAAATTGGTTCGCTAACTGAAACTTTGGAAACCATTGATTTGGCAAATCGCAACGGTTTTCGTTCAGTAATTAGCCATCGTTCTGGCGAAACTGAGGATACAACTATTGCTGATTTGGCTGTGGCTACTCGTGCCGGTCAAATTAAAACCGGTTCTCTGTGCCGTAGTGAACGGGTAGCAAAATACAATCGCTTACTCCGTATTGAGCATGAATTAGGCGATCGCGCTGTTTATGCTGGTACTGTTGGTTTGGGGCCTAAGTAGTTTCTTTTTAACGCAGAGGGGCGCGGAGGTCAACGCAGAGGGTCGCTGAGGATTTCTTCTCTGTGTTCCTCTGCGTTACCTTGGCTACCTGGTGCGTTAAGGATAAAATCCGACTTTTGGCAAGCCCAAGGTTTCATCCCAGCCCAGCATGATGTTCATACACTGGATTGCTTGTCCTGCTTGACCTTTAATCAGGTTGTCGATAGCTGACATGACAATTACCCGGCCTGTGCGGGGATCAACTTCTATGCCAATGTAACAAGTGTTACTTCCACAAGCCCATTTTGTTTGGGGGTATGTGCCGCTATTACAGATTTTTACCCAAGGGGAATTACGATAAAAAGCTGTAAAAATTGTGATTAAGTCGTCACGGACTAAACCAGGGTCGCGCAGTGTGGCGTATACGGTCGCCAAAATCCCCCGCACCATGGGAATGAGATGGGGTGTAAATTGGATTGTGACTTCGTGTCCTGCCAATTCGCTGCAAATTTGCTCAATTTCTGGAGTGTGGCGGTGTCTGCCGACGTTATAAGCCCCTAGGGAGTTATCGGCTTCGGCTAATAAAAGATTAACTTTAGCTTGTCTGCCGCCGCCAGATGTTCCAGATTTAGCATCAATAATGGCTGTTTCTGGAACTATCAAACCCTGTTTTAAAAGTGGAGAAAGTGCCAGCAGGCTGGCTGTGGGATAGCAACCAGGACAACCAATTAGTTGAGCTTCGGAAATGCGATCCCGGTACAATTCCGGTAAGCCATAAATTGCTGTAGCCGCAACTGTGCGATCGCTTCTCTGTGTACCATACCAATTTGTATAAGTTGTCAAGTCACTGAATCTATAATCTGCACTCAAATCCAGTACTTTGCATCCTTTTTCTAGCAGTTGAGGTGCAATTTGACAGGCTAGTCCGTTGGGTAAAGAAAGAAATACTACTTCACAACGACTGGCAATAATTTCTGGATTTACAGCCTCAATTGGTAAGTTAACTATATTTCCTAGATGTGGGTAAAGATCAGCAAAGGATTTACCAGCGCTGCTTTCACCACCTAAGTACACCAGTTCAACTTCTGGATGATCCATCAGTAGTCTCACTAGTTGAACTCCGCCATAACCTGACGCGCCAACTATCCCAACTGGTACGCGTCTTAAATTACCCATGTGATGAAATCCTTATCTACTTTTGTTAATTTGTTCTCAGCTACCCACAATATCAGCGACTAGATGGGAAACACACAAAACAGGTGATTGGGAAAATTATTTCTCCACCTCCCCATATCCTCAGTCTCCATTCTCTTGCTAAATTTTCAGTAGCAGAAATTTTTGTCATTTTATCGAATGATTGCTAGTCTACTTCTGTATCTGATAAAGAAGCTACAATTTAAAATAAGAAATTGTTAAAAAAATTTACGTTGGTAGCTGGAAATTTTCTGTGTTACAGCCTAAGACTAGCCAAGCCTTTGAATTTGATTCGATAGATGCCGCTTTGTCCGACCTCAAAGCAGGTCGCGTCATTGTGGTAGTAGATGATGAAAATAGAGAAAATGAAGGCGATTTAATTTGTGCCGCCCAATTTGCCACCCCAGATATGATCAATTTTATGGCTGTGGAAGCCAGAGGGCTGATTTGTCTGGCCATGACTGGCGATCGCTTGGATGAACTAGATTTACCATTGATGGTGAGTACTCTAACAGATACTAACCAAACTGCCTTTACTGTCAGCATTGACGCTGGCCCTCATTTAGGTGTCTCTACGGGAATTTCCGCAGAAGACCGGGCCCGCACCATCCAAGTTACTCTCAACCCAGCCACAAAACCTGAGGAATTACGCCGTCCTGGTCATATTTTTCCACTTCGGGCTAGGGCTGGAGGTGTGCTTAAACGAGCAGGACATACGGAAGCCGCAGTGGATTTAGCTCGATTAGCTGGATTATACCCAGCTGGGGTAATTTGTGAAATTCAAAACCCTGATGGTTCCATGGCGCGGTTAACACAATTAGTGCAATATGCCCAAAATCATCAGCTAAAAATTATTAGCATTGCCGATTTGATTAGTTATCGTCTTCAAAATGATCGTTTGGTCTATCGAGAAATCGTTACTAAGCTACCCAGCCAATTTGGTCGATTTGATATTTACGGCTATCGTCACACCCTAGATAATACAGAACACGTAGCAATTGTCAAGGGCAACCCTGCAAATTTTCAAGATGAACCTGTCATGGTGCGAATGCACTCAGAATGTTTAACAGGTGATGCTTTGGGTTCTTTGCGCTGCGACTGTCGAATGCAGTTGGAAGCCGCATTGAAAATGATTGAGTCTGCCGGTCAAGGTGTGGTTGTTTATCTACGACAAGAAGGACGGGGGATTGGCTTGATTAATAAACTCAAAGCCTACTCGTTGCAAGATATGGGACTAGATACGGTAGAAGCAAATGAGCGTTTGGGATTTCCCGCTGACTTGCGAGACTACGGCATGGGGGCGCAAATGCTGATGGATTTGGGCATTAAAAAAATTCGTCTTATTACCAACAACCCCCGTAAAATTGCTGGTGTTAAGGGCTATGGATTGGAAGTAGTTGATCGTGTTCCTTTGTTAATTGAGGCTAATGATTACAACTCCTATTACCTAGAAACAAAGGCGAAAAAGCTAGGGCATATGCTGTTACAAAGTTATCTTGTCACCGTGGCCATTCACTGGCAAGATCACCCGCAATTGGCGACAAAACGCTATGAACGGTTAGATAAATTTCGGTATTTAGCTAAAAATAACGATTTGTTGTTACAGGAGGAATCTCGTCCATTAGGAATTGCACTGTTTGATAAGCCATCTTTAACTGTACACTTGGGTTTTGATCAAGCAAATGTTGCTGAATCTAATTGGTATCAACAAAGTGGTCATCCTTACCTGCAAGCAATCTGTAAAATTCTGGATGAATTAGTAAATTTACCTTATGTCCAGAAATTGGAATTTCTAATTTCTTCAGGTAGTGATCCGCTAAGTAATTTACAAGTGCAATTAGATCGACAGAGATTTAGTAATGGTGTCCTCCCTTCATCATTGAAGGATAACTTAGAGACACAACAGATTTACAGTTTTAGTAAGTAGGGTTTTATTTACCAACTTTCATTTTATGCGTGGGGATACAGCAATGCTGTGTCTCTATTGCATCCCAAAAGCCTCAAGAGTTATACAGTTTCACTTTCAAGTTGATAAAAATCGAGAGAGGAAGGGATGTAAAGAAAGGGAGATTTATTTTTAGCTTTAATTAAGTAAAATAAATGCAATCTGCTTAATTTTTAATGTTTAATTCTCCTAAATTATCCTTAAAGGTAACTGCTATAGCGTTTCCTAGTCTAGTGAAGTACAAAATCATCTGCGTTTATCTGCGTCCATCTGTCTTGAAAAGTTTCCTACGCCGGGAAACCCGGCTTCGAGGAACTTTTCGCTGCGTTTAATGATTACAGCTTGTATCTCACTTGAATGGTAACTGCTAAAAAAATCTAATACTAGGAAAAAAATAATGCAAACTAATTGGAAAATTGGATCTTTATTTGGTATTCCTCTGTTTTTAGACCCGTTATGGTTTGTAATTTTCGGATTAGCAACCCTAAATTTTGCCGTAGCTTATCAACAATGGGGTACTTTCACAAGTTGGAGTGCTGGACTAATTATGGCACTGCTATTATTTACTTCTGTGTTATTGCATGAGTTAGGACACAGCTTAGTAGCACAGTCTCAAGGGATTAAAGTTAATTCCATTACGTTATTTTTCTTCGGTGGGATTGCCGCAATAGAAGAAGAATCGAAAACTCCAGGGCAAGCCTTTCAAGTAGCGATCGCTGGTCCTGCGGTCAGTATAGTCCTATTTTTGTTGCTACATCTAACTTCTAACATCATTCCTGATACCACACTGCTGAATGTAATGGTGAGAGATTTAGCGAGAATTAACTTAGTTGTCGCTTTATTTAACTTAATTCCTGGTTTACCGTTGGATGGTGGACAGGTATTAAAAGCAGCACTATGGAAAATAACAGGAAATCGCTTTCAAGCCGTACATTTGGCAGCAAAGTGCGGACAGATTTTAGGTTATAGTGCGATCGCTTTAGGATTTGCCATCGATTTCTTCAGCAAAGAATTACTCACAGGTTTATGGATTGTACTCTTGGGTTGGTTTGGTATTCGTAACGCCAACAGTTATGACCGTGTAACCACATTACAAGAAACTTTGCTCAAACTGGTAGCTGCTGATGCCATGACCCGTGATTTTCGCGTAGTTAATGCCGACCAAACACTGAGAGAGTTTGCTGATTTGTACCTTTTAGAAACATCCTCCTCACAAGTTTACTTTGCCGCTGCTGATGGACGTTACCGAGGTTTGGTGACTGTTGATGATTTACGGACAACCGAAAGGAGTCAGTGGGAAACCCAAACTCTGCAAAGTATTGTTCATACCCTCACAAATATACCCACCGTTACTGAGTCAACTCCTTTAGCCCAAATAATTAACAAACTAGAAAATGAACAGCTACCCCGAATTACTGTTCTCTCTCCAGCAGGGACTGTAGCTGGCATCATTGACAGAGGAGATATCGTTAAGTGTGCAGCACAACAGTTAAACTTGCCAATTACCGACACTGAAATCAAGCGCATTAAAGAAGAAGGTAGTTTTCCCCCAGGTTTGCAACTGGGAATAATAGCCAAGTCAACCACGAATTAAAGAAGTTGAGTTTTGACATACTTATGTCATCACTTTGTAACGAACTCGACAAAACCTTATGTGATAGTTGATTTGGTATTTGGTTACAAAATGCTTTTTTGGGTTCCAAGGCGGGGTTTCCTGCCTTTTTTTCTTTTTTGTTAGATTAAATTTAAGGGTGGACAAATAATCGCCCACCCTACCCAATGTAAAAAAAATTGTCGTCAATTAAAATCCATTAATCATGAAAAATGAGTTTCTAGGGGATTGGCGATGTATTTAAATGTGGGTTCAGAATTCCAAGGACCGCGCTCATTCTGATCGTTGCCATTTGTCGATAAGTTGTAGTAGAGAGAAACCGTTTCATCAGGTTGAATATTCCCAAATAGAGGATCAGTCAACTTACCCAAAGAATCCAAAGCCTTCATAAACATTTGGGTATGAGAAATTTCTCTTGTTAAGAGATGGACTAAAGTTTTTTTAGTTCCCTCATCTGTTGCCAGTTTAATTAATGCTTCATAGGTTTGACGAGCGCCTGCTTCTGCGGCAATATTAGCACGTAAATCACGTACTACATCGCCACCTTCATTCAAGTATTTCGCACTCCAAGCATTACCTTGACTATCAAGAAAGTGGGGACCAACTCCTCGCACAGCAAACAGACTACTTTTGTAAGCTTCTGTTTGATCTGTATTTTTAGTATGAGCTTCGATGAGTTGACCTACCATCTCTAAATGTCCAAATTCCTCAATGGCAATATCTTGGAGCATATCGCGGATACCAGAATTTTCTACATGAAAAGATTGTACCCAGTATTGCAAAGCTGCTGAAAGTTCCCCTGTTGCTCCTCCAAATTGTTCTAGAAGTAATTGTGCAAAACGAGGGTCTGCGGCATCAACTTTGACTGCATGAATCGGTTCTTTTTTGTGGAAAAACATACAACTTATTCAAACGCTACATCAAATTGATATTAACCAAATCAAAAAAATTAAACTCTACTAAGCTCTACTACTTCTTTGGAATAATCCCCACAAATAAATTGCTATAATGGCTCCAATTATTGCTACTAAAATTCCTGGAATACTTAAAGTAGCTGTTGTCAGTTGTAAGGTTCCTGTGCGAATAAGCGTAAATAAAGTTCCACCGATAAAAGCACCAACAATACCTAAAATCATTGTTGAAAGAATTCCCCCACCTTGATAACCAGGATAAACAGCTTTAGCAAGAGCGCCAGCCAATAGTCCTAAAACTATCCAAGCAATAATATTCATTATTTTTTCCTAAAAAATCTAATCCAGCTAATCCACTATTTAGATTATCAATTAATAATTATCTTTCTTTCTACCAAATGAGATAAATCTGCAAACCAAAAGATGGACTTAATAAAAAAACATCATACTCAATTTGGTTATATTTACCGTTGCTAAACTTGGCAATTTTTATAGCAAAAATCAATTAGGAATTATTTTACTTTTGATAGATTTATGCTTATTCAAGCAAATTTACCGCAAATCTTAGCATTTTTCAGCCTGTTGACTAGTACACTTTAATTCTTCTGAAGACATTAAATTAGTTCCAAATTCTGGAAAATAATCATAAAATAAAGGCAGGTACAGCAACCAGCTTACTTTTAAACCCCATTGCTTCATCCTTATTGCTTATGAATTCCTCGTCAGCACGACAGTATTTTTACCAGGAGATTCAACAACCTGACGAGTGTATCAACTTGGCAAGGGCAGCTTTGTATATTGCCCAAGAAGAATATCCTGAGCTTGATACTGAAGAATATATCAATGCTTTGGATACAATGGCAATGGAGTTAGAGGAACGCTTACCATTTTCACGCTATCCTCTGCGAGTGATTCAATGTATTAATCAATACCTATACCAAGAATTGGGTTTTAGCGGTAACAGAATAGATTACTATGACCCATGTAATAGCTTTTTTAATAATGTAATCGAACGTAAAACAGGGATTCCCATCACGTTGGCACTAGTTTATCTAGAAGTCGCAAAACGCATTAATTTTCCCATGGTAGGGGTGGGAATGCCAGGACATTTCCTGATTCGTCCAGACATACCAGATATAGAGATTTTTGTCGATGCATTTAATCAGGGTGAGATCATGTTTGCCCAAGATTGTCAAGAAAGGCTTTCACAAATTTATCAGCAATCAGTGACACTCAAACCTGAATTTTTAGCCGCAGTTAGCAACCGTCAATTATTGACACGAATACTCACAAATTTGAAGTATATTTACCTCAAACAGCAAGATTTGGTAAGAACTTTAGCCGCAGTTGAAAGAATTTTATTGTTGTGTCCAGATGTAACTTTAGAATTAAGAGATAGAGGTTTGCTTTACTATCAACTTGGTCAATTTACCCAAGCAGTAGAAGACTTACAACGTTATCTAGCTAAAGTTCCTGATGCTGATGATGCCTCTGTAATTCGTCAATTATTAGCTAAATTGGGTAAAAAAGTTGAATAAATTCAAAATTACGAATTACAAAAAAAGGGAACAGGGAACAGGGAACAGGGAACAGGGAACAGGGAACAGGGAACAGGGAACAGGGAACAGGGAACAGGGAACAGGGAACAGGGAACAGGGAACAGATAAGAAACTTTAGTTCTGAGTTTAAAGATCAGTCAAAAAAAGGATGTTTTTACAAGGAGAGTGACACGAAAAAAACAGTGTCATTATTTCAATCTCATGTTTTTAAACATGAGTTTTTCCTGTTAAGAGTTGCTTCCTGTTCCCTCTGAAGAATTACGAATTAGATATTGTTTCTGCAACTCTTTTCAAACGACGGATTTGGGCTTCCATGTCGGCTTTTGTCCAAGTTGCAGCAAATGTGTTAAAACCCCAACTGACTAAGGGGTTAGGAATTTGAAATTGGAAGCGGTTAATTAAGATTGTACCATTGCTGATGGGTTGACATTCCCAGCGATCACTTCCTTGGAAAAATCCCTCAAATCCCCAGATTACTAAACCAGGTTGTCTTTCTATAACTACTGTCTTTAAAGTGGGTTTAAGTCCGGGGATTTGGATTATGAAACGGCTTTGACTATCAATATCTGTACTCCATACTTCTCCTACGGGTTCACAACGTAGCATTGGGTTAAGCCAACGGTGCATGAGATTTAAGTCTGTAAAACATTTTTCTACTACTGTAGCTGGAGCATTAATTTCTATTGTTTGTTCTAAAATTTGGGGAGATTTCATAGTTTTTTTCTGAGTTTAATTTTAGTCAGCAATTCATCTTTAATCCGGTTTAAAATTGAAGTCTCATCTAAAGTTGATAAAATTTGACTAACTACTGCTTTTGGTCCATCTGAACCCCAAGTTGCACCATTTGCTAAATAAGCTTTAGTAACTTGTCCAATACCATAGGAAGATACACCAGCTACTCCCGCTTGAGTTATGGCTATGGATAGATATGGTGCCATTGTCACTCCTGCTGTTGCTGTTGCAGAGATACCAAGTAAGGTTTTTAACCCACTTAAACCCAAATTTGCTAATAGTTCACTAGCACCGATACCACCCATACTCAAGGCGATTTTTTGGAGTAATTTAACAGCACCAGTTTCTGTCATGGGGATACCATAAAGTTGAGATAAGCCTAAAATTAAAGCAATATCAATAATCACAGCACTGAGGATATCAACTACAGTAACAGGATTGAGTGCGATCGCTAATGATTTTGTCATCACCGCTTTCCAAATCAACTCATTTGCATTCTGTTCTCGAATCATCAGTTTGCGTTCTACTACTTGCTCATTAACACTATCAGCATAAAGCATCGTATTCAGTGCTACTAAAGCTTTACCTTCCCGTTGCAGAATCTCTAAAATTTTCAGTTTTAATTGATCAACTTGAGCATGACCTTGACGTAACTGTATACCTCTGCTACCATCGGCACGATGCACCGCAGTTTTTACCAATGGTGAAGCCGCAGACATAACAATTTCATCCGGTGAAACTAACTCTCGCACCCTATCATCCCGGATTTTTTGATAAATTGCCATTCTGTCAGCTTCTGGATATTGATCAACCTTGTTAAATACCAAAATTATCGGTTTACCAGCTTCTCGCAACTGGGAAAGTGCTTCATGTTCCATCTTTGTCATATCCGCAGTAATCACAAAAAGAATCAAATCTGCTTGTTTGGCGATTTTTTCAGCTAATACAGCGCGGGTTTCTCCATCTACTTCATCTAGTCCAGGAGTATCAATTAATTCTACTTGGGATTGATTATTGGTACGCAAAGTAACTCGTAAAGCCCGTTCAGTTTCACCAATTATTTCTTCAGTAATAGTCCAATTAACTTTTTGTTCTGTACGGGTGACACCGTGTAATGGTCCAGTCTCAAATACTGATTGTCCAACTAAAGCATTTAATAAGGAAGACTTTCCTCGTCCTACCATACCAAAAGCTGCAATCTGTACTACCATGCTGTCTAATTTACTCAACATGGTTTCTAAATCAGTAATTTCTGCTTCCAAACCTGATTTTTCCTGAGTAGTCAGGTCAAGATTATTAACTAAATTTCTCAGTGCCGTTTTCGCTTGTTTATAGTTAAGTTCGGCTTGAATGTCTTCAAATGTGAAAATAGCACTGTCCAGTTCTTCTTGCCATTTAGTTGATTCGTTTGCAGAAGGTTCAGGTAATTTCGAGGTCATATTAATTTTGGGATTTTGGATATAGCTAATTTTTAATGAATTTAGTTATTTGTATATTAAATAATTGATGTTATAATGATTCCATCATATTATCCACAGAAAAGAATTATTAAAAACTATTTCATTATATCATAACTCATGAAAAAACCAGACCAACTTGAAAAGTTATATCTCCAAGATTTAGAACTGAGAAAAAATTGGTATTCTCCTGTAGCAGATGCTTATAACAAAGTCAGACCACGCTATTCTCAAGAAATTATTAATCGTACTATAGAATTAGCTGAACTGACTCCTGAAAGCAAAATACTTGAATTAGGATGCGGACCAGGAAATGCAACTGTATCTTACGCTCAATTAGGATGTTCATTGTCTTGTTTAGAACCGAGTCAAGAAGCTTGTAAGTTTGCCAGACAAAACTGTGCAGCATATCCAAACGTAGAGATTAAGCAAACAACTTTTGAAGAATGGCAACTAGAACCAGGGAAATTTAAGGCGGTTTTAGCAGCAACTTCTTTTCATTGGATGAATCCTAATATTGCTTATGCAAAATCCGCTGAGACTTTAGAGAAAAATGGTTCTTTGATTTTGCTGTGGAATATGACACCTCAACCTAATTATGAGGTATATAAAACATTGCATGAGGTTTATCAAATTCATGCTCCATCTTCAGCCAGATATGAAGATAGTACAACTCAAGTAAAGATAGTCAAATCTTTAGGAGAAAAAGCTATTGACTCAGGTTATTTTCAAGATTTAGTTACCGATCATATTCTCTGCCAAGTGACTTATAGTATTGATAATTATTTGCTGCTTTTAAATACTCTTTCACCGTATTTAAAGTTAGAAGCATCGATTAGAAATGCTTTATTTGCTGGTCTACGGGAAAAAATAGAGCAGCATTATGGAGGCAGTATTGAGATTACATATGTTTCCGCTTTTCAGGTAGCAAAAAAGGTTTAGTAGAGGTTTTTCGGTAAGTAAACCCCAAAGTAGAAAATAAATCTAAAAAATGCTAATTGTCGTGATTGTCATTAATATCATTATCTCCGTAATTTTGCTATATTTCGCCAATAAAATGTGGCAAATCAAACAAGAATTGGTAGCAGTAACTGATAAATTAACCAACTATGAACGTGCTACCCATGTAACGTTAAATACAGCACCACAAAGTATACATACAGGACAGCAGCAGATATATAACCTGCGCCAAATTAATCAAAGACTAGAACTGCAAATCCAACAAATGCAGCAAATTCTCAATCTCATTTTACTAGGAAGAAAAATTTGGCAGCAATCTTTTTGGAACATAGGGTCTTGCCAGAGGAGAAAACCCACCTAAAATGGGTGTAAAGAGAAAAATAATTAAAATGTCTAATAACCGTTCTGGAGTATTTATTGGTGGCTTGATGCTAGGAGCGACTATTGGTGCTTTAACCAGCTTACTTGTTGCTCCACGCACAGGACGCGAAACACGTAAACTTTTGAAAAAATCTGCGGATGCTTTACCCGAATTGGCAGAAGATATATCAACAAGCGTGCAAATTCAGGCAGATCGTCTTTCTAATAGCGCCTTGCGAAACTGGGATGATACTTTAGAGAGACTGCGGGATGCGATCGCAGCTGGGGTAGATGCTACACAGCGAGAAAACCAAGCCATACAAAGGCAAACACCTGCTAATGCCGAAAATCAAGATTCTCTCACCCAGCATCTAGAACGCTCATAAATAACATAACTGTGATTGATCCTCTGTTTTGGCTGGGACTGTCCCTCCTCTTAGTCGCTGCTAGTCTAACTACTTTGTTAGTGGCGGCTATACCGGCTTTGCAGGAATTAGCACGCGCTGCTCGCAGTGCCGAAAAATTCTTTGATACTCTCTCACGGGAGTTACCCCCCACTCTCAACGCCATTCGCAATACTAGTTTAGAAATAACAGATTTAACCGATGATGTTAGTGAAGGTGTCAAAAGTGCCAGTCAAGTTGTTAAGCAAGTAGATCACAGCTTAGACAGTGCCAAAAAGCAAGCCCAAAATGTTCAAGTTACTACACGTAGCGTTTTAGTTGGTGTTAAAGCTGCATGGAAAACATTTACCCGCCCAAAGCCTACTAGACGAAGCACCGAATGCTTGCCCATGAACGAAAAACCACCGCTAACGTTGCGAGAGCGAGAAGCACAGAGACAAGAAAATCGGCGCACACAACTAGAAACCTACCGTCTAAATAACGGTTATGGTGAAACTGCTAGTTGGGAAAGGGATTTAAATCAGGAAGATTTAAGTTGAAGAAGATGGGGAGATTGGGGAAAATCACCCATCACCAATCACCCATCACCAATTACACTTTGTCCAGATGTCTTAGATTAGAGTAAAGTAAACAAGTGTAAAGAAGTATCATTTTTCCCATACTTGTTTAAAACAACTTGTTCACTTCCACCCGTTAATACTTATATAAAAAAGTCCATGCAGCTTTGTTTTTGGCGACTAGTTTTAGTATTCATTGCAGTCTTTTGCTTTTCTGGGTCAATTTGGGCAATGCAATCTCCATCAGCCCTAGCTTACGAAAATCCTGACCTACTACCTGCCATATTCACTCCAGTTGTAGATTTAGCTAAATCGCTCCCTGATCCACAAGAAGAAAAATTGGTCAGAGAACTAGAACAATTTGAAACGGATACTGGTTGGAAATTGCGAGTATTGACCCAGTATGACCGTACCCCAGGTAGAGCAGTAATCAAATATTGGGGTTTAGATGACAAAAGTATTCTCCTAGTTGCCGACTCTCGTGGTGGTAATATCCTCAGTTTTAGTGTTGGTGACGCAGTTTATGAATTTTTACCCAGGACTTTCTGGATTGAACTGCAAACCCGGTTTGGTAACTTGTACTTTGTGAGGGAACAAGGGGAAGACCAAGCCATCCTGCAAGCCTTAGATTCAGTTAAAGGTTGTTTACTTAAAGGTGGTTGTAATGTCGTTCCCGGACTACCAAGAGAACAATGGATATTAACCCTCATTACTTCCGCTGTGGGTGGGGTTATTTGTGGCTTTGCTGCTCAACCTCGCAATGATAAACAAGTTTTTGCTTGGCAATGGGCTTTAATTTTCTCACCATTATGGGGAATTTTGTTTATTGCCTTCGGTATTGGACCTGTGGTTACTCGTACAAGCGATTGGTTGCCTCTAGTTCGCAATATCTCCGCTTTTTTAATTGGTGTTTTAGTCGCTTATTTATCTCCAGTTTTCAGTCGTCCTTCTTCCAGTCACGAGTCTTAACTTTAAGAAGAAGGTAACAGGTAAGAATATCCCTCTGCCTTGTTCCTGCATTCTGATGATAAGCTGAAAGCTAATGTGTGAGAAGCTGAACAGCAATGGAATGGCACGTAACTGATGCTCAAAGCTTGGCAATAATTGATAGTGAAATTGGCGATCATGTCTTTTCACCAGCAGAGTATGAGATAGTCCGGCGAGTAATATACGCAACATCGGATTTTGAGTATAAGTCCTTAATCCGGTTTTCGGAACACGCTTTACAATCAGGAGCAGCAGCACTAGCAGCACGCACCACAATTGTAGTAGATGTGCCAATGGTACAAGTCGGTATCGCCTACGATATTCAAAATACTTTTGCCAACCCAGTATATTGCAGCATGGAAGCGCTGACACGCCCACAAAAAGAAAAAACTCGTGCTGCTTGGGGAATTGAAACTCTTGCCAAGCGTTATCCAGAGGGTATCTTTGTGGTCGGTCAAGCCCAAACAGCATTAACTGCACTTGTAGAGTTAATTGAAACTGAAGAAATTCGACCGGCGTTGATAATTGCCACCCCAGTGGGATTTGTCAATGTAGATACTGTTAAAGAACGGTTGCAAGAATCTTTAGTACCTTATATTACTATTGACAGTCGCAAAGGTAATGCAGTTGTGGCATCTGCAATTGTCGATGGCTTGGTTGATTTAGCCTGGCAGGCTTATGGACAAGATCGGAATGGGGGAAATTAACCGAGAAATGAGGAAGTGGGGAGAATTAATATCTATCATCCCCTCTCCTTCTGTTCTTTTCTGGACGACGACGCGGCTTTTCCCACTGGTCTTCACGTAAGCGGAGACTGACTTCATTAAAGAAATCCTGTCGCACTAATGGATAGTCGCTGATCCATAAGTTGCGACTAGGAATGTAGATATTGCTAAATTCTTCAATGCGACTTAAATCTGAGCTATTTGACATTACTATCATTTCTGCTATTTGACCACGTGCGATCGCTTTGTGGGCAGGACGTAATGGCGCTTCAAATTCTACAGTAAATCCTGTGTCGTCTCCCAATTCTAAGTTAATTCGTTTTTCGCGGTTTTCGATAATTACCAACTCGCCTTTATTATTGACGGTTTCTTGTTTACCCATTAACCGATCTGTAATCCACCAGTCTAGTACCCGCCCGCGAAAAAAGCCGCTGTACTTGTAACGTCGGCACTTTGAGTTACGGATACTCGCTTGAAAGACTGGATACCACAACCAAAAAAAAGCGCCAAATACCCCGAATATCAAAATAAACCCAAAATCTAGCTTGAAAAGGGTTTGAACCAGTAAAATTAAAACTACAGTAACTACAGAAATTAATAGTCGCTGTAACAAATTGCTGAATTTTCCCCAATAGTACTTATACTGTGTCCCAGTACCAATCAAAGGAATGATTTGTTCAAATTTTTGGCGAGTTAGAGGAACAAGCATGAGTTGTGAGTGCTGAGTGCTGAGTTGTGAGGTGAAAATTTAGAGTATTTTTTCTAATCCATATACTAAAGACTTTAGCTGGTTTACTTTACGAATTGCGAGTAAAACTCCAGGCATATAGCAGGCGCGATCGCTTGTATCATGGCGTAAAGTGTAAATTTGACCAGCCGCGCCAAAAATCACTTCTTGATGGGCAATCAGTCCTGGTAAGCGGATACTATGAATTCTAATCCCTTCATCAGCAAGAGAGCCTCTGGCTCCGGGTATCTTCTCAGTTTCTTCGACTTGAGGCGGGTTAAAGCTTTTACCCAATTCGGCTAATAATTGTGCTGTTTGAATTGCTGTACCACTAGGAGCATCTGCTTTTTGGTTATGATGAAGTTCAATAATTTCTACATGATCAAAATATTTAGAAGCTGTAACGGCGGCTTGTTGTAGCAATACCATACCAATAGAGAAATTAGGAATCAGCAAGCAACCAGTACTGGCTTTTTCCGCAAAATCTGTCAAATCTTGAATTTGTTCAGGACTTAAACCTGTGGTTCCGACCACCGGACGAATACCGTAAGCGATCGCACTGCGAATATTACTATAAACTGAGTCAGGATGGGTAAAATCTACCATCACTCCAGGAGCCATCTGTCTTTCACCCGCCACATAGCCTAACATTGGCTCTAGTTGGTTAGTAATTGGCACTTCTAAAGGTTCGCTTAAACCTGCCAATTCCCCTGCGTCTTTTCCCTGATGTTCAGCAGAAGTATCCAGAGCGCCCATTAAAATCATATCAGGTGCTTGAGCCACCGCTTTAATTACTTCCCGTCCCATTTTGCCAGCTGCACCGTTGACAATTACCGGGATAGTAGATTGATTAGTCATAATTTCAGAAATGCGTTTTTAGTCATTTTACTTACATTTGGCACCAAATCCGACAATTGAGTGATAATCAATTTGATAATCAATTTCAGCGATTTAACTCAGGAGGCATGAGTTATGGAAGAATTACTAGAACTTCAACAATTGCTGATTAGTGGCAATATTTCTGAGGCGTTGTTGCTAGTCGAAGAGATGACAGAAATGAGCAAAGATGACAAGCTAAATAAAATTTTTAGTTTTGGCATTATTTTACTAATGCATTTGATTAAACAATCTGCCGAAAAGCGTTCAACAAAATCCTGGGAAATATCTATTGCTAATGCAGTTAAGCAAATTCAACGCACCAACAAACGACGCAAAACTGGTGGAAATTACATCACTACAGCAGAATTACAAGAAACTTTAGAAGATGCCTATCAGTCTGCTTTAAATCAGGCAGCATTGGAAGCATTTGCAGGTAAATATGATCCAGAAACAGTGGCGAAGATGGTAGATAAAGAGATGATATTAGAACAAGCGATTGCATTAATATTAGGTAATGCTACATGAATTATTAAATAACCATTAAATAACCATAATTATATTCGTTGTAAAATGTGAGAAATAGTTAATTGTAATTCTGTAAATAGTGGAGATATGATTAGATCATCACCTTTAAATTGATTAACTTGATATTCTCCATCAATTAAAGAATAAACTGAGAGAGTCGGTTGTTTAGGATTACCAATAAATCTTCTACCACCGAAAGCAGCATAATCAACAATCCAATATTCAGGAATACCCATAGATTCATATTCATCAGCTTTAGTAGAATAATCTGTTTTCCAATTACTACTAACAATTTCTATTACCAAAGGAACAGAAGCAGCTTGAGTAATGGTTGATTCCTTTTTCCAGAAAGGTTCATTCACTAAATTTTCAGGATTTAGTAATAAGATATCAGGTGAATAAGCAGATTTAGAATTTGATGGTTTTATAAATGTTGTTTTTGGTATTAGATAGTTAAGGTCAAGTTTATCTAATTCTGCTGATAATTTACGGACTAAAAAACCAATAACTAATTCATGATCTCCTACTGGTGGATTCATTTCAATAATTACTCCATCATGTAACTCATAGCGTAAACCTGTTTCTGGATACCATTGGATAAATTCGTCAAAGGTTACTGGTTTCGTTAATATTTGTACCATAATTGACCTCTTACATGATTATTGCTAACGAATAATTATGATGATGGCATTTCCCAATCAGATAAAATAGATTATAGCCCCTTGCGGGGGTTGGGGGTGGGGTTTTTCTCAACCAAGAAACGCTATATTATTCTATATCATCTGCAAGTTTTACATCCATCACCCACGAAAACCATGACTTCCCCTGTTCAACAATATTATCAATTTGGTGGTAGTCTTCCTCCTCATGCACCGACTTACGTCACACGCAAAACAGATGAAGATTTATATCAAGCTGTGAAAGCTGGAGAGTTTTGTTTTGTTCTCAACTCTCTACAAATGGGAAAATCAAGTTTGCGTGTCCGCACTATGCAAAGATTACAAACAGAAAAAATCGCTTGTGTCGCTATAGATTTAACAGCCATTGGCACATCAGGATTAAATTCTGAACAATGGTATAATGGCATTATTAATAATATTTCTGAAAGTTTAAAATTAGAAGATAAATTTGATTTAGATGCTTTATGGGAAGAAAATAAACCACTTTATAAATTTGGCAAAATACACAATAATGATTATCATTAAAATATGAATATACCAATCATCACAGTTGTTGCTGGACTTGCTGGCTGTGGGAAAACTACTTGGATTTGCCAAAAGTTGCAAAATACCGTTTCCCTTGACAATGTAATTTATTATAGTCCTGGAAATGGCAAGGTTCCCATAGACCAAACGCGCATAGCTGCGGAATTCCCAGAAGTAAAAGTCTTTGGAGACGGACAAGAAATCGAATTTTACACCCAGCTAGAAACCGCCAAACTAGCCTATATTGAACTGGGGTTTTATTTGGAATTAAGTGCCATTCAGCAAATATTAAATGATGTACCCTATATTGCTATAGCAATTTTACCACCACAGATCCAAGATTCTGAATATCATCATTGGGCAGAAAAAATTGTCAAAGGTGCAAATATTGATATCAGTATTTCCCCAAGTCAACTTTGGCGCGTTCCCAGCAGTGGTCAAGTAATTGACGAAGATAGTTTAAATGAATTTTGGTATGAAATTACTCATCATGCTTATGGTCAAGTTACCCGTGCTAAAGGAATTTTTGATGTAGCCGATGGTCGGTCAATTTACGGTGATTTTGTCGCGGGTATCCCAGCAACAGATTTTCTAGAATTGGACTTACCACGTCATTTAGAAGGCAGACCAGAGCGATTTAGTGGTATGGAAGTATGGGGTAAAAATTTAGACGAGTCAGCAATTAAACAAACTTTGCAAGATTGTTATTTATCAGACATCGGCATTAAACAATACCAAGAACAGGTTAAACTGATTTTATCAGAAGGGGAAATAAATCAGTGAAAATAGCGGTAATGTCATGTATTCATGGCAACTCTGAAGCCTTGGATGCAGTTTTATCAGATATAGATCACCAAAAAGCGGAAAAAATCTTTTGTCTGGGAGATTTAGTCGGATATGGCCCTTATCCAAATGAGGTAGTCACACAAATTCGTTCTTTGGAAATTCCTACTTGTGCGGGTTGTTGGGATGAAGATATTGTTGAAGGGTTGAATGCGTGTGATTGCAGTTATCCTTCTTTGTTGGCTGAAAATCGGGGGAAAATAGCTCATGAATGGACAAATCACCAAATTAATCCTGAAAATAGAGAATTTTTAGCTCAATTACCCCATAGTTTCCATGAAGAAAATTTAGCTTTTGTTCACGGTAGTCCCCACAGCAACCACGAATACTTATTACCTGAACTGGACGCTTTTGCCGCTTTAGAACGAGTACTTTCCACAGATGCAGATGTGCTTTTTTGTGGTCATACTCATGTCCCCTATGTCCGTGACTTAGACGCAAGTAGTTTGCAAGTGCGTGTTCAAAGTCAAGGAACAGCAGCAAGAGAAATCAATTTTACAGCTAACTTGAAACGGATTATTAATGTCGGTTCTGTGGGAGAACCTCGACATGGCAGACCCAATGCAACTTATGTGATTTATGACACCGATAATCAAGAAGTGAAGTTGCGGGAAGTTGCTTACGATTATCAAAAAACCTGTGCTGCAATTATTGAAAAGGGTTTACCTGCTATTTTTGCTTGGCGTTTGTCTCAAGGTTTGGAATATGCTGAAAGGGCTGATGATGCGACTCATGTTTGTACTAAGTAGCGATTTACGGTTTTCCAAGAAATAAATTATCTAAGAAAACGAACCGCAGAGGCGCAGAGGGCGCAGAGAAATAAGAAAATGACTAAATGGGCGATTTTGAGCGGAATAGAGGGTAATTTAGCGGCTTATGAGGCTGTAATGGCTGATGTTAAGCTGCTGTGTGATGTTGAGGCTTTATATATTTTGGGCGATTTGGTGGGGCCAAATCCAGATTCTGAGAAGTTGGTAGCAAGAGTTCGTAACCCAAAGCGCGGGGAGTTGGAACCTTTAGTTTGTAAGGGTTGGTGGGAAGAACAATGTTTTATTCTCCACGGTGTGGCTGGAACTGGGGAACCGACGGAGTTAATGGCTAAGTATGGGGGAGATACTGTGAAGTTACTTTGGGATTCGGTTTCTCGTCCGACTGTAGAATGGTTGCGAAATTTAGATTTTGGTTTTTTTGAACTTGATTGTTTATTAATTCATGGTTCAACTGTAGCAATTGATGAAGCATTAACGCCAGAAACGCCTCCTATCCAAATGCTTGACCGTTTGGGACGTATGCAAGCTAATAATTTGTTTTGTGGTCGTTCTGGTTTGGCTTTTAGATATCAGCTAGAAGCAGGTTCTATTACTACTGGTGTGACGACTTTGGATAGTTCCTCTACTTCTGAAACTGTGGAAATTTCTTCGCGTCAAGTGATAGGTGTGGGTAATGTGGGCAGAAATCTGGGAGAAGCGATTTATACTGTTTATGATCCAGAGACGAATTTTTTAGAATTTAAAACTGTGCGTTACCGAGTTGAGAAAGATTATCAGGTTTTGGCTAGGGCAATTTCTGCTGAGTAATTTTGGATCTTGTTTCCCTAACCAGGAGTCAAGATCAGAATATTGTATGGATTCTATTTAATTAAGTCAGATATTTTCAATGAATTTGGATAAGATGGACTGATTAACAATCAACTGGTCTGAAAAGATGGTTGGCTTGTTTTCCCAGTCACAAACTTTTTTCTAGAAATGAACAGAAAATTTATCTTGGCCTTGCTTTCTAGTCCTGTCTTGTTTACGTCTATGCTATCTATGGTAATGATGGCTAGACCTGCTCATGCTAGTCAAACAGTTACCCCTGTTGGAACTCATCTTTCTTGCGTTCGTTCTCCCCACTCAGCAACTGTGCGTCAAGTATGTATCCAGGCGGATAATGTTGCGCCTACGACAGCAAAACCAAAGATGGAATTGGCACAAGTTCAACCTAGTCAAAATCAGCCAGATGAACTAGTATTCACTGATGCAGAAAGTGATGAAGCGATTAAGTTATTTGGCTGTGATTGCCCAGTTTGCCTAAATGCTGTGCGTCAGTTGCATGGTATGGCACCTTTGGCCGTGTAGTTTGAAAAACCGTATTTATAGATAATCCAACGTTCATAAAGAAATACAACCGAGAATATCTGTCTTCATGATCAGGTAATCTAGCTGGATAATTGAGACAAAAGGGAAGAAGTAAAGAGTCAGAAAGTTAAATTTCTGGCTCTTAGCTAGAAGAAGAATAACCAATAAATCAATTTAATACCAGCAAAATTGGGACTCAAGCTTAGATTCTGCCGATGTTGTGGAGTCCTAAGATGATTCCTGCACCTAAGATATGACCAAAGGAGGTGGTTGCTAATACAGCAGGTAAACCAAAACCACCAAAGAAATTGGGTGCGGGTAAAGCAGGTTCTGCACTAGGATACTTGATTGTAAATTTGCCAACTGCGATCGCTATAATGTTGGCGAGAATCATGATGATGCCAACATTGGGAGTCCATTCTAGAGCTGCGGGTACAGTAGCAAGTAAGGTTGATGTCAACATCGGTTTCTCTCCTGAGATTATGGAATCATTGACAATATAATCTTCAAAATTCGCCTTAAAAATCAACAAAAAGCCCATTTTTGCAGCAATATTTAACAGTTGTTGCCAATACTTAATATAAACAATTACTTTACGGATGCCATTTGGTCATCAGCAATACAATTACCAAATGAATTGTCTTGTTTTGACGGAGAAGACAATGAGCAATCGCTAAACTGAATAAGAGCGATCGCTCTCCAGATAATTTAAACTCAAGATGAGACTGACTATTTATTTACTCTATTATGTCCTCAAGTATTGATTCCTTACCACCTGCTTTAGCTAAAATCGTCCAACGCTTCCAACGTGCTACCGAACCAAAGCGACGTTACGAACAGTTAATTTGGTATGCTCAAAAGTTGCCAGAGTTTCCCGAAGCTGATAAATTACCCGAAAACAAAGTTCCTGGTTGCGTCTCACAGGTATATGTGACAGCATCACTGGATGATGGGAAAGTTGTTTTTCAGGGAGATTCTGATTCCCAGCTAACTAAGGGATTATTAGCGCTGTTAATCGAAGGATTAAACGGACTAGCACCAACCGAAATTGTCCAATTAACTCCTGATTTTATTCAAGCTACTGGTTTAAATGTTAGCTTGACACCTTCCCGCGCTAACGGTTTTTACAACATTTTCAAAACCATGCAGAAAAAAGCTTTGGAATGTAAGTTAGAGAATTAGGACGCGGAGAAGAAGAGACGCGGGGACGCGGAGAGGGGGAGACACGGAGGAATGACCAATCACCAATCACCAATCACCAATCACCAATCACCAATCACCAATCACCAATTACCAATTACCAATTACCAATTACCAATTACCAATTACCAATCACCAATCACCAATCACCAATCACCAATCACCAATCACCAATTACCAATTACCAATTACCAATTACCAATTACCAATTACCAATCACCAATCACCAATCACCAATCACCAATTACCAATTACCAATTAAATCAAGATGTCTACCAATTTATTAACAAAACCTGCTGGTGCATTTGGTGGTGAAGTTCAAGAATTTCTCTGGAATTGGGAAAATCAGCAATTGCAGGTGATTTATGAAACTCTTGGCCAAGGTTCTCCGCTTTTGTTGCTTCCCGCATTTAGTAGTGTTTCTACAAGGGGAGAAATGGGAGAACTTGCTAAATTACTCGCTTCCCATTTTCAAGTTACCGCGTTAGACTGGCCAGGTTTTGGGGAATCGTCCCGACTAAAATTAGATTACAACTCGGCAATATATCAGCAATTTTTGGCAGATTTCGTGAAATCTGTGTTTAGTATCCCTATTATTGTAGTTGCTGCTGGTCATGCTGCTGGTTATGTGCTGCAACTAGCCGTTAAACAGCCAAATGCTTTTTCGCGGATTGTTCTAGTAGCACCAACTTGGCGTGGTCCTCTACCGACAATGGGAGCAAATCCAAATATAGCTGCTATGGTGAGGGGATTAGTACAAACGCCTATTCTCGGTCAAGCACTTTATAAACTTAACACTACCCCATCTTTCTTAAGTTGGATGTACAGCCGCCATGTCTTCACCGACACAGCGAAACTTACACCCAGTTTCATCACCGAAAAATGGCAAAGCACTCAACAACCAAACGCCAGATTTGCTTCTGCGGCCTTTGTCACCGGCAATATAGATACTATTCATAGTCAATCAGAGTTTCTATACCTAGCACAGTCCTTATCTGCCCCACTAATGGCGGTAATTAGCGAATCTAGCCCCCCGAAGTCACGACAAGAAATGGACGCATTGGCAGCTTTACCAGGCGTTAGCAGCGTTGTAGTTCCTGGTTCTTTGGGACTGCATGAAGAATACCCAGCAGTAGTTTTTGAGGCAATATTACCATTTTTAACAAGGGTGTGTTAGACAGATAATGATTATCAACAAATCATCAAATTTGGTTTAAGATTATGATGGCTTCAGAAACATTAACGACCGTGCCTGTAACCGTTTTAACTGGCTATTTAGGTGCAGGTAAAACCACTCTACTCAATCACATTCTGACTTACGAACACGGTAAAAAAGTTGCTGTCATCGTCAATGAATTTGGGGAAGTAGGCATTGATAATCAACTAGTTATTGATGCAGATGAAGAAATCTTTGAAATGAACAATGGCTGTATTTGTTGTACAGTTCGGGGTGACTTAATTCGCATCATCGGCAATTTGATGAAGCGTCGTGATAAATTTGACCATTTAGTAATTGAAACCACTGGATTAGCAGATCCTGCACCTGTAATTCAGACATTTTTTGTAGATGAAGATATGCAGAGTCAATTGTCATTAGATGCAGTAGTTACAGTTGTCGATGCCAAGCATATTTGGCAACATTGGGAAGCAGATGAAGCCCAAGAACAAATTGCATTTGCTGATGTAATTTTATTGAATAAAACCGATTTAGTCACCCCAGAAAATTTACAAGAATTAGAAAAGCGGATTCGGTCGATGAATGCGATCGCTAAAATCTACCGCACCCAAAACTCAGAATTAGGAATGGATGCATTATTAGGTGTAAAAGCCTTTGATTTAGACCGCGCTTTAGAAATTGACCCCAACTTCTTAGGTGAAGATGCCCATGTACATGATGAAAGCGTTTATTCTGTAGCTTTTGTAGAAAAAGGCGAAATAGACGGACAAAAATTAAACGAATGGTTAAGTGAATTATTACGTACTCAAGGACCAGATATCTTTCGCATGAAAGGCATTTTAAACATTGCAGGAGAAGATGATCGCTTTGTTTTTCAAGGAGTACACATGATATTTGATGGTAAACCAGATAGACCTTGGAAAGCCAGCGAAACCCGGAAAAATGAACTTGTATTTATTGGTCGGAATCTTGATGAAGCTAAATTAAAACAAGATTTTCTAGCCTGTCTGGTGTAAATCCAAATATTCTCTCTTCGTAAGTATTCAGCCATAGCACTTGTTCATACCCAGATCCCCGACTTCTGACATCAATTTATAATTTGTGGACACAATAAACAAAAGAAGTCGGGGATCTTATTGCCCTACCTGAATTCTTACCTCTCTTCTTCCTTCTTCCTTCGCGATCTTCGCGCCTATCCCTACGGGACACTGCGTGAACGCGGTTCAATAAATCATATTCTCAGATGCAAATCGAGGTATTAGAAATAAAATGTAAAACTAGGCGTTGGTGAATAAAAATGATAAATTTATATCCTAAATCAACAACGCCATTTTCTTTTCGTTTAGTAAAAAAATAATATTGTCCATCATATCCAGACATGAACCCTACAACTAATAAATCTCCAGAATTTACAGCTTACTATTCAGGTCAGCTTGCAGATTATGTAACATCTTTAACTTGGTCAAACCAAGGAGAAAAACTAGCTGCAACTTCCGCTGCTGGAGAAGTTATCCTCTGGGAAAATAGCGAAATTACAACCTTACAAACTGCCACAAATAAATCAGTAGATTGCGTGGCATTTTCTGCCGATAGTAAATATTTAGCCGTCGGTGGACAAGATGGAAAAGTGAAAATCTGGCGAGAAAATCAATTAATTACCACTTTAGAAAACGCCCCGGCTTGGGTTGATAAATTAGCTTGGAATCATACCAACAACCAACTAGCATTTAGTTTAGGGCGTTACGTCCAGGTATGGGATGCATACACATCAGAAATTATCATCACCCTCAATTTTGAAAACTCATCAATTTTAGGAATTGATTGGCGTAAAGATGGGCAATATTTAGCCATTAGCGGTTATCAAGGAGTAAAAATTTGGAATACTCAAGATTGGGATGAAGAACCTTATATTTTAGCCACGACTACAGTGAGTGTAGCAATGGCTTGGTCTCCTGACGGCAAATACTTAGCTTCTGGCAATATGGATCGTAGTATCACCGTCTTGGAATGGGGAAATCCCGATCCTTGGGTAATGCGAGGCTTTCCGGGGAAAATTCGCCAATTAGCTTGGTCAGAAGCCACTACAGCCGTTGGTGCGCCACTTTTAGCCTCTTCCAGTGTTGAGGGCGTAGTCGTTTGGGAAAAATCAGAGGATGAGTCATTGGGTTGGGAATCGCGCATATTGACTAATCATGTGGATATAATTAATGCGATCGCATTCGCACCTTCAAGTTTTCTTCTCGCTTCCGCAGCAGCTGATGGTTGGCTGTGCTTGTGGAACCAAGCCACCGAAGTATCCCAAATTCTCACAGGTGTCCATGCTGGATTTTCTACCCTAGCTTGGCATCCCAGTAGGAGTGGAGTTTCCCCACCCTTAATCGCCGCAGGTGGGGAACAAGGGGAACTACTTATTTGGTCAAAAACTACTGACTAATCACTAATAATTGGCTATGCTGTATCAGCAGCGGCCTCTAAAGTGTGAACTATGAACATAGCCAAACTGATTTTGCTTGCTTGTCCTGTTTTTCTGGCATCTCTGCTACTGGTAGCTAATCCAGCCCATGCATTGGGTAGAAACGGAGTCATCACTCTAGCTACACCATCTGCACACAACAATATTGAAATAACAGCACCAAATTTTGGTTTAGTAACCAATCCAATTATTGATCAATTAGGTTGCGGTTGCTCAACTTGTGTTCAGGCTAAATTTCAGATGTTACAAGGTCAGTTACCTGCTGCTGGCTTTTAGTAAAGTTAGGAGTTATGAAAATTTCCTAGGCACAGCATGACTGTGCCTTTATTAATTTGAGATATGTAAGTTTTCAGGATAATTAGAGGATGTTAGAAAAGTCAAAAAACATACTATTTAATCAATTATTAAATGCCGCTTTTTTTACTATTACACTTGGATTTGCAGGGTGTAGAAATCAACCTATAAATACAGCATACACCCAAACTAATCAAAACAGCAGCATTAACAGAAATCTTCCTCAAGTTGTAGCAACGACAAGTATACTCTGTGATTTAACTAAACAGATTGCCGGGACAAGCATTAACCTTACCTGTTTGATTCCCCCTGGTTTAGATCCTCGCTTTTATCAACCCACACCAGAAGATAGACAAGCCATTGCACAAGCTAATCTTATTTTCTATCATGGCTACAACTTTGAACCAGCTTTAATCAAAATTATTACAACCAAACAAAACCGAGCGCGGAAAATAGCTGTCGCCCAACTCGCCGTAGCACAGCCTCAAAAATTACAAAATCAAGGTAAAGAAATTACTGAACCACATATTTGGCACAATCCCAAAAATGCTATCAAAATAGTAGAGATAATTAATAGTAATTTAGGAAAAATATCGCCTAAAAATGCCAAAAACTATAGTAGTAATACCAAAAAAGTTACAAAAGAATTAAACCAACTCAATATCTGGATTAAATCTAGACTTGCTAGTATTCCTACCAAAAATCGCAAACTAATGATCAATCATCCAGCAATGATTTATTATATTAAAGCTTATGGATTGCCCTATAAAGGAAGTTTGCTAAATATTAGTGATGAAGAAAATTTAACAAATACAAAAGTTAAAAACATGGCTAAAGATATTCAAAAAGCTAAAGTCATAACAATTTTTGCAGACACAAAAACCAACTCTAATTTGCTAAAAAATATAGCCAAACAAGCTAATGTCAAACTTTTCCCTAGAGAACTTTATACAAATGGACTAGGTGAACCAGGTAGTGATGGAGAAACCTATCAAAAAATGATGGATGCTAATACACGCAGCATTGTAGAAGGATTGGGTGGAACTTATCTGAAATTTGCACCGAACATTTCCCCCTAGGTAAATATGAATATATTAGTATTAAATGCCGGATCAAGTAGCCAGAAAGTTTGTCTGTATGAAATTACAGATCACACTATTCTCAACCAAGCACCACAACCTCTTTGGGAAGGAAAAATTAGCTGGACTCAAGACCAAGGTGGAGCAGAAATCGAGGTAAAAACAGCAACAGGTGCAGTGCTGCAAGAATATATCGACGGTGACTCCCGCAGCGCACATTTTGCCTATATACTCCATACTCTCAGTCACGGTGCGACTAAAGTTATCAGTCAATTGTCAGACATCGATCTAGTCGGACATCGGATAGTACATGGTGGACAAGACTACCGCCAAACTGTGGTAATTACAGAAGATGTCAAAAACGCCATCGCTCGTCTTTCTACCCTGGCTCCAGCCCATAATCCAGCGGCTGTGGATGGCATAGAAGCCATTGAACAAAGCTTGGGAGATGTTATCCAATTTGCAGTATTTGATACTGGGTTTCATAGTACTTTACCTGATGCAGCCGCTATTTATCCTGGCCCCTATGAATGGGTAGAACAAGGTATCCGCCGCTACGGGTTTCATGGTATCAGTCACCAGTACTGTTCTAGTCGTGCAGCACAAATCCTGGGTCGAGATTTAAACGAACTGCGGTTAATAACCTGTCATTTAGGTAATGGTTGCTCTTTAGCGGCAGTTAAAAATGGTCGCAGTATTGATACAACTATGGGTTTTACGCCTCTTGATGGCTTGATGATGGGTAGTCGTTGTGGATCAATTGATCCGGGGATTCTGATTTATCTATTGCGTCAATGTGATTACTCAGCAGAAAGGCTAGATTATGTTTTAAATAAGGCTTCTGGATTACGGGGAATTTCGGGCGTTTCTAATGATTTACGGGAAATAATAGCCGCAATTAACCAAGGCAATGAACGCGCCCAATTAGCTTGGGATATATACGTACATCGCTTACAGGCTGGTATCGGTTCTATGCTGGCTAGTTTGGGAGGTTTAGATGCTTTAGTTTTCACTGGTGGGGTAGGGGAAAAATCTCCCAGAATTCGTCAAGAGGCTTGTACAGCTTGGGAATTTTTGGGATTGAAAATAGATGTTGTCAAAAATCAGCAGCAGCCAATTGATGTAGATATTGCTACATCTGATTCCGCTGTGCGAGTATTAGTTATACATACTCAAGAAGATTGGGCTATAGCACAACAATGTTGGCAATTATATAAAATCAATAATTAGGAATTACAAAGAAAGTGTATTATATACAATGATGTAAATTGTCTAA
Source organism: Anabaena sp. PCC 7108 (assembly GCF_000332135.1). NCBI lineage: Bacteria > Bacillati > Cyanobacteriota > Cyanophyceae > Nostocales > Nostocaceae > Anabaena > Anabaena sp. PCC 7108. The sequence continues at coordinate 452,598 of NZ_KB235896.1, forward strand.
AAAATTAGAAAGACTATGTTTATATCTCGTGAAGCTATTACTACTCCTTTGGTAGCCTGTTTATGTATTTTAGGAATTAGCATAAGTCAATTTCCTAGATTACAAAAACTGTTAATTAGTAAACAGAATACATCTTTAGAAAGCTTACAAAAAAACCAGGAAAAAGAAAATTTACGGCTTAATTTACTGAATAAATCTCCCAGCTTTAGTTATAACAATATTATTGCTGATTGGACATATATCGATTTTTTGCAATATTTTGGGGATAATGACATCCGAGACCAAACAGGTTATAACTTGAGTCCAGAATATTTTGAAGTTATAATAGGACGAGATCCCAGATTTTTAGCAGCTTATTTGGGTCTTTCTATTAGTACTTCTTTATATGCTGGTATGCCAGAGAGGTCTATTGCTTTAATGGAGAAAGGTTTAAAATCTTTATCTCCTACTGTACCTAATAAATCTTATTATGTATGGCGATATAAAGGAACAGATGAATTATTATTTTTAGGCAAATCCCAAGCCGCAAAGGAATCTTTTTTACAAGCCGCTAATTGGGCAAGTGAGCAAACTGATCAAGAAAGTAAAAATGTGGCTTTTCTATCTGCAAAAACGGCTGAATTTCTGAGTAATAATCCTGATAGCAGATTTGCCCGTATTGCTGGTTGGACAATGGTTTTACAAAATAAGGTGGATGACAAAACCTTCAAAAGAGCAGTTAGAGAAATTGAAGCTTTGGGAGGTGAGGTAACTATTGATGCAAATGGGATACCAATAATTAAATTGCCGGAGAAAGATTAAAATAATTCGTAATTCGTAATTCGTAATTCGTAATTCGTAATTCGTAATTCGTAATTCGTAATTCGTAATTCGTAATTCGTAATTCGTAATTCGTAATTTTCCCCGCGTCTCCGTGTCCCCGCGTCCCCGTGTCTCCGTGTCCCCGCGTCTCCGTGTCCCCGCGTCCCCGTGTCTCCGCGTCTCCGCGTCTCCGTCTCCTCTGCCCCTCTTCCCCATTCCCTATTTATGTATTGGTATTGTGGTAAATTAATTGATGCTAAAACTCTGGAATTGGATATTAATGATCCGGGTTTGCTTTATGGGGCAACGGTTTTTACCACACTGCGGGTTTACGGTGATTCCCTTGATAGCAGTTTAACTAATTGGCAAGCACACTGCGATCGCTTGAAATTTAGTTTACACGCTTTTGGCTGGACAGAACCGGACTGGAATTTTGTGCGCCATGGCGCACAAATCCTGTTGAAACATTTTCCAGTTATCAGAATCACTATCTTTCCAGATGGGAGAGAATGGATTATTGGCAGATTATTACCGCTTAACTTGACAGAAAAGCAAAGTCATGGTATTGTCTGCGCCCTTGCCAAACCAGAATTAGCTCGTTCTCTTCCTGATCATAAAACTGGCAACTACTTGAGCGCTTGGTTAGCAAAAAATACTGTTCAAACCTTAACAGCCGAAGAAGCGATTTTAGTAAATTCTCAAGGAAATTGGCTAGAAACCAGCACCGGTAATCTTTGGGGCTGGGGAGAAGGCTGTTGGTGGACACCACCTCTAGAAGAAAGAATTTTACCAGGAATAGAGCGATCGCATTTACTCAAAGAACTACAAAACCGTGAAACCAGCGTACAGCAGGAACCTTGGACAGTGGAAATAGTCAAAAAATTCACAGCCATAGCCTACACTAATAGTGTTGTCGAGATTATTCCCATCCATACCGTTCAACAGCCTACAGGGTCGCTACAATATAATCCCTACCATGATTGTTTCTCAAAAATCAGAGAATTATTTTTACCATGACACGAACACCATTTTGGTATACGTTAAGATAAGTTAACATAATTCTAATAATCCCCTCTCTTTTTTAGAGAAGTTACGCGCAAGCACAAAAAAATCAGAAGGATAGACCTCGGTGAATAAAAAATGGAGAAATGCTGGGCTGTATGCGCTACTTTTTATAGTTGTAATTGCTTTAGGGACTGCGTTCTTTGACAACCAACCCCCTCAAGTAGAAACATGGCGCTACAGTCAATTTATTCAAGAAGTAGAAACGGGTAAAGTAGAAAAGGTCAGTCTCAGTTCAGACCGTTCTACAGCAATGGTTACACCTAAATACGACCCCAATAAAAAGCGCGTCACTTTAGTTAACGACCCAGACTTAATCAATACTTTGACAGCTAAAGGTGTTGATATTGCAGTATTACCCCAAACCGACGAAGGATTTTGGTTTAAAGCACTCAGCAGTTTATTTTTCCCTGTATTGCTTTTAGTTGGTTTATTTTTCTTGTTACGTCGCGCTCAAAGTGGCCCCGGTAGCCAAGCGATGAACTTTGGTAAATCTAAAGCCAGAGTGCAAATGGAACCCCAAACCCAAGTTACATTTGGTGACGTTGCTGGTATTGACCAAGCCAAATTGGAATTAAACGAAGTTGTAGACTTTCTGAAAAACGCCGACCGCTTTACCGCCATTGGTGCAAAAATTCCTAAAGGTGTACTCTTAGTTGGACCTCCTGGTACAGGTAAAACCCTCCTCGCTCGTGCTGTAGCTGGGGAAGCTGGTGTACCTTTCTTCTCAATCTCCGGTTCAGAATTTGTGGAAATGTTCGTTGGTGTGGGTGCTTCCCGCGTCCGCGATTTATTTGAACAAGCAAAAACCAACGCTCCTTGTATCGTCTTTATTGATGAAATTGACGCAGTCGGTCGTCAACGGGGTGCTGGTTTAGGTGGTGGTAACGACGAACGGGAACAAACCCTCAACCAGTTGCTCACCGAAATGGATGGTTTTGAAGGTAATACAGGCATTATTATTATTGCTGCTACCAACCGTCCTGATGTACTTGATGCTGCTTTATTGCGTCCCGGTCGTTTTGACCGTCAAGTTGTCGTAGACCGTCCTGACTACGGTGGACGCAGCGAAATCCTCAAAGTTCACGCACGGGGTAAAACCTTATCGAAAGATGTGGATTTGGATAAAATCGCTCGTCGTACCCCTGGTTTTACAGGTGCAGATTTATCCAACTTGTTGAACGAAGCCGCAATTTTAGCAGCACGTCGCAATTTAACCGAAATTTCGATGGATGAAATCAATGATGCCATCGACCGCGTATTAGCTGGGCCAGAGAAGAAAGACCGAGTAATGAGCGAAAAGCGCAAAACCTTGGTTGCATATCACGAAGCCGGTCACGCTTTAGTTGGTGCGTTGATGCCTGACTATGACCCTGTACAAAAGATTAGCATCATTCCTCGTGGTCGTGCCGGTGGCTTGACTTGGTTTACTCCCAGTGAAGACCGCATGGATACAGGTTTATATAGCCGTGCTTACCTGGAAAATCAGATGGCTGTGGCTTTAGGTGGTCGTTTAGCTGAAGAGATTATCTTTGGTGAAGATGAAGTTACCACAGGTGCTTCCAATGACTTGCAACAGGTAGCACGAGTTGCTAAACAGATGATAACTCGGTTTGGCATGAGCGATCGCTTGGGTCCTGTGGCTTTAGGTCGTCAACAAGGTAATATGTTCCTCGGTCGGGATATCATGTCTGAGCGTGATTTCTCCGAAGAAACCGCAGCCGCAATTGATGAAGAAGTTCGGAAATTAGTCGATACTGCTTATATTCGCGCTAAAGAAGTGTTGGTAAATAATCGCCACATTTTGGATGAAATCGCCCAAATGTTGGTTGATAAAGAAACCGTAGACGCTGATGAATTGCAAGAAATTCTGACAAATAACGATGTTAGAACTGCTGCTTTTGCATAGTAGTTAATCAGTTTTGAAGATTGGGGTATTTCTGGGTTTTCTGGAAGTACCCCAATTTTTTTTTATTTCATACCATTTTTGCTATAAACTTGCATGATATGATTGCTTAATTTATTATTCGATTCCATAAAGGCATCAGTAGAGCCGTAAAGCATTAGATATCATGGAAGTTTTACCATTACCCAATAATTGGCAAGATATTCAACCTGACGTTGTATATTCTTCAACTTATGATTTGCAAGTTTCATTTAGCGACAAACAAATAAAATTAGGTATAAGATATGATAGTAAAGGAAAGCATTTAAAAGCAATTGCAAAAGGGCAGGTACATCCAGAAAATAGTAGTGGGCTTGTTGATTCTGAAGAAAAAGGATATGATTTAAAATCTAAAGTATTAGGTAACGGTGGCGATAGACGGTTTCACGCCAAATATATTAATGGTATATTACATTTTCCTGGTTTTGTAACACAACATTAATCCAGAATAGATTATGACTACACTTCAATTAAAAAATCACCAAATCTGGCAAGATTTAACTGAGATATTAGAAAATTTAGATACTAATTCTCTTGTTCAAAAACATCTTGAAAAATGCTGTTATACAATCAATGGTTATTGGGATGAACAGGATGAATATTATGACTCAATTAGTTTACCTCGCACCATAGAAGCAGAATTAGTCAGCAGTTTTGTAGGTGTTACCCAAGATAAACGCTTTCTAAAACTCAAATTTTCTCTTATTGGTACTGGTTATCCCGATTCTGACAACCCACTTAATTCACTTAATATTGCTGCTGCTATTCATGCTGTAGCGTTCCCTGATGATAGATCTTACCCATTCGGATCTCCAACTATTCAAAATATAGGTGAGTTAGTTCTTATCTATAATGAAAATCTGGAATTTGTTGATGAAAATTGGCTTTTAGATATCGATTCTCCTCTGCTTGATAAAAAACAAGTTACTAACACCTAACTCGTAATTTATCAAATCAATTAAATAAATTCTCTGAAAAAAACGTAAATAAATATCTAATTTCCCATTAAAGTCTAGATTACTTTCAGCAAGGTGTAGAGTATATTGCTGTTCAACTTATTCTGTTTTTGATAGCATGAGCCGCACCTGCGATTCCCTTCATAACAATGCTAGTACAAGCGGCTCGTGGCATTATGTTCTTAATTGATTCTATCAAACGCTTAACTACCTCCTTAATTAAACTTGGCATTTGAGTAAGCGGTCTCCAAAATAAATCTGACACCAATAGCAACACGAGAACAAAGGCAGTGAATGAAGGTTCCAAAGAGGTTATGATCGGCCATACACTTTCTCCCGAAGAGAAAGAAAGTATTTTCAGCTTATATAGAGCATTATTGATTCATATTATAAGACAAGTTTGAAAATTATTCAAAAAATTAAATTTTTTTCAATATTCTTTCAAGTTGTCGTGCTTTAGATTTTCAGGATCTACACCCATAGCTAAAAGTCTTTCTGCTAGTAATTGGGCGCGATTTTCTGCGGTTTGAGCGCGGGTTTCGGCATTTTCAGCCCGTTGTTGTGCTTCTTCCTTTTGCAGCCGTTCCATTTCTGCACGTTCATCACCAGTAGGCAAAACATTACCATCTTGGTAACACCAACGTAACCAATTATCTTGCTTCCCTTCAAATTCACCTGACCACAAAGTTACACCTAAACCAACTTGTTCTAACCAAGTTTCTTGAGTTTCCATATAATATCTACCATTGAGGCGATAAATACGCAGAATCTCTTCTCCTAATTGTTGACAGGGGTCATAAACAATATAGTAAATAACCCGCATTTTTTCATAAATTCTCAGCTTTTTCTCTAATTCTTCACCTTCTTGATTAGAAACAATTTCAATCACAACTTCTGGAACTTTACCAAACTTCCAAACTAAATAAGAACGATTTTGTTTTTCCCACCAATTTTCAGGAACTTGCACATCAAAACTAATAAATACATCAGGAACAATAGGCGGTTCACCAGCAGTATGGTAAACTCCCACATTAGCTGTTGCTAAAAAAGTCTGATTTTGTAAAGAACTGTAAAGAGAACGGACTAAAAGGCGTTGTTGTTTGGCAGATGCGAGATTATCCACAGGTGTATCATCTTCAGTGACTAGCAGGTTGGCATCTGGCACATCGTAATCATCAACGTTGATTAAAAGTTGCTCAACCATGATTTTATCCACTAATTGAGAGGGTTACTTATAGATTAACTGATTGTTGACGGGAGAGTTTTATAGCTGTTTTCATGTTTGAGGATTTGGCAATAATTTAATCAAAAATAAACCACTAATGCCACCATAGATGAATCCACTCACCATACTACCTGCCACTGCTGCCGAAAATAAAATTTCAATCAGTGTCTGTAAATCGCCTTTAAATATCTTCTCAGCAGTAACAGCCGCCAGAATACAGGCCAATGTACCTATACCTGCGCCTACTATGACACCTATAGTAGTGGCAATAAGCCAGTTAAGAGTCTTTTCTCTCGGCCATTTCATAACTAGTGCTTGGGCAAAACTCAGCGAAATAATGCCACTGGCTATGCCCAAAATTGGACTCATAATGGCATTAGATGTAATCACAAGTATTAACCCACCTATCCCACAGCCCATGCTAAAACCGAAAGTTGTGGCTAATATCCATTTAGCAGAAACTTTCTTGCGTAAAACTAATTTTTGGGCAATACCTACACATAAACCACCCAATGCACCACCCCAAAAACCGGAAATTGCAGATAAAGAAGAGTTTATCCCCAGCAAGCTGGAAAACAAGCCTAAAAAAAAGCCTAAAGAAAAGCCGATAGTAGTAGCTAATACCCACCGCCACCAAAATTTCCATCTCACAGTTGGATTTGACATTTTGTTACATACTTAGGACTTATGCAATTGTCACAATAAAAATCTATTGTAGGGTGCGTCAGACTGCATAAATTCTGCAAATAAACATATTTTTGGCATTTGACGCATCTTACAAATAGTGACAGTTACGTAAGTCCTGATACTTTTGTTTTTTAACGTCGTTTTAATAAATCTAGGACTTACGCACGCTAACTAAACTTACCATGATATGTATGAACGAAATTGCGCCCTTTCAGACTCTTTAAGTACTATAGTTCAGTAAGGTGCGTCAGATACAGGACATCTGTTTTTTGCCAAATTATCGGGTCTGACGCACCCTACAAGAGACAAAATGGATAATCCATATTTGATCTATTTTATCAATAGACCAGTCCTAAAATTAATGAAATTGAAGTTTTAACGCGGTGCTGGCAAATTATCCCAACCATACCAATGACGTACTGCTAACCACGCAACTGAAAGTAAACCTGCAAGGCTCAGAGTTAAACCACTCCAGGGTATCAATAATCCAAATACAGGTAAAATTGCCCCAGCAATAGTACAGATAATAGCAGCTAAGGAAGCATGAAGATTTGACCCTAAACCATAGGTCAAAATTAGTAATATAAATGAAATTATGATCCAAGCTAATTCGGCATTTATTAACCGCGCCATGTAGGTTAAAGTTAGTAAACAAGCAAAGAAAATACCACCAGCTATAGCGACATTTTTTAAACTCATTGGTAGAGATAAATATAGTAGTAATATCCACCACAAAAATAATGCCGGCGCTAATAGTAATAATCTGGGAATAATGCCAGTATTTTTAATAGCTTGAGTACTGGTAAAGACACCAAAGGGATTTTTTACAGAAACATTATCAGCAAAAATCCAAGTAAATTGAGTGCCGTCACCAGCGATTTTCTTCTGATTAGTGGGTTCAATGCCACTGGCAAAGTCGGCATTACTAAAATTCGCTGTTGCTGTAAGACGGAATTGAGAAAGTATTTGATTGGCTGCATTATAAACCCAGCGTGGTCCACCTCGTGCCTGATAAGTAACTCTAAATGTTGTTTCTTCGCCAGGTTCTAAACGAAAGGGAAAACCATAATCACCGGGATTAGTTTGTTTTAATCTTGTTCCGTTTCGTTCTACTTTGTAATTAGTTAAAAGTGAGGAACCGTAAGGTGGTGGTGCTTCAAAGAAAAAACTATTTATATCACTTAGTTGGTTAACAACTTTGTAATCAGCAGTGTAGTCGGTAAGATAAATAGAACTACGATTTTGAACGTTGACACTTTGGTCTATTTTGACTTGAATTTGTGAGCCAGATAATGTTAGATAACGTGTGACTTTTTGTTTATCATTAACTTTGACTATTTTGTTGTTAACTTGGGTGGTATAGGTGTATGGTTCTTCGGTAATGTAGCGGATTTGAGGTGCGGTTTGTTCTAATTTATCACCTGCAACACTTTCGGCTACTTGTGAGACTTTGGCTTGTTCCCAGTAGTGGTAACGGTTGCTTAAAGTTGAAGTTAGGAAAAATCCCGTGACTAAGAGAACTAAAATTAGAGCTAAATGCTGTAGTCCCCGCAATAATTGAGAATAGCGAATCGCCCATTCGCCAAAGAAAACGGCTTGTTCGGTGGTATTTCGTCTGAGGGAAAAACTTATTAGTGCGATCGCTACTCCTAAAGCTACAATCAAAAATACAAATAACAGTGAACCTTGGAGTAATTGAGTGCCAAATTGGACTAACTCATGGGGATGTGTCAAATCTGGCAATCCGGGAATGCCTTGAGCAGAAGGAGTCATAATTAGTTATTTGGGTAATTTGAACCACTAGTACAGTACGGCGTAAGTAAGATAACCATTAAAAAATCTCTGAAAAGCTTATACAATCTGCTTTTTTAATTTTTAATTTTTAATTTTTAATTCCGCCCTGCGGTACTTGACCGATGTACTATGACAAAAGTTGCAGAAACTTAACTTTGTATATTGAAGTTTTAGCGTTTCAGCGTGTAATTAATATATTGCTTGAATAAATATGCCGATTGCTATCGATTTTGGAACTAGTAACACTGTCATTACCCGCTGGAATCCCGTCACCCAGCAGCCAGAAACTATAAATTTACCGGGTTTATCCATTCAACAAAATCTCAACCCTCCACTGATTCCCAGCTTGGTCTATGTGGAAGATGCTACTCAAGGTAATATCTTAGTTGGGCAACAAGTGCGCGATCGCGGTTTGGATCTCAAAAGTGATAGTAGATTTTTCCGCAGCTTCAAACGGGGAATTGGGGCAAATATCCAAGGCTTCTTACCCGAATTAGATGGACAAAATATCACTTTTGAACAAGTAGGAACATGGTTTTTAACTAAGGTAATTTCAGAATTAGCTCCCACAGAAGGTGGTTTAGATTCTTTAGTTTTAACAGTTCCTGTAGATAGCTTTGAAGCTTATCGTTACTGGTTAGGCAATGTTTGTCAAGCACTGCCTGTTGAACAAGTGAGAATGTTAGATGAACCTACGGCAGCTGCTTTGGGTTATGGTTTGGCAGAACAAGAAAATTTGTTGGTAATTGATTTTGGTGGTGGTACTTTAGATTTATCTTTAGTGTGTTTAGATAAAAATCCCCAAGCTAATATTAAACCAGTAGGATTTCTACTCAAATGGGGTAATAAATCTCTGGCTGAAAATTCTCAGCAAAAGGTAAAAACTGCCCGTATTTTGGCAAAAGCTGGACAAAATTTAGGTGGAACTGATATTGATAATTGGATAGTTGATTACTTTGCTAAAACCCAAGGATTACCGATTAATTCCCTGACAACTCGACTGGCAGAACGGTTAAAAATTCAGCTATCAACCCAAGACAGAGCTAGTGAATTCTTTTTTGATAATGAGACTTTTGAAAGCTATGAAATGGAACTTAACCGCAAGGGACTAGAAGAACTCCTCAAAGAAAACGGATTTTTTGATAGATTACATGATGCCATGATGACACTGTTGCAGCAAGCCCGTCGTCAAGGAATAGAACTTAATGATATTAATGCTGTGTTGTTAGTTGGTGGTTCTATACAATTACACGCAGTGCAGACATGGGTAAACCAATATTTTGAGCCAGAAAAAATCCGCTGTGAACGTCCTTTTGAAGCGATCGCTCAAGGTGCGCTGCAAATCACCCAAGGAATGGAAATCAAAGACTATCTCTATCATAGTTATGGAGTCCGTTACTGGGATCGTCGTAACCAGCGTCACAGCTGGCAACCGATTGTCAAAGCAGGACAGGCTTATCCCATGACTCAACCAGTAGAATTAATCTTGGGGGCTTCGGTGGAAAATCAACCCAGTATCGAGTTGATTTTGGGGGAATTGGGAACAGACACCGGCAGTACAGAAGTTTATTTTGATGGAGATCGCCTAATTACTCGCAATATTAAGTGTTTAACAACCCCAGTCAAACCCCTCAACGACAAAGAAGGGGCTAGAAAAATTGCCCAACTATCACCCCCAGGATTTCCGGGGAGCGATCGCATTAAAATCCTCTTTCAAGTTGATGATAAATGCTGTTTACGTATCACCGTTGAGGACTTGTTGACAAATGACACCCTGGTTGAAAATCAACTTGTAGCACAGTTGAAATGAGACTTTCAGCTAAAACGAGTGTTGTTTATTCCCAACTCCAAAATTGAAACCCTACCGACGCACAATCACCACAGTTCCCATTGCAGCCCAATTGTATAACTTCCGCGCTTGACTAACTGGCAAATTAACGCAACCATGACTAACTGGAGTGCCAAAACGGTTGTGCCAGTAAGCACCATGAATGGCATATCCTTCATAAAAATACATGGCGTATGGAACATCAGGAATGTCGTAACCTCTACCACGCATCCGATTAATCCGATATTTAGAATTAATTTGAAATCTACCAATGGGTGTAGGAGTTTTACTCTTTCCCGTAGAAATTCGGTAGGAGTACACTAAATTTTTACCTTCCCAAGCACGTAATCTCTGCTCAGATAAATCAATTTCAATCCGGCGAGATTGGGATATTTGATTATTTTTGGAGACAGTAATACTTTGATTTACTGTATATGCATTAGCTGTAGTAGTTTTGGGGTTACTGGTTGGTGAAGACCAAGAAAATGAAGTCATCAGCATTAACAGTATACCTGTACAAAAAGTTCCAGAGGAACGCATTAAAGCACTGCGAATCCAGCTTGGCATAATCCAATTACCTTTGAAGATTTACTGTTATTAGTTCGCGCAGGAATTCTGAGGATTTACGCCAAATTCTGGAAAACAGAGATTTAGAGATGTTTGATACCCCCTCATTATCTTATTTCTAATTTACTTATTCTGTAAAGCAGGAAACGGTTTGATACTTGTCATGATTCTCAATATCTAGAAACTCCTATTCTATTTTTGGGCGTTGCATAATTGCGGGATGATTTGAGAATCTGCATCAATATACAATACCTTGTCCAAATTGGAAAAAGCCTTGATTTGTAGGTTGGGTTGAAGTATGAAACCCAACAAATGCGTTGGGTTGCGCTGTCGCTTAACCCAACCTACAGAAAATGGACATGGACAAGGTATTCATATATAATCACCACATAATCACCGCGTCTCCCTGTCTCCGCGTCCCCGCGTCCGCCTCAATCATCCCCTTATTCAGCAACGCCTATTTTTGAAATTGCCTATTCCTGCACAATTACTGGTGTCCCTACGTCAGCCCACTCAAATACCCATTTAGCATGATTAGGTGCAAGATTTACACAACCATGACTGACAGGAGTACCAAATCTGTGATGCCAATATGCTCCGTGAATGGCATAACCGCCTTGATAATACATAGTATGGGGAACGTTGGGAACATCATAACCCCTACCGCGCATCCGAGCTTTTTTCAGCTTTGTTTGAATTTTAAAAGTGCCAACGCGAGTAGGTGTAGATTTTTTACCAGAAGAAATGGTGATTGCATAGACAGGATTGCTACCTTCCCACGCAATTAAATTTTGCTTGGAGAGATCAATTTGAATCCAGCGTTGATCAGATTGTTTGAGTGTTTGAATAGCTGTAGCAATTTTATTGTTATCGGGATTTGCCCAAACTTGACTTGATACAGTACTAAAAATACCAGTATAAATTACTGTACTTGCAAGTAATATTTTTAAGGAACGCACCCAGTGAGGATAAATCAGACTTTTCATGGTACACACACTCCTCTTCACTAACTGAATAATTGGGGAAGAAGTAACTCAGAAAAGTTTACCCACTACCAATTACTCACTACATAACTATTAATTTAACGTGCGTATGAGCTTTTTGGCTTGGAGTGCGATCGCACCCCAATTTTCCTCTAATAGCCATTTTTTTGGGAATAATTCCCCACTTAAGCCGACAGCGACTGCTCCAAATCGTAAAAAATCTTTAGCATTCTCTAGTGTCACACCACCGGTAGGAATTAGGGGAATATGACCAAGAGGAGCTTGTAAACTTTGAATATAGCTAGTTCCCCCCACTGATTGCACAGGGAAGACTTTGACACTACTTACTCCCTGATTCCAAGCAGTAACAATTTCTGTAGGTGTAAGTGCGCCTGGGATAATTGGAACATCTTTGGCTATTGCAGCTTTAATCATTTCTGAGTCAGTATGGGGAGTAAACAGAAATTGCGCCCCAGCTGCGATCGCATCTTTTAACTGCTGAACATTAAATAGTGTTCCTGTACCAATGATACAGTTAGGCAATTCGGCACGGAGTAAAGAAATTAAATCAGCAGCGCGATCACTATTCCAAGTAATCTCTATTAGCTGCATTCCCCCAGCAGCTACAGAAGAAGCCATTTTTTCACCCCATGCTATTTTAGGAGCGCGAATAACTGCGATCGCTCGATTTTGCTGCAATTGTGATAACCAAACTTGATTCGACATTTTTACGATAATTTGTAATTGCTGCAATTTAGATAAAAAATAGGATTGCTATAGAAGTCATATTTGATTTTTGAAAAAAATTAGGTATTGTAGGGTGCGTCAGATATTACAAATCTGTTTATTAATAGAATTTATGGAGTCTGACGCACCCTACGTATCTTTTCATAAATCAAATATTATTCCTATATATTATTTTCATCAACAAAAAACACAACAAAAATTACCTCAATTATTTTTTGTATTGAGGTAAATTACAAGTTTATAACTAATACCTATTCTATTAAAGATATCCAGATTTAATCGTCTAATCAGGCGGTAAGTTGACATTTGTTGCTAAACCGACTGTTTTCAATAACGCAATTTCCCACCAAGTAACATCAATTTCCCACCAACGCCAACCGCACTTGGCTACGTGAGGATAAGCATGGTGATTATTGTGCCACCCTTCACCATAAGTAAGAATTGCTGCCCACCAGAGATTACGGGAATTATCATCGCTTGCAAAGGTACGATATCCCCACATATGGGTTACTGAGTTAATCAGCCAGGTGGTATGCCAGAGAAGGACAGACCTCAAAAACACGCCATAGATCACAAATGACCAGCCTCCCAGGGCATACAGCAACAAGCCAACGGGAATTTGCAGCAGCAGGAAGTAACGATTTAGCCAAACGTAAACAGGATCTCGCGCTAAATCAGGAGCAAATCGCTGATAGCAATCATAATCAAAGAAGTCGGAACGGGGATAAAAAATCCATAGCATATGACTCCACCAAAAACCTTTACGGGCAGAATAGGGATCTTTTTCTTCGTCTTCGGTGTAAGCATGATGCAAACGATGTCCAGCCACCCAGAAAATCGGACCACCTTGGATGGATAATGCACCTAAAATAGCGATCGCATACTCTAACAACTTGGGAACTCGAAAACTGCGATGACTCAGCAATCGGTGATAACCTAAACACACTCCGATGCTGCCAAATAGCCAGTGAAGTAACAAAGTTACACCCACAGCACCCCAGGAAAAAAACCAGGGTGACAGCAATGCTAGTCCATGAATAGTACCGAAAAATGCCACCGGCACCCAATTAAGTCGCAGAGGTTGGGGGTTCTCTAGCTGATTTGATGAAAAATTTAATGTCATAAAGAGGGAACAGGGAACAGGGAACAGGTGACAGGTGACAGGTGACAGGGAATAGGTGACAGGTGACAGGGAATAGGTGACAGGGAATAGGTGACAGGTGACAGGTAACAAGGGAAAAAATTAGAAATTAATTCTTTCTCCTAACGGTTAATATCTAAATGCTGTATTCCGCTGCTATCAAACCATTCGCCCAATCCTGGGGCTGAAGAAAGATTTCCGTGAGTTTTGCTTCGGGGCTTCCTGGTTCTGGTTCATAGCCATATTCCCAGCGTGTCAGCGGTGGTAGAGACATGAGAATAGATTCCGCCCGGCCATTGGTTTGCAGCCCGAAAACCGTTCCCCGGTCATACACTAGATTAAACTCAACATAACGACCGCGACGGTATAATTGAAATTGACGCTGGCGATCGCCATATTCCATCTCTTGTCGTCGTTCCGCAATGGGCAAATAAGCCGGTAAAAATGCCTGACCACAGCGTTGTACAAACGCAAACATATCTTCCCAATTACGAGATACAGTTCCCACTTGCTGGCTGTAAAGTGCTGCTTGACTATCGGCTTGAGAACCGACGTAAAGTCTACCACTAGCATCTTGATAATCAAAAAAGATCCCGCCAATCCCCCGCTGTTCCTGACGATGCTTTAAATAAAAGTATTCATCACACCAGCGTTTGAACGTCGGATAATATTCTGGATGGGAAGCATCACAAGCAGCTTTTAAAGTTTGGTGAAAATGAACAGCATCTTCCACAAAAGGATAGTATGGCGTTAAATCAGCCCCGCCACCAAACCACCAAATCGGACCAGCTTCAAAATAACGGTAGTTGAGGTGTACCGTCGGGACATATGGATTACGAGGATGCAGCACCATCGAAGTTCCAGCCACAAAGAAATCATGTCCGGCTGCTTCTGGGCGTTGAGTCAGAATTGCCGGAGGTAAGCTATCTCCCCAAACTTCTGAAAAATTAACACCACCTTGTTCAAATACCCGCCCTTCCCGAATCACACGGGTGCGTCCTTGACCACCTTCGGCTCGTTCCCAGAGGTCTTCCCGAAAACGAGCTTCTCCATCAAGTTGTTCTAGACCAGCACAAATTTCATCCTGTATGTCCTGCATCAACTGCTTCGCCCGTTGGCGGGAATCTACAGGTGGATTGACTGAATTTGGAGTTGCGAGCAATATTGTTTGACTTGTAGATTTCCGCAGATGATTCTCTGAATGACGACCCATGCTGAATACCTCTTAATCTCTTGGTAAGAGTGGTTACTTCAATTAATAACTCTATAGCTATTAAGCTAATAAGATATCGGGTAGTTACAAAACTTAATCAACTCAGGATTTACAGATTTAGTAGGGTGCGTCAGATGGCAAAATTTTGTTAATTGTGGGCTAATTATCGGGTCTGACGTGGTTGGTGAGCTTGCCGAACCACACCATAGAAGAGATAAAATCCACAATCCATATTTGATAAATTTTGTTAATGGGTAAGTCCTAAAATACTGCAAATAAACAGATATTTGATATCTGACACACCATAAAATAGATGTTTGGTGTGACACTTGCGTAAATCCTATTAACTCAGGACTTACAAATTTAGTAGGTTTTTCATATCTGATGCACCCAGCCCCTACCGAACTCAACTTTGCTTAAAAATTGTAAAGCTTTAACTACAGAATCTAGTCAAAGAACTATAGTAATCATAACTTGATAGCTATGTAAGTATTAACCCAAGTTGCTAGTTATCTAGTTGAGGCTGGTAATGGGTGATTGGTAATTGGTGATTGATGATTGGTGATTGATGATTGGTGATAAAATCCCAGGCTTCATCCTGTTCATCCTTAAATCCTGTTCATCTTGATTCAGACAGTTTCCCTAACTAGCAACTTACGTTATTAAACAAACTACTAGAGGAATCATGGTAAATACCCTACCCAAACCAGGAATTAAAGCCCCAACCAAAGAAACCGTACTTACTCCCCGGTTTTACACCACAGACTTTGAAACCGCTGCTAATTTGGATCTTTCCGCCCAAGAAACAGAGTTACAGGCAATGTTGGCAGAAATGCGAGCCGACTACAACCGCCACCATTTCGTCCGGGATGACGAGTTTGAGCAGTCTTGGGAACACATTGATGGTGAAGCACGCAGCGCCTTTATTGAGTATTTGGAACGCTCTTGTATTTCCGAGTTTTCCGGGTTTTTGCTATTTAAAGAATTATCACGGAAGCTAAAACAACGTAATCCGTTATTAGCGGAAATATTTCAACTGATGGCGCGTGATGAAGCTCGTCATGCGGGATTTCTCAATAAAGCAATGGGTGATTTTAAACTTTCTCTGGACTTGGGTGAGGTAACAAAAACCCGCACCTATACATTTTTCCCATTGGAGTGGGTGCTTTATAGTGTTTATTTATCAGAAAAAATTGGTTATTGGCGTTACATCATTATCTATCACCATTTACAAAAGCATCCAGAGCATCAGTTTTACCCAATTTTTCGTAAATTTGAGAGTTGGTGTCAAGATGAAAACCGACATGGGGATATATTCAAGGCTTTGTTACGTTCTCAACCCAAACTCTGGAACAACTGGAAATCAAGACTTTGGAGTCGGTTTTTCTTGTTATCGGTATTTGCTACTCACACTTTGACAGTTCACGAACGAGGTAGTTTCTACCATTTGCTAGGACTTGAACCCACAGAATTTGATCAGCAAGTGGTTCGCAACACCAACGAAACTGCTGGACGCGCTTTTCCAGTCATGTTAAATACCGAACATCCTCAGTTTTTCCCACTTCTACAACAATGCTCAGATTACAATTTAAAAATATCCGAGATTTCCCGCAGTTCTAGTAACAAAGTCGTGAAATTTATCCGCAAACTACCTTTAATAACAGCAATTGTTTGGAATCTCCTTCTCGTTTATTTAATTAAACCGATTGATACTGAAGCTTTACGGGGAACTGTGCGTTAAATGATTGGGGTTGGGTTGCTTTTAACCCAACCTATTAAATGTAAATGTCTCACGCAAAGGCGCAGCAGCGGAGCGTTCGCGGAGCGTGCCGTAGGCTTTAGCACGAAGTGCGTTAGGCGCAAAGGTAAGAATTTTCACAATTAAAGCCAGTGAATTTCATACCTAAATTTAGCCACGCCATTTTTATTCGCTATTTTTGGTTTGAAGCAGAGAAGATATAGAATTTGACTGTAGCCATGTGAATATTTTTATCCTATTACTATCATTTGGCTTTAATGTGTACTCACCCTTTTGAATCTCTTCTATAACATTACTACTAACCCCTGACTTGTCTTTCATTAGGTCTTCAAACATAGCTAGTGGAAGTAGTACACTTTCAACTTCAACATCATCTTCACTAAATTTAATTATCTCAAATCTAAACCTATAGCCAGACCATCTGATAGTAGGTAATCTATCAACTGCATTTTGGGTATTTTCTATGATATTACTATACTGGCGGCTGGGATTTTTTTGTCCGTGCATTATCCACCAGTAAACATTGTGCCTAACAAAATGCTTTCCATTTTCGTTATCACAAACCTCTATTTCCACATCATCAACATATACAAACTGACGAGTCATTACTCTAACTTCACCTTCAGCCATTGCTTCTAATTCCTCCCAAGATTCAACTTCACCGACATCTTTATCCTTTCCATTTGTAGATTTATTTTTATCAACCATTTCTACAGAAATAGGATCATCTTCCAAAGCACCTAAACCTGATGTATTCTGCTCATTATCTGGCATTTTTTCTAAAATTATTTCTAGTTGTTCGCTACTAAAAGCCATAAGTTCTACTCCAGCTAAAGTCCGACGAGTAGAATATTGCATAAAGTCAACTAAACTTTGAGCAGGAGATATATCTATTCTTAATCCATTATATTCAGTCTCCCAATATCCGAATTTACCTGAAGATTTACGTTCTGTTTTATATTCTTTCCACTTTAAAGCACTAGCCTTTTTATTAATGTTTTTTAATGCAGTTCTAATACTTCCAGAGAATCCTTTCATTCCATAAACAGGATACAATAAATATATTGTTGGTGGTTCTTTGTCTAAAATTGGGTCAAACCCAAATATCATAACATTGAACCTGGATAACTGCTGAAGACTTTGCTGTAATGCAATTTCGGCTGGAGTTATTTTTTTAATTGGTGCTATTACTTTTGACCAGTTTAGCGGTGGTTTGTATAACCTAATAAACTCATTTTCGAGATTTGCGAGAGTTTCTAAATCACGGTTACAAGTCAACCAACAAATATTGAGTCTATTCTTTTTATTAAATCTTCTTAGTTGATGAAATCTATGGTGTGCTTTCCATCTTTCACATAAGTTGACAGTTCGACCTATATAAATAATCTGACCTTGACTATCAGAGATAAAGTAGATAGCTGCACAATTAGGAAGACGATCTTTTTCAAGTAAATAGACTGATGGTAGTTCAGATAAATTGATATTTTCTAATAACATTGCACCACTTAAATAAAAATGTAGGTTGGGTTTTTTACATCAACCCAACTTAACATAAAACACCAAAAACCTCTGCGTCACTTTGCGTTAACCTCAGCGTGACTCCGCGTTTAAAAAATTATCCAGATACTGTACCATCAGGCATAATCGCTCCTTCCAAATCAGCATCGGTGAGAATTGTTCCTGTTAAATCGGCTCCTTGTAAATTGGCGTTTCGCAATATTGTATTAGTGAGATTTGCATAACTTAAATCCGTACCTTGCAAACTAGCTCCAGTCAAATCAGTTGCTAAATCTCCCCACTGTATACTTCGGCTGAGATTGGCTCGACATAACTTTGCATGATCCAAATTAGCATGGTGCAGTGAAGCGGCTCGTAAGTCAGCGTAACTCAAATCTGCTTCACTCAAAACTGCATACCCTAAATCTGTGCGTTGGTCGGAACTAGGACGAAAATCAGCTTTAATTATCAGCGCACGAGAGAGTTTTGCACCATGCAAATTAGCACCACATAAACTAGCCTTAATTAAGTTTGCTTCATCTAAACGAGCCAGAATTAGCTTTGCACCAGTCAAATCAGCTTCACGTAGAATGGCACGATACAAGTCTGCTTTGCTCAAGTTTGTTCCCCAAAGGATGGCTTCACTCAGGTCTGCTTCCCGTAAACAAGCTTGGCTGAAGTTGGTTTTACCTAGCCGTGTTTGACGTAAATCAGCATAGCTAAAATCTGAGCCTGTAAGGTTAGCATTCGTTAGCTCTGCTTCTTGTAGATTAACTCGCTGAAAGCTGCGTTCTCCCGCTAGATAACGGTTTAAAATTTCATTTACATCCATAAATAATTACAAGTTTGTGATTGGAGATTCAGAACAGGATCAAAGCAATAACGAAATTAGTGACTAATTAACTAAATAACTTTTTAGTAATCTTACCATTTTCGTCTTACTTCTGAGTATTGGAATGTGAAATAAAAGAGTATTTCCTCTATTGATACCAGCAAACTCTGAAATTAGCCCAAATAATCTGTTTTATTCGCCGCTGTTAATTGACAGTTAGTTATAATACTAATTAGTGATTAAACAATTATTTTGCTAAAGATTGAGTCTCCCTATGCCCAAAAAGAAGCCATCCAAAACTGATCCAGCTATTCTCGCGGCAGTTGCTGACTATTTTAAAGTGCTATCAGAGGGGAGTAGATTACAAATTTTGACCTGTCTGAAATCAGGTGCGATGAATGTGATGGAGATTGCAGAGGCGACTGGTTTAGGGCAAGCAAATCTGTCTAAGCACCTAAAAGTATTAACTCAGGCGGGGATTTTAGCTCGTCAGCCCAAGGGTACTAGTGCTTTTTATGAGATTGCAGATCCGATAATTTTTGAGCTTTGTGAGTTAGTATGCGATCGCATTACCGAAAGAGTATTACAGCAAGCTGAAAGTCTGAAAGCTCTTCGTAGCAGAACTGGAGTTTTTTGAAAGAATTCCATACAACTGACATCCAAACCGCTGTCAACAACCACTTTAGTTGTTAAATAGCATCTTGCCCAGAAATATCAACCTACTTTATCTACAGGCAAGACATCATGAAAATGATTGTAGTCCACATAGCGATGTCCATCAGGGGTGTGGTGCATAATATCAACAAATCTACGATTCCAGAGAATTTGATTAGCACTATAACTATGACGAGCATGGACAACTTGTGCCACCGTTTCATCAATACCACTAACAGAAACCATCAGCAAAGAATTAGTCTGAGTTAGTAATTCTGCTGTCATTCCATAAAGAGGACTAGACTCATCAATAATATGCATTACTAACCAGGACAAAGAAAAGTTAGGTGTTTGATGACGTAAAAGTTTGAGATCATAAATTCGCCGCATGGAATATCCTTCTACTGTGATTTCATCGCGCATTAAATACATCCGCATCTGAGCTTCTAAAATCATGTTACGGCGCTGATTAGCAGTACGAAATGCCAGCGTTGGCACTCCTTGATGGGGTGTAATAACAGCTACACGGCTAAAGATCACACGGGCAGTTGGTCGAGAGAAACGGGCAAAGGCTAATCCTGTCATCACCGCAATTCCCACCACACCAATCATTGCTTCAATAGTGACAATGATATTGGCATAAGTTGTTTTTGGATACATAGCACCGTAACCAATAGATGCCAAGGTTTGCACACTAAAGAAAAAGGCATCTGCAAAAGAACCTGGTTGAGCATTAGCTATACAATCTCCTCCTAGCCAATAAGCGGAGGCAAACAAAGCATTAATAGCTACATAAAACACACAAATTAAGATCAAGAAACCAACCCAGGGAATCGTTAGTAGCAGATGGTAAGGATCACGCCAGTAAGAATGCCAAGCACCCATACCTATGATTTCAAATTGTCCATTGTGGATTTTGATGTGAACTCGTGGGATGATAACTTTTTTTTGCTTCCTAGACTGTCTCTGCAATCGAAATTTCCGAAATTTCATGGGGAGTAACCAAAAGCATGATGAATGGTAGTATGACAGAAGTGTTAAATACAGTTATAAGATCACATATCTGGTGATTATTTAATCCTGATGAATCGCAACTTTTGGATTACTGCTTTAATTGCCTTTGTGAACTCCCTGAGTTTTACAATTTTAATTCCCATTATCTATCTTTATGGTAAACAATTTGGTTTAAGCGATTTCCAAACCAGTTTACTATTTTCTATTTACTCTATCGCTCAATTTTTTGCCACTCCTGTCATTGGTAAATTGTCTGATCGTTTTGGACGTAAGCCTTTATTAATAATCAGTTTAGCGGGAACTGTTATCGCTAACTCCATAGCTGGAACTGCAACAACTGCGGGGCTGCTTTTTTTCGCCCGATTTTTAGATGGTATCACCGGAGGGAATGCTTCTGTTGCTCAAGCGGTAATTTCTGATCTCACCAGTCCCAAAAATCGCGCTCAAGCCTTTGGAATTTATGGAGCAGCTATGGGTTTAGGCTTTGTCTTAGGGCCAGCTACTAGCTTATTAGCACAACAGTTTTCTTTAGGGGCTGCCTTTTTAGTTTCTGGTGCAGTGGCGTTTGTAGCCCTGTTAATGACAATATTCTTTTTACCGGAAACTCTTCAAAGTCAAGCTACCAAATCCAAGAATATTTTTGATTTAGGCTTAGGAAATTTAATTAAAGGTTTAGCAATGCCGGGAGTCGGTATTTTGCTCTTAATTAATTTTTTAACGGGAACAACTTTTACTATGTTTACCTATGCTTTCCAACCTTACTTTATTCAAGTATTAGGTCAAAACAGTAAGTCTTTAACATTATTATTTTTATTATTTGGGATTCTAGGTGTACTTATGCAAACCTGGGGAGTGTCCGTAATGAGCAAGAAAATTGATGTAGTTAAAATATTATTTTTAGGTTTGTTTTTTCGGAGTTTGTCATTTGCTTTGATGCCACTTTTACCTAATATTACATATTTTGTGATTGTCAGTATAATCTTTTCAATATTTAATTCTCTCGTTCAACCTATGATTAGCACGTTAATTTCTCTTAATGCTCAACCACAAGATCAGGGAACTGCTTTAGGTTTGAATGCATCTTATTTAAGTATTTCTAATGGTATTGGTCCTGTAATTGCCGGAGTGATTGTCAAACAATCTAACCCCATAACCTATGGCTATCCTTTATATTTAGCAGGATTATTAACATTTTGTGTTTTAGTTTTTGCCATATATAATCGCAGAAGATATACACCTCATAACTCATAATTCATAAAAAAGGTGGGGATTACCCACCATAAAATTAACTACTATCAAAACTTTGGTTGTTGATCTTGAGCGCAGCGGTTAAACCATTCTTGATACTTTTGCTGTTGGGACTCAGTTTCTAGGATAATTGCCAATTTTATATGCTGGCACCCATTATTTTGGTCTAGAGCAATTGCGTTTAAAAGTAAACTAGCAATTTTTGGAGAACTAAACTCACCATAGACCATTAAATTACTATCAAAACTTGGAAATTGTGAGATTTGACCTGTAGTTAACTCTACACCAGAAATTTCTCCTTGACGTAAATCAATTTCTGCGAGTTTTTGATATTCTGGGCTAATTTGTTCAACAATTAAAGTTTCTCGACGAGCAGGAACTTGTATAATGTGAGTTTTAATTTGTTTACGAACAATAACCTCTCCCACTTTTTGCTTTTTACTATCAACAATTAGTTTTTCTTCTAAAAGAGGAATAATTTTTTCCTCAACCACCGCTAAATTTTCTAAATTAACAGACGCATTTATTTCTGGATTTTGTGTTCCTAGTTTTTCCGAAATTAAATATTCAGGCATATAGTTTATTGATTAGTGTTATGTGTTTATGTAAACCGATTTAATAGTTTTCTTGGAAAATGAATGAAATTATTTAGCCCGCCTATGCGGGCTAGGTTAGTTTAGACGACTCAGTCTTACTTAAAAAAATGAAAATCAAATATCAAATTGTCATTTTTTACAAACCAGTTATCGTTCTTCAATTGGTAGATTAGGGGAACTTACATCTAACTCCTCACGACGCACAGTTTCTTGAGTTTCAACCTGATCATGCTCAATTACTTTTTTAACTCTAACTTCTTCCCTGACAAATGCCTCTTTGCGAATTTCAGGTGTTTCTTCGTAAATTTCCATGCGAGCAACTTCACCTTCATGGAAGTCAGCTTCACGAGAAGAAACAGTTCTACCAGCGTCATCTGGTGTGACACGTTCAATGACAACGTGTTCTCTGTCAATTGGTACTGAAACTCGTGTTTTTTCAGTTTCTACGTGCTTACCAACTGTGACTTCCCCCATCTTGCGACGGTTTTTATTGGCAATAAGTCTTTCTTCATACAATTTTAGAGTTTGATGATCTTGCTCATTCAAGTTGAACAAATCAGGCTCATGTTCGTAGCTATAGGTATCGCGGTCGTAAGCTGATGTAGTTCTTGGTGCCGAGGTTGTTGATGAGTCTACAGGTACTGATGATTCGAGGGGAGATGATGTTTCCAAAGGTGTGGTGACATACTGGGGATTGCGATATATTCCCCGTACCCGTTCTTCATAGTCGTAATCTGCAACTAGACGTTCATTAAATTCGGGTAAATTGTCAGCTTGTTCTCTTGTTAATGCAATGGCGTAAACCCGATTGGTATTGTACTCGATACGAGTCCTACCAATGGGGAGTAATACTTTCTTACCGAAAATCCACAACCCTAAGTCAATGACTAAATAACGAAAATGACCTTCATCATCAACTAAAATATCATTAACACTACCAATCTTTTCGTTAGTTCCTTGGCTGTAAACTCCGAATCCTTTAATATCTTTACCTTCAAGGGTATCACGATAGTTAGGATCAAACTCTTGTAATTTGTAAAGAGCCATTATATTAGACCTCTTGCAATTATAGAATTTCTTAACTTCTATATGCCTATCGTAAAATTTTATCCAATTGCTATCCTCTTCCTAGAGACCTAATTTGCATGGGCTTATTTTTACCAAAAGTGATATGAGTGAGCTTTTAAAGCTATCCTTAGTAATAATAGTGAAAACCCAAAGTTATAGATTCATAAAGCCGATTTATTTATAGGATTTATTTATAGGATTTATTTATAGTTTGTTGTAGGATTTATTTATAGCAATATGAAAAATATAAAATGTTTAATTTTTTCAAAGCTTCAATATTGCAGTCAGGAATTTAAAAGTGTTTATGAACAACCTAGGAAAAATAAAAGCAGATAGATATATGAATGTAATTACTAAATACTTACCAATAACAAATAAGAATATTCAAGCAACACCTTCCAAAAGCACACCACCTCCAGATATATTAATTGCTAGGGGTTGGCAAAAAGAACAATATGTTGGTATCGCTATTCTACTCCTGGGATTAATTGCTGCTATTGGATTTATAAATCGTAGATTTGAATATGCATTAATCTTTGCTCTTACTCTGAGTGTTATCTTAATTTTTTTCTTTATTACCGTTTAAAAGATAGTAATCTTCCTTAAAGATCAGGAGAAAATTTAAGGTTAATTTACAGATGTTTTCGAGGAAATCAACTACATTTTTATATCTCACACAAAGGAAGAGCCGAAATAGAAAACTTAGCGTGTGGTACAAATACATAAAAACTGCTGTCAGTACATCCCCATATCCTCAGAGTAAATTTAGATGATAGTATTTTTGTTAACTAATATCTTAACAAACTTGTATTGAATACTACTTTAGTGTAATATATTTTGTTGTTTGTGAAAATGACCTTTTTCAGGCTTTTCACCCAATTTTCAAGGGATTATTAGACAAGGACTATTTAAAAAATAGCAAATTTTAAGCATCCAATTGAAAATTGCCCATACATCTCATTCGTTTTTTTATCAGGTGAAAAAATGTTGTTGTTTTTAAGGCTGATTGATTATTTATTAGCAGCTGTTTTTATCAGTGCTGCTATCATCATTTATTTCGATTCCGCTAATCAAGAATATGTCATAGCTGGTTCAGCAGCCTTAGCTATTGCGATTTTTTTGTTTCTACTCAACAGAAGCTCAGTTAACACTGCTCAGAAGGAAGCACAAAAAATTGAACTTGAAAAAAAAGCTGAACTTTATACCTCTTTATTAACCCTTAGTAATTCCTTGGAAAACAATACCATTATCCCTGCTAGAGCCAAAGCTTTAGAGTATTGTCAAGATTTGATTAATGATTATAAAAACATTAGAAATTGGGCAAGAAATCTTTACTACATTCTGCAAATTTCTACTGTTATTTTGTCTGGTGTTACACCAATTCTAGTATTGGTAGATAAGTTAGAAGCGGGACAAGCTTGGCTGAAATGGCTGCCGGTAATCTGTCCGGCTCTTGCTTCTATTGTTGCCAGTATAGTCACTTCTTTTCCTTTTCAGAAGAATGCAATTGTTGCTAACACAATTGTTGAGTTATTAGAAGCAGAACAAGAAAAGTTTATTTTGGGAATTACACCAGCTTATCGTTGTTATGACATTACTGATGAATCTGAACAAAAACAACGGATAAGTCAATCTGTGGAACAATTCATTACCCAAGTTAATAACATTCACCTGCAACAAGTACAACAATCTCCTGAACAGCAAAATGATAAGAAGGAACAAGCCACTACTGAACAACCCAGTTCTGATACAACTAAAACCGAACAACCTGCTTAGAGGATGTTTTAACAGTATTGGGCGAATATAAAAAAGCCTTCGACTACTGTCAGAGATACAAATAATGAGGACTTACGCAACTGGCACATTGGTAGGGTGCGTCAGATATCAACAATCTGTTTATTTGCAGGATTTATGCAGTAGTAAAGCACCCTACAACAGATTTTTAGTGTGACACTTGCGTAAGTCCTAATAATAACAGAAATTCAACCCACTCAGGTGGGTTTTCTCTTTGGTATATGTGACTTCTAGTCGGTTTATCAACATCCTTTTAAAGTGATCTATTCAATTATTAGATGATATTGTTTCTGCCATTCTCATAATCATATCTTCCAAAGTTCTCAATAAATCTTGCTCATTATAAGGTTTAGAAAAATAAGCTCGCGCACCTAATTGCATAGCCATTTGACGATGTTTATTACTGCTACGAGAAGTCAACATAGCAATAGGAATATTTTTAAATTCTGTGTTGGATTTAACACGATCTAGAAAGCTATAACCATCAAGACGTGGCATTTCAATATCACAAATTACAGCTTGAACTTTTAAGCCGCTTTCTAACTTTTCCCAAGCATCTTGGCCATCTTTAGCCTGTTCAACTTGATACCCTCCTTTTTCTAAAGTGAGAGCTAAGTAACGGCGGACATTAATTGAGTCATCGACAATTAAAATCATGCCTTTTTGGTGAGCAGGTCTAGCTATAGGTTTATCTTTTTGTGGTTTAAGAAAAGCTGTTTTTAATCTAGTTTTAGGTAATTTATTACTTCTGTGGGGACGTTGATTATTCGTAATCCAAGATACCAACTCATTAGTATTTACCAGTGGTACTACCCGACCATCACCGAGAATTGTGCAGTTGCTAAAACCTTCGGGTAAAGGTATATTTCCTTCAACTTGGCGAATTGCCACTTCTTGTTCACCCCAGCAACGGTCTACTTGCACAGCCACTGGTTGATGATCATTTTTGACTATTAACACGCTACTGGCATTAATGCCTGTGGGACTTTCTATGTCTAAACTATTGTAGTGGGAACAATTAAACTCAAAGTAATTACCTAGACGCATTAAAGGTAACATAGTATCTTGCCAGTTGAGGAATTCTCCACCATCCATTGAGAAAACCTGATCGTTTTGCAGTAAGAAGATTTCCGCAACTACGTCTGTAGGAACTGCCAAGACCATACGCTGATGTCGTACATTATTAGTATCAATCTCTACCAATAACACTCGTGCAACTGACAGTGTAAAGGGTACTGATAAAGTAAAGGTCGTGCCAATTCCTGGCTGTGTATCAACTTTAATATCACCCCGCACCAGTGTCAGGTTATTGCGAACAACATCCATACCTACACCACGACCAGATAAAGCTGTGACTTGATCAGAAGTCGTAAACCCAGGTTCAAAAATCAGGGATAGTAGTTCTTCATCATTAGCACCAGCTATTAATGCTGTATCTAAACCCATTGTGATGGCGCGTTGGCGGATTTTTTCTAGAGAAATGCCTCTACCATCATCACGCATTGTAATGATAGTGCGATCGCTGCGGTGATATCCTTTAATTTCAATTAATCCCTGTTCTGGCTTCCCTTGAGCATGACGAGTTGCTGGATCTTCAATTCCATGATCAAAAGCATTACGTAACAAATGCATTAAAGGTTCATTCAAAGCCTCTAAAATGCTGCGTTCAATTAAAGTTTTCCCACCTTCAATATTTAATTGGACATTTTTGCCATACTCAACATTTAAATCACGAATTGCTCTGGGAAAACGTTCTACCAAATCAGATAAAGGACGCATCCTCACTTGTGTTAACTTTCTCTGAGCTTGCTTAGATGTCTTATTTAGCTTTCGCGCAATTTGATCTGTATCATCAACACTCAATTGAATATCGCTAGTGACTTCTGCTACTTGAACAATAGTTTCCATCACTTCCTGAGATAACAAATTTAATTTTTGATAGGCATCCATTTCTAACCCATTGACATCTGCATCTCTGTCTGGTGTCTGATGATTAGCTGCCAAAGTTTCCGTAATAATTTTTTCATATGCTAACCGTACTTCTTGATGTTCTTGATCAAGAATTTGTACTCGTTGGCTAAGACCAAAGACTAATTTTCGTAATCTTTCTAATTGTAAATTTAGTCCATTCCTCTGGATAGTTATTTCTCCAAATAAATCATTAATCTCCTCTAGTTGCTTACTAGGAACTCGAACTGTATTTTCATGATTTTCTTTATCTTTAGAAACAGTGATAATATCACCTTTACGTTCAATTTGTTTATAATCTAAAGATGGAATTTCTGGAGTAACCGTTTTGTTTGGTTCAGGAAAATTAACAGCATTAATTTCTGGTGGTAACTCTATCTCTAATGATTCAGAATCAGTAATTACCTCCTCATCTACCAATAAATTTTCATTAATTGGGACTATTGGCGAGGTAATAACCTGCTTTTGAATATTTCTAACTGCACCTAGATGAATATCTCTTGGTAAGCTATTTTTTTGATTTGTCAGCACTAAAGCTTGCGATCGCCGCCATGCTTGCAATGCTAACTGAGCAATTTCTACAAAGCGATCAGGAGCAGTTTTTAAGTGATGATTAACTGATTCACAAAGCTGAGTAAAAGCAGTTAACTGAAGCATTTCCCCCAACCCACCCAACTCTGCCGCCATTATCCCCACTTCTTGCTGTAACTCCAGTTGAGAACTATTTGCTAACAGAGATTCTAGTCGCTGCAAATACTCTTCTACTTCGGTTTCAAATAACAATGGAATAATTCCCTGACTATCTTCTGAGGATAGCATGGTTCTAATATCTTCAGGAGACGGATCACCCAACCGCTGATGTAATTCATCAAAAATCGGATAGCAAAATGTTTTTAACCACTTATCATCTAGAGCTTTTCTTTGTGATAACAAATCTACAATTTGCCGCAGCCAGTCAACACCAGATAACAATAAACTCTGTAAATGAGTGTCAATTTCTAGGGAATTTTTACTGGTTTTCAGAACCTTAAAAGAATCTTCTAGCCGATGAGACAAATCACTCAATACCCGAAACCCCATCATAGCCGCGCCACCTTTAATAGAATGAGCGGCTCGCATTGCAGCATTGATATTATCTAAATCGATATGCTTGCTAGTATCGATTTCTAGCAAGATACTTTCTAATGTGTTTAAATAATCAGTTGCCTCTTCCAGAAACTGCATCTGGATTTCCAGTTCTTTATCATTCGTCATAAATCATTAGTCCTCAGTCATTCAGTTTTAGATTTGGAATTGATAATTTAGGAATTTATGCCACTGGTAATTAATGACTGACTTAATTGACTTTAAAAGTCTCGACAGTCTGTTGTAAATGCTGGGAAATTTCCACAGTTTTTTGTAGAGATTGAGAAACTTGGTGCGAAGAATTGCTGGTGTGTTCGGAGGTAGCAGCAATATCTTTCATCAATTGGCTCACAACTTGAGATGTTTGTACCTGAGAAATAGTAGCTGTAGAAATTGACTGGACTAAAGCATCTATTTGCTGGGACACATCTAAAATTTCACCCAAACTCTGTTTAGCATCTTCAACAATTTGGGTACTTTCAATTACTTGAGTAGTTCCTATCTCCATCGCCTTGACTACTTCATTAGTTTCTCGTTGAATTTTCTCGACAATTTGCTCAATTTCTTGAGTAGCAGCCGCACTCCGAGCCGCTAATTCTCCAACTTCTTCAGCAACTACCGCAAAACCTTGACCTTCTTCCCCAGCCCGCGCCGCTTCAATACCTGCATTAATCGCTAATAAATTAGTTTGGATGGCAATTTGATTAATTAAAGACACTACGCGGGAAATTTGCTGGGAGGATTCTCCTAAATGCCTAACTTTCTTAGCAGTTTCACCGACTGTTTCTTGCAAAGACAGAATATTCTGCACTGTCAAATCCATCGCTTTTCCACTTTTAGTAGCGGTGTGGTTAGCATGATTTGCAATCGCAGTAACTTGTTGAGCGTCATCAGCTACAGCTTGCATGGAACTGGTCATTTGTTCGACAGCTTCTAAGGTGCGATTGATCTCAGAAGCTTGTGTAAGTGATATCTCTGCTAATTGTTGGATAGCATCTTGATTTGAGCCAAGGGCTGTATTGACTTGTATCGCAGTCTGTTTGACTTGGGTGACAATATCTCGTAGGGTTTCTACAATTGAGTTGAAAACATTGGCAACAGTACCAACTTCCCCAGATACGATATCAGCTTGTACCGTCAAATCTCCGTGAGCAGCATTTTCTACCTCGGTAATTAACTTCAAAAGTTGCAGATGTAGTGTGTCTTTTTGTTGCCATTGCTGCTCTGAGGTAGCTTCTCTATTCGCTTGAATTTCCGACTCTTTGACAGAGATGGGTATTTCATTCTCTCTGGGAATTTCTACAGGAGTTTTGATTTCATCTTCAGCCCGGATTGCTACTACCGCAGATTTATCTGAATTTGGCTTTGTCATTTCCTGAGCTAACCAAGCTACAAGTAATGTCATTAAGAATGCTATCAGTGCTGTTCTATTAGCAATAAAAATCAGAAATTGTCTTTGCGGCTCAACAGCTGTTTTTGCATCTTGAGACATAATTACCTGCCAGTTGAGTTCCGGTAAACCTTTTATTTTTCTCAATGGCACATAACTGATTATTTCTGGCTTTTGATTAATTGTTTGAACTCCTGTTAAATCATTGATGTTTTGCCTAGCCAGTAAGTTCGCTAAACTAGGATATATTACTGTAGCCTCTTGCCCTAATAAATCTGACTTAGGACTGAGGAATAGTTTTCCTGAAGCATCAACCAAATAATAGTTATTATTATTGGTTAGTTCATTTTTAATGGAATTTTCTAAAAGTTGTAAAGGTATCCGGGTTCGCACTATCGCAATAGTTTTTCCTGTGGCTCCTTCTTTAACTGGTGCAGCTATATAAATTACTAAACCAACAGTTTCTAATTTTTCGGGTTGACTAATCACAACAGCGTTTTTTTGCAAAACCTCTGGGAAATATTTTTTGGTTCTTTCCTCTTGTATTGCTTTACCGCTATTTTGCAGAATTATTCGCCCATTCAGATCCAATACTGCTACACTGTCATAGGCTTTATAAGCCGTGATAAAGCGGTTTAATACTGCCTGTTTTTGGGGAAGAACAGTAGTTTGACTAACTTGAGCATTTGTCAAAAAGGGGAGATTAGAAAGTATCTGAATATCTCCATACCTTGCCAACAAAAACCGATTAATAGTGTCGCTGAAGCTAGTCACTCCAGTTTCTTGATTTATGATAATTTGCTTATTAATCGATTTACTACCAGATATGTAGGCAATTATTCCCATTCCCATTACTGGTAATGTACCAATAGCAAGTGCAAAAAATATCGCTTTTGTGCTTAATTTAAGCCGCTGCAAATATTTAAATGCAGAATTGCCAAAGTAATTTTTATTTGTCTCATTATCAGACTTAATAGCTATCTCGATTTTAGTATCAGTAACTTTTGGTGATGCCATTATAGATGCTTTATTTTTAGTATCACCATTTTGATCAGCCTTGGTTTTATTAAACATGAAATAATTCCCCTGATGTTATTAAAAATAACAGTAAAGAGCGATTCTTTATGATGACTTAATCACTGCGAAGATTAGCATAATTTACAATATTTTGTGCATCTAATACGAGTAAAGTTTCTTCTTTCTGCTCTACGCAGCCACATAAATAAGGAACTAAACTAGAAGCCACTTGTCCTACAGGAGAATGAATATTATCAGACATCAATTTAGTTGTACCTTTAATTTCTTGCACAACTAAGCCCAACAGCAATGATTCAACTTTGATAACGATGATATTATACTGTCGAAGTCGATGATCTAAGCATTCTAAATTAAACATTTTTGGCAGATCAATTACCCAAATAATCCGACTACGCCAATTCATTAATCCTAATACGCAAGTGGGCATATTCGGCATTGCTGTCACGGATTCAACTGGTATAATAATCGCCTCTTGGGTATGATTAATTGATAAAACAGCCGTAGTTTGTTGATTGAGTTGAAATTTAAGATAGCTGTTTCCTAAGGAGCTTTGGATGGGTTGATAGTACAGGGTTATTTTGGAATTTGCCATATATGGAAGATTTTTAGCTTATTGATGGCATATTTATTTACTAATATCATTTAATTGGCTATTTTTATCGTCAAATATCGAAATTATCATCAGTAAGTTTCAACTTCACGATAAGTATTATTAAAATCTCCATTGCCAGTATTAATAATTTATCTATTTGACTGGCAATTACTCAATTAGCTAATGTGTTTAGACACCATTACTAGTAAATCTGCTCTAGTGAACGGCTTGGTTAAATAGCCTGATGATCTGACAATTTTAGCTTTTGCTTTGTCAATAAAGCCTGTTCTTCCCGTTACCATAATAATAGGTGTATTTTTAAATGCTGAATGTCTCCGTAATAATGAGCAGAGTTCATAACCATCTAAATTGGGCATTTCTACATCTAACAAAATCAGATCAGGTTTACTTCTGATAATTTGCATTAAAGCTTTAATTGGGTCATTAATCAAGACTACTATGAATGTCTGTTCGTCTAAGAAATGCCTAAGAGAATTTAAAACTGCTTGACTATCATCAATACAGGCAATTGTATAATGATTTTTGCTAAGAGACGACTGCTTATTTTTGTGATTTTTCTGGTTAGCAAGAGATATTTTTGGTAATTTAGCTGATTTTTCTTCTGGTTGATTTTCTGGTAATACCTGAGTTGGTGAACTACTATGAGATGATATTACTGGTTTGATATTCTGGCGATAGCGTAACTGCTTTTGACAATGTTCTACAATCAATTGCAAATCTAAATGACAGAACTTTGGTAGTTCATCCCAAGAATTATCAGAATTAAGTTTATAGTTACCTTCTTTTAGACATAGAAATGATTCCAGGACTTCTTTTGCTAATTCTTCTATCAGCATTCCAGCTTGTGCAGAGGTAATATAGTCTTGTTTTACTAACCAGCAAATAGCATGATAGTCTGCGTTTGCTATTAACTCGGTTTGGGCTGCGGAAATTAGCCCCATCTGTTCATAAGTTACACTGTTAAAAGTGGGAATTTTCTGATTTAAGCGTTGTAAGTGACTTTCAAGACGCTCAAATACTTTAACTGAATAAGTAGCATAAGTTAGTTTACCGTCTTGTAAATAGATTGACCAAGAAACTATATTAGTAAATACATTTAAGCATCCTGTCACTCGTCGAGTACTGAGTTGTGCTAACAGGGACAGTGGATGTAGTTTCTGAAACAACCTGTAGCTACCTAGAGGAGTTGTCATCATTTTGCTTTTACTTTAGCTAAATTCAATACTTGTGATTTGAATCTGCACATAGCAATCCTATCTAATTTGTGACGTATGATTTTAGCATTGCTAGACTCTTACTAATACAGAAAATGAAACAAGCAACTGATTTGCTTAACATAGATTTAGGATTGCCACAGCATATACTTCACAATTAAAATCAAGTATAAAACATCAAATACTTTGTCATCCTAAATACAAAATTTGATGTTCTAATTTGTAGTCAGCGTCACTGGAGGCTCAAACCTCCACAAGCAGCTGAAGATGGCTGTAAATGAGTAGACACTTCTAAGCGAGAATGTAAAGCGTTTAATATATTTTCAATCCCCCATTCCATATCAATTGGATTGATATCAACATATATTTAGACACAATTGTGAAGAAAAATTCACGCCGTTTAACTCCTCTTCCCTCCTGTCTCCTGCCTGATCCTAACGATAAGTATTCACGTCCAGCTATTTATCCCCCTGACGGGAGGAATAGCATGAAAAGTGTAGATGCGTTGCTGTTTCTCCAGAGTTTTCAGTTGCCTTGCTTATCAATAAGATGCGTTGCAACTTTACAAGAATGCACTATCCGTTGACTATGGTTTAGAGTAGAATTAGCAACTAAGCTCAAGAAAATTGCCAATGGTGTTTGATCCTGACTTTTTGAATGACAACTCTGAGCAACACCCTAATCAGCTTTTGAACGATCACTTTGGGGAAAATCCGAACCAGTTACTCAAATATTTGCAGCATCAGTCTCCCGAAGTCCTAGCCCGTGTAGCCCAGTCAGTTAGCCCGGAAATTAAACAAATCATTTCCCAGAACGTCCAAGGGCTGATAGGAATGCTCCCAGGAGAAAGTTTTAATGTGCAAATTACTACAGACCGGGATAATTTAGCAGGGCTGTTAGCATCAGCAATGATGACCGGATATTTCTTGCGCCAAATGGAACAACGAATGCAATTAGAGCATTTGTCTAATCAATAGTCAAGAGTACAGGCGCAATTTACCACGTCTGTACTATTAACTACTGCTGAGGATATGTTCCTGATAGCACTTTCAAGGTTTGAGTTTTTCCCCTGCGGTTGACTTCGATTCCGAGAATGTCACCTACTGTACTTGAATCAACAATCTTCTGTACTTGGGCTGTAATTTTTACTGCTTTACCGTTGATTTTTTGAATCACGTCTCCGGGAAGTAATCCGGCTTGTTCTGCTGGAGAATTTTTCAAAACTTCCTTAATGACAACACCAACATCTGGCTGAATGTTGAGTTTGTTAACCTGATTCAACTGTTGTTTTTTGGACGGAGAAAGATCCGTCATTTCAATTCCCAAAAAGGGATGATCTGCCTTTCCTTTGATAAATAGCTCATTAGCAATGCGGGCAGCGGTTTCTATGGGGATAGCGAAACCGAGTCCTTGAGCATTGGCGCGGATAGCTGTATTAACGCCAATAACTTCACCTTGGGCATTTAAGAGTGGTCCACCAGAGTTACCAGGGTTAATTGCGGCATCAGTTTGGATAAAACTAACGCGCTTATCGGGAACACCAACTTGGGAACTAGTGCGGTCTGTGGCGCTGATAATGCCGATAGTGACAGTATTATCTAAACCTAAAGGATTGCCAATAGCGATCGCCCATTGACCAGGAATTAAGTTTTGTGAATTACCTAACTTCACTGTCGGCAATTTATCAGCGGGAATTTTCACCACTGCTACATCTGTTACAGTATCAACTCCTACCACTTTCCCCTCAAAAGTTCGACCGTCTTTCAGGGTAACTTGGACAGTATCTGTCTCTGCTACTACGTGAGCATTGGTTAGTAATTCCCCATTTTCGCTCAAAATAAATCCTGAGCCTGTACCTCGCTCAATTCTTTCGTCAGGAATTGGTTTTTCATCCTCTGGGAAAAAACGCCGCCACAGAGGATTGTTGAAGGCTTCAGAAATCGGATTTGCCACTTTACGGGTTGCATTAATTCGCACAACCGCAGGGCCAACTTTCTGTACAGCAGTAGCAATAAAATTTACATTATCGCCGCCAACAGCATTCCCCACTCCTGGGACAGAATATGGAACAACAGCCTCTGGAGGTAAGGCCGCTGTGACATTTTTTAACTCTAGAAATGAGGGATTATGTGGCAAAAGATATCGACTGCCAAATACACCAAAACCACCGCCCATTACTACTAAAAACAGATAAATGGCTAGTTGCTTCACAGATAACTTCATATTAATTAATTAAGAATAATTGCGCTCACAGCAAAACAGTTACTAATTTCTAAGTGTAGTCAAAAAAGAAGAAAGCAGGCAGGGTGCAAGGAACAATTTTGTAGGGGAGAAAACTTGGAATCAAGCCAAAAAAATATCCCATCTTTAAGATTCCCCAACTAAAATCTAGAATTAGCGCTCTCTGAACTTGTGAACATGACTTTTTCCTATCGTTCAATGTTTTTATATGGCTTAGTTAGCACTTTGGGGTTAATATCCACAATGCCACAACCACAAAGCGCCAATGCTGTACCAAGTTGTCCAATTCCTGCCCTATCTCGCATTCAACGCCATCAAGTTTCTCGTGGTGAGACTTTAGAGGGCATAGCACAGGGCTACAAGCTGATGCCAGCAACAATTATCGCCATGAATCCATCTATCAACAACGGGACAGTAACGGTTGGTACTGAACTGCAAATTCCTCCCTTCAATGGGGTTGTAGTCGAAGTACCCCGCACTCAAACTTGGCGACAAGTCGCTGCAAAGTACAAAGTTCGTCCAGATACCCTGTTTGAGATGAACGGTTGTCAACAAAATCCTAGAGTTGTTTTTGTTCCCGTTGTTCCCGGAGTAACTGCTGCATCTAATCGTATTATTGCTGCTTCCCCAGCACAAACTGCACCATCTGCAACAATAGCAGGCTATCCCTTACCAAGTGGTACAACTGTAGCTTTACCTTATGGCTGGCAAATCAACCCCATCAATAAGGCAGTTTTTTTTCATAGTGGTGTAGATTTGATCGCACCAGTGGGTACACCTGTGGAAGCGATCGCCCCAGGTATTGTAGTATTTGCTAAAGACCAAAATAGTTATGGCAAGTTAGTAATTATTAACCACATTGGTGGATATCAAAGCCGTTACGCCCAACTTGAGACGATAAATGTCACTTTGGGTCAAAACATTAAAGCAGGTGACATCCTCGGTACTGTAGGTACTACTGGCATCCCAACTTCTGGAGAACCCCATCTACATTTTGAAATGCGTTTTAATGGTCTTTTAGGTTGGGAAGCAAAAGATCCAAAACCTTATCTCACAAAATAGGTTTTCGGGACTGGGTAAAAGTTGTTTCCAATAACCAATTATCAGTAACCAATTACCAATTTTTCAGTGGATTTAATAATGTGCATTCCTGCTTCAGCAAATCTAGCAAATGTCGCGTTAGCTTGTTCTGTATAATCAATAATTCCCGGAACCACAACAGGAGAAGTGCAATCTTCTAGTAGATATATTTTATTTGTCAGGGTAGAATCTATCTGTTTTATTTCTGTTAATAAATCGTCAATTGTCCAAGCCACACAATGACTTTTAGCTTGTCCAGCAATAATCACCGCATCGAATTCTAAAAGTTGTTTAATTAAATTTGTGTTTTTTTCAGCAATTGGCTTTTCGTCAAAACCTACTAAAACTTCTGGACGTAAAATAGAATAATTTTCTGTTAACAGATTTTCACCTTTTAATTCAAATTGGGTTTGACTTTGACGAGCGATACTATGAAAAAATATCGCTTCTTCTACCGATGAAACTAAAGCATGACCAATTCCCCCTAACATAGAATGATAAGGCCAAACTGTCAGCGGGTATTTACCATTTTCGCTAAGTTGGTTAACGTAATGAAAAGCCTGTTTTTTTAATAATTCATAATCGCCATTTCTCACACTATTAGCAACTGCTGGATTAACTTGCCAAATTCCCATTTCTATATCTGCGGGTGTAATGTTAGTAGCTGCTGGTGTGGGGTGTTCTCCATCTGCATTTATCCAAAAAATCGGATGGAATATTTGCATCGCTGTATGAGTATCTAGGGTGGGGATAATTTTGGTAATTATGCCCAAATTGCGATAAATGAATTCACACAATCTTGTATTATCATCAACTGCACCAGTTCCCGTTTGTCCACCTACATATAATTCAAAATCAGGAATACAAAAGGTGTTTTGGACATCAATTAATAATAGACAAATGTGGGTTTTATCTAATGTTGCTGGTTGGATATTTTGTTGTTTTGCAAATGTTTCTGCTTCAGCAGCAAGTTGTTGGTAAGGTACGCGGTATACTTCACCGACTTTTGCGGGGTTGAAGTGGGAGGGAATGGGGAGTTGGGTTGGGTTAGTCATAAGTGTATTAAAATTTGCGAACAGATAGGTTTGAGTAGCGGAAAACCATAGTAACCAATGTAAAGAAAAGTAACCTGATACTTGATAATTTTAATTCTGTCAGGTATTCTGATGAAACCCAATAAGTATATTTTAATGCTTTTGCTGTGTTAACGCCACTAATTGACCAGTATGAAAAAGAACTTCATCTTTTAGAAGAATCTACTGAACTATCAGAAGAAGCAATTTTGCAAGTTTTCCTGGTGCGCGATCGCATTCAGAAATTATTAAGTGACAAAACAGATGTTTCAGCCGACATCCTATTGGATTTGTTTAAATTGGATAGTCGCTTAAAAAAACAAGCAAATAGAATTAACCAAAAAGCACAATTAGTCACATGGCGGAGTAGTTTAGAAATACCTGTCAATTATTGGTGGTGGTTTTTAAAACCAGAAAGTCATCGTTTTGATAAAAATGATTGGTTATGGAACTCTTTAACTATTGCTTCCTTGACTGCATCATTGAGTTTAGTAGTAGATATTTCTACAAGATTTCTAGGTGGTGGAGTAGGATTTGGTAGTGCTTTAGGAACAATTTTTCCTAGTGTTTTAACTTTATTTACAGCAGGAGGAGTATTAACAGCAACCGGAAAAATAGTCATTGAAAAATTGTTATCTAAAATGCTAATTCCGGCATATTTTTTAGCAGAAGCTAAATTGGTAATTTCATTATTACTAGTAGGATTTTTAGTAGCAATTAAAGTTGGATTACCTTCCATAGCTGAAAATTGGTACATTCAACCAGCATATCAAGATTATAAAAATGATGATTGGGATAGCGCCATCTCTAAATACGAAAAAGCTATTAGTCTTGATCCAGATAATGCTCAAGCGCATAATCAATTAGGATTTATTTATGAACAATTACAGGACTTAGAAAAAGCGAGAAGTGAATATAAATTAGCAGTACAGGGAAAAATATTAATAGCATATAATCGGTTAGCTAGGCTATATTTATTAGAAAAAAAGCCAAATGAGGCTATTTCTCTTCTTTACATATTGGAATCATTAATAGAGAAAACAAAAAATGATAAAAACTCAGACAAGAGTTTATTACAATATCAATTTTATAAAAATCTTGGTTGGACAAGATTTCAGCAAGGAAATACTGAAGATGATAAAAAAATGATCCGTAGTGCCAAAAGGCGTTATCAAGAAGCAAAAACATCACTAAACAATGCAATTTCAAATTCAGGTTTACCAGAAAATGAACAAGAAGGTACTGCTGATTGTTTGATGGCTCAAGTTTTAGAAAAATTAAAGGAGACAGAAACATCTAAGAAATATTGGAATTTGTGCCTAGATGCTAATAAACGTCTACCGGAAGTAGATGGATGGAAATTTATAGCTCGTGAACGTTTAACAACAAACAAAGGAGAAAAATAATGCCTCAGATTAAAGTTACTCAAGATACTGTACAATTCCAAGAAAAACTTGATAGTCCTTGGAACCCTCTAACAAAAGGTACTATTCGGACAATTGTTAAGGGAAATAGAATTCAAAAAACAGATGACTCTGGTAGAATTGCAGTTGATTGTGGCGGAGGTTTCCAAGTATTTAATAATCTATCTACTGTAAATGAACCATTTGCTTTATCTGATTTATGCTCTGCTCCGGTTCCCCAATCATCAGAGAATAATGAGATTCCTTTTATTTATATTCCACGTAAGACTTCCCTGCTCTCAAATCAACCAATTATACGCTGGAATAAGGTTACTGATGCCACAACTTACACTATTGAATTAATTGACAAAGACGCAAATAAAATCTGGACACAAGATGTCGATAGTAGTGATGTTTGTCAAGGGGGTATTTGTAAAATTGATTATTCAGGCACTCCTTTAGAAACCAATCAAATTCACAACTTAATCATTACTACAGATACTGGACGCTCTACCGAGGAAAGTGTTGTCCCAAATACGGGTTTTCAAGTCATAGTTGCTGCTAGAGCATTAGAAATCAATCAGAAAATAAATGACATTAAAAATCTAGGATTATCAAATACAGAACAGGGATTAAAAATATCTGAAATCTATGAACAAAATAATTTAATTGCCGAGGCAATTTTGATTTTAGAAAACTTAAGCGACGTTGATAAAACTTCTGATGTTTATTGTCAGCTTGGTGAATTTTATTACTATTATCTTGATTTACCAATAAAAGGTGCAGAACTATTACAAACGGCGATAAATAAAGCAACAGACATAAAGCAAGCAGCAGTAGCACAAATAGAACTAGCCGAACTGAAAATCATTTTTGGTAAAAAAGATGAAGCTAAAGCTTTATTAGAGGAATCTCTCAATAAATATACAACATTGGGAGCAGTAGAGCATCAAGATCACATTGATTACATAAATCAAAAACTTAAACAATTATTACCATAAATTGTTTCAAATATAAAAATTACTTTGTCTTGTTTATTAATTTCTATAAATTTAGAAATAATAAGCAAGATAGAGTTTTTATACATAGTAAATTGAATTATGAAAAATACTGAAAATCAAGTAGAATTAGCAAAAATCTTAGTAGAATCAGCAGAAAAATGGGCAGCACAGTCGAAAATTTCTAGAGCAATTAAAGAATACAAGAAAGCTATTGATATTGTAGAATCAATAAACTTTATTTTTCAAGGAATAGAGGATGTAGAAAAAGAGTTTTATCAAACCTGGGCTATTTTTTATGAAAAACTAATCATATTACTTTGGCATAAAAAATGTTATAGAGAAGCATTTAATTATATTGAAAGAAGAAAAGCTAGAATTTTAATTGATAGACTTGCCAACAATCTTGACAAATTAGAATTTGCTAACAATTCTAATAGTAAGCATTTTAATCAAGAAGAATTAAAGAATAAATTATTTCAGTTAAAAAGTAATGGTAATGAACAGAAAAGTTCCTTGCTAAAACAAGAGTGCCAAAAATTATTAAATGACATAGAAAGAAAAGAGCCAGAAATAGCTTCCTTGTTTAAAGTTAAAACTATTTGTACTATCCGTCTTCAACAATATTTAGATAATCAAATTACTTTATTAGAATATTTTGTTACTAAAAACTTTACTTTGGCTTTTGTAATTACTCGGTATAAATTTCGAGTATTTAAGTTGAGTATTACTAAGGAAGAAATCGCTGAAAAAATAAGGGCTTTTAGATTTTCAAACACAAATATTAATCATCCTGAAGAATTACAACAACTTTATGAGTGGTTAATTCAACCTATAAAATCTCAATTGAAGACAAATAAACTAATTATTGTTCCCCATAATATTCTGCATCATTTACCATTTGCAGCCTTGACTGACGGTGATGAATATTTAGTTGAAAAGTACACTTTAGTTAATCTTCCTAGTGCTAATGTTTTGCGGTTCTTGCCTAAGAAACGTGTTTCCAGAGATAAACTTACGCTTTTTGCACTGGGAAATCCTCAAAATACCTCAGCACCTTCAGGACTCAAAGACTTACCATCTGCAAAGGATGAGGTGGAAAAAATTTCTACATTTTATAAAGAAAGTACCTGTTATGTTGAGAAAAATGCCACTGAAAGTAAATTTTGGGAAGAATCTCCTAAAACGTCTATTCTACACATTTCTGCTCATGGAGAATTTCAACCAACTAAACCTTTAGAAAGTTGTATTTATTTAGCTAAAGATGAAGAATATTCTGAAATTTATCAAGATGGGAAATTACAAGTTTATGAAATCTATAAATTGGATTTAAGTCATACAGATTTAGTAGTTTTGAGTGCTTGTCAAACTTATATTGGTAACACATATAAAGTTGGAAATGGAGACGAAGTAATTGGGCTAAATTGGGCGTTTATTTATGCAGGTAGTCCTACGGTAGTTGCCAGCCTATGGAATGTACCCAGTAACACAACTTCTAAATTAATGGTAGCTTTTCATGAAAACTTACATCAAGGAATGAGTAAAGCAGAAGCATTCCAAAAAGCTCAAATACAAGTATTGAAGAGCGAAAACTCAGAAAAGTTACACCCTTATAATTGGGCGGGTTTTATTTTAACTGGAGACGGATAAATAAAAACCTGTTCAGGAGTTGAAAAAGTTTCACAAGATAAATTTGCTTGTGAAGCTGATGCTATGAAAGCATTATCAAAACTATCAAAACAAAGTTATCGAATAAATTAGGTTTTTACTCCTTTATTCACTTGCTTAAAAACAGCTTTTTAATAGTTTCCAAAGGTAAAAACATTTCCAAAGGAATATCTACAAGACTAACAAAACCATAACGTTGATAATAAGTTTGAGCTTTTTCGTCTTTAGCATCAACAAATAGACCAATTACTCCCGCATTGTCAGCAATTACTAAAGCTCGTTTCATCGCTTCAATCATCAGTATTTCACCAATCCCTTGATGTTGCCAGTCTTGGGTAACAGCCAAACGAGCAAGTTTAACACCAGGAACTTTTGTAGGGTATTTTTTAGCAAGCTGTGGTGGTAATTTTTCCGTTTGTACCTCACAAATAGACAAAGTAAAAAAGCCAATAATAGTTTTGGGTTGTTCTGTTTCAACTAAAATAAAAGTGCGAGAAATCCCTTTTTGAATATGCTGACGTGCGGTGCGTATCAGAAATTGATTTAGTATCTCATTACCACAATTAAAACTTTCGCGGTTATGGGATTTATTGAGCAGTTCAATGATTTTCACGAAAAAATTCTTGATGTTTAACAGCGGCAGCTTTTAAGGCTGAATTAGGTTCAGGAGGATTTTCAATTAGGCTAAAAACTGTATCAGCATCCTGTTTGGATAAGTTAATTACCCGTTCTGCTTCTAGAATTTTGTGAGCTTCTTTGAGGGCTGATTGAACCAAAAACTGGTTTAAAGTCGCTCCAGATAGGGCTGCTGCTTGTTCCAAAGTTTCCTTTACCTGAGTGGAAATCCTTGCTGTCACCCTGGCATCATTGACAGAAGAAGTGGAAGACATAGCTGATTTTGGATGTGTATGAAATTTTATTTTAACGCTAAGGTGTCATTTTGTCACCACAATATATAAAATGACGTAACTGATATTCTAACTTTTCACCACTCCATCCCCCAAAACAGCCCCAACTGTGGCAATCTGAGAAGCAGAACCCCTTGCAATCTGATATTTTAGCTACAGAAAATCTACTTATTAAGGTTATGCAAACTCTGCCGACTCTGGAAACTACCAACACTATATCTAGCCAACCTGCCTTTGATACAGCCATCAAACGCCGCAAAACCCGTCCTGTTAAAGTGGGAGATGTCACCATTGGGGGAGGCTACCCCGTCGTGGTGCAGTCGATGATTAATGAAGACACCTTAGATATTGATGGTTCCGTAGCCGGTATTCGTCGTCTCCACGAAATAGGCTGCGAAATAGTCCGCGTTACAGTTCCCAGTCTAGGACACGCCAAAGCGTTGGCGGAAATTAAACAGAAATTAATTAAAACTTACCGTGATGTGCCAATTGTGGCTGACGTACATCACAACGGTATGAAAATCGCCTTGGAAGTCGCCAAACATATTGAAAAAGTGCGAATTAATCCAGGGTTATATGTATTTGAAAAGCCAAATACTACCCGCACCGAATATACAAAAGCTGAATTTGACGAAATCGGCGAAAAAATCCGCGAAACCCTAGCACCTTTGGTAATTTCCTTGCGTGATCAAGGTAAAGCGATGAGAATTGGCGTAAATCATGGTTCTCTTGCCGAAAGAATGCTATTTACCTATGGTGACACCCCCGAAGGTATGGTGGAATCTGCCATAGAATTTATTAGAATTTGTGAATCTTTGGATTTTCACAATGTGGTAATTTCCATGAAAGCGTCACGAGTTCCTGTAATGGTAGCTGCCTACCGCTTAATGGCTAAACGCATGGATGATTTAGGTATGGATTATCCCCTACATCTGGGGGTGACAGAAGCCGGTGATGGTGAATATGGCAGAATTAAATCTACAGCCGGCATTGCCACATTACTAGCTGATGGTATTGGTGACACCATTCGCGTATCTCTAACCGAAGCACCAGAAAAAGAAATTCCTGTCTGTTACAGCATTCTGCAAGCCTTAGGTTTGCGGAAAACAATGGTTGAGTATGTCGCTTGTCCTTCTTGCGGACGGACGTTATTTAATCTAGAGGAAGTGCTGCACACAGTCCGGGAAGCTACCAAACACTTAACAGGGTTAGATATTGCCGTCATGGGTTGTATCGTTAACGGACCAGGAGAAATGGCAGATGCTGACTATGGCTATGTCGGCAAAACACCTGGTTACATTTCTTTATATCGTGGCCGAGAAGAAATTAAAAAAGTCCCAGAAACACAAGGTGTAGAGGAGTTAATCAACCTCATTAAGGCTGACGGCCGTTGGGTAGATCCTTAAATCAGGTGATAGGTGAACGGAAAAGGGGGGAAAGAGGAAAGAAATCTGGAGAGATAAACAAACCAATCCCCAATTACCAATCACCAATCACCAATCCCTGTGTTAAATTGGGCATACTGACTATAAATTTTCCCTCTGACACAACTGTCATTATGGTGATTACAAAAAGTAGACTTGTTTTAGGTGCTACGGCAGTAACGCTCTCTACAATTGCTGTTACTAGTCTTGGCATTCACTCCCGTGGTCAGGCTTTATTTAAAGCAAGTCCCAAGGAATTAGTAGATGAAGTTTGGAATATTGTTTACCGTCAATATGTAGATGGTACTTTCAATCAGGTAGATTGGCAGGCTGTTCGTAAAGAATATTTAAGCAAGTCCTACACTAATAAGGAGGAAGCTTATAAGTCCATTCGGGAAATGCTTAAAAAGCTAGAAGACCCTTACACCCGCTTTATGAACCCAGAGGAATTCAGAAGTATGCAAGTAGATACTTCGGGAGAACTTACGGGTATTGGTATTACTATCAGTCAGGATGAGAAAACTAAGAAATTAGTTGTAATTGCCCCAATTGAGGATACACCTGCCTTTAAAATAGGGGTTTTGGCTAAGGATATCATTCTAGAAATTGATGGCAAAAATACTGAAGGGATGGACACTAATCAGGCTGTATCTCTGATTCGTGGTGAAGCCGGAACAGCAGTCAAGTTAAAAATTCTGCGGAATGGTCAAACAAAACAATTTAACATCACCAGGGCGCGAATTGAAATCCATCCAGTTAAGTTTTCCCAGAAGCAAACACCAGCAGGTAATATTGGCTACATTCGTTTAAACCAGTTTAGCGCCAATTCTGGCAAAGAAATGAAAGATGCTATTAACAACTTAGAAGCAAAAAAAGTACCTGGTTATATTTTAGATTTACGTGGCAACCCTGGTGGTTTACTATTTTCCAGTGTGGACATTGCCCGAATGTGGCTAGATAAAGGTATCATTGTTTCTACTATTGACCGTCAAGGTGAACAAGAACGGGAAATAGCTAGGGGAAGAGCTTTGACTACTAAACCTTTGGTAGTTTTGGTAGATAAAGGTTCGGCTAGTGCCAGTGAAATTCTTTCAGGGGCTTTGCAGGATAACAAACGCGCTATTTTGGTGGGTACGCAAACCTTTGGTAAAGGCTTGGTACAATCCGTTCGTCCTCTAGAAGATGGTTCG
Source organism: Anabaena sp. PCC 7108 (assembly GCF_000332135.1). Taxonomy (NCBI): domain Bacteria; kingdom Bacillati; phylum Cyanobacteriota; class Cyanophyceae; order Nostocales; family Nostocaceae; genus Anabaena; species Anabaena sp. PCC 7108. Next base: position 497,342 of record NZ_KB235896.1, read on the forward strand.
GGGTTAGCAGTGACCATTGCTAAATACCATACTCCCAGTGGTAAAGATATTAACAAGCATGGTGTTGATCCAGATGTAACAGTTGAGTTAACAGATGCTCAAAGACAAGATTTGTGGCTACGTGAGCGGGATAAACTCGCTACTCTAGAAGATCCTCAATTTGCCAAAGCTGTGGAAATTTTAGGTAAGCAAGTTTCTCAAAAAGCTACAACAACGAATAATAATTAAATTAAACCCAAAATCCCTTCGGGTGATGCCTCCAGCACGCCTAAAAACCAGTCACTCATGGTGAAATCCCCTAAGACCACGCTGACTCTCCAGAATTAAATGGGTTGGCATTTTCCAGCCCTCGTTAATTCAATAAGCCCAGAAATGGTTTCTTCTGGAGTATTTAAACTTACCAATTTTTCAAAAATTTCTAGGTTTTTGTAATCAATTTTTTGCTTAGATACTATTTTATGGTTTGGTTGTTCCTGTATCTGGCTGGATTAAAATAGGCATTCCTCCCTTTTCAGAACCAATAACTACAATTTTAGAATTATTAGATTGAGCAAGTTTTTCTGTAGCTTCAATTGCGCGTAATTGCAATAATTGATTATTCAGTCCACCAGAGATAATTTTTTGAGAATCAGCTATACCTTTAGCTTCTATTGTTTTTCTTTCAGCTTCTTGACGTTCTTTTTCTAAGACAAATTTCATCTGTTCATTTTCTTGTTCTGCTTTGAGTTTTTCTTGAATTGCTGTTTGTAAAGTTTCAGGCATTTTCACATTTCTCAAAAGTGCTTGGTCAACAATAAAACCTAAAGCTGTTATTTGAGTTGTGAGTTGTTGATCAATTTTTTGAACAATTTCTTGGCGTTTTGTTGAATAAATTGCAATAGCTGGATAGTTTGCTGTGATAGCGCGAACGGTGGAACGAAATCGGGAAATGATCAATTGTTTTTCATCAGTTCCAATTGTTTTATATACTATTGCTGCTTTCTGGGGGTCAAGTCTATATTGCAGACTAACATCAAGATTTAAACTTAAACCTTCTTGAGATGTTGTATCTATGTTTTCCTTGATATCTTTAAGACGAGTGGAAAAATTCAAAACTTTCGCAAAAGGGTTAACTACGTGAACACCTGAATCAAGTGTATTGTCGGCAACTTTACCGAATAAATTGATAATACCAACATTCCCCGGTGGAACAGTCACTAAAAGTCTGGAAATAGAAGGCATTAGTGCAATACTACCAATCAATATAGTAATTCCACGGACTGCTAATTTAGTTCTTTCGCTGGTGATTTTGCCTGTTTGCAGATATATAAGACTTGCTATGAGACTTGTGAGGAGGGGTAATATAAAGCCCATAAGATTATCCTGTGTTGTTAAGATGTTGTATATACTTAACATACAAGTATAATAATAAGTTTAAGGTTTGGTTATGAATCGTTATGTTATGCTATTGCTGTAAATTCTATTTGGATACCTTAATACCTATTTAAGATTTTCAGGAGACTGTTTCTATTGATTATTCTATGTACTCATAATGACGGTGGTGTAGGCAAAACTACTCTTGCTGTGCATATTGCTGGTGTTCTTCTTAATAGACAGTATAGTACACTTCTAGTTGATTGTGATGATCAGGCAGATTTTTGGCAGTTTTACATTGATCGCAATCCAGAAAAATCAAAAGATTGGGAAAAATACGAAAATAGTACAGTAATGTATAATGAAAGGCGTGAAGCAATACCAAAAGAGCTACTAAAAGGTCAATATGATCATATTGTTTTAGATATTAACAGTCCTCTAAAAAATACTGTACAAACAATAGTGGGTAATGACCCGGATTTGATTTTAGTACCAGTTAATAAATCTCAGAGAATCAAAGCATTGCGTAATCTTCCCAGAACTCTAAAAGTTATTGCTCAATTGGAAACAAAAGCAGGCTATGATCCACAGGTAATTATTGTACCTTTAGGAATATCACAATCCTCTATATATGAGATCGTTGACAGATTAGAAGATGATTTGAAACCTCAAAGATACAGAGTTGCAGATCAAATGTATGATTGTCAAGAGGAAATGCAAAATGCTATTTATCAAGATAGAAAATATATTTGGGACTATGAAGGCTTAGAACATTTATACGATTACTTTGTTGATTTATTAGATGGATAATCTTGGGAGATTAATTATGTCTAGAGAAGATAAAGTAACTACTCAAAGTAAAGAGTTTTTGGTCGATAATGCCATTCAAAACGGCACAAAAAAAGTAGAGGAAGAAAAACAAGAAATCCAAAACTTAGATTTAGATATAGAATTAAGATATACTAACTCTGAGTTAGAAAAAATACGGAAACTAACTTCAATCCTAAGATTGGGAAAAGAACTATTTCTAGAATCAGCAATTAGTTATGTACATTTTCTTTTCTCTGAACATAAAGAAAGTATCCAAAAGATAATTGATGAAGAATCAGAAAATTATCAAGCCGAGTTAAAACAAATTAGTCCCATAGAGAATATGTCTAAAAAAGACCGTGATAGATTTTCAGGGAAAATTAGGCTATCGCCTGAAACATCAAACAAAATAGAACAGTTGGAGATGAAAGATAGAATCAATGAATGTTTGTTTGTTGGTATAAATTTACTTTATAAAAAATTAGTTGGAGAATTTAAAACAGTTAATCAGGAAAAATAAAAATGGATTTCTTAGAAATTGATGCCTTAGTGAATGGTATTATTTATTCTACAGAAGCGGCAAAACAAGATTTAGGAAGACGTTTTGCTGCTTATTTAGGATTAACACCAGGAAAAGTGGGACGTGACGGAGGAATAGATGGTTATGCAAAATTGGATAATGAGATGATTTATTTTCAATCTAAATTATCCCAGGATATATTGGATGCCTCTTATGCAGCAGAGTTTATTGGGAATATAGTAATTCATGAAGCTAATATCGGCATAATGTTAGCTGGTTTTGGTTATACAGACGGATTTCGTTCTCGTTTAAATAAAGCTATTCAAAGTAAACATATTAATACACACCTAAAAATTTATTTATTAAGCCTTGAGGATGTGTTTGGAGAAACGGAGATATTTATAAAAGCTACTCAAGATTTACCTCCATTGAGGAATTTGAGTAATGGAGAATGGGCTAAATATAAATAGTATAATATCTGACGTTATCTATTATTTATATATTTATTTAAATTAGGTTTAAATGTATATGTGCATCAGCAACACTATCCAAAAATCTCACAATTTATTTGAGGAGGTGGGAATAAAATGACAGCAACTCAACCAACAAACCCGACTAATTCAAATCTTTATAATGAAGATTTTTATCTGTGGATTGAGACAACAGCAAAACAATTAAAAAATGGTAACTTTGAGGAAATTGATTTAGCCAATTTGATTGAAGAAATTGAAAGCATGGGGAGAAGTGAAAAAAGAGCATTAAAAAGCAACTTATTAGTTGTATTAATGCACCTCCTAAAATATAAATACCATCCTGAAAAATGCAGTAATAGTTGGTTATCTACTATTTATGAACATAGACGCAGATTGAAAGAAGACTTAACCGAAAGTCCAAGTTTAAAAAAATACTTCTCTGAGGTATTTAGCGAATGTTATCAAGATGCGAGAAAACAAGCTTCCTTGGAAACAGGGTTATCACTTGATATTTTTCCTTTTGATTCTCCATTTACCACAGATGAAAGTTTAAATCAAGATTATTTACCAGAACAACCTTGATTTTTTTCTTATCTTCTTTTACGTGAGATAAAAAAACGGAAGGTAGAACTTTCTTGATAGCATTCCCAGTCAGAGACTGGGAACGAGATTACTACTTACCGTTACCACCATTACTAATTAGAATGCGTTCAGCCAGCTTTTCCGGGACTTCTTGCAGATGATCTTGTTCCCAATGGAAAGAACCAACGCCTAAAGTAAGCGATCGCAATTCTACAATAAAATTCTGCATTTCCGCTTGGGGTAAATATGCAGCCACGTTATCCCAACCAGGCCAATCATGTCTACCTTCATAACCCAAAATCTGCCCCCGTCTCCCACTCAACAGCTGCAACACCTTAGAGGTAAACTCATTAGGAGTAGTCACATCTACCTTTAAAATCGGCTCTAACAGGGTCGGTTGGGCTTGGGGTATACCCGTCTGCATTGCTAATCTTGCAGCTTGTTTAAAAGCCTGTTCCGAACTATCAACGCTGTGATAAGAACCATTGATTAATGTCACCGCCACATCTACGATAGGGAAACCCAAAGGACCGTGGGTGAGAAATTCCCGCACTCCCATTTCTACACCAGGAATGTATTGTTTAGGAACAACACCACCAACAATTTTTTCATTAAAGTTAAAACCTTCCCCTCTTGCTAAAGGTTGAATATCTAGAAAAACATCACCAAATTGTCCATGTCCACCGCTTTGATGTTTATAACGTCCATGAACTGAATTTACAGATTTACGAATAGTTTCTTTGTAAGGAACTTGGGGTAAATGAGTAGACATAGGCAAATTATATTTGCGACGCAATCTATCTAAAGCAACTTGCAAATGTATTTCACCTTGTCCCCACAGAATAACTTCGTGGGTATCTCCATGCTGTTCCCAATTTAAAGCCGGATCTTCTTCTAATAACTTAGTCATAGCAGCACTAAGTTTGACTTCATCATTGCGTTTTTCTGGGGTAATTGCTAAAGCAAAAACTGGTTCTAATTGTTCAGCTTTTGGTAATTCCATCCTATGGGAATTTGTAGAGATTATATCACCAGTTTTAATTCCTTCCAGCCGACTCACCGCAATAATTTCCCCAGCGACAGCTTCATTAATTTGCTGTGTTTGTTGTCCCATTAAACGGTAAAGACCACCAGCGCGAACACCATTTAAAACAATACCATCAGTTAATGTACCTTGCCAAACTCGCACTAGAGAAAGTTTACCACCTTGAGGAGTATAAAAGGTTTTGAGAACTTGAGCTAAAGGAGTATCGCTAATTTGAGCTAAACGCCGTTCTCTTGTGGTTTCGGGTTCTGGTGCTTCTCTCAACAGTGCTTCTAATAAAGGTCTAACACCATAATCTTGTTCCGCGACACCAAAGAAAACTGGTACAACTAAATCTGCACCTAATTCTAATTTTAAATCTTTGAGAATTTCTTCTTGGGGAGGTTCGATATCTTCTAAAATTTCTTCCAGTAAATGATCATCAAAATCTGCCAAAGCTTCCAGCATTTCTGCTCTGGCTATATGTTCTTCTACTTTTAATTCTGCTGGAAAAGGTATAGAATCAGCAGGTGCGCCGGGATGATATTGATATGCTTGTTCACTTACCATATCAATAAATCCTGTGAGTTGTTCCCCTTGCATAATGGGGTATTGGTGAGCAACTAAAGGACGACTAGAAACAGCTTTGAGGGAGTGTAATGTTTCTAAAACGTGAATATTTGCCCTATCCATTTTATTCACAAAAACGATATGGGGAATTTCCCAATCATCAAGGAATTTAAATAATGGTGCGAGTGTAAGTACACGTTCCCGTATTGGTTCGCAAACAACAATTGCGGCATCGACTCCCATTAAAGCATTATATGTTTCTTGGGCAAATTCTATAGAACCGGGACAGTCTATAAATGTGAAGCGAGTATTTTCATATTCGGTATTAGCTGCGGATACCTCAATACTCATGCGTCGGTCGCGGGCTTCGTTGGCGCTATCTCCGACTGTGTTACCATCTTTAACGTTACCTTTACGAGAAATCGCTCCAGTGACAAATAACAAACTTTCAAGTAAAGTGGTTTTTCCGCTTAAATAAGGGCCGACAATTGCCACATTCCGCGAACCGGATTTTACTCTTTCGTTCATAAAACCTCCTTTGCGGTGATTCCCTTAACCGCATTCTGTGTTTTTCAGGAGTAATTCATTTATTGATTCAGGAGAATTATTCCTGCTTTAGTTTTTTATTATCCTCCTTTTAATCTAAAGATAAAAAAATCGTTGCTTGTTGTAAGATTTACTTTAAGAAGATTGAAGTAGTACTAAGTTTTATTCTGAATCTAAAATTTTTGTTAAATAATTCGTTTATCACAATCAATACCTTGTCCATTTTCTGTAGGTTGGGTTAAGCGACAGCGCAACCCAACGCATTTGTTGGGTTTCATACTTCAACCCAACCTACAAATCAAGGCTTTTTCCAATTTGGACAAGGTATTGCACAATATTTTCTTACTAGTAAATTTATGACATTACCATTAAAAAAATATCCTCTAATTGGAATTGTTACTGTGCTGGTACTAAATGTAAATATTAGTCCAGTAATTTCAACCTCTTCCCCAGTTAACTCAACTCAATTGAATATCAAACCTCTCTCCAAACCTCTCTTCACCCCCCTAAAGTCTCCCCTACAGGGGGGACAAAAACTGAGCCTCTCCTTTCAGGAGAGGTTTGGAGAGGTGGAGAGAGGCTTTAACTCACCTTTCCCTGGTTGGGGGGTTAGGTCTTTTTTAGCTCAAACTACCCGTCAAACAGCGTTAGATTGGTTAAATAAAGGATTACAGGCGATTAAGGGGGGAAATATGCAAGATGCAATTAGCGCTTTTCGCCAAGCAATTCAACTTGATTCGACATTAGCACCAGCGCATTATAATTTGGGTTTAGCATTGCGACAAGCGGGACAGTTACAACCAGCAGCAGATGCATTTTATCAAGCGACGCAAGCAGATCCTCAATTTGCACCAGCTTTTGCTAATTTAGGAGGTGCGTTGTTAGAAGGGAATAATTTACAGTTAGCGGTTGATTATTTAGAACGAGCGCTTCAACTAGATCCGCAACTGGGTTTTGCCCATTATAACTTAGGACTGGTCAGAGAAATACAAAAAGATTGGCAGAGTGCGATCGCATCTTTTCAGCAAGCCATTATCTATAGTCCGAATTCCCCAGAACCCGCTTATCATTTAGGGATGTCTTATTTGCAACAAAATAAAATTGAACTTGCAAAAGAAGCCTTTACCAAAGCAATCACCATAAATCCTAGATATGCAGAAGCTTATTATAATCTTGGCTCAATTTGGTTTAATCAGGGCAAATTTAACGAAGCATTAACAGCATTTAGAAAATCAGCCGAAGTAAATTCCAATTATGCTGATGCTTATTATGGTGCAGGACTAGTATTTATACAAAAAAAACAATATTCAGAAGCAATAAAAGTATTAAAATATGCCAGAGATTTATATAAAACTCAGAAGAATTCCCAATGGGCAATAAATGCTGAACAATTGTTAATACAAGCACAAAACTTAAATAACAATTAAATAACCAATTAAATCAGGACTTACGCAACTGGCACATTGGTAGGGTGCATCAGACGGCATAAATCCTGCAAATAACCAGATTGTTGATATCTGACGCACCCTACAACAGATTTTTAGTGTGACACTTGCGTAAGTCCTATAAATAACAAACCACGCTGAGGCGCGAACCTTTAATATTACGTAACAATAAGATAATTGGGTTAACTGGCTGGTGTGGTCTGAATCCCAATAGTAATGAAAATGTATACGCAGAAACGCTTCAAGAGCCGATTTTTATTTTTTGACCGTTGGTTAGATCGTCATGCAATCGTTCGCAACATGGAGGCCTTCCAAGACTTAATTGTCATTTTCCTCTGTTTAGCCTTATTTGCAGTCATGTTAGTACAATTGTGGGGAATATTTATTGCTCTCACTCATTCACTAGACTACAAACAAGTAACAGCTAAAATGTTATTTGTATTAATTCTAGTTGAGTTATTTCGACTACTTATGGTTTACTTACAAGAGCATAGTATTGCTGTTGGTGTAGCAGTCGAAGTAGCAATTGTTTCCGTTTTGAGAGAAGTAGTAGTTCATGGTGCGCTAGATATTTCGGGAATACAAACAGCAGCAATTTGTGGCTTATTACTTATTTTGGGTGGATTATTATTAGTCTGTGCCAAAACACCTCACATGGATTGTATGAGTGCTAACACAAAATCTTGTCCAATTTTGCATTCAGGAAGGAGAGAAGAGGAAAATGAACTAGAATTTAGATATTCACGTACCTGTGATGAAAACCAACCTCCTGCATAAATAAGCCAAAAGACATCATTCTCTGGCTAGATAAACCAAGCCATAAAAGTAGCAAGTGGGAATACCAAATACTTGAGGCTGCTAATGCAGCCTTGATACTTTTCCCTCAGCTTTTTGGTAGATGAATGACTCTTTGAGAGTGAGTATAAATTAATTAGAAACTTTCAAAAGGGTAAATTTATGACTACTGGTAACGGGCAATCGCAACAACCCATTAGTAATTTAGAGTACGACTTCATTACCGTACTGCACAACAAAGCCGCAGCAGTACAAGCTTACGAACGTTACATTCAAGATGCACAAGAAGTTAATTCTCAGCCTTGTGTAGAATTGTTCCAAAAATTACGTCAATCAGAAATTGAAGAAGCACAAGAAATTCGTCATCATCTGCAACAAGTGATGGCACAAGGAAGGATGTAAACTTTAAATCCGTAGGGTGCGTTAGCAACAGCGTAACGCACCATTAGCATTTTTGAATAGGTCTTATAAATTTACAAATCATCGAATTTTTTATTTACTTCCAGAATTTCTAATCCAACGTCAATTCTATTACGACACCACATTGCGTTTTCTTTAGACCAGTTTAAATCTTCAACAAGATATTGCTGAATTAATTCAGTATTTATCTTCTTTCTTTTACAAAAACCCGAAGCTGCACAAATAAATAAATCAAGCCTTTCAATATCATTACGATGATAGCTTTGTGGATGAGAACTCAGGTATCTTTCAAATCGCTCTCTTGTTTTTGGAGATGAAATGATTTCATTTAGTCCAATATCTTCTTTTGATATTTCAATAGAAATATTCTGAACACCAGAATTAATAAATTTATTAAAATCTTGATAAAATCGCCTTAGTAAAGCGTTATATTCTAGCATTGATATATAGCCATGCTGCGAATTAAAAATATTTACTATGGAATAATATAATTGGTCATTTTTTCGAGTTTTTTTAGTCACAATATTTCTTTTAGTTATAAGAAATTTTGGTTGGTGGTAGCCATTATCTAAAGATAGAATACAGGAGGGCTTACTCGTTTCTTTTATATGTTCTTCAGATTCTTTTTGGAGATAAGTCCAATCCTTAACCTGTTGAGTGAAATCTTTAATAACATTAATTAATAAATTCGGTATCACTCATTTCTTTTGATTTTAAGTTTAATTCTTGATAAGCATTCATTTAATTAACCTAAAAATATTTAATTTGCTTGACAAGGATGTAGGAAACCACCTGAATTAAATTCTATGTTGGTCACGAGCGATAACTAAGCAATATATAGAAATCGTGCCTTTTTCCCCTGCTTCTATCTTTAAAAAGATACACCTCCGACCACCGAAAAAGGTTTAAAATCTCTTAGACAATTGCCAAATCATAATGCAAAACTAAAATTTCATCTGCTCTTAACGTAGCCATTGCATATTCACACCCTTGAGAGTCAGCAAATTCTACTAAATAATAACATTCTTCTCCTTCCTCATAAACTTCTACAATTGTTCCGACTTGCCCATTTGGTAAACTTGAAATAGAAGTATAATCTTCTTCCACCAAGGTTAATCGCTCAACTGGAATAGGCTTGAGAGTGGCGATAGTATCTAAAAGTTTAAGTTTTTTCATCTAATTTAAGAAACGCAGTAATCAAGCGTGGATTAGGATTTTTAGCAGTAATTTCCCAGATTGTCCGCAGTCTAATTCCATCTGTATCAGGTACTATCCAATCTACCTTAAACTGTTCACCAAATGGTGTTGTGTTTTGCTGGACAACTTCACCTGATATTGCGGCTGTTTGTACAAGTTCACGCAAAATATTAGCATCTTCAACTTTAATTCCTAAAACTGATGCAAAAACCCTAGCTTTATGTTTTCCACTAGGATGTTCTAGGTTTAGGCAGTAGTCAGTTAGCTTTTCCATAGCTATCTCTGACTTTTCGCCATTGGGTAATTTCATCTTTTGAATTTGGGTAGATGCACCTAATACAATAACTACTTATTTAAGATTATATCAATAAATCACATCTCCTCCGCGAACCTCTGCGCTTACCTCCGCGTTTCCTCTGCGTTAAAAAACAATACCCCTCTCCGCCACCGGAAAGGGGTAAATCATAGCTGCAACTCAGCACTACCTAATAAGCATCTTGCAACTCATAGAAATCAGGCGAAATGTAATCCTTACGTAAAGGCCAACCCACCCAATCTTCCGGCATCAAAATCCGCTTCAAATTGGGATGACCTTCATAGATAATGCCATACATATCGTAAGACTCACGCTCTTGCCAGTCCGCAGTCTTCCAAATCCAGTAAACTGAAGGCACAGAGGGATTTTCTCTAGGTAAGAACACCTTGACTCGGACTTCTGCCGGCTTATCAGCATTATCACTGACTTTAACCAAGTGATAAACACTCACCAATTCTTGTCCTGGACCCAAGTCAATACCTCCTTGAAACTGGAGATAATTAAACCCGTAGGCGTACAAAGCTGTAGCAGTAGGAAGTAAGAAATCTGCTGCTACCTTAATAATCTCCACCCCGTTCACGTCTGGGGCTAAAGATTCATGGTCAAAGCCATTTTCCGTCAACCACTGAGAAACTTGACCAGCAGGAACTATAGACTCTTCTGCTGCGGGAACCAATTTAGATTCTTCTTCAGCCACGCTTTTCTTCCTCCTTTGTCTTTGCTGTCAGTAGCGCTGGTGGTATGGGCATACCCATAGCTTCCGTTAATTCCTTCGGTGGAGTAAAGCGGGTATCTGACTGCATATACTTACCAGTTAAAATCATTGGTACTGGTTTCAAGTTATGAGTCGTACTGTAATAGCGGTGAGTTTGTTTAATTTGACCCCGTTCTTGCATGGAATCATTGGCAATTTTCTTCCGCAACTTAATAATTGCGTCAATAATCGCTTCAGGACGGGGAGGACAACCGGGTAAATATACATCGACCGGAATCAGCTTATCAACTCCGCGCACTGCACTAGGAGAGTCAACACTGAACATTCCCCCAGTAATTGTACAAGCACCCATAGCAATTACATACTTGGGTTCGGGCATTTGTTCATAAAGACGCACCAATTGAGGAGCCATCTTCATGGTAATTGTTCCCGCAGTGATAATTAAATCAGCTTGACGGGGGCTAGAACGGGGAATTAGTCCAAAACGGTCAAAGTCGAATCGAGAGCCGATTAAAGCGGCAAATTCAATGAAGCAGCAAGCTGTACCAAATAGCAAAGGCCACAAACTAGAAAGCCGCGCCCAGTTGTAGAGGTCATCAACGGTGGTTAAGATGACGTTTTCTGAGAGTTCTTGAGTGACAGTAGGGCGATCAACAGGGTTGATGATACGCTCTTTATCCTGGGTGGTTATATTAGAATTCAAGACCATTCCAAAGCTCCTTTACGCCATGCGTAAACTAAGGCGATTACGAGAATCGCAATAAAAACTAGCGCTTCAATAAACGCCAATAAACCCAAACGGTGGAAAGCAACCGCCCAAGGGTACAAAAATACAGTTTCTACGTCAAAAACGACAAAAACCAGTGCGAACATATAGTAGCGAATGTTGAATTGAATCCAGGCTCCGCCAATGGGTTCCATGCCGGATTCATAAGTGGTGCGCCGTTCTGGGCTGAAGCTACTAGGTCTGAGGAGCTTGGACGCTGAGAGCGCCAGGGCTGGTACTAGGCTACAGAGAAGGAAGAAGCCTAGAAGGTATTCGTAACCGCTGAGGACAAACACAATGGATATCTACCGCTGATGGTGTAATTGAAATGGAGAATTTTCCTTTACATTATATCTTTCCAGGCTTTCTGAAATCGTGGAATTAGACACACTGAGGGTAGGGTGTTGATTTGATTGTAAATTAATTTAAAAATGCTCATGCAGTTTCTAGAAATAGCAAGAAATGGGTGGCATTGAACCACTGCTATTCATAAATTGAGGAATGGGTGAATAAATTAACAGTATGAATTCCTCGATAGAAACTACTAATAGTTACAATAGAGAAGCCTATAAATGCATTGCTAAAGCGATAGCGAAGCGCTCCGTAGGAATCGCATTTATGCAGAAAAATCATCTACACCAGCCTGACTTGCAAACCGTAGCTCAACACGTACAACTGAGTGAATATCACTTTCAGCGCTTATTTACGAAATGGGCAGGAATCAGTCCCAAACGTTTCTGGCAATATCTCACGGTTGAATATGCAAAATCAAAAATCACTGAGACTAAGAGCCTTTTATCTCTGACTATGGATGTCGGGTTATCGAGTCCAGGACGTTTACACGACTTGTTTGTGAAGCTAGAAGCCATGTCACCCGGTGAATTTAAGTCTGGGGGTGCTGGGTTGAAGATTTGGTATGGTATTCATGAAACCCCTTTTGGTGATTGTCTCATTGCCACAACAGCACGTGGCATCTGCAATCTTCATTTCCTGAATGCAAAAGATGAAGAAATTGCTGAAAATAACCTGCGTACAGAATGGAAAAATGCAGAAATCATTCATGATCAGCAAGTGACAAGAGAAACTATCACTCGCATCTTCCAACCAGTTGCAGACAATAGTCCTCCCTTAGTCCTTGACGTTAAAGGGACTAACTTCCAGATTCAAGTTTGGCGATCGCTGCTGAGAGTTCCCTGGGGAGGAATTACCACCTATAAGGGTTTAGCAGCATCAATGGGTCGTCCAACCGCTGCTAGAGCCGTAGGTAACGCAATTGGAAGTAATCCAGTTGCCTACTTAATTCCCTGTCATCGCGTGATTCGAGAATCGGGTGAGATGGGTGGTTATAGGTGGGGATTAGAACGTAAGACGGTTCTCCTGGGATGGGAAGCTAGTCGAAATCAGCTAAGTTAAGCCTTTGCATCACCTACCACAGTATATTTGTTTGGTAGGTTTTAAATGCACCGTCTTTCGTGATCACAGGTATACTTTCTGCTAAACTTTGGGCGATTATGAGCCTGTCAAATGGATCTTTATGGTGAAAAGGCAGCTTTGCTAACTCATCTAAATGTTCTGGTTGTATTTCAAGTAACTCAATAGCATTTCCATACACTTCCCGCTTAACTAACTCAGTGAGCGCCATGCCAAGTTCTAGCTTGCCGATACTAACCTTGATAGACATCTCCCAGAGACTCGCAATGCTCAAAAATCTCTGGTTTTCTTGGTTTTCGATCAAATTCCTGGCCGCGTTACTACTCCCTTCACAATGTAAAACTACATATCTTCTTCCTTCTTCCTTCGCGCTCTATCCCTACGGGACACTTCGTGAACGCGTCTTTGCGGTTCATTTAATCCATATTCTTCCAGTGATTAGGGAGTAAGATTGAGAATACCTTCGATAAACCACAGAAACGTATGGGTATCGAGTAGAAGCTTCATGGAGTGTATTCCTCAAAGTCCTCTAATGGCTCATCAAAATCATCTGTCATTCTTACTAACCCCTTAGCACTGCCAAATTTAGGACTTGCCCTTACTGCTGTAATTGGCACAATTTTGAAAGATGATCCATCGTTCCGAGTGATGATAACTTCTTCTCCACCTGCCACTTCTTCAATTAGCTTTGCCAGTTGAGTCTCAGCTTCTTTCAAGTTAATCTGGTGCATTGATGGTTTCCAGCCAAAAAACCGATGTCTTGAATATAGCTTCTTTGTGAGGTCATTGTTCAAGGAGCATTGTTGCTATTACAAAGTTTTTGATGACGTTTAATGGACTCAGCTATTTCATACATTAATGGCTTATCCCGTTCTAAATTGAATGGTGTGGCATTTTTCCAATCATAAAACCATACTGGCTTTCGTCGCTTATCCTCTGGCTCGATCGGATATCTTGGAAAAACATGGGCGTGTAGTGCTGCCTCACTGTTACCTAAAATCTCGTAATTGATGCGAGTAGCACCAGTGACTTCCAGCAGTGCATCTCCCAATAATGTCATGTCTTGCAAGAAGTTTAGACGCTGATCCATTGTTAAAGCATTTAGGTCTGGAACCACAGGATCGGGTAGCAAGAGAGAGTAACCCCGCAAAAACTGCACATCTCCAAGTACTACCCAACCTGATCCAACACGGCAAATTACGGTGGGATTAGTTCCCTGTCGTGCGGCCTCAACTCGATCATGAATGAGAGTGGACATATAAAATTACTAAATAGAAAAGCCTAACAAATATGTCATAATTTGTAACGTATCTTTAAGATTTGCCCTCTGGGAGGCTTTAGCCATGAGCGAACAAGCTGAACAAGCTGAACAAGCTATTGAAACTCCAGTTTTAGATAGGTATGAATGTCGCTCTTGCGGTTACGTTTATGAACCGGAGAAAGGAGACGACAAAAGTGATATTACCGCTGGGACACTGTTTGCAGAACTACCTGCCAGTTGGCGTTGTCCAGTTTGTACTGCTAACAAGGTAGCTTTTGCCAACATTGGTCCTGCGGGTACAGCATCTGGTTTCAAAGAAAATTTAGGTTACGGCTTAGGTGTTAATACGCTGACACCAACCCAAAAGAACATTTTGATCTTCGGTGCTTTAGCCCTTGGTTTCTTGTTCTTTATCAGTCTTTACGGCTTACAATAAGAACCGGTTTTCACAAATACCTTACACAAATTTAGAAAAGACTAAGAAATACTGATGCACTCAATTGTAAAAAAGTGGCAAGGAATTTTTGCCGCGTTAATAGTAGTTATAGCTTGTATAGGTTGTAGCAAAGTTCCCTCTATCAGCTACAATCCCTGGCAAGTTATTAATGTGCCAACAGAGTCGAAACTATTTGATATTGGCTTTACTGGCAATCCCCAACATGGTTATTTAGTTGGTAGTAATGCTACCTTATTAGAAACCAAAGATGGTGGAAATACTTGGCAGCCTCTCAAACTGGAACTAGATGATGAAAGGTATCGCTTTAACTCAGTTAGTTTTACTGGTAATGAAGGCTGGATTGCTGGAGAGCCTTCGTTGCTGCTACATACTACTGATGAAGGTAAATCTTGGTCACGTATTCCCTTAACCGAAAAGTTACCAGGTAGCCCAATTGCGATCACCGCCTTGGCTGAAAATACAGCCGAAATGGCTACTGATGTGGGTGCTATCTATCAAACTACAGATGGTGGTAAAAACTGGAAAGCACAAGTCGAAGCTGCTGTTGGTGTGGTGCGTAACCTAGAGCGATCGCCTGATGGTAAGTATATCGCTGTTTCTGCCAAAGGTAGTTTTTACTCAGTCTGGGAACCAGGACAAGCAGCTTGGGAACCCCATAACCGTCTCAGTTCTCGACGAGTAGAAAATATGGGCTTTGCTGATAATGGCCAGTTATGGTTGTTAGCAAGAGGTGGTCAAGTTCAATTTAGCGACTTGACTAAACCAGATGAATGGCTAGACGTAGAATATCCAGAATTGGCCACCAGCTGGGGTTTACTAGATTTGGCCTATCGCACACCCGATGAAATCTGGATTGGTGGCGGTAGTGGTAATCTGTTACGCAGTACCGACGGCGGCAAAACTTGGGAAAAAGACCGGGAAGTGGAAGGAGTGGCCGCTAATTTTTACAAAATTGTATTTTTTAAGCCAGACCAAGGTTTTATCATTGGCGATCGCGGTATTTTACTCAAATATAACCCCAGTGCAGAACCAGCTGACCAACCAGAGGCTGCTTAGTTACATCCAGGGTTAAGTGATGATACTCTTTTCTGAGAAGAACGTTGCAAGTTGTAACTGTTTCTAAACTTTGTAGGATAATAAACTCAATAGTAGTTTTCGTGAAGGTAGTGATTTAAATGGCAGGTACCACTGGAGAGCGTCCGTTTTCGGACATTATTACCAGCATTCGTTACTGGGTAATTCACAGCATCACCATTCCAGCTTTATTTGTGGCTGGCTGGCTATTTGTCAGCACCGGACTGGCTTATGATGTGTTTGGCACACCCCGTCCTAATGAGTATTTCACACAGGTGCGTCAAGAAGTGCCAATTGTGAAAAACCGTTTTGAAGCTAAAAAGCAAGTAGAAACATTTATCGGAAAGTAATTTGAAATCATGACTAGCGGCAATAACATCAATCAACCAGTTACCTATCCAATTTTTACGGTTAGATGGCTTGCAGTTCACACTTTAGGTGTACCAACTGTCTTCTTTTTGGGCGCGATCGCCGCAATGCAGTTTATTCAACGCTAGGAGTAATTTATGGAAAGATCACCAAATCCTAATCAACAACCAGTTGAATTAAACCGTACCTCTCTGTACCTAGGACTACTCTTGGTTTTTGTGCTAGGGATTCTGTTCTCCAGTTACTTCTTTAACTAACTGGAACCGTCATTGCTAATTTCTGTTGATTTGTTCTTAAGAGAGGAGAAAACCATGTCTGGAAGTGGAAGAATTCCCCTGTGGGTCGTCGCTACGGTCGCAGGCTTAGGTGTAATTACTGTTGTAGGTATTTTCTTTTATGGAGCCTACGCTGGAATCGGTTCTTCGTTGTAATGATAAGCTGATCCGAATTTTTGTTTAAAAAACATCAAAAACCGCCTATCTCAATGAGAACGGCGGTTTTTTAACTAAAAGTTGAGACAGGGTGCAGGAAGAAGAAAAAAGAAAGCAGGAAGAAAAAAGAAGAAATACTCTCCGTGTCTCCCCATCCCCGCGTCTCCGCGTCTTCCCATCTCCGCGTCTCCGCGTCTCCCCATCTCCCTGTCTCCCCAATCATGAGTCCCTAATTAGGCGATATCTTCGCTTTCAATGTATGAAAATAGAAATGCGAAAATGACTGCTGGTAAAACTAGACCAGTCAGAGGTACGAAAATGGAAGGTAAAAATGAAGAATAGGCCAAAATAGAGGGCAGAAGTGAACCTGACATAGTAAAAGTCCTTTTAAGTCACACTACAATTCAAAACGAGCTTACTGTAAAATTCTGCCTATTTTTGCAAATTCTCAAGATTTTTAACACAGACCTTTACATACCCAGCAGTTCATCTGGTTCCAGACTCGGTAAATCAGGAGGAATCACAGTTTTGACTACTGTAACTTTGCGACTTTCCTGTTGTGTAGTCAAATCGAGAGCGATCGCTTCCACACGGATTTCCACACAGCCTAAAGGTACAACTAAGTGAGTTACTGCTTCCCAATTTCCCCAGGAGGTAGGTCGCAAGTCTTTGAGTAGATGCGGCCCGTCTAGCAACCCACGAGTTTGGTAATCTTCAACCCATAACTTCACCGCCACCCCTGACCATATCTCAGACAGTTCTAAACGCACTTTCACCGACTTTCCAGCCAGCAATTCACCATTGGGCAGAAAGAGTTGGGGTGTTGGTAAAAATGCCAGTACAGGACTAAATATATCTACTAGTGGTTGTTCTTGTTGTTCAGGAGACTGATTGTTGTTTTTATTTGTCAGTGGTCTATAAATATCATCGAGATCATCGAGAACGATTTCTTGGGATAACAAAGTAGTATTGGTTTGGAGCGTGCTAGGAAGTAGTATTTGTCCTGCTTCTAGTTGTGATTCACCAGCATCTAAAGAAGGATTTTCTGCAAAATTATCTATATCTAGCTCCTCAACTGCCGAATTTTCTCCATTCAGAGTTAAAGGCTGCTCCTGATTTGACTCATGAGTATGATTATCTTCATCTACTAACTCGATACCTGCTGGTAACAATAATCCTTGATTCTGCATCCACTTTTTAATTAGGGGAGATAAATCTGGGGTATTTGTGGTGATGGATTCTTCACCCTCCAGAGTCGGAACTTGAGTAACAGGATTTTCTGTTAATTCGAGATTAGGTACATCTGCAAATGCGATCGCTTCATTGATATTGTTAGCATCTCCTAGGAGTTGAGATTCATCTGGAATCTGAGATCCTAAGGCATCCAGAGGGTTAATTTTGACTTCTTCTTCTCTAACTGGGACTACTTTTAACCGTTTTA
Organism: Anabaena sp. PCC 7108; assembly: GCF_000332135.1. Lineage (NCBI taxonomy): Bacteria > Bacillati > Cyanobacteriota > Cyanophyceae > Nostocales > Nostocaceae > Anabaena > Anabaena sp. PCC 7108. The sequence continues at coordinate 515,338 of NZ_KB235896.1, forward strand.
AGTAGGGTAAAGTAGTTTTTGTCTGTTTAATCACCAACTTTTCCAGATCAATTGGAGCTATCTGCCGAGCTATTTTCACAGTTCCTGTTAATGTCAGTGATTCTGCCACTACAGCATCAGTAGCAATGGCATCTTTTTGACTTCCAGGCAGCTTGGGGAGTTGCGGTGAAAGCCTATCCAAAAAAACTATAGGTTTAATTCGCGGTGGTAAAGATTTGTTGCGGGATGGTTTTAAGATATGAAACTGGGCTAGTTTTGGCTTTTTGCCCAAATTAAACAGTTCTAAACTGATACTGACAAGTGGTTCCTGCTTTGTGGCATCTACTTGGGTAGGTGGCACATTGCTGTCAGTTGATAAGTCTGGTGTAATTGATTTTTTGCTGCTAACTGTCAGTAATTCTGTGACATCTGCTGTAATTGTCAAAGCATTGCTGGCTAAGAGTATGACTTCACCACCATTTGTAACTGCGCCATATAAATTAATATCTGCCAAAATCAACTTTGATTCGGACTCAGTGGGAATATCAATTACAGTACTAAATCTCAAAGGCAAGGTTTTAGCTGTGAGAGGCTGCTTGACTTGAGTTAAAATTTGTGACTCTAGGGGCGATCGCAGTTCAATGACTAGTTGCAGCTGATCGAGGCTTATAGTAGATAATATTTCATCTTCCAGATTCCCCATTTCTGCCAATTCCACTTCTCCATTTACTGTTATGGGCTTTCCCCAACAAGTAATGTAAGTATCCCGTTCTAAAGATAGTTTCAATAGCGGGTGTGGTGATATTGGTCTAAAATCCTCAAATAGTTGTTTTTCATCTAAGGATTCCGAGGTAGGTAAAGCCAAATCTATTAAGCTTTGTAAAATCTGTTCCGCTGTCTCGCCTTTAACCCAAACTGGGCTAACAGGCTGGTTAATAATTATATCTTCTTCAGTTTCCGTGAAAACATCCTGAATATCTAAATTCTCATGTGGAGTAATCCCAGATTCCTCTTCGGCATCTAATTGCTTGTCAAACTGATCAACAATACCGGGGGTTGGTTGGCCACTAAGTTCTTGGGGTAAGACTTTAATCGTCAGCGTATATTGCCAGGATTCACCTAGCATATGCGTCATCAAGTCACCAGAACATCGTAACTCCCAAATTCCGGGTTTGAGATCAATAAAGGGAATGACAGCCATTAATCCATCTGCATTTGTGCGACGCAAACGCTTAAAAATTCTCCGTTTGGGGAGAACTTCCTGGATTGACGAGTGAGTTACCCGCACTTCTACATCTGTATTGCTAAGATGAGAACGAGCCAAAACTCTATACTTACCTGCCAAAATTTTTAGAGTTGGCGATTCCAGGGTTTGCCAAGTGCGATCGCCCTGTTTCTGTATCAGAAATTGCCAGTGTTCCATTGTGAGTAATGCCCAAGCCGAATAGCCACCGATTAATATTTTGCATTAACTTGCTTGCCAGTTTAACTCAGGAATACGTAATTGCATCACTTATCTTGGCTCAATACATCTACACTGTGTCTGAATCCGACTCAGTTCTAAAAAATCTTACCTGTTCCCTGTTCCCTACTGCAAATCAAATCGGATTGCTATAGTATTGGTATTAGGTATCAGATATTGATCAAGATATCAATCTAAATAGTGAAAAATCTGACAATTTATAATTTTTATTTGATTTATTATTAACCAGTTTAAGTTGATGACAACTCTAATTTAATTATGCCTAGTTCCCAAAATTTTTCCACATCTTTAAATTTTCAAGGAGATTACCCCTGTCCTGTTTGTCGCATTGGTAAAATTTATCATATGTCATTAATGGAGGCTATGTCTTGTGACTTTTGCCAAGAAATTTTTACCGTAAATTTAGAACTACAACAAATTAAAATGCCTTCTAGAGAACCACCTTTAGTTTGGCGGTGGAATGGTTTTAAATGGACAGAAGCCCAGTTAGAAGGTGTAGAATTGGGTTGGGGTTATGTCTTGGCCGCAATTGGTTTTATATTTTTTCCTACTACATTAATTGCCATCGGCGCTTATCATTTTCCACCAGCACCTCATGATCCTCTTAGCTGGATACCATCTATCTGGACAGTACTCACTTTTTTATTACATTTAGCAATAATAGTTTGGATTTTAATTGAAATTTATCAAATCCCAATTATGGCGTATTTTCGAGCTATAAATCGCTGGAGAAATGAATTAACAAGGTGAATATTAAATAACACAAAATTGTATCCTTTTCAGGAAGGGGACTTAAAGCCACAATCTGACTTGCTGTCAGCATAGTAACATAAGCTACGGGCATATCTACGCCTTTGCTGCTATCCTTATGTAAGGGTATTAAACTGATATTATAGGTCTGTAGCAATATTAGATTTGCCCAATACTTTGAAAACATCTTCTCAGTAAGTCAGTGTAAATATTTATCGTTATGACTAGACAGGAAAGAGGAGAGTTTTCACTTTGTTTACATAGATATGTTTATTTACACATTTTTACTTGTATTTGTTTATCCTGTGGGAACTTTAGCGCAACAAAGTGTAGTAGTATTTTAGAGATAACTCACAAAAAATTATTGAATGGAAAAAATCGGAAATTGGGAATTAGAGAGAAAGAGACTTGAACAGTGATCTTTAGTAATTTTTAAAGACGCACTCGTTACAGGAGAATCTGGTCATGTCAAAAAGCCACTTCACTATCTGGGGCTGGGTAAAAGGCTAAATCGATAATCGATACAGAATCTGAAATCCCCTGTATGAATCTAGGGAGAGCCTCAATCAATATTTATACTGTCAAATGACGGCATCACTCATAATTAATTTAATGATTATTCTGATTGTCCACCAACACATTGTATGAGCGAACTGGAGCGGTATTACAGAGTCTTAGAATTAGAGCCTGGAGCAACACTAGAAGAAGTAAACCAGGCTTATAAAGATTTAGTGTTTGTTTGGCATCCTGATCGCCTTCCTAAAGACAACCACCGCTTACAAAAAAAAGCTCAAGACAAGCTCAAAGCCTTTAATGAAGCTCGTGACCAATTGCGTTCTTCAAAAGATAAGCCTGAAACTGCACATACTCATAGAACAACTCCGCAAAAAAAACCACCAACTACAAATTATCAACCACCAAATCAAAACCCAGACTTGAGTGGAAAAGATTTTAGTCGAGCCAACTTGAGTAACAAAGACTTATCTGGTAGAAACCTAAGTTATGCCAATTTGAGCGGTTCTAATCTCAGTGATACTTTTATGCACAAAGTTAATCTTAGAGGAGCGGACTTATCGGAAGCAAATTTGTTTAGAGCTAACCTACTATTAGCAGACTTAAGAGAAGCCAATTTACGCTCGGCTAATCTGATTGGTGCGGATCTCAGTGGTGCAGACTTGCGTGGTGCAGATTTGCGTGGTGCTAGAATTCGTTCAGGTGAAAGGCTATTGGTGAAACTGATTGGTGCTAACTTAGCTGGAGCTATTATGCCTGATGGGGTAATTCATAGTTGACACTAACCAAGCCTTTCAGGTAAAGAAATCTTAACAGTTGTAAAAATCCTGCCCCAATCATTGGTAAGACAAACAGGGAGGTAGTTAATTTTCTTAAAAAAAATCAAATAAGATTTCCATCGTGTAGAAAAACCTGAAAAACCTGGTTAACATTACTTGCAATATGGGAAACTTAGTAATATTCCTTATAAATCAGATTGCCCATGAATAGTATCATATATAACATTTTAGTCAAAATAATTAATGGAGAAGATCAGCAACTCAACATCTTTAAGAGTAGTGTCAAGGTAGATTCACCCGAATTAATTGCCATAATTGAAAGATAACTAGCAAAAGAGTCCTTGGTCATTAGTGACGACTTAAAAAGTCTTATATTATTGATTATTGACTTAGGAAAAACACTTTTTAATTAATTGGTGTTAAATTGTCATGAATATTGTAATAATTGGTTGTGGTTATGTTGGTTATGCAGTTGCTCAATATTGGCAACGAAATAATAATTTTGGGATTACTACAACCACAACTAATCCTGAGCGTGTCCCCGGATTACAAGCCGTATCTCAAAAAGTTATCATTACCCAAGGGAATGATACAGAAAGTCTAAAAGCAGCATTAAAAAATCAAGATGTTGTTCTATTAACTGTGGGAGCGAAAAGTGCAATTTCCTATGAAGAAACTTATCTGCAAACTGCTAAAACATTAGTTTCAGTATTAAGAGATTGTCCTAATATTCGCCAATTGATATATACAGGAAGTTATTCAATTTACGGTGATAGAAATGGTGTCTGGGTAGATGAAGAAACTCCACCAGCACCAGCTAACCTTAATGCTCAGATTCTTCGTAAAACTGAGGATGTTTTACTGTCAGCCGAGAATGAAAACATTCGCGTTTGTATTTTACGTTTGGGGGGAATTTATGGACCCGGTAGAGAATTAAAAAAAATATTTGCACAAATCGCAGGGACAACTCGTCCTGGTAATGGCGAAGATATCACAAATTGGATTCATCTCGATGATATTGTTGGTGCTATCGAATTTGCTCGCAATCACCGCTTACAAGGTATATATAATCTTGTTGATGATGCACATCTTACCAGTCGAGAATTAATTGATCATGTATTAACAAAACATAATCTACCTAATGTTATGTGGGATGCAGCGAGTAAAAGTACCCGTCAATATAATACCTGGGTATCAAATCAAAAGCTAAAAGATGCAGGTTACAATTTAATTCATCCCCAGATAATTTTTTAGCGAATATTAAATTTAGAATCATGCAGCCATCAACCGTAGCTAATACATCTTCTGCAATACCGCCTAGTTCTGAATTTTATTCTTGGCAGACTCATCATTGTGCTTATGAAGTTCATCAACCGATAAATTCAACTCCAGTAGGTATTCCGGTGCTATTAATTCATCCCATTGGGGTAGGATTATCAAGGAAATTTTGGCAGAGATTTATCCGTGAATGGTATCAGACAAATCACCACAACTCTATTTACAATCTTGATTTATTGGGATGTGGTGAAAGTGATATGCCACGCAAAGCTTATACACCAATTGATTGGGCAAAACAGTTACAACATTTTTTACAAACAGTAGTCAAAAAACCTGTGATTTTAATAGCACAGGGTGCTTTATCTCCAGTAGCAATTGAATTAGTTAAACTGGAACCAAATTTAATTGCCGGAATTATATTTTCTGGTCCAACTGCTTGGAGTGTGACTACTAAAAATGCACCTAAATGGCAACAAAAACTACTATGGAGTATCTTTGATTCACCTATAGGTAATGCTTTTTTCCGCTATGCACGTACTCGTAAATTTTTAGCTTCTTTCTCAACTGAAAAACTGTTTGCATCTGCTGATACTGTGGATGAGGAATGGCTAAATACTCTATCAGCAGATGCTCAAAATATGGGTGGACGTTATGCTGTATTTTCCTTTTTAGCGAGATTTTGGCAACGGGATTATAGTGGTGATATTGCGGCTATTGTACAACCAACCTTAGTAGTTTTGGGAGATATAGCATCAGCTATTAGTAAGGAAGGAAAAGCAGAAACGCCAGATGAACGTTTAGCGGATTATCTAGCTTGTTTACCTCAAGGACAGGGGATAAAAATTAAGGGAAGAAATGTTTTACCCTATGAATCAACATCTGAATTTGTAGCGGCTATATCCCCATTTGTTAATGAACTTTCTTAGCTCATATCTTGTAGCTTGAATGCTTAAGTTTATCCACATCAAATAATCCAAAATATACAGGAATCATATTTGATTTTTGTGTAATTAAGCCAGAAAAAAACAACCTATCTCAATTTAAGTAATACCAATTTTCTGTGAGGTTGCACATAATTCTCAAATTCATTGATTTATCTGTCTTTATCCACGTTTATCTGCGTGCATCTGCGTATCCTTCTCTTCTCCTGTCGGAGACGCTACGTGAACGGGATCTTGCTACAATTGTTCTATGCAGCTTCATATTTAGGACTTACGCAAGTGTTACACTAAAAATCTGTTTTAGGGTGCGTCAGACTGCATAAATCCAGCAAATAAACAGATTGTTGATATCTGACGTGGTTGGTGAGCTTGCCGAACCACACCCTACCAATGTGCCAGTTGCGTAAGTCCTGATATTAATCTGGTATAACTATTGGTATTGAAATTGACTCCTAATCAGGGCTTTAGACTTCAAAATAGGGTTGTAGCCCTGACTACAAACTTTTAATTAGTTACGTTCTTTTATTTATTGCGCTACGCATAAGTAGCCATCATGAACTGTGTACACCAGAACACATGAAAAAAAACTTCTTATTCCCCTCCACGAAACAGCGGGGAGGGGTTAGGGGTGGGGTCTTATTTTCAAGTCAGGTGTCCGTTAAAAATTGTCGTTGGGGTAAGGCAGGGAGCAGGGGGCTTTCTAGCAGGGGGAAAGAGGGTTTCAGCCCTATTTACTTTTCTTCACATACCTTTAAATTTTTCTGTTTACCTACTTAGAACCAAATTGACCTACCTTTCATCATCTCATTTACTTAAACAAGTATCTTTTGCTACTCTGTGCGAAGTATCATCAGTCAAATCTGATGGCAATCAAATGTTCTGATTGCCACTCTCGTGTCAAACTGATGAAGGAATCTTAATCACAAAATTATAGGAGTGGTGGAAATGGATGTCAGCTTGATTGTGTCCAACATCTTGAATCCACCTGTATTGGCTTTTTTTATGGGGATGTTGGCGGTTTTCCTGAAGTCAGATTTGGAAATTCCTGCACCTATTCCCAAGCTGTTTTCCCTTTATCTGCTATTTGCTATTGGGTTTAAGGGTGGTGTGGAACTGGTAAAAAGTGGTATCAGTCAGGAGGTGATTTTCACCATGCTGGCGGCGGTTTTAATGGCTTGTGTGGTTCCGATTTATACTTTTTTTATTCTCAAGGTCAAACTGGACTCTTACAACGCTGCGGCGATCGCTGCTACTTATGGTTCAATTAGTGCTGTCACCTTTATCACGGCTAGTTCTTTTCTCACTCAACTGGGTATTAGCTTTGATGGCTATATGGTAGCAGCCCTGGCTTTGATGGAATCTCCAGCGATTGTTGTTGGTTTGATCTTAGTAAAATTATTTACTGCTGATGAAAGTGATAGAGAGTTTAATTGGTCGGAAGTATTACAAGAAGCATTCCTAAATAGTTCCGTATTTCTCCTAGTTGGTAGCCTGATTATGGGTTTACTTACAGGTGAACATGGTTGGACGACTTTAAAACCGTTTACACAGGATATGTTTTACGGAGTCCTCACTTTCTTCTTGTTAGATATGGGACTTCTGGCGGCAAAAAGAATCAAAGATTTACAAAAAACCGGCGTTTTCTTAATCTTATTTGCCATACTAATACCCATAGTCAATGCTGGAGTTGGTTTAATTATTGCTAAACTAATCGGTATGCCCCAAGGAGATGCTCTGTTATTTTCCGTGTTGTGCGCTAGTGCTTCTTACATTGCAGTTCCAGCAGCTATGCGATTAACAGTTCCTGAAGCTAATCCTAGTTTATACGTTTCTACTGCTTTAGCTGTGACATTTCCTTTTAACATCATCATTGGCATACCCTTTTATTTATACGCAATTAATATATTTTGGAGTTGAAATTATGCAGTTGGTTAAACGGCTAGAAATTTTTGCTAATTACGTCGAAGTCGGCAAGATTTTAGAAGCTTTAGACAAGGCTGGTGTCCCTGAACATACTGTTATTAAGAATGTTGCTGGTAAAGGTAGGGGGGGAACAGATAGTGATGATTTAGCAATGACATTGCTAGATAACATTTATATTATTGCTTTCTTTGCTCCTGAAAAATTGCCGCTGGTGGAGATGCAGATTCTCAAAATTTTAAATAAGTTTGGTGGGAGTTGTTTTATTTCTGATGCAATGGAATTGAAAACAACCAAGTGTGTTGGTTAGTTCAATATAAAATTCATCATCAAATTATTCAGTTCTCTAATAACTCCGATATCTGAATTGTTGAAAATAGTATTCTTTCGGTATATGCAAAAAATCAAGAACCTGATTACAATACTCAAGGTGAAATCTAATTCCCTTGTATGATTAATCATGGAAAACTTCGTTTTTTACAATCCTGTTAAAATCCTATTTGGTAAAGGTCAAATCGCCAACGTTGCAGCGGAAATACCCGCAGATGCGAAAATTCTCATTACCTATGGTGGTGGTAGCATTAAAGCCAATGGTGTTTATGATCAAGTAAAATCAGCCTTAGCTGGAAGGAATGTATTTGAGTTTGGTGGGATTGAACCTAACCCCCACTTTGAAACTTTGATGAAAGCAGTGGAATTAATCCGCAAAGAAGGGATTGATTTTCTCTTGGCTGTGGGTGGTGGTTCTGTCTCTGACGGAACTAAATTTATAGCTGCTGCGGTTCCTTTTGTGGGTGATCCTTGGGATATTTTAGCCAAGGGTGCAGCGGTAACTGCGGCTTTACCAATGGGTGTGGTTTTGACTTTACCCGCGACTGGTTCGGAAATGAATCCAACTTCGGTGATTACCAAGTCGGAAACTCAACAAAAGCTATATTTCGCTAGTCCCTTGGTGTTTCCTAAGTTTTCAGTTCTTGACCCAGAAACAACTTTTTCCCTCCCTCCCAGACAAATTAGTAATGGGATAGTTGATGCTTTTACTCATGTGATGGAACAGTATTTAACCTATCCTGTCAATGCACCATTACAAGATCGGATGGCTGAATCAATTTTAAAAACTTTGATTTCAGAAGGTCCAAAAACTTTAGCAAATCCTACAGATTATGATGCACGAGCGAATTTAGTTTGGTCAGCAACAATGGCGTTAAATGGGTTAATTGCTGTTGGTGTTCCCCAAGATTGGACTACTCACATGATCGGTCATGAATTGACAGCTTTGCATGGTTTAGATCATGCTCAAACTTTGGCAATTGTATTACCAAATACATTGACAATTAAACGCGATTGCAAATGGCAAAAACTTCTCCAATATGCAGATAGAGTTTGGGATATTGTGGGTGGTTCTGAAGCAGAACGGGTAGACGCAGCAATTACTAAAACTCGTGATTTCTTTGAATCAGTTGGTGTCCGCACTCGGTTATCTGATTATGGTGTGGGGGTAGAAACTATTCCCGCAGTAATCAAAAATTTAGAAAAGCATGGGATGATAGCTTTGGGGGAAAATAAAGATGTTAATCTGCAAGCTGTTGAGAAGATTTTAGCTCTTTGTGCTTAGAAATTAAATTTTTGAGGGTAGGTATTTTACCTACCCATAACAAAGCAATTTTTAATATCTAAAATTTTTCAACTTGAGACAACAACAATATTGCTACAGATTCTATAATATAATTATTGATCACCACCACAGGAGTCCGTATGACCCAGATATATGAGGGAGTACGCTGGACAAGTTCAGACCTTGAACTCTTGCCAGATAACGGCAACCGTTATGAGATAATTAATGGAGAATTATTTGTGACAAGAGCGCCACATTGGAAACATCAAAAAGCTTGTACCAGAATTGCTAACGTACTCGATAGTTGGTCATTATCGACAGGTTTAGGAGAAGCTGTAACTGCTCCCGGTATTATTTTTACTGATGCTGATAACGTCATTCCTGATGTAGTTTGGGCAAGTAATGAAAGGTTAGCAACTTTATTAGATGATGATGGACATTTAACAGGTGCGCCAGAATTAGTAATTGAAGTGCTTTCTGCTGGTGTGGAAAATGAACGCCGAGATAAAGAAGTGAAATTAAAGCTTTATGCTTCTAGAGGTGTGCAGGAATATTGGATAATGAATTGGCGGTTACAACAAATAGAAGTTTATCGAAGAGAAAGGGCAATTTTAGTATTAGTAGAAACTCTGTTTGCTAATGATGAGTTAATATCGCCTTTACTGCCTGGATTTAGTTGTGTTGTGGATAGTTTATTTAAGTAGAAAATCCTTAAATTTAACATTGAAAGACAAATATTTTCTAGAAGTTAACCAAAATGGTACAAGCAATATTAAAAACTCTCACATTAGATGAGTTTCTGCAACTACCAGAAACAAAACCTGCTAGTGAGTATATTGATGGTCAAATTATTCAAAAACCGATGCTACAGGGAAAGCATAGTATAGTTCAAGGTGAACTTGTAGCTGCGATTAATGTTATTGTTAAACCTCAAAAAATTGCTCGTGCATTTCCTGAATTGCGTTGTACCTTTGGTGGACGTTCAATAGTACCTGATATTGCAGTTTTTGTGTGGGGTAGAATTCCTCGTGATGAAAATGGAGAAGTTTCTAACACATTTGCAATTTCTCCAGATTGGACAATTGAAATTGTATCACCTGATCAAAATCAGACAAAGGTAACTAAAAATATTTTGCATTGTTTAAAATATGGTACTCAAATGGGTTGGTTGATTGATCCAAGTGAACGGACTATTTTTGTTTATCATGCAAATCAACAAGTTGAGGTTTTTGATGAATTAGATATGTTAATTCCTGTACCATCTTTTGCTAGTGATTTACAATTGACAGTTGGTGAGTTGTTTGGTTGGTTGTTGGAGTGATAATATTGATTTATTAAGGCTTATTAAAAAAATCAGGTAGGCAATACCCACCTGACTCAAATCAACTATTATTTATTCAGTATGTGGTAGCAATGCCAATCAGTTATTTATCCTTAGTATCATCGCCATCAAGCCTTATTTTGCTAGGGTTAGCAGGTGGAGGAGATGCAGGTGGTTTTTTAGGTGGCTCATTTTTTTTGTCATTATTCTCTTGCTTATTAGGCATGGAAAACAATCTCATAGATAGTGAAGAACATACTAATACTAAACTAGCTTATGAATATACAGAAAGTTTCTTAAAAGATGTGAATAAAAGTATAGATTCACTTAATACTAAGATGACGACCGTCATAGGTTTTAGCGGTGTACTGCTGAGATTTTCAGCAGACCTCTCAGACAATGGTTACTGTTTATATATCAAAATTGCTGTTTGCGCTCTTCTTGCTATAGATATTGGTTTATGTATCATTGGATTAATGCCATCTCCATGTGGTGATACCGTCTCACCTGAAGATTTGTTAGATGGAGAGTGGTATTACAAATCAGATGAAAGATGTCGTCACTATATTGCTAGTGCATGGAAAGGAGCAATAAAACAACTTGAACTTCAAGCAAAAAACAAGGGAGAGTGTTTAAGATATGCTATGTGGAGTTTGGCTTCATCAACAATATTATTTGCTGTTAGTATAATCATGGAAGCAATAGCTAAAAGTGTGATTGGGCAAAATCCTTATCCTATTCAATTTCTTTAAAAGAAAAAGAACCAGAACGCATATTATATCTAGCAGTTCCCGATTCAACATATCAGTCATTATTTGGAGAAGTTCTCATCCAAAAAGTCCTACAAAACTATCCTGTTAAACTAGTTGTTTATGATGAAGTAACAGAGGTAATAAGATTATGGATAAACTAAATTACTATCGCCAATGTTTGCGAGAATTTCTCACGCAATACGCAAAATATGGCTCAGAAGATCAAAATATGGAAACCCAATTGATCTTTGATACAGAAAATGATCATTACCTTTTATTGCGAACTGGTTGGGATAAAAAACGCCGAATTCATTCCTGTATATTTCATTTTGATATCAAAGATGGAAAAATTTGGCTTCAGGAAAATAATACAGATATTGATGTTGGCGAAGAACTAGAAGAAATGGGAATTTCTAAACAAGAAATTGTCATAGGTTTTCATTATCCTGCACTGAGACAACATTCTCAATATGCTGTTTCTTAATATTGATTTAGCTGTATGGGCTTGTGGTGGAACTGATTAAAAAATTACTCTAAATTTCTCTGCATTTAGCTGCATTATTTCCTAACTTATCTAACAACCACTTCACAGCACTTTCCACATCTGCAACTTGTTCTCCTGCTGGTACTAATGGACGTTTCACCATCACCACTTTTATTCCCATTTCTCGCGCAGCAATAATTTTAGGATAAGTGGCATTACCACCGCTATTTTTGCTAACAATAGTATCTATTTGATAGTGACTTAAAATTTCCCTTTCATCTGCTAAAGAAAAGGGTCCGCAATCACACAAAACTAAACCAGGAGGAATAACAACATCAGCATTTGGTGGATCAATCATTCGCATCAAAAACCAAATTTCCTGCAAATGGGAAAAAGCAGAGATTTCTTGTCTCCCAATAGTTAAAAATACCCTTTGTGCTTCATTTTCCAACGCTGCGGCCGCATTGATAATATTTTCTACTTCAATCCAGATATCGCCCTCCTCTTGTTCCCAAGCCGGACGAATCATCATTAAACGGGGAATACCTACTTCCCTTGCTGCATTTGCTGCATGAAAAGAAATCTGATTTGCAAAAGGGTGAGTAGCATCAATTAACACATCAATTTGCATTTGATGCAAATAAATAGCCAATCCTTCCACACCACCAAAACCACCAATACGGAAATTACCAACAGGGGTAGAAGGTTCGCGGGTACGACCGGCTAAAGATGATATTGCTTCAATTCCAGGAATATTCGCCACCTTTGCGGCTAATTCAGCTGCATCACCCGTTCCACCGAGAATTAACACACGCAGCATAGCAATTTGGGACTTTAGATTTTATAAACTCTTACTGCGACTTTGCGAGAGATAAATTCATACTTTTAATCAGCACCGCTGAATTTTTACTAATTAAAATCTTAAACCCACTCCACCTTGTAAAGATAAAGCTGTACCTCCACTGTTGCGGTAAGCATCAAAAGCAATAATAGCATTACCAAAAATCACAGTCTTGCTATTAGGTACAACATAATCAATTCCCGGCTGCAAAGCAAAGCTAATTTTATTACCCACAGGGGAAGCTGTATTCCCACTAGTTAATACCATCCCAGCACCCAAGTAAACATCAGTTTGCCAGTTGAGAGGGAGATCATAAGAAACTGTAGGCACAACTGCTGTACCTTGACCAATTAAAGCTTGAGCGCGGAAAGAAACTGGTGTTTCTAGTAACTTGTAGCGGGCAGCCAACACCCCACCAAGTTGAGTACCATCACTCAGCCCCAATGTTGGGCCTATACCAACATAGCTACCATAAGCTACTTGAGCTTGTGCTGCTTGGGTATTGATAGTCAAACTCAAAACCGCACCAACTCCTAGAACTGAAATTAAATATGGAAGATGGTTCATAACCTCACTCCTGACACCGTATAAATAACTATATTATCTAAGTTATCCCAGGAAAAAAAGGAAAGTGTCCAAAGAGACAGGGGAGGAAGAATATTTCTAGAAAAGGGAAGAATTTATAAATTCTCCATTTCCTCGGATATCCTCCTTACAAATACCCTCCCCCTATCACGACAAATTAAGGACAACGGGGATGAATGCCACCTTTAGTACAAATGAAAGCCAGTTGCTTGGGATCTAGATTTTTAGCTTCAGTAAAATCCACACCCTGGACTATAGCAGCTTGTGAACCGAGATCAGAAGTTTGGACAAACTGATCTGCGGGGTCTTGTTTGGCAGGGAAGAGTGTAGTACCTTGAAAATCTGCTCCGTTCAAATTTGCGCCCCGTAAATCTGCACGACTTAAATCGGCATTTCGCAAGTTAGCATTTTCCAAATTAGCAGAGCGCAAAACAGCACCAGAAAGACGAGCCGTACTGAAGTTAGTATTGCTCAGATTAGCATTATCTAAATAAGCTTCAGATAAGTCTGAACCTTGCCAATCAGTGTTAGTTAAATTGGCAGATGATAACTGTGTGCCGATCGCAGAAACACGACCTAAATGAGCAGCATATAAATTGGCTTCCATTAATTTAGCATCACTGATATCTGCCCCAGTGAGACTGGCATTTTCCAAGACTGCTTTCTGTAAATCGCTGCCTATTAGCTGGGCGCTGCTGAGATTTGCACCTACTAAACGGGCGTTGGATAAGTTCGCTTTGTTGAGGATAGCGCGGCTTAAATCGCTGCGATTCAGCAATACTCGACTGAGGTTAGCATCAGAAAGGTTGGCTTGCTTCAACTGAGTTTTACTCAAATCAGCGATGACATCATCATAAGTATCCCAACGTCCATCTTCACCCACACTACGGAAGCGACTACCTTTCAAACTAGCCCGATTCAGATTGGCAGCTTTAAAAATCACTCCAGATAAATCAGTGTTGTTTAGTACCAAGTTAAATAAAGAAGTTGCTTCAGAGCTGTTCGTCCCCAGTTGGGTGCTGCTCAAATCGATGTCATTAATTTTGCCGCTATAGACAGTCAAAATTTTATTGATAGCCTGTTGGTTAAGACTTAATTGCTTTTGTCTAAGCTCTTGGTTTGGGCTGTTACCTGCTGATTCCAGTTCCCCTGAGAGAAACTGATTCATGCGTTTTAATTCTGGCAGAGCTTGGGGTCCAATATTTGCTAAAGCCTGTTGGATTGTATCTAATATGTTGGGATCAGTTTCCTTAACCAGCAAATCTACGAGAAATTTGATGGACTGTGTGTCGTTGATACCACCCAAAACCAGAATTGCCCTTTGGCGTTCCTCATTGGTGATACCAGCATTAGGATTGAGTTGTTTTACTAGTTCGAGAAACTTTTCGCTGTTAATTTGCTGGGTTTTTCGCAGGCTTTCTTGGTTTTGGACGTAGATTTGTGTCCCAACTAAAGTTGATAAAACCGCAATCATGCTGGCTACACCCACCAACAACAGGGTTAGATTGGGGCTACCCAGCTTCACCTCTGTGGAGATAGGTTGCTGACTAGATGTATTTACCCCATCCTCATTTTCTGATGGTGACTCCTCATTGCTAGGACTAACCGTGGTTTTAACCCGCTTGTTGCCAGTTATGGCATCAATGGTGTAAGTACCTGCTAACTGATCATGGAAGGCACGACGGCGCTTTTGGGAAGGCCAGCCCATGGCTTGTCCTAGCACCATTAACACAGCTAAAAATGTGAACAGACCTAAGTTAGGAAAGGCAAAGCTGTAGCGCCAAAGCAAATAGGCGATGGAAACTGGCACAGACCAGCGTCCTAGTCCTTCCCGCACGACTACAGCGCCCAAACCGGGGGCGTTACCTTCTTCATTAACTACCTTGACACCAAACCTCCGTTTGGGGATGGTGCTGCCGGTTTTACCCAGTAAATACAATTGCCACCAGGAGAGGGTAATTGGTGCTAATAGGGCGACTGTCCAGAGGAAATTAGTCGGCCAGGCCACATTTCTAATACCGTAACTGACGGGTAAAGCTAAAGGGCGGGCGATCGCTCTTTCTGTGACTACCAACACTGGATTCAGCGGCACTCGATTGATATCGCTGCGAGAATTGGCATAAACACCCATGCCAAAGGGAACCAAGCCACTGGCAACTACTAGTGTCATTTCCACTGCCCAAGCTGCACAACGCCTTGTTACTAGGGGTAGGGAATTAGCTTTTTCTGGTTTTTTGGACTGGCTAGATTGATTAATATTTGTCCTGACAGTTGGGGTCGTCATTGCATAATTCCCTTTGACTTTATGTTTACGCCACTCTCGGCGCGGTTAAAATAGACTATTGCTTATTTTGAAAGCTATTAGACACAAAAAATTTGTATCCAAGATACACTAACACTGCTAAAAGTGCCAGACTAATTACAGATGCCACCAGTTTAAACACTGTTTGTAACACCAAAAAGCCTAAAAAGATCGCCAAACCGGCAACGGCAACCTTTTTTATTCCCGCTAAACTTTGGAACCATAAACGCGATCGCTCTAAATATGAGTTCAATTTGGCAAATCCAGACGAGGGTGTCTGTTGTTGTGTTTCTGATTGGGTAGGGGTTGTGGAAAATGAATTCATCTCCTCCTCTAGCTTTTGGAGACGACGTTGCCAGTCTTCTTCTGATTTTGGATTCATGAATTTTGTTTACCTCAGCTAGGACACCTATTTTACAACCAATCAACCAAATCCTTGCTGTAGCGGTTGTCTGAAGTAGGTGGGCGGGAATATTTATCCTTAGGATTAAGCACTAGGAAAGAAGGTTCTAACCTTGTTAATTTTTCTTCACAATAGTTATGCTGATTTGTGCGGCGTTGCATAATTGCGGGATGATTTGAGAATCCGCATCAATATATAATCACCGCGTCTGGAGCGTCTCCGTGTCCCCGCGTCAGCCTCAATCATCCCCTTATTCAGCAACGCCATTTGTGCATACCTACTGAGTGATTTTAGTAATGTCTATATGTGCAACACCTCTATAGCTAGGAAAAATCATGTATTTTACCGATATTACAGGAATCAAGGGCGTAAATTTACGGCTTTTGCTGCCAATCTGAAGGATACAATTTATTAGGTACTACAACTTAAACATGATTAAATTTGAGTATCAGTAAGATTTTTCTGTCTTTCTGCTGACGCTTCAGGACATTTTATTTTAATGTTTTGATTTTTGAACAGACACGTAGGCTGCGTTAGTGGTAGCGTAACGCACCAAAGCTTGAATAAGTTTGGAACTAAACACAATATTCAGGGTCTTCGCTAATGAATTTCATTTTGTCCAACTACTTAAAAATTTATACTTTCTCTGTCGGAACCAAACTGACTTGCTTACGTCTCAATAACCAGATAGAGATAATATCATGTCCGGTTAAAGACTTATCATTAGGGAACCGCGCTCAAGACACGGGGACGCTCTTACACGGAGAGTTTTTTTGATAAGCAATTAGCCGGACTTGATATAGTTTATAAATTTATTAAATTTATAAATTTATAAATTTTTATATCAACAGTTGGGAGCATTAATTAAAATGAAGACTTTAAAACTTTTGAATCTTGTTCCCGCAATCTTGGCTATAAGTTTGGTGTTCAACCCAGTTAGTTTTGCCCAGACTCCAACCATTGTAATTGATAAAAATCTCCAGTCAGATCCAACTATTGTCAATGGAACGTCTGGAGGAAGTGTCAAGAGCAATTGCGGAAATATTAGCGCTGCACCTAGTCAAGTTATTCAGGTTAAAAAACCACTACCTTACTTGCGTTTAACAGTTGAGAGCCAAGGAAAGTCTACGCTGTTAATTGAGGGTCCTGGGGGGCGCTTTTGTGTGATGGCAGATAATTATTCAGGAGATAAGCCAGAACTTTCTGGTTTTTGGCCGATTGGGCAATACTTGATTTATATAGGCAATTTATCCCCACAGCAGTATCCCTATACCCTATCAATTTCACAACAAAATAAGTAGTCAAAGTAATTGATAATTAATTAATTAATTACTTCTGACTATTGAAAATTAATCTTCCCGTGATTTGGGTGGGACTTCAATGGCTGTGATATCAATTGTGTCATCTGGTGTGAAGCGGCGAAATTTACCATTTTGTACTAATAGCTGTTCTCCGCAATTTGGACATTGTAACTGGCTGTTATTTAAACCTGTCGATTCAAACCCGCAGACGGGACACTTGTCAGTAACCAAGCTACGTTGTAGCCACCAGCGAAACGCAACGAAGCCTATGATAGGTGTCACCAGGAACAGTCCCACAATAATTAGCAAGGAATTGACTAACCAGCCTAAGCCCAATGATCCTAATAACCAGATTACTACTAAGAATATGAGCCAAGGGCGGAGATTATCAAGATTTAATTGAAAGTTATTAAAGCGCATTTCTCAATTTTTTTCTACTTTCACTTTATCTTAGTCATTGGTCAGCAAAGAGGAGGAGAGCAGCATTTGTTGTAAACGTTGTTGAAAAGCTTGTATACCAAAAACAGCGATCGCTTGCTCTCGTAACCATTTTCCATCACAACGCTGTTCATGACCTTGAAGAATTTCAATACAAGCTGCTGCTACTGCATCAGAATGTCGGTATGGTACTCTCCATCCTAGTTTACCATCTTGTAAGGGATCAGATGAACCATCATCGTCACCAGATAAAACTGGGACACCACAAGCCATTGCTTCTAGATAAACTATGCCAAAGCCTTCTTGAGAGGGCATAACATAGGCATCCGCTAGACGGTAGTGTAACATTAATGCTTCTGTAGCTACAAAACCGGCAAAGATCACGCGATCGCTCACACCTAAATCTTGTGCTAACTGAGCTAATCGTGGTTGGTCATCACCACGACCAATTACCAAATATTTTACCTCTGGAAATACCTGGATAATTTGCGGTAATGCTCTAATTGTGACATCTACACCTTTGTAAATATCCCCAGACCATAAACGCGCTACAGTCATTAATACCTTGGCATTATTTAAGCCATACTTCTCAACTAATTCTGGTGCTTTGAAGCCAGGAGTAAATTTATCCCCATCAATAGCACAAGGTAACATCTTTACCTGAAGAGGATTTATCCCATTAGCAGCACAAGCACGATCTCGACTATAGCGACTAATTGTCCAAATCGTCGAAGCTGAAGCCAACGCCCGTCTTTCTTGATTTTTTAGCGGTGTCCAGACTTCCTTCCCATAAGTTAATACAGTATAAGGAATACCCAAGGGCTGACATAAAATTTGGATAAGTCTCGCTAACTTAATATGACCACAGAAAACCTGTTGTGGTCTGTTTTGAATGAGATATCGAAATAATGCCAAAGCCAATTTAATTCTCCCTATTTTGGGGGAATTACCTTTAAAATAATGAAATTTTAAATTTTCTGATGCAAAAGGATTAACACAATCAGGACTATCCCGCAATAAGAAAACTTCCGCTTGACAACTTTGATTTAATCCCTGATAAGCACGAAAAATATCCTTAACATAGGATTGAATTCCACCTTCAAGGGCAAAAATTTCTAAGAACACAAATACATGATTGGCTCTCTCGTTAAATTTTCCACTTGAAGTTACTTTATCTGCCACTTGATTAATTACCATTGTTGGATAGATATTATATTGGTAAAGCCGATATAAAAGGCGTAACTTTGCCACTTTGCAAACCTTCCAAATCTGTTTTTACCATCTTTTCTAAAAGTTGTTCAAAACTAACTTTTGGTTCCCAGCCCAGATTTTGTTTGGCTTTACTGGGATTAGCAACGAGTTGAAAATGTTCATCTGCCCGTAACAAATTGCTATTAGTAACTACGTAATTTCGCCAATCTAATTCCACACAATCAAAAGCCGTGGCGATTAATTCTCTGACACTGTGGAGTTTACCTGTGCCAATCACATATTCCTCCGGCTCATCAACCTGTAGCATTCGCCACATAGCTTCAACATGATCTCCAGCAAAACCCCAATCACGCTTGGCATCCAAGTTACCCATTTCTAAGGTTTGGGCTAAACCCAATTTAATCGATGCTACCGCTAAAGAGACTTTGCGTGTCACAAACTGAGGAGGACGTAGAGGAGATTCATGGTTATATAAAATACCACTACAAGCAAACAAACCATAACGCTGTCGGTGATGTACCATAGTCCAGTGAGCGTGTAATTTTGCTGCCGCATAGGGATTTTTGGGACGGAAAGTAGTTTCTTCATCTTGAGGAGAAACATCAACATCCCCAAACATTTCTGAACTGCTGGCTTGATAAAACCTTGTAGATAAACCAACTTGGCGGATTGCGTCTAATAACCGCGTAGCAGTGCCGGTGATCAGATCGAGAGTTCCTAAAGGATCATGCCAGGAATCGGGAACAAAACTCGGCGCAGCTAAATTGTAAATTTCGTGGGGCTGTAGTTGTTCGACAGCAGTTAATAAACCCGCACAATCTCTTAAATCAACGGTGTAAATTTCTACTTTATCTTTTAGACTTCCCAATTTTGACAAGTTAGGTTGTCGATGGGGAGATACCAAGCCCACGACTCGGTAATTTTGGTTAAGCAGTAAATGACTGAGATAGTAGCCATCTTGACCTGTAATGCCTGTAATTAGGGCTGTTTTTGTCATAATGAGAATATAGTATATTTATTAACGTAAGTTGCTAGTTAGATTAAGTAGGGTGCGTCAGAACCTGAAAATTAGCACTCTGTGCCTAAAATTATCCTGTCTGACGCACCTTACAGACTACAAAATCCCTGAAAATGAATAACTAAGAACTTGAGTTAGTATTATTTTTACAGAAAAATTGGTGTTTCCATTAGTGAGATTTCGGAAATTTCTTAAACATTTATTAAAGATTTATGAATATATTAATTTTGGCTGTCTATTTTAAAGATTTGACAAAATGAGTAGCAATCTCAATCTTTTCGCACCTGTTCAGCTAGGAGCCTATATCCTACCCAATCGGATTGTCATGGCTCCTATGACTCGGTTAAGGGCAATTGACAGTATCCCTAACTCCCTAATGGCGACTTACTACGCTCAACGCGCTAGTGCAGGGTTAATTGTTACAGAATGCACGATGGTGTCTCCTCTCAGTTTAGGCTACATGAATTGTCCGGGTATATACTCAGAAGAGCAGGTGGCAGGATGGCGCTTGGTGACAGATGCTGTCCATGAACAAGGAGGAAGAATTTTTCTGCAATTATGGCACGCTGGGAGGGTTTCCCACTCGTCTTTGTTGGGTGGTGAGTTGCCTGTTGCGCCTAGTGCCATAGCGGGGGTTGGTTCATTACATACGCCAATTGGTAAAGTGTCTTTAGAAACTCCTCGTGCTTTAGAAATTGAGGAAATTACTGAAATCATTGAACAATTCCGCCAAGGGGCGAAAAATGCTTTGGCTGCTGGTTTTGATGGTGTTGAACTTCACGGCGCGTTTGGTTATTTAATTGACCAATTTTTACAAGATGGCTCTAACCAACGTACTGATGAATATGGTGGTTCCATTGAGAACCGCAGTCGGTTCCTTTTGGAGGTGGTAGCTGCGGTGGTTGATATTTGGGGAGGTGAACGTGTCGGTATTAAACTTTCACCTAGTAATACATTTTACGGGATGCAAGATAGCAATCCTCAAGCAACTTTTGGCTATGTGATTAAGACGCTTAACTCTTTTGGGCTTGCTTATCTGCACTTGATGGAACCGAATGAAGTTGATTTAGCTACCCGTGAGGTGTTGAATCCTGTCATTACTGAGTTTCGCCCGATTTACCCAGGAACTATCATTACTAATGGTGGCTATGATGGCATCACAAGCGATTCCTACGGAGCGCTTCGCGAGCGCATTATCATGAGTGGTATTGCAGATTTAGTCTCTTTTGGCAAGTTATTTATCTCTAATCCAGACTTACCAAAACGCTTACAACTTAATGCTGAATTGAATACACCAGATCCAAAAACATTTTATGCTGCCGATGCTACAGGATATACTGATTATGCTTTCTTAGAATCTTAGCATCTTCACAAAGACAGCATAAAATTCGGCATAAAATCGATAAACTCATAACCAGTTTCGGTTTTATAATCGTCTAGAGCAGCTAAGAAAACAGGTAATTAAACATGGGCAGAAATAGGTTGAATCAAACCTATCTAAACACAGCATATTGCAGGTAAATTTAGCCCAAAATTTAGTAGAGGCGTATTGCAATACGCCCCTACATAACTGTATTTTAGATATGGCTCATCTCACCTAGTTTGAAAGCCTGTTTTTACCAGGAAATATCACTTTGCGGGTACGCACAAATAATTATGGATTTGTCAAACTTTACTACACTTCAAAACTTAGAATCTGCTTTCGGTGGTGAATCGATGGCAAATCGCAAATACCTGTTTTTTGCTAATGTTGCGCGTCAACTGGGTTTTTCCGACTTAGCAAAACTTTTTAAGGAAACAGCAGATCAAGAAACTGAACACGCTTTTGCTCATTTTCAGTTGTTACATCCAGAATTAGTTGTTAAAGATGCAGCAAGTTTAACTGATGAACAAAAACGGGAAATTATCTCTCGTTGTTTGTCTTTAGCAATTGAAGGTGAAACCTATGAATACACTACAATGTATCCTGAATTTGCTGCTGCTGCTGAAAATGATCGTGATAATCCCGCAGCGGAAGAATTTCTTAAACAAGCTCAAGAATCTAGCGATCATGCTAACACATTCCGCTCCGCAGCACACCGTTTTGGGTTGCTAAAATTCATTGAAAATTACCATGCAGATCGTTACTCTGAAGCTTTGGAAGTATTAAATGGAGGACAAGCTGTAACTAGAGTAGCAGGTGAAGATCCCGCAACTCAAAAATGGATTTGTAGACAATGCAGCATGATTTATGATCCTGTTGCGGGTGATCCTGATTCGGGAATTGCACCTGGTACACCTTTTGCCGCAATTCCTGATGATTGGAGTTGTCCTATTTGCGGTGCTACTAAAAAGACTTTTAAACCTCTTGAGGAAAAAGTTGCTGCTTAAGATAACACTGATTGAGTTTCTCGGTTGAATTTAAGTAAATTACAACTAATATAGCCTTTATCCCTCTTCCCTGATAATCTATAAAATATGGAAGGGGGATTTTTATATTTTTAACTAACTGAGTTTAATTTCTGGATAAATAAATATGCTGCCAAAAATAAGAAAAATTTACAGACTTGAAGAATACTCTCAGTCAGATATATTCTATCATTCTTTGGCTCCCATTATAGGAATCATCTTATCAGTTTTTGGTGGCTGGATAATGTTTAGTTTTTGGTTTTTAACAGGTGCATTTATTAGTATTTTATTTTTAGATATTGATAATTGTTATGAAGTACTAACTTGTCACTTCAATTCCACAATTGGTAAAATCACCTTGCAACAACGAAATATATTTTCTCAGGGAGTGATTGAAATACCACTTAATGAAATTGAAACTGTACTAATTAACTCATGTAGTTCTTCCTTTACTACTAAAACTAGATTTGGTAAAAAAATCCAAATTGATAATCAGTTATATTGGATTGTTGTTGTTTTGCATTCTGGTGAACATCGTCGCCTGACTTATTATGAAACATCTATGTTTAAGAGTAAACAAATAATAGTTGATTATATTTTGTTTTTGAAAGAGAATACATAAGATTAATTATCGAGAGGTGCATCATTATCATTATTTGGTCTTGGTTTGGGGGAATGAATAGTGTATTTTTTGGCAGCGCTAGGTTTTACGATT
Source organism: Anabaena sp. PCC 7108 (assembly GCF_000332135.1). Classification (NCBI taxonomy): domain Bacteria; kingdom Bacillati; phylum Cyanobacteriota; class Cyanophyceae; order Nostocales; family Nostocaceae; genus Anabaena; species Anabaena sp. PCC 7108. The sequence continues at coordinate 538,356 of NZ_KB235896.1, forward strand.
TTGATATTTTTCGTATTTAGGTATTAGGTATTTGACTTGTAGGTGAAGGGGGTTAGCTGAAAGTTACTAGGGTTAAAAATTCAGCAGATGTGTATTAGTTTGTATTGATACTTGCAGATTTTCTCATCCGCTAGTGATATTCTACACCAAAAATAAGGTTGCTTGATGACTATTTTGGAGAAAAAATCTCCACATTTATAATTCTATGACATTATTTGAGTAAGTTGTAGTAATTTTATTTGAAGCTCTTGAGCAGGTAAAACAGTAATGCTAGTTCAGTTAACTATAGAAAACTTCCTATCTTTCAGAGAGGAGACAACATTTAGTCTAGTGGGGGTAAGCAGTGACCAGCGTCATGCAGATCATTTTGCTGTAGACGCAGCAGGTAAAGGGCGATCACTATTGCCTATCTCTGCTATATATGGTGCAAACGCAGCAGGTAAGTCTAATCTGATCAAGGCAATTGATTTTGCAAAAAATTTGATTGTAGAAGGAACACGTAGTGGGCAAATTATTCCAATTTCTCCATTTAAATTAGGTGATGACAATAAAAAACCTAGTAAGTTTGAATTTATTTTTACTTATCGGGACAACCTTTATTCTTATGGATTTAAGCTGAATGCTACTCAGATTCTTGAAGAGTGGCTTTATGTCACTCCTGCTGGTAAAAAAAGAGAAGTACTATACTTTGAGCGTATTACCTCTGAAAATAAAGAAACAAAAGTAGAGCTTGGAGCATCGCTTAAAGGTAGAAGTAACAAAAATAAGCAATTTTTAGAATTTATTGAACAAGGTACTCGTCCTAATCAGCTTTTCTTGACAGAAACTGTGGATCGTAATGTTCAGTTAGTAAAGCCAGTATTTGACTGGTTCAAAAAGGTGCTGACCGTTATACCAGCAGAAGCTACACATCAAGGTTTAGAGCTTGGAATGCTGAATAGTAAGGAATTCACTGATTTTTTGAGCAATTTTTTGAAATTTGCCGGTACAGGAATTGATTCGATAGGAACAACAGAGGTTGAACTAGATTTTGACCGTTATCTTCCAGACATACCAGAAAATCATAGAGAGGAAATAATTCAAAATCTTTCTGAATCTGGTGAAAATTCAGCCGTCATGATTGAGAATTCATTAGGTAAGCGTTACCTTCTTATGAAAAATTCTCAAAATCAGTTAAATTTAATTCAGATCAGAACTCAACATCATCATGAAAGTGGTCACCTTGTTGACTTTACAATCGAGGAGGAATCCGAAGGTACACAGCGCTTGATTAATCTCATTCCTGCGCTTTTTATTTTGAAGGAAAATCCTGAAAAAGTCATTTTTCTAGATGAGTTGGATCGTCGTTTACATCCCTTGCTATCACGTCAATTTGTAGAAGGTGCATTAAAATGCAAAAGTCAAAACAATATGAGCCAACTAATTTTCACAACTCATGATACTAATTTGCTTGACTTAGAACTTCTGCGTCGAGATGAAATTTGGTTTGTTGAAAAAAATAAACAAGGTGCATCACATATCTATTCTCTAGCTGAATTCAAAATTCGCCCTGACTTGGAAATAGAAAAAGGATATTTAAACGGTCGATTTGGAGCTATTCCATTTTTTGGTGATATTCGTAGTTTAGGATGGCTTGATTGTGAAGATGATGTAACTAAAAAAAATAATATTAACAATGGGAAAAATCAGTAGAACTAAATTAATTGATCGTGCCTATAATACACGAGATGCAAAACTTTTTATAATTGCTACTGAGGGTGCAGAAACTGAACAGCAATACTTTGGAATGTTTTATGATTCCCGCATAAAGATAGAAGTATTATCTACGGGAGAAGATAACAGATCTGCTCCCCAATATGTTTTAGATAGATTAGAAGAGTTTGTCAGAAAGTATGATTTAAATGAAGATGATAGTCTTTGGCTTATGTTTGATGTAGACAGATGGCCTGTCAAGAAATTAAGTGAGATTTGCCGTGAAGCTAGAAAGAAAAAATATCATTTAGCAATTAGTAATCCCTGTTTTGAAAGCTGGTTATATTTACACTTTGATAATTTAAGTCCTGATGATAAGCCATGCAGAATTATTGAAGATAAGCTACGTGAAAAATTAGGAAGTTACAACAAGAGTAATCTTGACTTAAGTTTGTACAAAGAAAATATTGAAGAAGCTGTAGAACGTGCTAGGTATTTGGATACCAACCATAATCATAATTGGCCTCATACACCAGGAACGCGAGTTTATAAACTCGTTGAGATACTTCTTAAAGCAATACAAGATTTTAGTTAATCATTAATTTAATTAGAGTTGTAAGAATTATTTTTTCAAAAATACCCCCAAAAAAAGAGAGTGGGAGGAGGCATTATCAAGCGCCATTCTCTCCCACTCTACTATTTGCTGCTGAAGCGATTCAGGAATATACACATAACGCTAATCGTTTCTTAGGGGGGTAATCTACAGGTTAACGATAACGCCTCTACTCAGTGAGTATTCCTATTGCAGCAAACACTAATTCTATTTATTTGTCTGACAACCTTAACAAGAATCATTTGCTAATTTGTTTAACCTTTTCACAACTGCTTGCTTTCGTTTGTCTAATACAATTTAGCTTGGTTCATCATCAGGTGGTTGCCAATTTGGCATTTTCTTTTGGTTTTTATATTGTTCATTGTTAACAATTTACAATATGAATATCTGTTAATGCAACAGAAAATCACTAGATAAATTTCTGCAAAAATATCCGGATAACTGAAAAGAGACTGTTGGTAAATTAAAAAGGGGTAACACCCCTCATCTCTATCCAGACTTGATTTCAGTAGGTTTTAAGACACTTTATATATTTATCTAAAACTGATTTTAAAGCAACTTAACCATATAAAACCAATGTTTTAGCTATGAGGGGTGAAACCCTTCATTAATTAACAACCTGTTTTCTAAAAGTCGTAATTATCGAATTTAAATGCTTAAACCAATTCTCCTAGGGGCAAAATCAGCAACGGTGGGATGACAAAATTCATGAGTTGTGATATCTCGCCAAATAGGCAAAGCTAAGGTTATATATTCGGCTCTAGCTTGTAAAGATGCAGCTGCGGCTTCTGGTGAAAGCGTCGTGACAACAACTGCACTATTGATGTACAACATCTGAACAAAGTTATTTTGTCAGGAATATCAGCGATAATTTTGGTTATACGTCTGCACGGAGAACTCATGCTGACATCTCCAGAAATTGTTACATGGCTACAAGAACGCACAACTTTAGGCATTCTCTCATCTGAAGTATTGAATGCGATCGCTCAAGCTATAGAAGAAACCGTCATTCCCGCTGGAAAAAACCTTGTTACTGAAAGAACATCCCCACAAGCGCTTTATATTCTCGTCAATGGTCAAATAGAAAGCGATTCTGTTTGTGGCTTCCTTCCTGGTGCAGTTATTCACCTCAAAGAAATACTCCTAGATGAATTAATCCCATTCACAATTACCACCCTCACAGAATGTCATCTCTGGGTTATCCCCCGCGCCAAATTTCAGGATTTAGTCAGTCAATATCCAGAAATTAGCCAAGCTTTGTCTCGTCTATTAGCTCAAGAATTGGCTCAATTAGCATCTGCGTTAACCTACGAACAAGAGCGTTCTCTCGCTTTGCGACCCTATGTAGTCACCAAAGCCCAACGGGGAATTGTGGGTACAAGTCGGTATGCTGTCAAGTTACGAGAGCAAATTTGTAAAGCGACTAATGACCAGAAATCTGTAGTTATTTTTGGGGAACCTGGTTTAGATAAAGATAATATCGCCGCCCTAATTCACTATAGTTCTCCCCAACGACGACAACCAATTATTAAAATTAATTGTGGCCTTCTTCAACATAGCGGTGCAGATTTATTTGGTCGTGCTGGTGGTAAACCAGGACTGTTGGAATGGCTGGGAGGAGGTACTCTCATTCTCAACAACATCCAAGAATTACCCACAGAATTATTACCGAGTTTGATACAGTTACTCAAAACAGGGACATATTCACCTACTGCGCGTCCTGAAGATCCACCGGCTGAAGCTCGCATCAGTAAAGCCCGGATTCTCATGGTATCAGAAAAAACTTTACCAACTGTTGAGCGCTGTGTTGGACATAGTATTAAAGTCCCGCCGTTACGGGTCAGGAAAGCTGATATTAAAGTGCAGGTGGAATATTACACCAGTCTCTACACTCGCTCTAGAGGTTTAGCGAAACCACGGATGACTCCTGAAGCTTTACGTAGCCTTCAGTCCTATGATTTTCCCGGAAACCTCAAAGAACTCAAAAATCTCGTTGAACGTGCCATAGTGCAAGCTGGAACAGCCAGTGAATTAACAACAGAACTGTTTTGGGCTACCCAAGGGAAGCAACAGCAATTTCGGGTAAATTTATTAAATGCCTATCCGAGGTTACGGCGATTTCTGCGAAGTGATTGGTGGCCGGAACGCATCAACTATGGTTTTACGGTGATAGCTTTTCCCTTGATTGTGGCTGTGTTGTTCATGGGACCGCAAACGCGCGATCGCAATTTTGCTTTAAATATGTTTTGGGCTTGGTGGTGGCCTTTCTCGCTGTTGATATTTCCCTTTTTAGGGCGAGTGTGGTGTTCTGTTTGTCCATTTATGATTTATGGAGAAATCACCCAAAAGCTATCTTTGATATTATTTCCGCGCACATTGCAACGCTGGCCAAGAGAAAAAGCTGAAAAGTGGGGTGGCTGGTTTTTATTTGGTTTATTTACCCTCATTTTCCTCTGGGAAGAACTTTGGCATTTAGAAAATACAGCTTATCTTTCGGCTTGGTTACTATTATTAATTACCGCTGGCGCAATGATTTGTTCTGCCATTTTTGAGCGGCGATTTTGGTGTCGTTATCTCTGTCCTATTGGCGGCATGAATGGCTTATTTGCTAAACTTTCTATGACCGAACTTCGCGCCGAACAAGGTATCTGTTCTGCCAGTTGCACAACTTATCAATGTTATAAAGGCGGAGTGCAGAAAGGCGAAGGTTTAGAAACTAACGGCTGTCCTATATATTCCCACCCAGCCCAGTTAGAAGAAAACCGCGATTGTGTTCTGTGCATGACTTGTTTAAAAGCTTGTCCTCATCGTTCTGTAGCCTTTAATTTGCGTCCTCCTGGAATTGAATTGTGGACAACTCATACTCCCCGCAGTTATGAAGTGGCATTATTATTTTTACTCTTGGGTGGAGTATATTTGCATCGTTTACCAGAATTACAAACTTGGTTAGGTTTGGAACTAGATTTAAATCAGTTTTTACCGCATTTAGGTTTATCGCTGTTGGCGTTAATTATTCCTGTGGCTGTTCCTTTCGGGGCATATAAGTTAATGCAACTTTTTTACTGGCTGGGAAAATCCAAAATTAAAACATCTTCTAAACCCAGACCTTTTATCGAACTTGTTTATGGTTATTTACCTTTGATATTGGGTGGAAATTTGGCGCATTATTTACGTTTGGGTTTAAATGAAGGAGGGCGAATTTTGCCGGTGACTTTTGCAACTTTTGGTTTAAATGGCGAACAGTTGCCAATATTGGTAGCACACCCAGCAGTGATTGCATTTTTACAAGGTTCTACTCTTGTGTTTTCTGTGTTGTTAACGATGGTTTTAACACAAAAAATTGCTCGACAACCCTTACGGATGCTGCTTTGGCAACACTTGGGAGCTATTATTTTAGGTTGGAGTATGTCGATGTTGATTGTATTTTAAAAATTCTCGAAGATAAATCAATTGACTTCTATTACTGATTAGATATAGCTAATTTAGCCGAATCAGCAAATGCTTTAGTATCTGTAAATACCGTAAGTTCTGCATCACTTTGTTAACGTACCATTCTATTTAAACTGATCGTATTTTCAGCTACAGTTATCCCTTCCCGAAGTGAGTAACAATGGAGATAAATAACTGATATGCAGCCTTGTCTGTAAATAATGCGGCTGTTTCATGAAACCTCGAATCATTGTTTGTGGCTTAGGACGCACTGGATATAAAATCTTTCGTTTGCTGAGACAACAGGGTGCTTTAGTTGTCGGTATTCATCGCAAACCCATACCTGGCGAAGCTGCGGGAGATGTAATTATTGGCGATTTATATGCAGCTTCTACCCTGAAAGCAGCAGGAATTGAGCAAGCACATACTTTAGTAATTGCTAGTTCTGATGATGCCCTAAATTTGTCAATTATGATGCAAGCGCGGGTATTAAATTCTCGTATTCGGATTATTAACCGCTTTTATAATACAAATTTAGGTGAACGTCTAGATCAAACTATAGTAGACCATTTTAGTATGAGTGTTGTTGGTTTAGCAGCACCAGTATTTACTTTTGCGGCTTTGGGAAATCAAGCAATAGGACAAATTAAGTTATTTGATCAAACTTGGCCAATTCAGGAAGAATATATTGATGAGGATCATGTTTGGATAGGTCAGAAACTGAGTGATTTATGGGAAGATAATACGCGAATGCTAATTTATTATCTACCTGTAGTCGGGAAGATGAATTTAGTATCGGCGGTCTTGTCTGAACAAAGATTAAAAGTAGGCGACCGCTTAATTATTGGTACTCAACCTCGCATTAATCAATCACGGAAATCATTAGGAAGAAAACTGCTAAAAATATTTACAAGTATCCGCCAGTTTCAGAAACACGCTCAATCTGTGATAGTCATGGCAATGGTACTAGTAGTAATTATTTTACTGGCTACATTTACCTATGTTTCTACTAAATTAAATATCTCATTTGTTGATGCTTTATATTTTGCTGTAGGCATGATTACAGGTGCAGGTGGTAATGATAAAGTAGTAGAACAAGCACCAAATAGCATTAAATTATTTACAGTTTTTATGATGCTGGCAGGGGCAGCAGTTTTTGGGATTTGGTATGCTATGCTTACTGATTTTGTTTTAGGTACTCGCTTTAAACAATTTTGGGATGCTGCCAGAATTCCCCAACGGAGTCATTATATTGTTTGTGGTTTGAGTGGGATTGGTATTAGGATTATCCAGCAACTCCACGCCAGTGGACATGAAGTAGTAGTAATTGAAACAGATCCTAATAATAAATTTGTCAGCACTGCTAGGGGAATGAGTATTCCTATTATTCTTGCTGATGCCAGTTTTCGGACAACTTTACAAACTAGTAATATAGATACTGCTGCCGCAGTTTTGGCTGTTACTAACAACGATGCTACTAATTTAGAAATTGCTCTTAAAGCTAAGTGTTTAAAACCCAAAATTCCTGTAATTGTTAATTACGTTGATCCTGATTTTGCGGGTATGGCACAACAGGTATTTGACTTTGAAGCTGTATTGAGTCCGGCGGAATTAGCCGCCCCTGCTTTTGCTGCTGCTGCCCTTGGGGGTAGAATTATTGGGAATGGGATTATTGCCGATAGTTTGTGGGTAGCTTTTGCCACTTTAATTACACCTTTACACCCTTTTTGTGGTCAATGGGTCAAAGATGTAGCCAGGTCTGCAGATTTTGTACCTTTATATTTAGAGACAAATCATCAAACTTTAAATGGCTGGGATTTATTAGAAACTAATCTCAGTCCTGGAGATATTTTATATATGACCATTCCTGCAAATCGATTATATCAATTATGGCGTGAGGAACAGCAGCCGATCATAGGTTGAAGTGGAATATTGGGATATATTGTTATTCACAAATTATTTGTCAAGGAAAGCCAATATCTGTATGATAGTTTAAGGATTTTAAATTATGCCAAGAAAAATAAATATTTAAGTCGTATTGCATTAGACATATTTGATAATTAGTATATTTTTCTAGTTTAAAAATATGCTGAAAAAGAGCATTATTTGATACAAGTTAAATTTCTCAAAATCTATTCTTGATTACAACTTTAAAAACACTTTAGGAAGAGAATGGATTGAGAAAAGAATATTATTTGGACTCGGAGACGAATCATGGTAGCGATCTCAGAGAAAGTTCAGCCCCGGTTAACTATACAAACTGTAGAAATTGCCCCTAATACAACGGCGATTCGCTCTCTTGATTGGGATCGAGATCGTTTTGATATTGAATTTGGACTGCAAAACGGCACAACCTATAATTCATATTTAATTAGGGGTGAACAAACAGTTTTGATTGATACTTCTCATCAGAAGTTTCGTCACCTGTATTTAGAAACCCTCAAAGGTATTGTTAACCCCAAGACAATTGATTACATTATTGTCAGCCACACAGAACCAGATCATAGCGGTTTGGTAGAAGATGTATTACAGTTAGCACCGAGAGCAACTGTTTTAGCTTCTAAAGTAGCGCTTCAGTTTTTGGAAGGTTTAGTACATGATCCTTTTTCCAAGCGAATTGTCAAAAGTGGCGATCGCATCGATATTGGTAAAGGACATGAAATCGAATTCGTCAGTGCGCCCAATTTACACTGGCCTGACACGATTTTCAGCTTTGATCGCCAAACCCAAATCCTGTATACCTGTGATGCATTTGGAATGCATTTCTGCGACAATCGCACCTTTGACGAAGACTTAGAAGCGATTGAAGCCGACTTCCGATTTTATTACGATTGCTTAATGGGTCCTAATGCTCGTTCTCTATTGAATGCAATGAAGAGAATGGGTGAACTTGGTAAAATCAAAATAATTGCTAACGGACATGGTCCATTACTGCATCATAATCTAGATCTGCTGACAGAGTGTTATCAAAACTGGAGCCAAAAACAAGCTATAGCAGAGACTGTAGTTGGTTTATTCTATGTTTCAGAATATGGATATAGCGATCGCTTGGCTATGGCGATTTCTGAAGGTATCCAAAAAGCTGGAGTGGGAGTAGAAGTAATTGATCTCAACACAGCAGAACTCCAAGAAATTCAAGAACTAGCAGGTAGAGCATCGGGTATTATTATCGGAATGCCTCCAACTACCTCCATAGCAGCTCAAGCTGGAATGAGTTCATTGTTATCAGTCGCCAAAAATAAGCAAGTAGTAGGACTATTTGAATGTTATGGTGGCGATGATGAACCCATTGATACCCTACGTCGTAAATTTATTGATTTAGGTGTCAAAGAAGGCTTCCCAGCAATTCGGATAAAAGAAGTTCCCAGTGCATCAACCTACCAACTTTGTGGAGAAGCTGGTACAGACTTGGGACAATTGATCATGCGAGAACGCAACATCAAACAAATCAAGTCTCTCGACGTGAACATGGAAAAAGCGTTGGGTAGAATTAGCAGTGGCTTGTATATTGTCACCGCCAAAAAAGGTGATATGAGTGGAGCAATGATCGCTTCCTGGGTGACACAAGCTAGTTTACAGCCTTTAGGCTTCACAATAGCCGTGGCCAAAGACCGGGCTATTGATAACTTACTCCAATTAGGCGATCGCTTTGTTCTCAATGTCTTGGAAGAAGGAAACTATCAAGACCTGAAAAAGCATTTCCTCAAGCGGTTACATCCCGGTGCAGATAGATTCGCCGGCGTGAAAACCCAAACCGCCAAAAACGGTTCACCCATTCTTACAGACGCACTCGCATACATGGAATGTGAAGTTGTCACCAGCATGGAATGTAGCGACCATTGGATTTTATACTGCACAGTCGAAGATGGACGTGTTTCCAAGCCTGATGGAATCACAGCAGTACGCCATCGCAAAGTAGGGAATTACTACTAATTCGTAATTTGTAATATTTCCTGCGGAAACGCTTCGCGAACGTAATTCGTAATTCGTAATTTGTAATTAAAAATCTAATTATGAATTATGAATTACTAATTACTAATGTTTAAATTTTGAATTGCAATGCACAGATATTTTCCTGCAAATATTTCATAATTATTATGAGCTTCCCAGATCCTCTTTCTAACGCTTTTGAATCTGCTAAAAATTGGTTGTCACAAGTTTTTTCTCCACAACAAAAACCTATGAGCAATTCCAAACCACGCGACGTACAAATTCTACCTATTGCCACAAACACCAAAGTTATTAGAGCCAGAAGTGCGTCACGTCTAAGGTTTGAAATTGAATATGCACTTGAAAGAGGAACTACCTCCAATTGCTATTTAATAGAAGCCGATAAAACTGCCTTGATTGATCCTCCAGGGGAAAGTTTCACCGCAATTTATCTGGAAGCATTACAGGATACAGTTAACTTCAGAAAGTTGGATTATGTGATTTTGGGTCATTTTAGTCCCAACCGTGTACCAACTTTAAAAGCACTGTTAGAACTTGCACCACAAATAACTTTTGTTTGTTCTTTGCCTGCATCTGCTAATTTACGGGCGGCTTTTCTAGACCAAGATATCAAAGTTTTGGTCATGAAAGGAAAAGAAAATTTAGATTTGGGTAAAGGTCATATTTTAAAATTCTTACCTACACCTAGTCCCCATTGGCCAGAAGCACTTTGTACCTACGACCAACAAACCCAAATTCTCTACACAGATAAATTATTTGGAGTACATATCTGTGGAGATGAGGTATTTGATGACAACTCAGAAAGCTTTAAAGAAGACCAGCGTTACTACTTTAATTGCTTAATGGCTCCCCATGCAATCCATGTAGAAGCAGCTTTGGAGAAAATCTCCGATTTGCAAGTGAGAATGTATGCTGTTGGTCACGGGCCGTTAATTCGCACCGGCTTAATTGAACTGACAAAAGCCTATGGAGAATGGAGTCTTTCCCAAAAGAATCGGGAAATTTCCGTAGCGTTACTTTACGCTTCAGCTTATGGCAATACTGCAATTTTAGCGCAAGCTATGGCGCTAGGATTAACTAAAGGTGGGGTTGCAGTTCAATCAATTAACTGTGAATTTGCCCTACCTGATGATATTCGTAATACTGTAGAAAAAGCAGATGCTTTTATTATAGGTACTCCCACCATTGGTGGTCATGCACCTACTCCTATTCACACAGCTTTGGGTATTGTTCTCTCTACCGGTGACAATAGCAAACTGGCTGGGGTATTTGGTTCCTACGGTTGGAGTGGTGAAGCCTTAGACTTGGTTGAAGGTAAACTCCGAGATGCTGGATATCGGTTTGGCTTTGATACCTTGAAGGTAAAATTTAAGCCTGATGAAGTTACACTCAAATTATGTGAAGAAATCGGTACAGATTTTGCTCAAGGTTTGAAAAAAGCCAAAAAAGTTCGTGTACCCCAACAATCTGCTACCCCAACAGAACAAGCTGTAGGGCGGATTATTGGTTCTGTCTGTGTGGTGACAGCCAAGCAAGGAGAAGTTTCCACAGGAATGCTAGGCGCTTGGGTTTCTCAAGCTACTTTTAATCCACCAGGAATTACAGTTGCGATCGCTAAAGACCGAGCCGTAGAATCTCTTATGTATCCTGGTGGAAAATTTGCTCTCAATATTCTCCCTGAAGGTGTTCATGTAGATTACATGAAGCATTTCCGCAAGAATTTCGCCCCCGGAGAAAATAGATTTGCTAACTTCCAGACTGTAGAAGCAGAAAACGGCTGTACAATTCTCACTGACGCATCAGCTTATCTGGAATGTTCAGTTAGCCAACGTCTTGAATGCGGCGATCATTGGGTAGTATATGCAACAGTGGATAACGGTAAATTACTCAAGGCTGATGCTATGACTGCTATCAACCACCGCAAAACAGGTACACACTATTAATTACCAAAAGGTATAAATTAAATAACCTAACCGCCTTGAGTAATTACCAAGGTGGTTTTATTTTGGTGTTGACGATATGAATCAAGTTAAAAGTGGGTAGTTTAAATACAGTGCCAGATCAAGTCATCTCTTGACTGAGGAATAATTGTATAGCAGGTGACAGGTGACAGTCTGAAGAGTCTTTTGGTGTCTAGGTTTTATAATCACTTGGTGTCCTAGCCGCCCTGTTCGTTGCTATATATGTGACTATGAAATAGCCCTGATAGTCAATCAGATATAAATATAATATTAGTAGAAATTGCTAAATTTTTATAATTTTATACATTATAAAAACTACAACAATTATTACAGCTATGAAACCAAAAGAATTTCAAAAAATCATCAGCTACTTTATAGAAGAATCAGAAGAGCATCTCAACACAATCTACAAAGGTTTATACAATTTACAAAACACTATTGATGATAGAGAAGAATTAAATGCCATATTCAGTGCTACTTTTAGTATGAAAGGTGGCGCAGCAATGCTAGGATTTACCAGTTTGCAAAAAATTGTATCTCATCTAGAAGATTGTCTGAAATTACTGCGTTATCCGATTATTGCCGACGAACCTCTACAATTACTATTCTTGGATATTTATCATGCTATCAAAAGATTAGTTACGGTAATTAAAGCAAATGATGGTTTAAATGCAGCCAAAGTAGTTGATATTACTTTGAATACTGATGCTGTTTTTACAGTTCTCAACTCTCATTTACTTTTTCTGATTGATAAAACTAACTATAAAGCCAAAATAACTAACATAGATGTCTGTGAAAACTGGAGTTATGATATACCATTAAAGCTGATTTTATTAGATACTAAAAACTTTTTATGTAGAGCTTTCGCCGATTATTTTGAAGGCTTACCCAATGTAAAAATCGTCAATGGAACTTTTGAAGAGTTATCTTTTTTTGATTGTATAGTTACTGCTGCTAGTTCTTTAAATTCCGCCAATAATATTGATTCTACAGTACTAAATTTTTTTGGTAAAGACGTAGAAACATTATTACAAAAACGCATTCAGGAAGAGTATTTGGGAGATCAACCTATCGGCACATCTTTAATTGTAGAAACAAATCATGCTTTACATCCATTTATTGCCCATAGTCCCACTCTGAGAATGCAAATGTCAATAGCTGGTAAAGATCACGTTTATCAAGGACTGTGGTCAACTCTTTTAGCCATTCGCAAACATAACCAAACTTATTGTAATTGTTTACAAAAACAAATAAATACAGTTGTTGTTCCTGGTTTGGGGACTAGTCCAGGTAGCGTCCCAGTTGATGAAGTGGCTAGACAAATGTCTATGGCATATCAAAATTTTCTTTTCAGTGTTCAGCCTTTACAGTCTTCATATCCAAGACAAGCACAGGATTCGCTTGCACTTTCTTAAAAAAAGCAAAAGTAAAATTTTCTTAAATTCTGTAATTGCCACCAAGACAATTGCTAAATCCTAGTTTAATCTTTAATTATAAAGGTATTGATAGTTGACTTTTTTAATCAAATGCCAGCTACTGCCAAAGCTATTTTATAGTATTTTTTTTCCTCCTATGGCTCCCAAACACACAAAAATTAAATTTCCTCTTTGGCATTATTTGAACCAACCCTTATTTAGCCGTGATACTAAATTAATTTGGAATCCCCAGCGTTTCGCACTAATCTGGCGAATTGGACTTTTAGAAAGGTGTTTGGCTAAACATTCTGACGCTAAAGGACCCCAACAACATTAGCTAATCAAAATAATTCGTAATTCGTAATTCGTAAACAGGGAACAGGGAACAGGTGACAGGTGACAGGTAACAGGTGACAGGGAACAGGTGACAGGTGACAGGGAACAGGGAACAGGTGACAGGTGACAGGTAACAGGTGACAGGTAACAGGTAATTCTTAATTTCCCCGCGTCTGGAGCGTCTCCCCATCTCCGCGTCCTCCCTCGTTCTCCCAACGACACACCGGACTACTTAAGCCTCGTCGTCTATAGAACGGGGTTTTTTGCCATCTAATAAAGCACTGACAGTCATATCTCCCATGACATTGATTGCAGTGCGACAACGATCTAAAAACCAGTCTACAGTTACTAGTAATGCTATATAATCTGTCGGTAAACCCACAGAACTAAAAACCAAAGTCATTGTTACTAGTCCAGCATTGGGAATACCTGCTGCACCTACAGAAGCAAAAATGGACGTGAGAACTACAATTAATTGCTGACCTAAACTTAAATGTTGCCCGATCACCTGAGAAATATATAATGCAGACATGGCTTCATAAAGAGCAGTTCCATCATTATTGAAATTTGCGCCAACTAAAGCTCCCAAAGATGCAGAAGATTCTCTCAAACCAATTTTTGTTTGTAAAACCTCAAAGGTGATCGGCATTGCTACTGTTGAAGAAGAAGTGGAAAAAGCTGTTAAGAAGGCATCAGCACCACCAGCTAAAAACTTGATTGGGTTTACCCAAGAACCCAATTTGACTCTGGTGAGATAATAACAAGCTTGTAAAAACAAAGCCACCAGCACCGCGATAATAAATGCGGCTAAAGATTGAAAAGGTGCAAAACCTCTTTCAGCAATGATTTTAGCAACAATACCAAAAACAGCTAAAGGCACTAAGGCAATTACCCAGTTCAAAATGCGGATGATTGCTTCAAATAATGTGGCGATGACATTTTCAATGGACTGGTATTCTTTTTTGCCTTGGTTGATTTGTTCTGATTTTAAACCCCGCAGAACGATACCAAAACTGAGGGCAATGATAATTAATTGGATTACATTATTATCAACTAATGGCTTGAGTATGGCATCTGGTACAGCATCTTTAAATAATCCCCAAGGGTCGAAACTTTGAGGAGTGATTTGTGTGCTGCCTGGGTCTACTAAAGTTCCCCAAGTTCCTGGACGCAGGATGTTGGCAACTAAAAGCCCTATAACGATAGCTACTGTGGTGTTGGTTAAGAGTAATACTGCTAACTTCCTTCCCGCTGTCCCAGGGATATTTGTAGTCATGAAGGTATGCAGCACCGCTACTAAAATCAGCGGTGTGGCTAGGGCGCGGAGTGCCTTGAGGATTAATTCGGCAGGAATTGCTAAATTAGTGATGAAGATAGCGTTGCTGGGGCTAGGATTCCCCGCACCTAGGGCAATGCCGAGGATAATTGCCAGCACGAGAGCAATAATAATTTGTAAGGTGAGGGGAATACGCTGCCACCATGACAGGTTTTTAGTTCCGGGTGAGTTAGTATTCTCTGTTTCGCTCATACTAGATGCTATTAAATGGCTGTAACTATTAAAACATCACCGGCAACCATAAAAATTCCGGGAATAGGAAAGCGGTCATTGAGGGTAAAAACTGTTAAGCTGGTATCCCGTATTGATAAAGTCAATCTAAAATCCAAAATATAAACAAAATATAAAATTATATGTCTTTTGTCCCTTTGCATATTCATAGTGACTATAGTTTGCTCGATGGAGCCAGTCAGTTACCAGAATTAGTAGATAGAGCGATCGCACTGGGTATGAAAGCGATCGCACTCACAGATCATGGTGTCATGTATGGTGCAGTTGAATTAATTAAAATCTGCCGCAATAAGAATGTTAAGCCAATTATTGGCAATGAAATGTATATTATTAACGGTGATATTGAAAAACAAGAACGCCGTCCCAAATATCATCAAGTCGTTTTAGCTAAAAATACAAAAGGCTATAAAAACTTAGTTAAAATCACTACAATTTCTCACCTTCAAGGTGTACAAGGTAAAGGTATTTTTTCCCGTCCTTGTATTAATAAAGATTTGCTTAAACAATATCATGAAGGTTTAATTGTTACCAGCGCTTGTTTAGGTGGAGAAATTCCCCAAGCCATACTTAGTAATCGACCAGATGCAGCCCGAAAAGTTGCTAAATGGTATAAAGAAGTTTTTGGTGAAGATTTTTATTTAGAAATTCAAGATCACGGTTCTCAAGAAGACCGAATTGTTAATGTTGAAATTGTCAAAATAGCACGGGAATTAGGAATTAAATTTATTGCTACTAATGATTCACATTATATTTCTTGTTTTGACGTAGAAGCCCATGATGCTTTGCTATGTATTCAAACAGGACAGCTAATTAGTGAAGATAAAAGAATGCGATATAGCGGCACAGAATATCTCAAATCTGCTGATGAGATGAAGGCGCTATTTCGTGACCATTTAACTGATGATGTCATTGCGGAAGCTATAGCTACAACGGTCGAAGTAGCGGATAAAGTTGAGCCTTATCATATTATGGATGAGCCGAAAATTCCTACTCCTCCAATTCCATCTGGTCACACTCCTGACACTTATACAGAAGAAATTGCTTGGCAAGGACTTCTAGATAGATTAAATCGTAAATCTCGTAGCGAAGTAGATCAAGTTTATAAAGAAAGATTGGAATATGAATTAAAAATGCTGCAAAAAATGGGTTTTTCTACATACTTTTTAGTTGTGTGGGATTACATCAAGTTTGCACGAGATAATAATATTCCTGTGGGACCAGGACGAGGTTCTGCGGCTGGTTCTTTGGTTGCTTATGCAATGCGAATTACTAATATTGACCCTGTACATCATGGTTTATTATTTGAGCGCTTTTTGAACCCAGAACGAAAGTCAATGCCTGATATTGATACGGATTTCTGTATTGAAAAACGGGATAAAGTCATTGAATATGTAACTAATAAATATGGGGCTGATAGAGTTGCTCAAATTATTACTTTTAACAGATTAACATCTAAAGCAGTTTTAAAAGATGTCGCCAGAGTGTTAAATGTTCCCTATGGTGACGCTGATAAAATGGCGAAATTAATTCCTGTGGTGCGAGGAAAACCAACCAAGCTTAAAGTTATGGTTTCTGATGAAACACCAGCACAAGAGTTTAAAGATAAATATGATAATGACCCAACTGTTCGTCATTGGTTGGATATGGCCATGCGAATTGAAGGTACTAACAAAACCTTTGGAGTTCACGCTGCTGGTGTGGTGATTTCTGCTGATCCTCTTGATGAAATTGTCCCCCTACAACGCAATAATGATGGTTCTGTAATTACCCAATATTTTATGGAAGATTTGGAATCATTAGGTTTGTTGAAAATGGATTTTCTCGGTTTGCGGAACCTGACTCTAATTCAAAAAACTATTGATTTAATTGAAGAAACTAAGGGTTATAAAATTGACCCTGATGAAATTACAGGTCAAGAAAGAAAAGCACAACATATATTAGCAAAAGGTCAGCATAGCACCTTACCCAAAGAAGTGCAGAAAGCTTATGATTTATTAGAATCTGGTGAATTAGAAGGAATATTTCAATTAGAGTCTTCGGGAATGAAGCAAATAGTTAGAGATTTGAAGCCTTCTAATATTGAAGATATTTCTTCTATTTTGGCACTTTATCGACCGGGACCATTAGATGCAGGATTGATTCCTAAGTTTATTAACCGTAAACATGGACGAGAACAGATTGAATATGAAACAGGTATTTTAGAACCAATATTAAATGAAACCTATGGAATTATGGTCTATCAAGAGCAAATTATGAAAATTGCTCAAGATATGGCTGGTTATTCTTTGGGACAAGCTGACTTGCTGCGTCGGGCTATGGGTAAAAAGAAAGTTTCGGAAATGCAGAAGCAGGAAGAAAAATTTATTGATGGTTCAACTAAAAACGGTGTGAGAAAGCAAGTTGCTGAACAGTTATTTGCGGATATGTTGAAGTTTGCAGAATATTGTTTAAGTTCCGATACAGAAGTTTTAACTGTTGAATATGGTTTGATTCCCATTGGAGAAATTATCGAAAAAAGGATTGATTGTAGTGTGTTCAGTGTTGATAAAAATGGAAATATTTACACTCAACCAATAGCACAATGGCATGATCGGGGAATACAGGAATTGTATGAATATTGTTTAGATGATGGTTCAACAATTCGCGCCACAAAAGACCATAAATTTATGACTACTGCGGGGGAAATGTTGCCGATTGATGAGATTTTTGAACGGGGTTTGGATTTGTTAAAGGTGCATAATTTGCCACAGTAAAAATTTACAGCTATTTTTAGGTAAATGAACCACATCTTTGATTAAAGTTTCGCGCAAAGACACAAATAAGCAAAGGCGCAAAGGAAGAAAGAAATTAATTTGGGGTGTGGTCTCAATACATGAAAACTGCTGTTAAATTTAAAATTTAAAATTAAACACCCAACTAAACTGAGACTATCTGTAGACTTAGGGGTATTAAAACCTTGAATTTACGATAAACAAGTAAAAATTTAAAAGTGAGATACTCTGACAAAAATATCTTGATAAGGACAAAAATCCTATGACTCAAGGAACAAATACTGCAATTGAAGGTATTTATGAAGTCTGTATTGGCGTTCCAGATCCAATTTCAGCAATTCAATATTGGGAACAATTTGGCTATCGCATTGGGCAAGTGGCAGAATTAAATGCAGATGAAGCTTACCAATTATACAAGGTGAATTCCCCTTTAAAAGCGATTCGTCTTTATCACCAAGACGCAGATCATGGTTTAATTCGGCTGATGGTTTGGGAAAACCCGACAAATCAAGGATTGGGTATCGGTTCGATGAAAGTTAAGGGTAATCGTTGGGGTACTGCTTTAACTGCTGATTTGTTAGGAATTTTAAATCATGCAGAAAATGCCAAAGCCGCAGGTTCGACTATCAGGTATTCGCACCCTCACTGGGAAGTGATTTATGACAAAGAGAGAAAAAGCCGTCCTTTTATAGATGCTGCTATTGGGGTGCGAGAAATGATGTTGCTGCAACCATTGACGCGACAGGTGCTATTTCAACGTTTTGGCTATGTGATGCCCCATTATGGAAAAATCAATCACAATGGGGCTTTAGCCACTAGTCAGTTTACCCATATGGGGATGATTGTTCAGGATGATAGCAAAGAAACTCTGCGCTTTTATGAAGAAGTTTTGGGTTTATTGCGTGTGCGTGATGATGTAGAAACTACCTATGAATCTTCTTTAGTCGGTCGAGATTTGTTTGAACTTAATCCTGGGGAAAAGTTTATAGTTACGGCTTTTGATGATCCTCGTTCTTCCAAGTCTGATTTTATGGCAGCACGCAGTGGTAGACTTTACATCATTCGCTTTCCAGAGCATATCAGCTTAGAGTCGCGCTTTGAATCTGCCCAACCGGGAAGTTTGGGAATGTGCCTTTACACTTACCGCGTCAGGGGAATACATACCTATTTTGACCGAATTCGGGCGAGTAATGCCAAAAATTTGACAGATATTGTGAATAATGAATTTGGAGAATTGAGTTTTTCCTTTGTTGCACCGGATGGCTATTTCTGGACTTTGATGGAAAAAAATTAAATAATTCGTAATTCGTAATAATGCCTACGGCACGCTACGCGAACGTAATTCGTAAACAGGTTACAGGGAACAGGGAACAGGTTACAGGGAACAGGTTACAGGGAACAGGGAACAGGGAACAGGGAACAGGGAACAGGGAACAGGGAACAGGGAACAGGGACAGGTAATTCTTAATTTCCCCGCGTCACCGCGTCCCCGTGTCCCCGCGTCACCGCGTCACCGTGTCCCCGCGTCACCGCGTCACCGTGTCCCCGTGTCTCCGCGTCCCGACTTCCCCGCGTCACCGCGTCTCCGCGTCTCCGCGTCTCCGCGTCCCGACTTCCCTACCTCCCCACCTCCCCTAAAATCCCATTGCTTCAGCTACGGCTTTAACTTCTGCGTCAATACCCTGTTTAAATTGACTGTGACTGTGCTTAATTGCTGTATCTGGGTCTTTAAGACCGTTTCCGGTGAGGACACAAACTACTGTTGCACCTGTAGGAACTTGGTCTTTTACCTTTAATAACCCTGCCACAGAAGCCGCACTGGCAGGTTCACAAAATATACCTTCTGATGATGCTAGGAGTCTATAAGCATCAAGGATTTCTTCGTCTGTGACGGCGTTGAAGCTTCCCTGACTGGCTGATTGGGCGGCGATCGCTTTATCCCAACTAGCAGGATTACCAATTCTAATTGCTGTGGCTAAGGTTTCTGGATTTGCTACTGGTTTACCATTTACCAAGGGTGCAGCACCAGCAGCTTGAAAGCCCATCATTTTCGGTAAGCGATCGCATTTACCGATTTGATGATATTGACAAAATCCCATCCAATATGCTGTGATATTTCCCGCATTTCCCACAGGTATACATAACCAATCGGGAGCATTACCCAAAGCATCGACAACTTCAAATGCGCCTGTTTTCTGTCCTTCCAAGCGGTAGGGGTTGACAGAATTCACCAAGGTAATCGGATAACTATCTGCCATTTCCCGGACTATTTCCAACGCCCGGTCAAAATTGCCTTTAATTGCTAATACCTCAGCCCCATAGAGTAATGCTTGTGCTAACTTACCCAAAGCAACATAGCCGTCAGGAATCAACACAAAAGGTTTCATTCCCCCACGGCGAGCATAAGCTGCGGCTGCGGCAGAAGTGTTACCTGTACTAGCGCAAATTACCGCTTTAGCACCTGCTTCTTTAGCTTTGGTAATGGCCATGGTCATCCCCCGATCTTTGAAGCTACCGGTAGGGTTAAGACCATCATATTTAACAAATACCTTAACCTGTCTGCCAATGCGTTCTGCGATCGCTGGCACTGGTATCAAGGGCGTGTTACCTTCCAACAAGGTAACAACTGGAGTGCTTTCACTGACAGGCAAGTATTCACGATAGGCTTCTATCAGTCCAGGCCAGGGTTGGCGATGAGATTTAGCAACAGACAAGCTCAAAGTCACAGGATTCAAAACTTCTTAACTAGGGATTGAAGATGGGAAAATTGTCTTTTATCTTAGTGGTGTCAATAACTTTACCACGCTGATGGCGATCTTCAGCTGCCGCGTCTACAAATTGCATGATTCTTCTTTCAAACCTCTGCTGCTGTTGAGAACGCTGCCTTGTTGCTTGAATGTATAAACTATCAAAGCACAATAGATCATTGGTGGAACTGAGGCGCTATCATCGTAGTTTCTTATGACTTAACTGACAATCTATTAGATTATGTGATTAAAAGTATACAATGATTTAAGAAAGCTTAAGATAGCAATATTATAATATCTCAAATGGTGTGAGTTAAGTTTGCAAATGAGTATAACCATGTCCAATTTGTCATCCAGTGTTGCCAGTTGCGAATCTCATAGCGAATTAGTCAAGAAACTGACTAAGGCTTATTATCGAGACGACCAGCAAGAGAAGTTTATGGATTTACAAGCAGAAGTAGATTCTTTACTGCAACAGTTACAGAATCTCAAGAGCCAAAAGCTAGAATCTTGCAACCAGGAAGAATAAACTAAAAAATTTAGTGGCTATTCAAAGCGCTGATTAGTTTCCGACCAGCGCTTTAGAATGTATCTATCAGCACTTTCTACCAATAAAATTAGAGATTGGTCATTGGCAGGATGAGCGATCGCACTTAGAGCTTGCTGTGATTTTGGGCTAAAGTCATTATAGATAACCTTACCAGTATTCGAGAAAATCAGAGTCCGGGGACGTTTTTGAGCTTCTACATTTCCCCCCTTGATAGACGGTTTGATAGGCGCTGACTGATTCAATGATTCTATCGCTGCACCCGAAATAGTCAGAACTACGTCCAGATTACCGTCATTAGTGACATCAATCAGTTGTACAGGCCAATCACCCATTTTTACCTGCATCTCTGGGAATTTGGGAACAGCACCACTAAGGGGCATATCACCAGATTTTTGCCAAGAACGCCATGTATTTTCTAGCATTAACTGGACTAATTGGGGATTTTGTTGATAGAGTTCTTGGACAGTAATAGGAGATGGTTGTACCCATTCTAAGGCTGCCGGCGTGAGAGCTAAAGGTTTGGGTTGAAGAGAATTATTTTGAGTTTGAGGAATAGCCACACCAGCAGCTAAAAGCCGTAAAACACCATTCCGAAGTTGTACTGCTTTAATAGTCGCAGGACT
The DNA here is from genome assembly GCF_000332135.1 of Anabaena sp. PCC 7108. Taxonomy (NCBI): domain Bacteria; kingdom Bacillati; phylum Cyanobacteriota; class Cyanophyceae; order Nostocales; family Nostocaceae; genus Anabaena; species Anabaena sp. PCC 7108. Next base: position 560,011 of record NZ_KB235896.1, read on the forward strand.
AATTTGCTGTTCTCCATCCTGTAACCACACAATTATTTGGATAGTAGGATCAGTACTAATTCCCAATAGGTTTGCCCAAAATTGGCTAGACTGAGATTTTGGTGGGTTTAAATTAGTAAACGGGTAACTCAGCCAACTAGCAAGGTGATGAAATGCACTTACATTTATCTCATACCATACCTGGTTATCCGTAATCTTTAAATCTGCTGTTCCCGGTATCAGTACCCAATCAGCATCATTAACTAGGCTAATTTGTTGTACCCCACCAATAATTTGACTGATATGAGTAGTTGTCACCTCATAATTGAGTTTTGCTAATAAATCTTGAAAATAGGTGAGATTTTCCTGATTGATGCTTGGTTGTTCCTGTAACCAAGAAGTAGCACGTTGTTCTCCCCGTTGTACGGCTAACATCAAATATGCCCAAGCCAATACAGATTGTCTATTAGGGTTGAGTCGCAACGCTACAGCTGTACGATTCCATAAACTACCTCTATCTGTTTTCAGCAAGGTAGCAATTTCTTGGGCATTTTGAGAAGATGCTGTAAATAGCTGTAAAGCTTTCTCCCAGCGACCATCAATTAAATCTGTCAATACTTGCTGACTGGGACTAGCCCAAATTTTATCAGCTTGGCTTTTGGTGAATTGGGAATGAAGGCGAATTAAATCGATTTGCGCCTGTACAGCCGCTGGAAAAGGTTTTTTACGATTTTTCTGGAGAGATGTCAACCAAGCCAACGCCGGAGACCACATTCCATTTCGGGCTAATAATAGGGATTTTTGATAGCCAAAGTCCTCAAATACTGATTTAAGGTTAATTTCTTCCAGCACCACAGAATTAGGGACTAAATCGCCAGCTTTGATTTGGTAAACTTGCAGATGGGGTTCTAAACCTACAGTCTGGTCGATAACTAACTCTTTTGCGGTACTACCAGTTACTTGCTCCCATTTAGGTAGTTGCCCATTGGGGTTTTTCCAAGATAACATTGGCTGTAAGCTTCTATTGCCAGGATTGTAGTAATAAATTTGACCGTAGACGATAGAACTATCTTCTTGTTTGTATTCCCCCCGCAGATTAAACCAGAATCCTGGTAAGGATGTAGAGTTTTCAAAAGCTTTTATCTCAGTGAAAAATAAGTTCTTTTTTCCCTCTTGATTGTTGGTATCTGATGCAATTTCGCCAAAAGGGGATTTCACAAAGAATTCTGTCAGACCAGTCACAGACATTTGCGTGACTAGATTGTAGTATTTTTCTGGATGCAATTGGAATTCTAAGGACTTGGAGCGCTGATAAACCCTCAATTCTACTAGTTCTTGACAATTAGACTGACAATTAGCACGTTTTTGGAAGATTGGTAGTAGAAATGACTTCTGTTGCTGATCATCTAAATATATAATTTCCCCAGCTATGCGGTTTTTTTGACTTAAGCTAAGTTGAATTGCTGGGAGAGTTTGGGGGCGATCGCTCTGACTCAGTGGAAGTTGCGCCCATTCTGGTAAAATTTCATTTAGCCAGCTAACCTGTTCTGGGTTGAAAATGAAGAGAATACTAATCCAGCCAAAAGCTATGATGACACCAGTACTACTTAATAAAATCATCAGCGCTACGGTTGACAACAGCCAACTGTGCCATTTAGGCTCTTTTTTAGGTCTTTTAGCGCTCTTCTTCATCGCACCTGTACGAGGCTGATTGATTCGAGCAAGTTTTTGCGTCAGCTTCCGCGAGTGCTTTCCCATCTTAGTTTTCAGTCACCCTAGATAATCTTTTGGGCTGGGTATTTTGTCTTTTATACCCTGACTTTGCAAAGTTGCCCATAATTGTTAAGTTTAAATTTTTACATTTTACCAAAAAGCTTAATTATCTAGGACTTAGGCACTGTATAAACCTGTCATGATCTAAATGAACGAAATTAAGCATAGGGAAATCAGTAATGTTGGTCGGTGTTAGCGAAGCGGCACGAAGTGCGGAATGATATCATGTCCAGTTGAATACTTTATGACTTACGCATTGACAAGATTCCTCAAATATGTAATATGAATTATATTTCTTGTAGGGTGCGTCAGACACGATATTTTCACAAAAAACAGATTCTCTCTATCTGACGCACCTTACTCAATAAGTTATTCCCAAAGGCGAAAACGACGCAATTTCGTTCATTCACATCATGGCAGATTCGTACAGTGCGTAAGTCCTATACTTATCATTTAGACTGACGCTCAAGACACGGGGACGCGGAGAATTTTTTTTGATAAGTGATTAGGCGGACATGATATGAATATTTCTTGGTTTTTTCCAAACAAATATTTGATATAATTTTAACAAGTAAATGTAATCCAATTAAATGCTGAAAAGCAGCCTATTAAAATAAAAGCTAATTGTTTGGCTCAACCAAAGAACGGTGGGCGCAGGGTTTTAAAGCTCAGTCAACGTCTTCATAGAAGAGTCACGCTCGTTGCCCACACTTACCCGTTCGCGTCAGTGTGCCTATAGCTTGCGTGGCGACGCAGGAGCCTTGGGAGTGTGTGGAGTATATCACGAGTTATCTAAATATAAAAAAGGTTTGGTTAGCCACCAAACCTTCATATAAATCCAGTGCATAACAACATCCCAACCTAATTTAACCTGTCTGGTTTTATTGAAGCATCTTCCTATGGGATGTGTACAAATATCTTGAAAGCTGATAATGTGCTATACCTTAACAGTTAAGAAAATTCCGGGAAGAAAACTTTGTTCTGTTTCTGTTTTTACCCTGCAAAAATGCCTACTTTATGGTTAAGGTCGTAAATGTAAAACTATTGATAATTTCCATACTTGTTGATTTTTACTGTTAATAGAAAACGGGAAACAATTTTTAACTTTCAACAAGTTATGACAATACACAGGGCGGTTAGGACACCAAAAGACTTTTCAGACTCTTACCTGCTATATAACTGTGATTAGTAGGTATTTGGCATTTTTGCACTTATCTATCACAGTAGCTTGATATATTGCAGAAATTACCAAGATGTTTTTAAATTTTATACTACAGACACAGTAAAGTCCGTCTTTATTTGTTTATTTTTGGGGATTTGGCAATTTGGCAGAAAATGATAAAATACCTATGTTATCCTAAGTAAAATGCTTAGGATTAATAATGAATAAAGACAATTAGCACGATCTAAATCGATGTTATTTTTGTTGATTTCATTTGCTATCCTGACAACCTATTGAATCTTAAATTTGTTATTTTTGTTTCTTATTCCAAGGTGTATTACCACTTTCAAGCTATTAGTACGGACGGGTATTTATCCCGTCCTTTATTTTTGGCAAATGCAAGGAATAGAAAAACTAAATCGATACATTCCTAACTTCTGCTATGTATGCGCGACTTATTAAACTAAAGCTGCGGTATCTTTTAGAGCAAAAATTTTCTCAATGATATCTTCTACAACTTTATCAGGTGTAGAAGCACCAGAGGTTATACCCACGACTATTTCTCCTGTTGGTAACCAGTTTTCTGTTGTTACCAAATCTCCTGTTAATTGCCGATGTTCAATGGACTTACCAGATTTAATCCGCTCAACACAATCAATGTGATAAGAAGGAATACTGCGATCAAAAGCAATTTGTTGTAATTGAGTAGTATTTGATGAATTAAACCCACCAATTACGACCATTAAATCTAGATTATCTTCCACTAATTCTAACATCGCATCTTGACGTTCTTGGGTAGCATCGCAGATGGTATTAAAGTTTTGGAAATGCAGATTTAATGCTGTTGGTCCATATTTCTGCATCATGGTTCTCTCAAAGATTTTACCAATTTTCTCGGTGTCACCTTTAAGCATGGTAGTTTGGTTAGCAATACCCACTTTTTCTAAATCTTTGTCAGGATCAAATCCAGCGGAACAAGCTTTAGCAAATTTCGCTAAAAATTCTTCTCGGTTGCCACCATTAAGAATATAGTTAGTTACATATTCTGCTTCTTGTAAATTCAATACAATCAGGTATTTCCCAGCAAAGGAACTAGTAGCAACGGTTTCCTCGTGCTTATATTTACCATGAATAATGGAAGTGTATTCGCCTTTTTTGTGTTTTTCAACGGTATTCCAAACTTTAGAAACCCACGGACAAGTAGTATCAACTATTTTGCAGCCTTTATCATGCAAAATTTGCATTTCTTGAACGCTGGCACCAAAAGCTGGTAGGATTACCACATCACCTTGATCAACAATAGAAAAGTCCTTTGTATTAGCTTCAACAGGGATAAATTGTACTTCCATTTCCTGCATTCGCTGATTCACAGAGGGATTGTGAATAATTTCATTGGTAATCCAAATGCGTTCTGTGGGGAAGTGCTGACGAGTTTCATAGGCCATGGCGACTGCACGTTCTACACCCCAGCAAAAGCCAAAAGCTTGTGCTAGTCGGATGGTAACATTACCTCTTTGGAGAGTGTAGTTGCGATCGCGTATTTGCTGAATCAAGTTGCTTTGATACTCGGACTGCAACTGGGTAGCTACTTCGGCTTGATGACCAAACCCTTTGCGGTTGTAATTTTCTGAATGTTGTAGGCTACGTTTAAAAGCTTTGGTATCCATTTAGGTTTTGCCACTAAAATCACTTTTTCTTATTTTCTCGTGCCAAGGGGCGATTTAGATGGATAAATCAGTTATCTATTAAAAAAACTCCCCGTCTCCCAATCTCCCAATCTCCCAATCTCCCAATCTCCCAATCTCCCCATCTCCCCATCTCCCCATCTCACCGTCTCCCCGCGTCCCCGCGTCCCCGTGTCTCCGCGTCCCCGCGTCCCCGCGTCCCCGTGTCTCCCCATCTCCGCGTCCCCGTGTCTCCCAATCTCCCCATCTCCGCGTCCCCGCGTCCCCGCGTCTTCCCTATTAAATCCTCTCTCGACTAGTCCCTAGCTGGTTTTCTTGACGTTGGGGTGCTAATTGCTTGTTGTTATAAATCTGCAATGCAGTTCGCCAGACTAGATAGCCTTGAGGATTGAGATGTAAACCATCAGTAGTCAATTCCTGGTTGAGATTACCTTGCTTATTGGTGAACAAGGGATGTAAATCCAGATATTTGACATCTTGTCTAGTTGCTATTTTTTGTATTTCTTCATTTAATTGGCGAATGCGACTATTGGGAATAGCGAGTAATTTCGCCTTTCCTTCCCATGTTGCTTCCTCTCCCCCATGAGGTAATATTGATTGGACAAAGATTTGCGATTGGCGGTGATTCCTTCGCAAATAACGGAGAATTTGCCGCTGATTGGCTAAAATTTCCTGATCACTTACGCCTCGAATGAGGTCATTAATACCAATCATTACTAAAATTGTCTCTGGCTGAGTCTGGTCAAATAAATCTAATCTTTTTAATAGTCCATCGCTAGTTTCACCGGATATAGCCTGATTTAGCCAAGTTCTATCTTCTGGTAATAACTCCGGTGGAAACCACAAACTCAGAGAATCTCCAGCCATTATAGTTAAATGCTGAGGAGACTTAGCAGCCGCTACTGTTGCTTCTTGTTTGAGGACATCTAACCATTGTCGATAGTTAAGTTTATGGCGAGGGCCTAACTCCGATACTACAGGTCGGTTTATATTGTTGAGGTTGACTGGTGCTGGAGAAGTTGTGGTTGCAAACGCAGTGGTCAATTGCTGCTGTCGCCAAATCAGCAGGATGACGGACAACATCAAGATACCATTGGTGATCAGTAAGAAAAATCCCCAGACAGGAAATGTTTTTACAGGAGTGGACACGACTAAAAAATTAAAAATAAAAAAATCAAAATGACTTCTGTCGTCAGTCTGATGGCGAGTAAGTTAAATGTACATCAGGCTAACAAACTTTAGCAATTTTGATTCATGGGAGTTTCCCGGTAGGTTAGGAAAATCTCTTTAATTTACAATGTCTTCACCAAATTGAAAACAGCCTTGATTAGTAGCGATCGCTTGACAATCAAGACAGTCGCTACAGAAAACATGAATCTTCGCATCTACTCGTCTGTGTATTCCTAATCTTAGGACTAGGAAAGATTTATGCGATCGCCAAACTCGGAGTTATAACCTTCTTCTCCGTGTTCGTTAATATCCAAACCTTGATTTTCTGTTTCTTCCTTCACACGCAGTCCGATTGTAGAATCAATAAATTTGAGGATCAGCCATGTGCCAACAGCGGCGATGATATAGGCTATGGCGATCGCTCCTAGTTCTACGAATAATTCCCCGAAGTTACCACGCAATACACCTTCTTTCCCACCGGAGTTGACTTCAGTGGTGGCGAAAAAGGCGGTTAAAATTGCCCCCAATGTTCCCCCAACACCATGTACAGGATAGGTATCTAAGGCATCATCAATATTAAGCTTGTGCTTGAAACTCACCGCATAAAAGCAAACAAGGGCGGTCATAAGCCCAATCAAAATAGCTGACAAGGGTGTGACAAATCCTGCGGCTGGAGTAATCCCTACCAAACCAGCTACTGCACCTGTGGCTGCACCAACAGCGGTGGGTTTACCTCTGAGAGTGGCTTCTAAAATTAGCCACATCAACGCACCAGCAGCGGCAGATGTATTTGTAGCGACAAAGGCGACTGTGGCGACACTACCTGCAGATAAGGCGCTACCAGCATTAAAACCAAACCAGCCAAACCAAAGTAAGCCAGCACCTAATAAAATAAAGGGGACATTATGGGGTGGACTCAGACGATCTGGGTGGTTTTTCCGAGGTCCGAGGACGATGGCGGCGACGAGTGCAGAAACTCCAGAACTAATATGTACGACTGTGCCACCAGCAAAGTCAAGAGCGCCTAATCCACCATATAAACTCAAGAATCCACCTTTAGCCCAAACCATGTGCGCTAGGGGTGTGTAGATAAAGGTTGACCACAATAGCACAAATAAGCAATAGGCTCGAAAACTCATCCGTTCAGCGATCGCCCCGGAAATTAAAGCTGGGGTGATAATTGCAAACATGGCTTGATAGATCATGTAGGCTTGATGAGGTATTGTTCCGGCATAGGAAACAACTTCCGCAGGGGCTGAACCTTCTAGATAACCTGTGGTTTCTAAACCAACACCGTTTAAACCTAACCACTGTAAGCCACCGATGAAGGGCAAACCAGGGGCAAAGGAGAGGCTATAACCCCAAAGAACCCAGGTGACTCCGACAATGGCCATCAAGACAAAACTCATCATTAAGGTGTTGAGGATATTGCGCGATCGCACAAACCCACCATAAAAAAAAGCCAAGCCTGGTGTCATCAGCATTACTAGTGCTGAGGAAATCAGCATAAATGCTGTGTCTCCAGTATCAGGAGCAGGGGGAGTGGCTGTTCCTTGGGCTAATGCACTACCCAGCAGTGGGAATGCTAACAAAAATCCGGTCAAAACCCCAATCATTACAAATTTCTTCAGCACTTTTTTTGTTCCTATGCACCAATCACTGGACGTTACTTAAATAGCTTCCGTAATCTTGGATACGACTTCTGTCTTAAAAGTTACTCCACTTCCAGTTTTCGGAAAACCTTAACAAAAAAATAATCTTGATTTTATCTACTAATTGCACAACTAATTATTTAGTTATGTATTATTTACATAATTTAATATTAAAAATTACATTGATGGTGACTGGGGACGCGGGGACGTGGGGACACGGTGACGCAGGGACACGGGGACGCGGGGACGCGGTGACACGGGGACGCGGAGACACGGGGAAAATTAAGAATTACCTGTCACCTGTTCCCTGTCACCTGTTCCCTGTCACCTGTCACCTATTCCCTGTTCCCTGTCACCTGTTCCCTGTCACCTGTTCCCTGTCACCTGTTCCCTGTCACCTGTTCCCTGTTCCCTATTCCCTATTCCCTATTCCCTGTTTACGAATTACGAATTACTAATGATTTTAAATCTTGAAGAACAGCCGTAGCAGATTGATAGCGATCGCTAAAATGGTAGCAAACCATCTGATCTAAAATAGTCGCTAATTCAGTACTGACTGTCACTGTTGACCGCCACATAATATTACCAGTTTCTGGATTTGGCTGAAGTTGCTGCGCTGGTATACCAGTAATAGCTTGAATCCCAATCATTCCCAAAGCATAAATATCACTACATAAACGAGGATGTCCCGCAAACTGTTCTGGAGGAGAATAACCCCTTGTCCCAATAGCTACGGTGGCTAATTCTGTTTCCTCTGCTTGACGTGGTTGAATCAACTTTACTGCCCCAAAATCTATTAATACCAGTCGATTATCTTCAGTACATCTAATAATATTAGTTGGTTTAATATCTCGATGAATGACACGGCGTTGATGTATAAATACTAAAATTTCTAAAATTTCTTTGAGCATCGCAATCACAAATGCTTCACTCTTTACCCCTTGTTCTGGTGGTAATTCTGCATTTAAAGTATGACCGGCAATATATTCTTGCACCAAGTAAAATTCTTGATTATCTTCAAAGTAAGCAAATAGTTCAGGAATGTGACGATGTTTGCCCAAAACTTCTAAAATTTCCGCTTCAGTATTAAATAACCTCCGGGCAATTTGCAAAAACTTTGTATCATTACGGGCTGGCATTAACTGTTTAACTACACAGATAGGATTACCAGGTCGTTGTGTATCTTCTGCTAAATAAGTGCGACCAAATCCACCAGCACCAAGGATTTTGGAAATTTTGTAACGTCCACCTAAAACAAACCCACCATGATTAACTGTGGAGATTTCAGATAACCAATTTAGTTGAGAGCCTAGGGATGGAATAAATGTTGTTTGATCAAATAGTAAACTTAATTGTGCGATCGCTTCTTGTTGTTTTTCCACTTGCAGAATAATCGCTTGGTTTTCTTGCTGAGTTCGGTAAGTAATGTAACCCATAACAGCAAAACCACTGATGATTAAAGCCAAAGCAGGTGACAAAAGTGGTATCCATATTGCTTGCAGATAAAAAGCAGCAACAATTCCTAGCAACCCAAATAAAACAACAACTTCTACTACTAATAACAGCAAAGGATGTCGCCATTGCCATGCTAAAGCACCACCTAGCAACGAACAAGCCCAAATCCACAAAAATTCACCCCAGTCAGGCCAATAGGAGATTAGAGGTCGTCCATCTAGTACTGTACTCAGAATTTGACTTGCTATTTGTGCATGAATAAAAACACGAGGCATTCTTGGAGATTGGTCTGATAAAGCACTATAGGGTGTATAAAAACCAGAATGCAAAGAACTGGCTGTAGTCCCGATAATGACCAAACGATCCTTAACCCAATTAGGGTTTACTTCACCTCTAAGAACCTGCATCAAAGTGACTTGTTGGGCGAGGTGATTTGGATGCCGATAATTTAACAGGATTTGATAACCATAAGCATCTGTTTGCTGATAACTGCCCGCATTAGGATCTAGACGGGGAAATAAAGTTTCACCTATTTTAAATTCTCCATTTTCAGTAAAATCATATTCGATACCTTGTTTTTGCAAATAAGTAATAGCTAATAAAGCAGCAAAAGAAAATCGCGTTTGACATTTATTATCTGTATTTGTAACATCAGTAAATAATAAACTGCGGCGCAGGATTTGGTCAGTAGAATTATCAGTAATTACATCATCAAAGCCGATATTATCCATAGGAAAATTGCTAGGTGGTGTAACTTCTGATCTACCCATATTGCTTAACAAGCAAGTAGTGATAATGTTATTTTGATGTTGTAGATGAGTTGCTAAGTTGTTGTGATTTGGTAGGTAAATATTTAAACCAATAACACTGGGGTGATAAGATTCTAGTTTTGCTAATAATTTGTTGATAGTTTGATCTGATAATGGCCATTTCTCCTGGATCAGATCATCCTGAGTAATTGTGACTAATAAAATTCGCCGATCAAGTGGTTCTTCAGGACGGGACTTTTGGGAGAAACTAGGCGATCGCAACATCTGGTCATAAATACTTAACTCTCCAGCTTGTAACCATTTCAGTTCACGCATTCCCCAGACTAAAGCAGTCACTCCCGCACTACTCAGAAGAATGAGCCACAAGTAATTGTGGATACTAAAAGTCAAAGGAGAACCCTGATCTTTGATGATAAATGCACGGAATTTTGCTAAAAGTCCATTAATCACGGTAATGCTGCGGTAGCCTGATGTGGTAGATGTTGCACAACTGAAATTTACAACGATTTTCAAATCAATAGACGTTTCTGATACCGACTATTTCTTTCCCTGTTAGATAAAGAGAGTAAATTTCGTTTTTGTAGTCTATTAAAATCAAAAATGCTGTAATACCAATTTTATGTGAGACTGCCCTTTATTTACGTAGGGGAAATTCAGGTATTGCCCCACACCCTTATATTTTTACATAACTACTATAGGGCTAATATTTGATTTTTGAAATACACGTAGGGTGTGTAAAGCTCTTGCGGGCATGGCTACGCTTAGAGCGAAGCGTAACGCACCTTCCTCAAAGCCTTTGGTGCGTTACGGCTTACGCCTAACACACCCTACATATACCTAGATTTTTTCAGAAATCAAATATGATTACTATACGTAGCAATTTATTCTTGTGGAGTTTTTTGAACCTCTACAGCAGAAGTCAGCATAGACAAATCTATTGGAGTTGATTGGGAGGATGCCTCTAACTTAAGTAGTTCAGGGGTTAGTTCAGGTGATATTTCGACCTTGACACTTCCATCATGGGAACCGAAAAATTTATCGTAATTGGAAGCCACAGCTAAAAATGCTCCTCCTAAAATACAAATAGGTAAAGGCAAAGACAATCCTTTCACCCAATCAAAGAATTCTGCCAAAGCGAATAACACAAAAAAACAGGCAAGCCAGACCCTCATCTTTTCATCCCCTATATGGAAATAACTATGAAATAACTATATTTATAGGTTAAACACCTGGCATGATAATCGATGTACGCCACAATCACAAATTTTTAGCTTAAAAAGTAGAAGCCTCTCACCTGGAGTTTAGACTAAATCGGTAATTTTCGACTGAAGCGACATCTGTTTTGGAAGTGAATGACCCAAAATTAGGACTTGTTCCTGTGAGCTTGTGGAAAGATTTACACTTCCGTAAAGCTGCGACGGGAGCAACGCGATTTTGTGAAAATTCTGCGTTCAAGGCAGGAGGCAGGAGGCAGGGGGCAGGAGGTGTATAATGATGTAATTTCTCCCAACTTCCTACTTCAAACTTTTTGCGTCATGAGTTACAGAGAACAATTTATTTGGCAGCGTGGTGTCAAGCTTGCCATTAACTGCTACCGACTTACCGAAAAATTCCCAAAATCTGAACTTTACGGATTAACTAGCCAGATTAGACGCTCGGCAGTTTCCGTGCCATCAAATATAGCTGAAGGTTATGGAAGACGGACGCAGAACGAATATATTCAATTTTTACACATTGCTTTAGGTTCGCTTCGAGAACTTGATACTCAATTGATTATTTCTAAGGAAGTCGGATTAGCATCGCCTGAACTATTTACTCCTGTTTTGGAAGAAGTCGATAGGTTTCAAGGAATTTTAGTATCAAGCATTCAAAAGATTAAGTCTTAAAACTCTTCTATCTCTTGCCTCCTGCCTCCTGCCTCCTGCCCTCTGTCTCCTGCCTCACCTCACAAAATCGCATCGCTCCCAGCTGCGACACGCCCAATGTTACTCATTAGGATTGAAGGAATCACCAACACCACAGATTATTTTTTGCAGCACAAGCGCATTATTCCTCGTATCTATAGTAGTATACTTAATTACATGATATAACTAAATCCTGTGTCATAAGTCTATGGACGAGCGAAACCTCTACCTGCAATCACTCATTCGAGAGGCTTGCAACCACCCACCAACTAGCGCACAGCGTAGTAAAGCTATCAACCGTTTGCTGAGATATGTCGAGAATTTAAAGCGTACCGAGAATAGAGGAAATGATATTTACGAAGAAGCTCTATATAAAACTATGTTTAATTTGAGTAAGACAGTTTGCGAGAAATATGATCCTCATCGAGGTTCATTCTTGACTTGGTTTAATATATGCCTTCGTAATCAGTATAGAGATGAACTTCGGGCTGCTAAACGCGATCGCAGACAGTCTGTATGGCAAAATGATCAAGCTGAACTAGACCCTTTAGATCAAGTTGCTTCTCCGGTAGATGCTACATTGCTACTCGATACTTGGGAATCATTGGTTCAATGGATTAAAGACGATCCTGATAATCTTCTGAAGACTTGCCACATTAGAAATAACCCACAAGTCAACTGTCAATTGCTTGCATACTTAAAACTTGTTAGTGGTAAAGAAGAAAAAGACATTGCTACAGAATTTGGCTTATCACGCGGTGCAATTTCGTCTCATTGGACAAGAAAATGTAAATCCTTAATGCGACAGTGGTTAGACAAAAATCAGAGGCTGTTTGGAGAAGATAACTATGAACGATAAGTTAAGTGTGTTACGAGAACTGGCAATTCCCTTCCCAATTCCGCCATCGTTTCGCCGCCAAGCCAGAGTCTACGCATCACAGTATTTCACTCCCGCAGTCCAAGAAAGAGTCTATTTGAATACCTTAGCTGTATTCGTAGCTGATGCTTACTCGCGTCTGCTTGGTTTTGAGACTAATCTTGGCAAACCAGAAAGATGGAATGTGGTTAATCGTCTATGGAGCGAAGCTAACGAGCTAGAATTACTTGGATTGGGCAATTTGGAGTGTTGTGTAATTGCTACAGGACAAGAGAGTATTACTATCCCATCAGAAAGTTTGAGTGATACCAATAGTATCTGCATTGGCTATTTATTTGTAGAAATCGCTAGTTCACAAACAGCCGCAACGCTAATTGGTTTTTTGTCTGCTGTGCATCCCGAAATTACAGATGTAGAAGTGGCAATCACTGATTTACAGTCTATGGATGACCTAGCCGATTACTTGGCGCAAGCACAAACAACCCAAACGAATGACCTGACGCGAGAGTTTACAAAACGAAAAATTACTTACTTGAGAAACTGGTTAAATAACATTTATACAGCAGATTGGCAACCCTCAATGCGGGATCTGCGAGGTGCTACCTGCAAGAAAAAACTCTATTTGGCAGGGCAACTATTTAATCTGCAACTTTCTGTTTCTCAAAGTGAAGATGAATTGATGTTAGTAAGAGTGATTGTTCAAGGTGAAAATGCTTATTTGCCTGGAGGAATGCAGGTCAGTGTACCGGACGAATCTGAGATTTATACTGAGACAGTAAATGAGGCTGCTGACCTGATTTATATCCCTCTAGAATTAGTTTCTGGGGAAGAATTTTGGGTAGAGTTACGGTTAGGAGAAGACAGCATTAGAGAATATTTTATCGCTTGAAAAGAGTTGATAATGATTAGTAATTAAAGTGTCTTATAACAAATTATTTAACGTTAGAAATTTCGACTATAATAAGACTGTATTTACCTCTTGTGAATAGTAATTATACCAATTTCATGTAAAGATGCATAAAAAGAACCCCTCCCTAACCCTCCCCGCAAGCGATGAGGGAACCGGATTTTTGTGGTCTAGGGGGGGTCAAAATAATATGCAGCCTCACAAATAATTGGTATTACTGGAGTTCATAGTAGTTTAAATTTTGAATTAGTATCATGGCGTTTAAAATATACTTTAAAATTGGTGGGCGAGTCAAACTCAACCATGCGGAAGTTCTGCCTGTCACCCTTGCATTTTATAATCAGCAGGAGCAAATACAAGAACTAGTTTCGTTTCTATCTCCTCTGCCAAAAACTCTGGAAGATAAGTTTAAACAATGGCAGTATTATATTGGGCTTCAAGGTAATCGCAAGGTTGCTAGAAATCCGGGTAATTTTATTTCCGGGGGTGTTAATCTCACAGAACTGGCTAATTCGTTGAAAGTCGAATTAAACAAATGGTTAGGTAGTGATGGCTGGATTGATGAGAATGGAGAACCCGATCCGCGTGTTAGTCTGGTTTTAGCAAGATTCAGGGAGAAAATTACCCAGAAAGATGAAGTCCAGATTATTGTGCAGACAGAAGACAGACAATTGCGGGGACTTCCTTGGCAGGAGTGGGATACCTTGGCAGGTTACACTAGCAGAGGTGTAGAAGTTGCCATCAGTGCTACAAATTTCCAGCGACTAACTCAAAAGCAAACACCACAATTGAGAGCAACTGCACGCATACTTGTAGTGTTTGGTGATGAAAAGCTGGGTTTTGCTGAAGAAGAAGATTTTATCAAAAGTCTAAGACAGCATGGTGGAGAACCACATATCCTCAGACAACCAACACGGCAAGAATTAGAACAAAATTTAAAAGATCCCCAAGGGTGGCACATTTTCTTTTTTGCAGGACATAGTGAAAGCGATCGCAAGGGGCAGATTGGGTGGATTCAAATTAACCCAGCCGATGGTCAACAAGGAATTATTGAAATCAGTGAACTGAGAGAATTGCTGCAAAATGCCATCAACAAAAAGCTGCAATTAGCAATCTTCAATTCTTGTGATGGCTTGGGACTGGCAAACCAGCTAACTGAGTTATCACTACCTTACTGTATTGTGATGCGGGAAATGGTTGAGTCTTCCGTCGCCAGAGAATTATTGAAGCATTTTCTCGCATCTTTCGTTAAAGATCGCTCTTTATTTGCCTCAATGAATGTAGCCAGACAACAGCTACAAAAGAAATTTGAACCCGGTAAAAGTTGGCTACCTGTAATTGTTGCCAATCCTCTGGCTAAAGAACTTACCTGGAATCGGTTATTTTCCGAGAGGAGGTTATCTTGGCAGTGGGAAATGGTGTTGGGTATAGTTGCAATCGCTGTGATAGTTTGCCTACCTGTAGCGATATTCTGCGAATTTCAGGGTTGGGAAACCTTGAGTTTTTACACCCAACTTTACCCCCATTTGATAGTATATCCTTCTTTGTTTCTGTGGATGCCTCTGTTTGCAGCTTACAGAGCGCATTGTATGATTCGTGTTAAGACAGGTCCCTTGGTATTTTTGTCATTTTTAACTATTTTTCTGGTATTCTGCGGTCTGTTCTTTGAGGTTACAGGCGATCGCATGATGTTAATGGAGTTTAAATCCGATGCGACGACGACAATTTCCACACAGCAACTACCTCAACTCTATAAGAATTGGGGAACAACAGCAGCAGATATTAAAAGCATTCCCCCAGAAATTTTTAACACCACTCAAGCTTTTGATGTTGATGGAAATTTGATTCTGAAAAAATCAGAATTAGAACCAACCATCAAACGTATTCACAAAGATAATCATACGGGATTTCAAGGGCTTTTGCGGATGGCTACTGCCTATGATGTTTGGAAACAAAATCCTCAAGCCTTTTCTATCAGTCGGTGGTTTTACGCTTTGACTTTTTTTGCCATCGTTACTTGTGGTATTCAGATTCTGGCACTTGTAGCGACGATTTTGTTTGTCCCAGATTCCGTATTTAACAAGAATAAATACTTGAGTTATGTCATTATCTGTGAATTAGGTATTCTGCTGTGGGTGCCTTTTCAAAGCTACAGCATAGAGAATACCAAAAGCCTGTTATTTTCATACGAGTTGCGAGGGGATCTAGCTGGACTTAATGTTCTCCTTTACGCAATTATTGCCATCATAGCTTTGGCAACTATTAGCAGCATCTACAGAAGCGCCAGCAAAAAATATCAACCTATTTTATTGTCATTCTTGTTAGGTAGTTTAATCCTTGGGCTTCTAAGTAGCTGGTTTGGTGCTTCTCTCATTGATAACCTGTTTGGAATCAGTAGTACTAATCCTCTAACTCCTTGGTTTGCAAGTAGCATTTTCTTTGCTGCTTTATTTTTCTTCTTGTTAGTCCCGTTGATTGATCATAGCGTTGAAGACGAGTGAATATGGAAGGTAAATTAGTAAATAAAAAACAGCAGAAAGTAATTTTGATTGTTGGCTTGGCATATATTTTGCCTGTTTTCCTGATTTATGTAGGATTAGTTCCTTTCTCTTGGCGATTTTATCTCCTGATTTTGGCTGCTGTGGCTATTTTAGCAACCGCTCGACTGTACCGATTTTCTACTGTAGAACTGGGTATTACAAAACAAAATTTCGGAAGTTCTCTCAGTGCGATCGCTCTACCAACCTTGGCTTCTGCTTTGCTAATGTTGATTTACTATATGATGCAAGGAGCGCGTATTGATAACTCTGCATACAGATGGTCTTTCTATATTTTCTTTGTGGCTGTGTCTTCCCCTCTACAAGAGTTTTTATATCGCGGCTTTTTATTCGGTATTTTTTCCAGAGCTAAATTAGCGATTTGGTTACAGATTCTACTCTCGACATTACTTTATAGTCTCGTTCATCTCATCTATCAAGATATAACCACCCTGCTGTCTACATTAATCCTTGGTCTATTCTGGGGCTATGACTACGCCAAATATCGGAATTTATATAGTATCATCATCAGTCACTCGATACTGGGTGCGATCGCTATCCTCGTTGGACTAGTATAAACCTCAAGAAAAAATTTTTGCGTCCTTTGCAGCACCGAGGGATTCTCATACGTATCTATATTGTCAATGAGAAATCAAAAGAGCTAGTTGATGAAGCAAATGATGATTATTGCTGGAGGGATACTCTTTGCTATGGCAATGATATCTCTAATGTTCGGTGGTGCAGCTTTATCAAGCTTTGAAGCTAGATTGTCACCCCCTCAGGAAGCTGCCTCGTAACCTGTTACGTCGTCTAGCCATCTAAAGATTTACTTTATAAATGGTCTCTTAGACCGATTACAAAACATAGGAATACACAGTCATGAACTACCAGCGATTAGTTTGTCAAATTTCACTTGCTTGTTTTGCAGTTTTGGGGATGGAAGCTTTGCAGCCACAAGCAGCGATGGCTAAATGGTTTCGCTCCCTGTATGCTGGACAACATGATTGGGTGACATGGACTATTGATCCAGGGGAGTATGTTCTTGAGGCAAGTACTCTCTTAAATCTTGGCGATGTTGATATCGAGATTTATGACACTACGGGTCAGATGTTTGCAAGCGGTAAAAAGCTTGGGGGTGAAACCATTTTCTTTAGCGTTCCCCAGGGAACGGAAGGAGATTTCAAGATTAAGTACAGTATGCCTTTTTGTATCAATCCTGCGGGTGCATGTCCTGTAAATATCAATATAGACTCTTCCAGATAAAAAAATCTGTATAAGCAGGCATTTTATCAGCAGGGTTTGATGGCTATGATGCTTATACAGCAACCTCTTTAACTTCTTTGTAGCCCCCTCAAGTCTTCATAGAAAAGTCGCTGAGAAGCCCACATTCATCCGTTCGCGCCAGCGTGCCGCAAGGCATAGGGGAGTTTGTGGATACCTCACCTCAAGCCTTGCGAGATGTTCCATTTACTGCTAATAACTTCTGTAGCTTGTTGAACAGAAAGCGGTCGATAGAAAAAATATCCTTGCACATCATCGCAGTTAATTGACTTTAAAAACTCCAGTTCCTCTGGTTTTTCAACTCCTTCAGCAATTAGTGTTAAACCTAAACTGCGCCCCAAAGCAACTATAGCCGTAATGATATGGGCTACTTTGTTATTTGTATTATCTGTAGTTAATTCTTTAATAAATGATCTATCAATTTTTAAATTGTGGAGTGGTAAAACCTGTAAACGAGAAAGAGCCGAATGACCCGTACCAAAATCATCAATAGACAGGAGTAAGCCCATTTGCTCCAAATCTTTTAGCACAGTTCTAGCAAAGTTGAGATCCTCAATAGCAGTTGTTTCTGTAATCTCTAACTCTAAAAATCGTGCTTCAAGTCCCGTAGCTTCTAAAATCCAGGCTACTTTTTCCACTAGCTTAGGTTGGCGGAATTGCTTGGGAGAAAGATTAACTGCAATAGTTATGGGTGGGAAACCCGCGTCTTGCCAAATTTTATTTTGAATACAAGCTTTTTGGAGTACCCATTCGCCTAAAGGGATAATTAATCCACTGGCTTCAGCTAGGGGAATGAAGACATTGGGGGCGACAATTCCCATATCTGGATGATGCCAGCGCAACAGCGCCTCCATGCCAGTAATTTCTCCAGAGATGATGTTAACTCGTGGCTGGTAGTACAATAAAAATTCGTCTCGTTCTAAAGCATGGCGCAAACTCTTCTCTAAACTCAGAAGTTCGGGAACTTTGGCATTCAAAGATTCTTTATAGAATTGGTAATTATTTCTACCCTTATCTTTGGCATAATATAAAGCGGTATCGGCGTGCTGAATCAGGGTTTCAGCATCAGGACTCTGTTGATTTAGCAGTGCAATGCCGATGCTAGAACTGATATAAAGTTCATGTTCTTGCAGATAAAAAGCATTTTCTAAGGCTTTTAAAATGCTCAGTGCTATCTGAATGACTTCATCTGTTTCAATGATTTGGGGTAACAGGATAGTAAATTCATCTCCTCCCCAACGGGCAATAGTATCTCCTGGTCTGAGAGACGCTCTTAATCTTTGAGCTACACTTTGTAATAATTCGTCTCCAAGTGTGTGTCCCAAGGTATCATTAATCATCTTGAAGCGATCTAAATCCAAGAACATCACAGCTAAACTTTTTGGGCTGTGAACTGCTGTTTGGATAGCTTTAGCAAGTAGATCATTGAACTGTAAACGATTGGGCAAACCAGTCAATAGATCATGAAGGGCTTGATAGCGAATTTTTTCTTCCACTTGCTGACGCTGACGAGCGCCACTAATGATCGCTGCCATAGTCAAGAGACTAGATTCTTCATGCCTTGACCAACGCCGTGGGGAAGTACAGTCTGCTAACCCTAGGTATCCCCAAAAATCTTCCTCTAATCGTAAGGGTACAAGTAGGAAAGACTGAATGTTGTCTCGACGCAGAAATTCTTTTTCTGTCGTGGGAAATTCTTGGGTGAGTCCACTAATGGGCTGTCCCCCAGACAGAGTATTGTACCAGCGTCCTAATCCTGAAGTTTGATAAGATTGATTCTGCCAATGATGGTGAGATGTTTCCATCCCAGGTTGTATCCATTCAAATCGCAGACTTACAGCCATTTCCCCTGTAACTGGATGGCAATGGTTTTGGAAGAGGTAGATGCGATCGCCATTGGCAGCTTCTCCAAAAGTAGCGAGTGCCTTTTCTATAGCTATTTCATAGTTCATTTCTGCCAACAGATAATTGGCGGCTTCAGTCACTGCTTGAAGCAAGCGATCGCGTTGTTTTAGTTCTGCTTCGGCTTGTTTTTGTTCAGTAATTTCTCTAATAATAAAAGTTCTAATTAAATCACTTTCTGGTAAGTAATGAACAGATTGTTCAAAAATCTCTCCGTTGACTTCTATCTCTCGCACAAAAGAATTTCCCGTTTGATTTTTAACTGCACTAAGCAAGTTTGCCAAAATGGGATGGTGCTGACCGATTTCCCTAATTCTAGGAAACTTATTGGCCGCAGCCGGATTAAAATACGTTACCGTTCCCAATAAATCCATTTCGATAATTGGATTGGGAATCAGTTCTGGAAAAGAGGCCAGACGAGTTAAGGCCGCGTCACTAGCTCCCTCTACGCTGGTATCAGAGACAATTGTTTCAAAAGGATTAGCGGGATTTCCTTGACCAGACAGAAAAATAGACAGGTCTGATGCTGTATAAGATTCTATAAATGCTGCTTCCGACAGATTGGAAATAGCATAGTATTGTGCTTGAGCGTGAGGATTGCCAAAAGCAATTAAGTCTCCATTTTGGAGGTTATGAGAAAAACATTTAGTACCATTAATAAATAAGCCATTAGTGCTTCTTTTGCCTTTAAAGTTACCATCAATTATCCGAAAACCATATTGTTCAGTGTCAGGAATCAGAACCCGCAATAAAATTGCGTGCTGCCTTGATACAGACCGAGAACTGAGAACAATAGCATTTCTAACATCCCGTCCTAGAGAGTAGGTTGTCTCTAACAGAGGAATTGTTCGCTGTCCTTCCAGGTCTTGGATAACCAATAAGTGGCGTATTTTTTCCCGATCATTTCCTGGCATACCTCTTCCTTAAATTCTCATGTCTATTGAACTATCCTGCACAAATACGGATGTTATTAGTCTGGAATTAGTAGCTTTTTGATTGAGTCTGGGTTGCGGTGAAAATTCTGAAGTTTTTGTTTGAATTCAACAATAGTTTTCACAAAATGTATCTGTATGGTCACTTTAACTTAGTTTTTCTGGACTAGACACTGAGAATAAAATTAAACACTAAGAAAAAATTATGCTGTATTAACAGGTTGAGTTAATAGGATTAATAGCCTATGCCCAGTTTCAAGCTGATTGTATACAAATTAAACAGCTATGGCAGCTAAACCGATTGAAAGGAAAGTCTTTCTGTGTATAAGTTTTATTATCACTGTATGTCTTAACTCGCTTGGTAAGTGCCATATTTATGTATTTTTTGATATTTATTTACCATTACTCATTGATTCAGAAATTCTCTGCTTCAAAAACGACTGTATTGCCAATAAAAATATAATCTATTTTATCGCCATATTGTTTTATATGAGTCAAAATACAGCAGCAGTCAGCTAAGGAACAAGCTGTTCTACCCTCAAGTTAATATTTTTAAATCTATTTAATTAAGTCAAGACCTGTGTAATAGCGTTTATTGATGAAGATGCAATTTAGCCTTTGTTGTAGAGCCGAGAATCCCTACCCATGAAACGTTTCTACTAAATAAATTTGGCGTAGCTTTACCTCGTACAAGGACAGAAGTAAAGGTAAATTTTCTCTTTCCTCTTTTTCAAAATTCTGCAATTCGTCTATTTTGATACCAAAGGTTTCGACGCATCTTTTTACTTGGTCTTAAGAATCCCCTCGGCTTTAGCCAGAGGAGTGTCAAAAAAGTATAAAAATGCGTCGAATGCTCAATTATTCGTAAATCTTAGGACTTACGCAGGTGTCACACTAAAAATCTGTTGTAGGGTGCTTTACTACTGCATAAATCCTGCAAATAAACAGATTGTTGATATCTGACGCACCCTACCAATGTGCCAGTTGCGTAAGTCCTGAATCTGTGCAAAAAACTTGTAATTCTGCGGTCTTAAAGGGTTTGTTTTTGAGAATACGTCGCTAAACTCTGGATTTACTAGCCAGAAACGCGAGTTACCGAAGATTCACGTACATGAAGCCTGAGTAAACGTAACCAACGCATCCAAGTTTTAGCTGGTTGTTCAAAGAATGTGAAAATATCACCGAAACCTAAGTTGGTTTTTTGATGATGTAACCAGTGTTGTTCAGGAGTAGTTATGAATAGCAGCTGACAAACAAAAGCTACAGGTTGTGAAGTTTTCCAACCTAGGGATGTTATGTGTCTCCACCATACATGAAACTGACCAAACACTAAACCACAGATAACGCCAATGGGAGAAAAAGACCACAGAAAGACAGCTACCAGCAGGTATGGTAGAGCGCCCAAGATTCCGTCTAAAAGCACTTGGGGATTAAATGTTAGAATAGCGTAGTGGCGGAAGTCTTTTTTCCAGGAGTGGTGTGTTGTGAGGTGGAGGCTACCAAAAACATGCTCAGGGACGTGGTAAAAAAAAGTCGAAAGGAAATCGCCAAAAAACAGTAACAACCAAGTAACAGCGATAGCCTTAAGCATTTGTACTCCTTAAGTTGTATGGAAAAAGTTCACAGAGAAAAAATTCAAAATTTATAGCCAACAAGGTTATGAAGTAGTTCAGCATTTATGAATTACTACACCTAAAGGACTTTACTTGTTTTTGCTCAAAATCTATGTCGGTAGAGAAATAGCAGTTTGGTGAATTTATATTTCTTCATGACACTAAACACCAACTGTTGATGGACTACCATGTTGTTTTTCACAATGAGGGGACAAAAATTATACATCTACAGCCCGATAGATCAATTGTATTTGATTTTTCTCTGGTCACAATCTTCGTACTAAGACATACAGTATGAGCAAAGATTGAGTTAACATTGGTACAAATTTAGGTTAAGCTTTTCCACATTCATCTAGTAAAAACTATAGCTATGCTGAGAAAAGTGTTGAGAGAGCTTAAATCTGAAGGTAAGTAAATTTTATTGTGAATATTTAAGGAGTATTTATATTAATAAATTCTGTTTTATCTACTCTTTTGTGATCAATAAGTTTTGGTTAAAAAATCTGCTATAAGGTAATATCAAGATGCCTAAATGGAAACTATTAACAGAATTCACCTTTGATAGCGCTCACTACATAAAAGACTACAATGGTCCCTGTGGGAGAATGCATGGACATACTTATAAAGTAAAAATCGAAGTGCAATCATCAAAGTTGCATTCTTCCGAATACTGTCCACATCCAGTCATGGTTGCTGATTTCAAAAGCTTACGTTGGGCTAAAAAAGATGTAACGCAAGGAGGATTAGATCATTGTGTGCTGAATGAAGTTTTACCTCCTGAATATGAAACAACTGCTGAGATGATTGCTAAATATATTTATGATGAAACCAAAAAGCGATTACCAGCAGATGTAAAACTCAAGGTAGCAATATCAGAAACTGCTAATTCTTGGGCAGAATATGAGGATGATTAAATAATTCTTAATTCGTACCTGATAAAGCTCAAACGCAACTATTTTTTTGTGGTATTCCGTGTTTCAATTATTGAGGTAATAATTAACAGCTATGGGATATGTCACAGAAAGCAGCTGCTTTAAAGTTTGTGATTTTGCTTGGTTTTGTGAGCCTCTGTGCCGATGCCACCTATGAAGGAGCGCGTAGTATTACAGGGGCTTATTTAGAAGTTTTGGGAGCTAACGGCACTGTAGTCGGTCTAGTAGCTGGCTTTGGTGAACTAATTGGTTATGGCTTCCGTTTAGTTATTGGTTATCTTAGTGACAAAACAGGTAAATACTGGGGAATTACAACTTTAGGCTACATTTTAAATACCGCCGTTGTACCATTTTTAGCCTTAGCTGGGAGATGGGAAATAGCCGCAAGTTTGATGATGGCTGAACGCACAGGTAAGGCGGTACGTACTCCCCCAAGAGATGCCCTACTTTCCCATGGTGTGAGCCAAATTGGTAGCGGTTTTGGCTTTGGTTTGCATGAAGCAATGGATCAAACTGGTGCAGTAATGGGGCCTTTGGCTGTAGCGGCAATGGTTTATTTTCAAGGAGAATATCGCCATGCGTTTACAATTTTAATTGTACCTGCGGTATTGGGATTAATTGTATTATTAATTTTACAGTTTTTATATCCAAATCCCAGTGATTTTGAAGTAGAAACAGTGGCAAATGCAGAAGAAAAACTGCCACGTATATTTTGGATTTATCTGGGTGCGGTGGCAATTATTGCAGCTGGATATGCAGATTTTCCCCTGATTGCTTTCCATTTTCAAAAAGGAGAAATTGCTTCTGGACAAACAATTCCTTTATTTTATGCTTGGGCTATGGGAGTTGATGCTGTAGCAGCATTAATATTTGGATATTTCTTTGACCGGATTGGCATTTCTATGCTGATAATTGCAGCTAGTATTTCATCTTTGTTTGCACCTTTGGTATTTTTTGGAGATGCACGTTTTGCTCTTTTAGGAATGGCATTTTGGGGTATTGGTATGGGGGCGCAAGAATCAATTCTGAAAGCCGCCATAGCTGGGATGGTTCCTAAAAATAAACGGGCTACAGCTTACGGCATTTTTAGTACAGGCTATGGTTTATCTTGGTTTTTAGGTAGTGCTTTAATGGGGATTTTGTATGATTATTCCATTACTTTTTTAGTTGTTTTTTCTTCACTAACTCAACTTCTGGCAATTCCTTTCTTTGTTTGGGTGAAATTGCAAGCTGATAACTCTTCTATCTCCGCAGCAGATATTCAAGCAAGTGACTAAATTTGAATTTTCTAAACTTTTACTAACGCCAATCATCCAAAGCAAAAACATCGGCACGGTTATATCCTGATTCACTCGGTCTATGCATGGCTACGCCGATGATTTCACTACAAAAACCACGGGAAAGCATTTGCAAATAAGCTGCTTCTCGACTGGTATTTACTCCCGCAACTAAGCGGGACATTCCTTCCGATAAAGTTAAACTTTCACACAAGTCTAACAACTGGTCAAAATGTTTTTGTGCATTATTTCCTAAAAGCACAGCCCCAAATTTTACAAAGCAATTATTACTACCCGCTTCTGTCCCAGCGCCAATATGACAAACTGCAAATCCGACCAAACCTGAATCATGCCATAAAAAAATTGTATCACCTAGATTTTGTGTGTGAACTGTTTGTATTTGCTGGGAAACATCTAAACCTGAATAGATATAATCAGTGAGTTTAATACTAGCTTGAAGACTTTCGGCACGTTCAGTTTCACTCATTTGGGAATATCTGCTATTTTGAGGTAACGGTGAAGCTTGTTCTACTGATTTGCTAAGAATTGTTGTTAGAAACCGCAAACGAAAACCAAATTTTTGATACAGTGCATGATGTTTAGGACTTTGAGCAAAAGTATGTATTCCGGCTAATTGAGTATTCCATTGAGTAAAGCAAGAAATTGCAGGTTCAATTAAACGTTGGGCTATTCCTTGGTTCCAAAAGTCAGGATGAACACTTAATGGACCAAAAGAAGCAAAACTTCCCCAATTAGTCACTAAGTTAATACCAATTAATTTGCCATCAAATTCAGCCGCAAAAGCTGACTGGTTATTAGTTTTCCAACGATGAGATATGTAAGTTTTATCTCCTGCAAAATCCGTGGGGTTAGATAATCCGATAAAATTACCAAACGCTAATCTAAATATGTGATCAGCAGCGACTAATTCGTTTTCTTGTAATAAACGAATAGAAATATTCATGTTCAACTCCTCCACATCTTAAAATCTTAAAAATCTTGATTTTGATATTAACTCAACCGTTGTTTTAACCACAAAGCTAATAAAGGTAAAGCTAACCGATAACCCTGTTCAGCATTGTAAATTAAACCTTTATTTTGCAAACCAGTTAACGCACCTTGTAAACTTCCACCTCTAGAAAGTCCATGTTTTTGAATATATTCTTTACTTTGTGGTTTGTCTGTAGGGTCAACAGCTAAACATTCTAAAAGATGTATTTGACTGGCTGGAAGTAACATCAATAAAGATTCATAGGTCATAGATAAATCTTTAAGCATTCCTTCAACTACCTGCTGTACTTGTTGTTCCGTAATTAAGCCTTGAACATACTCCAAAGTTGATAGTCTGCGGATTAATGCCATCGCATCACCAATATTTCCCTGAACTGCATCTAAAAATATTTGTAATGCTTGAGAATGAGGATCAAATTTGAGTTTTTCTGTGTGTAAAATTTCTCTTGCCCACAATGCTAAAATGTCCTTAGATAAAGGAACTAACTGGATTGTTTCTATGGGATAGCTATGATCATCTGTATGGTGGTTTGTCTCGCCAATTGTAGCTAATAAAACATAACTAACATGAGGATGGGCTTTGACTTCTTGCCTAAAAGTTGATTCCCATAAACTATGACGATCCCAAGAACGAATATGCGGGAAACTCTGCAAAATTAAAACTACTCGCCGATCTAAATCAGCGGACATCATTTGCAACAATTCTAACAAGATTATAAATGCTTGCCATAATTGTTTTTGATTGAGGGAATGTAATAATTTAAGTTTACTTTCAGCATGAAAAATAAAAAACTCACTTGCAGTTTGGTTAACCCAAGTTTCAATTTTTTTTGCTTCCCAGTTTTGGCTAATTGCTTCTGTGAGTAATTGTATAAATCTTTCCCCATCTATAGCCCGGATACAGTCTATATCTAAGACAACAGCACCAACTTCTTGTGCTGCAACTCTAACTAAAGTCCGTCTTCCACTTCCAGCTACTCCAGTAATCAGCAAATCACCATCCTGGGCAAGTATTTCGATAATGCGCTGAAATTCTAGGGAACGTCCAATTAATTCTAAAGAAGTAGATAAATCCAAGTTCACAGCTTTCTCATCTCTGGTTATAGTTCGCACTGCTAGGGAAAACATAAATCATTAGGTGTAACTATGATTATCATCAGAAAAAATTAGTGCTTTTTTAAAAATAGCACTAAAGATTCGTGCTAATAATAATTTAGCACTTTATACAAAACAAATTAAAATCACGGTTACACCAACCAGGTTCATCCCCGTGGACTACCCGGATAAAAGCCGTGTTGCTATCTACTTGTGTAG
Source organism: Anabaena sp. PCC 7108 (assembly GCF_000332135.1). Lineage (NCBI taxonomy): Bacteria > Bacillati > Cyanobacteriota > Cyanophyceae > Nostocales > Nostocaceae > Anabaena > Anabaena sp. PCC 7108. The sequence continues at coordinate 586,144 of NZ_KB235896.1, forward strand.
TTGCGGTTTTTAATCGTCCTTTCTGCTAAACCCTTACTTAATAGGCAATTCCCGTGTTAGAAGCGTGCGTATTAGCAACAATATTGTTTGGTTTTTTCGGTATCATCCTCAAAAAAAATCTGGTGATGAAGATTGTCTCAATGGATGTGATGAGTACGGGTGTAATTGCCTTTTATGTACTAATTGCATCACGAGAAGGCTTATTCACTCCCATTATTTCAGAAGTAAAAAATGTTGCTTACGCCGATCCTGTTCCCCAAGCGGTGATTTTAACAGCGATAGTCATTGGGTTTTCAATTCAAGCTTTAATGCTAGTCGGTGTGATGAAATTAGCACAGGATAATCCCACATTAGAAAGTAACGAAATCGAGAAAAATAACACACCATGAATAGTATTACCATTGCTTGGGTTGCTATCCCATTTTTTCTAGGGTTCATCATTTTTTTAGTCCCCAAACTTAACCGACATCTAGCACTTTGGGGGGCGATTGCTTCTGCGGCTTATGGCGTACAACTATTTTTAGAACCATCACCTATAAAACTAAATTTACTCGATAATTTTGGTGTTACTTTAATAGCTGATCAGTTAAGCGCCTATTTTATTTTAACTAATGCTTTGGTTACGGCTGCGGTAATTATTTACTGTTGGTGCAGCGATAAAACAGCTTTTTTCTATGCCCAAACTATTATTGTTCATGGTAGTTTAAATGCTGCTTTTATCTGTGCAGATTTTATTAGTTTATATGTAGCGTTAGAAGTCAGCGGGATTGCAGCTTTTTTATTAATTGCTTATCCCCGCAGTGATCGCTCAATTTGGGTAGGTTTACGCTATCTATTTGTTAGCAACACTGCGATGTTATTTTATCTGGTTGGTGCAGTATTGGTTTATCAAACCCATCATTCTTTTAGTTTTGTTGGTTTAAAAGATTCACCACCGGAAGCATTAGCATTAATTTTTCTAGGATTATTAATTAAAGCCGGGGTTTTTGTATCCGGTTTATGGCTACCTTTAACACATTCTGAATCAGAAACACCTGTTTCCGCTTTGCTTTCAGGTATTGTTGTCAAAGCTAGTATTTTACCTTTATTACGTTGTGCTGGCATTTCTGAAGAAATTGATAATATAGTCAGAATTTTTGGTGTAGGAACAGCTTTCATGGGTGTATCTTATGCTGTTTTAGAAAAAGATACAAAACGGATGTTGGCTTTTCATACCATTTCCCAGTTAGGCTTTATTTTAGCTGCACCAGCGGTAGGTGGTTTTTATGCTATGACTCATGGACTGGTAAAATCTTCTTTATTTTTGCTTGCGGGTTCTTTACCAAGTCGCAATTTTAAAGAACTCCAATATAAACCAATTAATACTAATATTTGGATTGCGTTAGTTATAGCTAGTTTATCAATTTCTGGTTTTCCTTTATTGTCAGGTTTTGGGGCAAAGGTTTTAACTATAAAAAGTCTGTTACCTTGGCAATCTATCCTCATGAATATTGTGCCTATAGGTACAGCAATATCCTTTGCTAAATTTATCTTTTTACCTCATAAAAAAGACGGGGAACAAAAAGTAAAACCTGGTTTTTGGTTGGCAATAATATTATTGATTACTGTTTTAGTAGTAGCCAACTTTGTCTATTTACAAGCTTATAGCATTATCAATATTAGTAAAGCCCTAATTGTAATTGCCATTGGTTGGTTAGCATATCATTTCATTTTTAAACGATTAGCAATATATTTACCTCGTGTACTTGAAGAATTTGAGCATTTAATTGGTGTGATGAGTCTAACTTTAATCCTACTATTTTGGATGGCATTAGCATGATTGGACATTTAATATTAAGATTATCAATTTGGTTTTTACTCACCTCTGATCTGAGTTTAATCAATATCATTATTGGGGTAATTATCGCTTTAGTTTTACCCAGGGGTTATACATCACGGGCAAAATTAACAGAATGGTTAAAGGTTCTCATTCAAGTAATGATTGCCATTCCTGTAGCGTTTAAGGAAGCATTTGAAATTATTTTATATCCCCATAATCGAGAAGAAATTATTAGGGAAAAAGTCAAACATAAACATTCTTCACTGTTGGTTTTCATGGATATATTTCTGATTACATTTACACCGAAAACCATAGTTATCAATCATAATGAAGAAGGATTTTATGAAGTTCATAAAATTAATCCAGAAGGTAAATAATTATGAATCTAGAAATTGTTTTACTAGCTATGATTGCGGCTTTGTTAATTCCTATTTATGAAGCATGGAAAACTGATAATACTTGGCAGCTAATGTTAGCTTTAGGTAGTATTTCCAGCAAGGTATCCATCATAATTTTAGTCATTTCTGTTTTGCGAGATGATTGGATGATTGGAGTAGTATCAGTGATTATTTTGAGTGTAGGAAATGCCGGATTTATGTTATTAGCTCATATTTTGAGAAGGTTAAATGAAGCATGATTAATATCATTAGTTATACCTTGATAGGTATAGGTATTTTTTTCTGGTTTTGGGGAACTTTTCATCTAGTTAGTGACAGATCAGTATTATTTAAATTACATGGTCTTTCTGTTGCTGATACTCTGGGTTCAATGCTGATTATTGTCGGACTTTTATTGAAAATTCCCAGTGAATGGCCATTACTAATTTTAGGTATTATCTCCTTAGCAATGTGGAATACTATGCTGGGTTATGTAATTGCATATTGTTCAACTCAAGAGGCGAAAAATGAATGATTCATATCTTTATATAATTATTGCCTTGTTACCCTTAACTGCGGGAATGTTAGTAACTCAAGTTAACCCCTATCATGCTTTAGTAATTCGTGGGGTATTGGGTGGAGTAGCTGTAATGGTAGATGCCGTTTTAGGTGCAGCAGATGTGGCTTTAACAGAGGCATTAATGGGAACCATGCTATCAATTACCCTTTATGCGGTAGCGGTACGTTCATCTTTAGTTTTACGTCTTGGTGTGATTGAAGATCAGTTAATAGAAACAAATCAAGATTCTAATTTTCAAGAACTTATCAACGATTTTCGGAGCATTTTTAGTAAACATTATATGCGGTTAGAACTTATACCTTACAACAGTAATCAATGTTTACGAAATGCTTTGATTGACAAAGAAGTTCATGCTACCTGTGCGCCATTAGCAGCAAGTAAAGAATTTGCAGAAACCTATCAAACTGAAATTAGAGTACAACGCATCTATAACATTATCGAAAGTGAAATCTCTTCACCAAATACAGTTTTAAAATATTTCAATATTTTAGATACAGGAGGTCAACATTAATGAAATTTGTTTACATTTTAGCTGGCATAGCTTTGTTTGTGAAAATGTTAATTATGCCTAATGCCGAACCGAATTTATCAGATATTACTATTGTGGAAACAGTAGTTAAAGAAAGTGGTGTTATCAATGCGGTATCAGGGATTATTTTTAGAAATCGTCTTTATGATACTATTTTTGAAGTAATTGTATTTTCGATTGCCATTCTCGGTTGTAATTTTTTACTTGCTAATGAAAGACCATCCTGTACGATCTATCAATTTAAAGATCAATCATCCATTATTTTGGCTCGTTTGGGGGCGACAATTGCGGCTTTAGTGGGTATAGAATTAGCAATTAGAGGACATTTAAGTCCTGGAGGTGGTTTTGCTGCTGGTGTGGCAGGTGGAACAGCAATTGGATTAATAGCAATTACTTCTTCATATCAGTGGATGCAAGATATTTATCAACGTTATCATGCTGCTACTTGGGAGAAGGTTTCAGTTTTGATTTTCATTGTTTTATCTGTGATAACTTTGTCAGGATTAGAGTTACCACATGGTGAATTGGGAATGCTTTTTAGTGGTGGGGTTTTGCCGATTTTAAATATTCTTGTTGCTGTGAAGGTGGCGTTGGGTTCTTGGGCGGTACTTTTGATTTTTATTCGTTATCGAGGTTTGTTGTAGTTTTGAGTTGGTAAATTATAGCTGTCTAGTAGCTATATAGTGATAGTAATCATATTTGATTTGGACTAAAGCTGCGTGTCACACCAAAAATCTGTTGTAGGGTGCGTCAGATATCAAGTATCTGTTTATTTGCAGGATTTATGCAGTCTGACGCACCCTACCAATGTGCCAGTTGCGTAAGTCCTGTTGATTTCTACAAGAATCTATAGTGATCCGATTTGATTCATGAATTTTTGATGGAGGCAGGGAACAGGGAACAGGGAACAGGGAACAGGAAAGAAGGATTTTAGTATGTAAGGTCTACTACTTCTTCTAATATACAAGGGTGTGTTAGACGTAAGCCGTAACGCACCAAAGGTTTCGAGGAAGGTACGTTAAGCTTCGCTCTAAGCGTAGCTATGCAAGGGCTTTACACACCCTACGTGTATCTCTAAGTAGGTAAACAGAAAAATTTAAAGGTATGTGAAGAAAAGTAAATAGGGGTGAAACCCTCTTTCCCCCTGCTAGAAAGCCCCCTGCTCCCTGCCTTACCCCAACGACAATTTTTAACGCCCACCTGACTTGAAAATAAGACCCCACCCCTAACCCCTCCCCGCTGTTTCGTGGAGGGGAATAAGAAGTTTTTTTTCATGTGTTCTGGTGTACGCAGTTCATGATGGCTACTTAGCAGCAAAAAATTTCTTGTTTGAAGATTTCGCTTTCTGGTGGCGAGAATTGTTACGATAATTTCAGATTAGTTTTTGAAACCTTGATCCAATCTGAAACCCTAGAACTACTAGAATGGCAACGCCTTTGCCAGCACCTTTCCACCTTTGCGGCCACTAAGTTAGGGGCAACAGTTGCGCGTAACTTGCCAATCCCGGAAACCCAGACAGAAAGCCAAAAGTTGTTAGCTCAAACCAAAGAAGTATATCAACTGGAAAGTCACCTTTCCCCAGGATTATCTTTTGAGGGAATTCAAGATATTGGCGATTCCCTAGAACGTGCCGAATTGCAAGGAATTTTGTCTGGAGAGGAATTGTTAGCGATCGCTACCACCCTGGCTGGTACGAGAAATTTACGGCGTGTAATTGATAACCAAGAAAATTTACCAATTCTGACTGATTTAGTCTCCGAATTAAGGACTTATCCAGAATTAGAACAGGAAATTCATCGCTGTATTGATGAACGCGCTCAAGTCACTGATCGTGCTAGTCAAAAAATGGGGGAAATTCGCATTGATTTGCGGCGGATACGCAGTCAAATTACCCAAAAACTGCAAAACATCATTCAAGCCAAATCGGGGGCAGTTCAAGAACAACTGATTACTCAAAGAAGTGATCGCTTTGTGATCCCCGTCAAAGCACCGCAAAAAGACGCAATTCCCGGTATTGTTCATGACACTTCCACCAGTGGCGCGACTTTATATATCGAACCTCACAGCGTCGTCCCTATGGGGAACCAACTGCGCCAAACCATCAGAAAAGAACAAACAGAAGCAGAAGCAATTCGCCGTAATTTAACCGAACAAGTTGCCGCAGTTAAACTAGATTTAGAAAGGTTATTAGCGATCGTCACAACCTTAGATTTGGCAACAGCTAAATCTCGTTACAGTTTCTGGATAGGTGCTAATCCTCCTCGCTTCATTAATCGGGAAGAACAAGAAATTATCACCTTGCGACAACTGCGTCACCCGTTGTTAGTTTGGCAACAGCAACATGAACAAGGAAACCCAGTGGTTCCCGTGGATTTACTCATCAGTCCCAATATTCGGGTAGTGACAATTACTGGACCGAATACTGGTGGGAAAACAGTAACTTTAAAAACTCTCGGATTAGCTGCATTAATGGCCAAGGTGGGTTTATTTGTCCCCGCCCGCGAACCAGTGGAAATGCCTTGGTTTGACAAAGTTTTAGCTGATATTGGTGATGAACAATCTTTACAACAAAGTTTATCCACATTCTCAGGACATATTCGCCGTATTAGTCGGATTTTAAATGCTTTGGGGAGTCAGGAGTCAGGAGGGGCGAACGGCCGTTCGCCCGTACAGGAGTCAGGAGAAAGGAGAAAGGAAGAGGAAGAGGAAGGAATAAAACTACCAATTACCAATTACCCATTACCAATCACCAATCACCAATCCCTCGTTTTACTGGATGAAGTTGGTGCTGGTACAGATCCGGCGGAGGGGAGTGCATTAGCGATCGCACTTTTGCAATATCTCGCCAATCATGCCCAACTCACAATTGCTACCACCCACTTCGGTGAACTCAAAGCCCTAAAATATGAAGATGAGCGATTTGAGAACGCTTCCGTAGAATTTGACGAAAGTACTCTCTCACCAACTTATCGGTTGTTGTGGGGCATTCCAGGACGCTCTAACGCCTTAACTATTGCCTTGCGCTTAGGACTAAAACCGGAAGTGGTAGCAGAGGCTAAAACCCAAGTGGGAGAAGCCAGCGATGAAGTGAATCAGGTGATTGCGGGTTTAGAAGCCCAACGTCGTCGTCAAGAAACTAAAGCTGCTGAAGCCCAAGAATTATTACGACAAGCCGAAAAGCTATATAAAGAAGTTTCTCAAAAAGCCACCGCTTTAGAAGAAAGAGAAAAAGATTTACGTGCTTCTCAGGAAGTAGCCGTCCAACAAGCAATTACCCAAGCAAAAGGAGAAATTGCCCAAGTAATTCGCCGTTTGCAAAAAGGCACACCCACAGCCCAAGATGCCCAGCAAGCAACCAGCGCGTTAAATCAAATTGGACAGAAATACGAACCAGCACCACCACCAAAACCTAAACCGAGGTTTATGCCCAAAATAGGGGACAGGGTGCGAATACCCAAATTAGGACAAACCGCAGAAGTAATCACCCCCCCTAATCCAGATGGTGAGTTAAGTGTCCGCTTTGGAATCATGAAAATGACGGTGCAGTTGTCAGATGTAGAATCTTTAGACGGGCAAAAACCAGAACCCATCGTTAAAGCCAAACCAGCCCCAGCTGTAGTCACCCCACAACCAGCAGCAGTCCCAGCCATTCGTACTTCCAAAAATACAGTAGATTTGCGCGGAAAACGGGTAGCTGATGGCGAATATATTTTAGACAAAGCTATTTCTGAAGCTGATGGTCCTCTCTGGATTATTCACGGACACGGTACTGGTAAGCTCAAGCAAGGAGTTCACTCTTTTCTAAAACAGCACTCCAGAGTTAGCCACTATGAACCAGCAGAGCAGGCCGATGGCGGTAGTGGTGTCACTATTGCTCATATAAAGTGCTGAGTGGTGAGTGGTGAGTGCTGAGTGGTGAGTTCTGAGTAACGAGTGCTGAGTTTTGAGTAACGAGTGCTGAGTGCTGAGTGCTGAGTTCTGAGTGCTGAGTGCTGAGTTCTGAGTTTTGAGTTCTGAGTGCTGAGTTCTGAGTTTTGAGTACCAATCACCCATTACCAATCACCCATTACCAATCACCCATTACCAATCACCCATTACCAATCCTCATTAACTTCTCATATTGGGAAAAGAAATTTTCATTTAGAGTAAAACAAAGAAAACCGCTGTTTACTAAACTGATTCAAAGCTAACTATGGGAAACCAACTTTCAGGCTTGAGAGTCTGTTTCAAAATAGGTAACAGCAACAGCCTCTATTCGCCTGATCACCTATGCTAAAAGTTATGCACTTGGTCGCCAATTCAGCCACAACAAACTCCCAGTGGGAGGATTTAAACCACTTTCCAGCCGCCAACTCAGTTGAATGGGATAACATCAAAACTCAGTTAGACTTAGTGCTGTTATCTTTAGAAACCTTAACTGGCATTGGTTCTGAGGCTATGCTTTCGGCGGCAATTAATCTAAATTTAGAGTCAAAAGTTCCAGATCGTGTAGCTTTATGGCGATTGCGTCAGTCGAATCCCTTACGCAAAGGTCAAGGAGGTCGAAAAAACTTGGATGTAGAAGAAGCGCGATCGCTAGTTCTAATTAGCTGCTACCTCGCTAAACAACACCAGGAATTAATTCGCCGTGCTGTTGGTCTATTAGAACAAATAGCTACAAACAACCAGAAACCTCATCAGACCGCTTTACTGGGAGATTATATCGATACTTTCTGTAACACCTATCAAGAACGGATGGAAGAGAACGAAAAAATCTCTACGGATGCGCTGACCAACTTAGCATTAAAACTGCTAGTAGATTTACTTTTTTATAGCGCTCCTAGTGGACACCGCCGACTGTGGTTGTCACTTATAGACCGTTCTACAAAAACAAAACAATTTTAGATTTTAAAATACTAAGTCCAACTAAGTCCAAAATCCAAAATTTCTCTTTGTCCCCATTGCAATTTTTGCTATGCCTCGCTTAAATTCTGTTATTCGTCGCTACACGCCTCCTACTTGCACACTAGAAATCAGGGCGCAACGCTCACCTTTATCTCGCTGGATGGGTCAAGCTGTTCTCAAACAAATAGGTTTTGAACTCCACTTTGATGATCCAGGACTATCAGGAGAACGCAAAGTGCCAATTCAGGGCGATCATGATCAACTAGAAGTTTTGTGTAATGTAGTCACAACCTACGTTCAACAACTGCTACAAAAATCAGCAGATAACTTTTGTTTGAGTTTCTTAGAACCGCAAAATTCTAATACAACATCTGACCAGCCAGAATTAAACGATGTTCCCCCCTCTCCGTCGTCACCCAAAACCATTAACTCATCTAGCATGGGGATTTTGGAAGCAACAATTTACCTAGAATCTAGTAGCAATTTAACTCATAAACTATTTCTTGGTTCTCTTGCTAACTCAACATCTGGCCCCGTAATTCAACTCACTCTATTGCAACTATTTGATTTAGCCACAGCTTTAGATGAATACTCGGCTGATGTCATAGCACTACCAAATCTGAATAGTGAGAATTCTTTTCCCAGTTTAGTTTTACCGACTTGGACACCTGTAGCCGCAATGTTGGTAATAGCTGTGGGTTTCACTCCCCTAACCTGGCAATATGCTAACAGCATCAGGCAAAAGCAACAGCAAACCGCTGAAACAACGACTTCAACAACACAAAAAGTAGCTATTGAGCCTTCACCCGCTCTTAACTCAACTTCCCCTCAACCAGAACTAGTTTCCCCTGGAAATTTGTCTTCTCCTCCTAGTGGTACTGCTGCATTACAAATACCCAATGCAGATTCTATTCCTCCACTTCCTAATTCCATTGTTGACCCCACTCCTCTCTCTTTCCCCAATTCAACTATCCCGTCCACAGCTAAAACATTACCGAAAAATGCTGTGACGAGTGAGCAAAAAACAAAACCAGCCCTTTCCAGCAATCTCCAGACATTACCAACAACTCCCAATTTTGAAGAAAACTCTACAGGCGTGATTAACCAAAGTGGAATTACTCTCCCCACCCGTGAGATTTTGACTACTAAAAATAGTAGTATTTCCAAAATCCCTCAGTCTCTGGCTTCTATGCCCAAAGAGACTCAAAGTCAAACTTCTCCCCAAATATCTTCTCAACTAGACTCACAGCCACTAGATAGAATTAATTCCCCTGATAGCAATTCTTCTGTCTCCAGTGATGCTAATGTAGTGGCAAAATTGCGAAATGCAACTAAAACCTCTTCATCTACAGAAGCATCCTCTAACACGACTTTATTTGATATCCCTCAAGTGGCAGAAGCCAGAGAATTTCTACAAAAAACTTGGCAGCCACCTAGTGGATTTTCACAAACACTAGAGTATAGTTTGATGTTGGGTGTTGATGGCTCTATTGAACGGATTTTGCCATTGAATCGAGCAGCTAGAGAATACGTTAACACCACTGGTATTCCAGAAATTGGTAAAGCTTTTGTCTCTACTAATAAATCTGGGCAAAATATCAGACTGCGAGTAGTCCTCAGTCCCGATGGTAAGGTGCAAACTTTTCCAGAAACACCATGAGATGGCGACTTGGGGAGACGCGGAGATGGGGAGATGGGGAGATGGGGAGATGGGGAGACGCGGGGATGCGGAGATGGGGAGATGGGGAGACGCGGGGACGCGGAGATGGGGAGATGGGGAGATGGGGAGACGCGGGGAAAATTAAGAATTTCCTGTTCCCTGTTCCCTGTTCCCTGTTCCCTGTTCCCTGTTCCCTGTTCCCTGTTCCCTGTTCCCTGTTCCCTGTTCCCTGTTCCCTGTTCCCTGTTCCCTGTTCCCTGTTCCCTGTTCCCTGTTTACAAATTCTATAATTTTTATGCCACTTGCCAAACTGGTACAAAATTTTCAGCAGCATTTGCTGAATTTGAGGAATTTTTAACTTCAGTTATTAAGTACAGTTGCGGAACTGGTCAGTTACTATTACCACTCTTTTGACCACTTCATAAAATAGTGCTTATAGTACTTAGTTAGAGGAGGGGGATATGCAAACATTTGGACAGCAAAAAGACAGCAATGCTTGGATTATTCAAACCTGGGCAGCTTTTATTATGTCTATTTCTATGACAGGTTTTGGTATTGTCAATTTACCTGTGGATAATTGGGTAAAAGGCTTTATGAGTATGGGTTTAGTTTTTTCTGTAGGTTCAACTTTCACCTTGGCAAAAACTACTAGAGACTTGCATGAATCCAGAAGGTTAACTTCTAGAATTGATGAGGCTAAAGTTGAGAAGTTGCTTTCACAACATGATCCTCTCACTCTTAAATGAGGGCAGGTATAGCAATTTTAAATTCGAGGATGTGTAGGGTGTGTTAACGACAGCGTAACGCACCCTAAAAATTTGCTTAGTTTTTTAAACTTATTTTTATAATTTGGTGCAGCAAATTAGTAGTAAAATTAATTACTAAATATTTTTACTACAGCAAATTTGTATAAAAAAAAATGGCAATTCTTAACATTAAGCAGATTTGGCAAAAAATAACAGACACTGGAGAGAAAATTGAATTAGGTACAGATATTACTACAGCCGCTGCGGGGTTAGTCATAGCATTGGGTGTAGTTCCTACTGCTATTGCTACTGCTCCTGTGACAACAGTAACAATAGCTAGTATCCCATTGATTGGACTGGGAGGAAAATGGTTACAGTCAATATCAAATAACAGAAAGAGCAAGTTAGAAGAATGGGTAGCTCTTGCTGTTCCTATTGCTTATATTAGCAGTTTTGATAATTTAGTGAGAAAGAATTATTGGTTAGAGGAAAAATTTAATAACGCTGCATCAGGTGTAGAGATACAACAAGAAATTACTGAATTAGGAAAGCTGGAATTAGATGCAGAACTAGCAAAACTGGCATTAACTGATTTTACAGAATCGCATTTAGGCTTAATTTTAAAACGGCAGTTATCTAATTATTTAGAAAAAGCTGGAATTGATAAATACACAGCAGAAATTATTACAGGTTGGGTAGGTTGGGGAACTCTAAATTGTATCGCAGAACTAATCAGCCAAGAAATCAAAAGTAAATCAAGTTTGTCTGAGATTTTAAACCAGAATCTTATTGCAGCACAAGAAAAAATCAAAAATACTAAATATAGTAAAATTAACTTTTATCTCCAGGATCAGATTTCACCTAATTCTATTAATCATGAAATTAAGGAACGTTGGCAAATCTTAGGTGAAAAAGACTTGACTATTCCCGATCTTTATGTGCCTCTGCAAGCTGAATTGCTAGATAGTAACGGGAAAGTGATAGAAAATGTCAATCCTAAACAAAGTCCAGTGATTTTAGAAAAATGGGCTAAGGATTTATTAATTAATCCTGATTCTCAGCAACAAAAGCAGGTGATGTTTATCCAAGGGGGACCAGGTAGAGGTAAAAGTGTGTTTTGTCGGGTATTTGCGGAATGGATACACCAAAACTTACATCCTATTTGGACACCGATTTTAATTAGATTACGAGATATTAGCACTTTTGAAAACGATATTAAACATACTCTCCGTACAGCCGTGAATGCAGATTTTGCTGAGGGTGATGATCGTTGGTTAACAGATGCTAATACTCGATTTTTATTTTTGTTGGATGGTTTTGATGAGCTAAGAATGCAGAGAAGTTCTACCACAGGTATAGAAGCATTTCTTAAACAAATTGGTGATTTACAACAAAGTTGTCATAGTAATTCCCAAATGGGACATCGATTTTTAATTACGGGGAGAGAATCAGCTTTACAAGGAATTGAAAGATTTATTCCCCACAATTTAGCCAGGGTAGAAATATCTTTGATGAAAGAAATATTTCAAAAAAGATGGTTACGGAAGTGGAAACAGAAATTTGGTGAAGATAAATCTCTAGCTTTTGGGAATTTTCTGAAATCTGATAGCTGTCCCGAACAGGTAAAAACCTTAGCACAAGAACCATTATTACTATATCTGTTAGCAGCAATGCACCGAGATGGAGAAATAACAGATTCAATGTTTACTGGAATTAGTAGTAATCAAGCCAAAATCACGATTTATCAAAAAACCGTAGATTGGGTATTAACAAAACAGCGTCCTCAAGAATTGAATGAGGAAATTACTGCATTAAAAACAGAAGCCTTAAAAAGAGTTTTAGCTGAAGTTGGGTTATGTGTTATTCAAACAGGAGGAGAATATACTTTAATTAAACATATCTATGAACGATTAAGATGTGATGACGATGCAAAAGAAATCCTCAAAGATGCAGCACAAAAAAAATTAGATGATCATCCATTAAGAAATGCTTTAACGGCGTTTTATATAAAGCCTGCTCCTAGTGAAGTAAAAGGAGGCGCAGTAGAATTTGTTCATAAAAGTTTTAGTGAATTTTTATTTGCTCAACGTTTACAAAATAGTTGTAATCTATGGATTGAAAAGGTAAAAAAGAATCAAGTATGGCGGTTTGATGTTAGTAAAAGCCAACTAGAAAAAGAAATTTATGACTTATTCGGTTATGGCGGACTTACATGGGAAATTGTTCAGTATTTAATAGGGTTAATTCTACCTGATAGCGGTCAGCAATTGACATCAGAAGAGTTGCTAAGATTATTTACTAGGTTGCGAGATTTTTATTATGACTGGTGTGCGGGTAAGTTCATCAATGCTTACAGAAATAACTTAATTGATGAAGAATATCAAGAAAATTTGCCCCAAAATAAAATGGTGCAGTTGCACAAATATGGTGTAACAATAGGATTTCGAGAAGTTGATATTTATACTGGGCTAAATGTTTTAATTATTTTATTTAAGTTACATGATTATGCTCGCAATAAAGATGAGTTAAAAGACAAAATCTCATTTCATCCCTGTCAGAATTTAGATAGATTTGACAATGAGTTACTAAATCGCATCATTAGCTATAGCAACACAATTAAGATTGGTGATTTTGTTAATATAGTAAGTCAACATCTCTGTGGCGCAGACCTCAGTGGCGCAGACCTCAGTGGCGCAAACCTTAGTGGCGCAGACCTCAATCGCGCAAATCTCAGTGCCGCAAATCTCAGTGACACAAAGCTCAATCGTGCAAATCTCAGTGCCGCAAATCTCAGTGACACAAAGCTCAATCGTGCAAATCTCAATCGCGCAAATCTCAATCGCGCAGACCTCAGTGATGCAAACCTCAGTGGCACAAAGCTCAATCGTGCAAATCTCAGTGACGCAGACCTCAGTGACGCAAATCTCAGTGGCGCAGACCTCAGTGACGCAGACCTCATAAGAGCAAATCTTAGTGACGCAGACCTCAGTGGTACGAATCTCAGTGACGCAGACCTCCGTCGCGCAAATCTCAGTGACGCAGACCTCCGTCGCGCAAACCTCATAGGCGCAAAACTCATAAACGCAAACCTCATAAGCGCAAACCTCATAAGCGCGAAAAACCTACTTCCAGACCAAGTGAAATTAGCTAAAGGCTGGAAAAAAGCAATTTATGATGATGATTTTCGTCTTGAGTTGGGTTTAAAATCTGTTGACTAAATGCAAAAAGGCTGGTCATAGCACCAGCCTCCTAAAATGTTAAT